>CP020563.1:1402315-2004631 GCA_002082585.1 Kitasatospora albolonga
CCTCGTCGCGCCAGCGGCCCCGGTCGGCGGCGCTGAGCAGCACATCGCCCTTGCCGTCCCAGGGCCACCAGGACGGCACGGAGGCGCCGAGACCGACGGCGAGCACCGCTCCGCCCACGGCGATCAGCACGAGTCCGGCCAGGGCCAGCAGGACCCGGTTGACGGTGGAGCGCATACCGCTCATCCCTTCTTCGCGGGTCGGTGCACCTGGACGGAGAGGCCGGGCGGCTTCGCGAGGCCCAGTTCCCGGACGGCGGTGGCCAGCACGGTGTCCAGGTCGTTCCGTACGTCGTCGAGCTCCCGGAAATGGGAGACCGCGCGCACCTTCGCCCGGTTCCGGCCCATCCGGACCCGGACGGACTGCACTCCGGGCACCTCCACGGCCCGGTCCCGCAGGACCAGCGCGGCGGCGGTGCGGTCGAGCCCGGCGCGTACACCGGCGCGGTCGCGGCGCATCGGCAGGAGGTCGCGGAGGCCCGGGGTGAGGGCGAGCAGGAGCAGCCAGAGGCCGATCGCCGCCGCGACCCCCGCCCCGACGAGCACCCAGACGTCGTCGAGCCGCCGCTCCGCGAGGCCGTCGGCGAGGGAGCGCCGCCACTGCATGGCCGACTGCCCGGTCCGTACGGCCGCGATGTCGTAGAGCAGCAGCCCCGCCGCGCCCAGGAGCACCAGGGCCAGCAGGGCGGCCGGGACCCGGCGGGCGGACCAGAAGCGGCCCGCCCGGCCGCCGCCCTGCTCCAGGGTGGGGACCGGTGTGTGGGCGGCCGGGCCCGCGCCGGGGCCCGGGGGGTGCGGGGCGCCGTCGGCCGGGTCCACCGTGGGCATGCGGCGGGTCGAGCCGTTGGGCCCGTCGGGTCCGTCGGGTGCGGTCATCGAATCCTCCCCTGTGCTCCGCTCGTCGCCGGGTGCAGCCGCTCGACCTGGACGGCCACCTCGGGCACCTCCATGCCCGCCAGGGTCTTCACCCGTTGGGCGACCCGGCTCCGTACGGCACCGCACTGGCGGCCGATGTCACAGGGGTAGCCGAGCTCCAGGCTGACCCGCACGCGGGCGGCGTCGTTGTGCACGGTGACCGTGGCGCGCGGGGAGGCCCCGTTCTCGGGCGGATCGTCGACGGCTTCCTTCGCCGCCTGCGCGGCGATCTTGGCGACGACCCGGTCGGCGATCCGGGTCTCGCCCCGTTCGGCGGCGGCGACCCGCCCGGTCACCGCGGTCACCGTCGTCGGTCGCCGCGCTCGCGACTCCGGAAGAAGTCGCCGGGTTCCAGGTCACCGTCCAGGAAGCGGCCGGCGATGAAGCCGACCGCGCCCAGCGCGGCCACCAGTACGAATGCTCCGAACCCGCCGAAATACCCGGCGAAGCCGAGCGCCATGCCGGCCAGCAGACCGACCGCAGCCATGCTCATCGTCTCTCTCCTCCAACTGCCTTTCGGCGGGGAACCCGGGACCTACTGGACGCGCTGCTGGTCATCGTCGTCATCGTCGTCGTCCTCGTCGGGCAGCTTGACGTCGCTGACCGCGATGTTGACCTCGACGACCTCGAGGCCGGTCATGCGCTCGACCGCCGTGACGACGTTCTCGCGTACGTCGCGGGCGACGTCGGAGATGGCCACGCCGTAGTCGACGACGATCTCCAGGTCGAGGGCCGCCTGGGACTCGCCGACCTCGGCCTTCACCCCCCGGGTGACGGACTTGCCGCCGCCGGGGACCCGGTCGCGGACCGCGCCGAAGGTCCGGGACAGGCCGCTGCCCATCGCGTGGACGCCGACCACGTCGCGTGCGGCCATTCCGGCGATCTTCTCGACGACGCCGTCGGCGATGGTGGTGCGGCCCCGGGTACCGGGATCGCCGCCGCCTCGCTTGTTCAGGGACTTGCCCCGGCCGTCGCCGGAACCACTGTCGGGGCTGTTGCGCTGGGAGTTCTCAGTCATCGCCGCTCTTCCCTTCGGGACAGGGTTGGGACTTCCTTGCCCACGTTAAGTGCGCTTGCCCGGTACCGCGCCGTGGATACGGCAGGCTGGGGTGATGACGACGGAGCGGGGCCCGCGGAGGGCCGACGGATGGACAGCTGCGGTACGGCAACGGCTGGGCCTCGGCAGGCTGCTCCCCATGGGCGGTCCCGGGGAAGGCACCTGGATCGCGGAGACGGCGGCGGCCTCGGTGCTGCGCGGGGCGGCGACCGGGCCGGGCGCGGTGGTGGGGACGCTGCGGATCGGCCCGGCGCGGGAGGCCACGGGGACATGGCCGCAGGAAGCGGCGGGGGCGGGGCATGCGGTGGGCGTGGATGCGGGTTCCGCCGGGGGCCGTACGACGGGCCCTGCGGCGGGCGTGGCCGCGGAATCTGCCGGGGGCCGTACGGCGGGCTCCGCCGGGGAGCGCGTGACGGGCCCCGCCGTGTCTCCGGAGCCCTCGGAGTCTCCGGGGGCGTCGGTGTCTGCGGGGGCGTCGGTGTCTCGGGAGGCTCCGGTTTCGTCGCAGCCCCTGGTGTCGTCGCAGCCGCCGGGGGCCTCCGTGGCTCCGGTGCCGCCGAGCGCCCTGCCGCCCGGGCCGCTGCGGATCGAGGCGGAGTTCCGGGCCGCCGGTGACCGCCCGCTGCCCGACGCGGCGGCGGCCCTGCGGACGGTGCTCGTCACGGCGGCGGCCGCCCGGCTCGGCCTGGAGGTCGCCGAGGTGGACCTGCGGGTGACGGCATTGCTCGACGCCGATGCGCCCGAACAGGTGACGGCCCCGCCCGCACCGGCCGCCCCGGTCCCGGCCGCGCAGGCCGACGGACCCGCGGGAGAGGCGGCCGCGGCGGTCCCGGGGGTCGTCTCGCTGACCCGGGTCCTCGGCAGCGCCGTACACACCGCCGAGGACCATATCCGGGTCGAGGTGGCGACGGCCGGGGACCGCCGGGCGCTCGATGTGGCCCGGTCGGTACGCACGGCGGTGTCGGCGGCGACGGCTGACCGGCTGCCGGTGTCGGTGCTGGTCACCGAGGTCGTGGAGCGGGACGGGGGCGGCCGGTCCGACAGCCGGTGAGAGCCCGCGACCGGCCCGGCCCCCGCAGCCGCCAGCCGGTGACGGCCCGGCCCCGGTCCGGCAGCCGACCGGCCCCCGTGGAGCGTCAGTCGGTGATGCCCGCCAGGTCCCGCAGCCTGCGGCCCTGGGCGGCGCGCTCGGCGGTGCGCTGTTCCTCGTACGTACGGGAGACCGCGCCGCTCAGCAGGGCCTTGGTCTCCACGACGGCGTCGCGCGGGGCGGCGAGGAGTGCGGCGGCCAGGTCGCGGGCGGCGCCGTCGAGCTGGTCGGCGGGGACCACGAGGTTGGCGAGGCCCGTGCGCTCGGCCTCCTCGGCGTGCACGAAGCGGCCGGTGGCGCAGATCTCGAGCGCGCGGGCGTACCCCACGAGGTTCACCAGGGGGTGGGTGCCCGTGAGGTCGGGGACGAGACCGAGGCTGGTCTCGCGCATGGCGAACTGCACGTCCTCGGCGACGATCCGCAGGTCGCAGGCGAGGGCGAGCTGGAAACCGGCGCCGATGGCGTGGCCCTGGACGGTCGCGATCGACACGAGGTCGTTGCGGCGCCACCAGGTGAACGCCTCCTGGTACTCCGCGATGGTCGCGTCGAGCTCGGCCTCCGGGCCGCGCGCCATGTCGAGGAAGGACGGCTCGCCGTCGAAGCCCTCGGGGGTGAACGCCTGCCGGTCCAGACCCGCGGAGAAGGACTTGCCCTCGCCGCGGAGCACCACGACCCGGACATCGCCGGGCAGCACCCGTCCGGCCTCGGTCAACGCCCGCCAGAGAGCGGGAGACTGGGCGTTGCGCTTGGCCGGGTTGGTGAGCGTCACCGTGGCGACCGCGTCTTCGACGGTGAGCCGTACGCCGTCCTGGTCGAGCACAGGGTCGAGCGAGGTCATGGGGCGCCTCCGGATCGGGTGCAGTCAGCACTCAGAAACTAAGTGACTGAACAGTAACCACCCGGACGACCTCACGGTCAGCCGGGTGGCCACCCCGAATTCCGATGAGTCCCTGGGCCCCGTCCCAGTAGTGAGGCACTCAGGCCGAAGCGGCCTTCTTGCCTCGCGTGGCTCCGCCGCGTCCCCGCAGCGTCACTCCGGACTCGCTGAGCATCCGGTGGACGAACCCGTAGGAGCGGCCGGTTTCCTCGGCCAGCGCCCTGATGCTCGCACCGGAGTCGTACTTCTTCTTCAGGTCTGCCGCGAGCTTGTCACGCGCGGCGCCGGTCACCCGGCTGCCCTTCTTCAGAGTCTCGGCCACCCGTGCCTCCTCAATGGGAAGTGCGCTCTGGACTCTCATGATCACCCCTCCCGCGCTTCCTGGCCACCCATTCGGCAAGGTCGATGCGACCGGTTTCCGTACCGGGAAGCGCTTCGACACGAACGGAATCCCGTATTCCGAGGGGTTGTGAGGGCATACGGCGCCGACCGGCGAAAGAACCGGCAGGTCAGGGCCGTACGAGGAAGGGGGCGTCCGGAAGGGGTGCGGGGCGGGTGAGCGCCCGGCGCACCACCGGGGTACGAGACGCCCTCACACAGATGATGGATCACGCGTAGGCCGAATGATCTATCCGGAGCCGAATCGATCTGTTCGGAGGGGGGCCGGGCCCGCCCGGAGGGGCCGGGACACCCTCCGGGACGGCTCAGGCGAGCGCGACGAGGTCCCGGTAGTCGGCACCCCAGAGGTCCTCGACACCGTCCGGGAGCAGGATGATCCGCTCCGGCTGGAGCGCGTCGACCGCGCCCTCGTCGTGGGTGACGAGGACGACCGCGCCCTTGTAGGTACGCAGCGCGCCGAGGATCTCCTCGCGGCTGGCGGGGTCGAGGTTGTTCGTCGGCTCGTCGAGCAGGAGCACGTTGGCCGAGGAGACGACCAGGGTCGCGAGCGCGAGCCGGGTCTTCTCGCCGCCGGAGAGCACCCCGGCGGGCTTGTCGACATCGTCGCCGGAGAAGAGGAACGAGCCCAGCGTCTTGCGGACCTCGACCAGATCGAGGTCGGGGGCGGCGGAGCGCATGTTCTCCAGGACCGTGCGGTCCGGGTCCAGGGTCTCGTGCTCCTGGGCGTAGTAACCGAGCTTGAGGCCGTGGCCCTGGATGACCTGGCCGGTGTCGGGCTTCTCCGCGCCGCCGAGCAGCCGCAGGAGCGTCGTCTTGCCCGCGCCGTTGAGCCCGAGGATGACGACGCGGGAGCCCTTGTCGATGGCCAGGTCGACGTCGGTGAAGATCTCCAGCGACCCGTACGACTTGGAGAGGCCCTCCGCCATCAGCGGGGTCTTGCCGCACGGCGAGGGGTCGGGGAAGCGCAGCTTGGCGACCTTGTCGGAGACCCGTACGGCCTCCAGGCCCGAGAGCAGCCGGTCGGCGCGCTTGGCCATGTTCTGCGCGGCGACGGTCTTGGTGGCCTTGGCCCGCATCTTGTCGGCCTGCGCGTTGAGGGTCGCGGCCTTCTTCTCGGCGTTCTGCCGCTCGCGCTTGCGGCGCTTCTCGTCGGCCTCGCGCTGCTGCTGGTAGAGCTTCCAGCCCATGTTGTAGACGTCGATCTGCGAACGGTTGGCGTCCAGGTAGAAGACCTTGTTGACGACGGTCTCGACGAGGTCGACATCGTGGGAGATCACGACGAAGCCGCCGCGGTAGGTCTTGAGGTACTCGCGCAGCCAGACGATCGAGTCCGCGTCCAGGTGGTTCGTGGGCTCGTCGAGGAGCAGGGTGTCGGCGTCCGAGAAGAGGATGCGGGCCAGCTCGACGCGGCGGCGCTGACCGCCGGAGAGCGTATGGAGGGGCTGGCCGAGCACCCGGTCGGGCAGGCTGAGCGCGGCGGCGATGGTGGCGGCCTCGGCCTCGGCGGCGTACCCGCCCTTGGTGAGGAACTCCGTCTCCAGGCGCTCGTACTTCTTCATCGCCTTCTCGCGGGTGGCGCCCTTGCCGTTCGCCATCCGCTCCTCGTTCTCCCGCATCCTGCGCAGGATCTCGTCGAGGCCCCGGGCGGAGAGGATGCGGTCGCGGGCGAGGATCTCGAGGTCGCCGGTGCGCGGGTCCTGCGGGAGGTAGCCGACCTCGCCCGAGCGGGTGATGGTGCCGCCCGCGGGGGTGCCCTCGCCCGCGAGGCACTTGGTGAGGGTGGTCTTGCCCGCGCCGTTGCGGCCGACCAGGCCGATGCGGTCGCCCTTGGCGATACGGAAGGAGGCGGACTCGATGAGGATGCGGGCGCCGGCGCGCAGCTCGATGCCGGTGGCGGTGATCACGGAAAAACTCCAGGGCAGTGTGGACGGCGGAGGGACGAGGGCGGAGGTCTCTCGACGCCGCTAATGCACAAGGAGAAGGGCCATGGGCCCCATTCTACTGGCGGTGTGCAACTGCTTTTCCGCGTGCCCACCGGGACGAACCGTCCGATACTCGGCGCAGGGCGGCACGGCGCCGCCCGCCCCGAGCCGAGGGTGGTGCGCCCGTGCAGTTCGACGACGACGCCGGTCTGGACACGTCCGAGGTCCAGGACGTGCGCGGCAGCCGCATCCCCGGCGGGCGGGCCACGGTGGGGGGCGGCGTCGTGGGGGTGATCGCCCTGATCCTGGGGCTGCTGTTCGGCGTCGGCCCCGACCAGCTGGGCCTCTCATCGGACGATACGGAGCCCGAGGCGGTCTCCTCGTCGGCGGCGCAGGTGCAGGAGAGCTGCCGGACGGGCCGGGACGCCAACAGCCGGGACGACTGCCGGACGGTGGCGGTGGTCAACAGCGTCCAGGACTTCTGGCGCCAGGAGTTCCGGCGGCGGGGCGGCGGTTACGGGGCCGCGCCGACGGTCCTGTTCAGCCAGCGGGTCTCCACCGCGTGCGGGGCGGCGACCTCGGCGGTGGGGCCGTTCTACTGCCCCGGTGACCGGAAGGTCTATCTGGACCTGGGTTTCTTCGACGAGCTGCGGACGAAGTTCGGCTCCAGCGGCGGGCCGTTCGCGCAGGCGTACGTGGTGGCCCATGAGTACGGCCACCATGTGCAGAACCAGCTGGGCACGCTGGGCCGCTCGCAGGACGGGCGGCAGGGCGCCGACAGCAACGCGGTGAAGGTGGAGCTCCAGGCCGACTGCTACGCCGGGGTCTGGGCGCACCACGCGACGACGACACCGGACGGGTCGACGGGCCGCCCGCTGATCACGGAGCTGACCCGGGCGGACATCCGGGACGGGCTGGACGCGACGGCGGCGGTCGGGGACGACCGCATCCAGGAGCGGTTCCAGGGCCGGGTCACCCCGGAGTCCTGGACGCACGGTTCGTCGGCGCAGCGGCAGCAGTGGTTCTCCACCGGGTTCCGCAGCGGCGACATGGGGCAGTGCGACACCTTCGCCTGAGCCGGGCCGTGCCGACGCCGCTCTGCGGGGACGCGTTCCAGGAGGGCGTACGCCCCGGGGGCCGCCCGTCGGCCGAGCGGCGGGCGGGCCCCGGGGCGTACGGTCTCAGGCTCCGCCGGTGTGGACCTGGAACGCGGCCCGGCGGACCGCCTTGGCCAGGGCCGGGTCGGGGTGGGCGGCGGCCAGCGCGACCAGAACCTGCACGGTGCGCGGGTGGCCGACGGCCCGGACCTCGTCGAGCAGGGCCGGGACGGTGCCCTGGACGGCGGAGTCGAGATGGCGGACCAGGAGCCCGGTCTCCCCGTGGTCGGCGACGGCGGCGGCGGTGTCGACCCAGAGCCAGGTGGCCTCCTCACGGCTGAGGATCTCCTGCGCGTCGTCCGGGTCGGCGCCCTCGTACTCGGCGAGCCACAGCAGGGCGTAGGGGCGCAGCGAGGGGTGGGTGACCACGGCGCGGACCTCGGGCTCGGCGGGGGCGCCGACGACCCGCAGCGCCTCGAAGGCCAGTCCCCGCAGCAGCGCGTCCTCGCCCCGGGCGACGGCGAGCAGTTCGGTGACGGCGCTGCCGACCGTACGGGCGGCGAGCCAGGCCCGGTACTCGTCGCGGGCCGGTCCGGGGGTGAGCCGGGCGCAGCCGAGGAGCATGTCGGCGGCGGACTGCTCGATGTTCCCGGCCGGGCTCTGGGCGGCTACGCAGATCTGTTCCAGCTTGACCCAGACCGCCCAGTTGCCGAGGGGGGTGAGGGTGGCGTGTCCGTTGCCGAGGGTCAGCGCGCCGACGGCGGCGAGGCCCTCCAGGGCCCAGTCGAGCAGCAGCGCGTCGAGGTCGGCGCTGCGGACCGGGGCCGGGCATCCGGTGGCCGGCGCGTTCTCACCGGCTGCCCGGCCCGCCCCGTACGGGACCTCGCACCGCTCCTCCTGGAGTTCGGCGATGCGCTGGGCGAGGAGGTCGAGGAGGGCGGGTACGGGAACGGGGCCCGCGGAGAGCTGGAGGAGGGAGAGCACCTGGGGCACGGCCTCGACGGCTTCGGCCACCGCACCGGCCTCGATGTCCTCGGGCGCCGCGTGGACGAGCGACCAGGCGTCGAAGAGCGCCACCCAGCCGCGCAGCACGGCCGAGTCGTCCCGGTCCCAGGCCCGCAGCCGCCAGCCGGGGCGGGCGGTGTCGCCGTGCAGCTCGATCAGACCGGCCAGCCTGGCCCGGTCCCAGCCCGCCCGCACCTGGGCCGGGGAGAGCTCCAGGGCCGTCGCGGCCCGTTCCAGGGCCTGGGCGGCGAGCGGGGCGGAGCTGCCGGGGGCGGGGGCACCGGCCGCCCAGTGGGCGATGCGCACGGCGTCGGCGAGGACCGCCCTGGCCTGGCGGGCCAGTTCGGGGCGGGGCGGGGTGCCCTCGGGGGGCCTGGGGGCCGGCCTGGTGCGCCGGGTGGACACGGCCCTGCGGGCGGTGGCGAGGGGTCGCGGGCGGACAAGTCGCAGCCTGGAGTCGCGCGGGGTACGGGACGTCACGGGAGCAGTCTTGCCTCTGACGGCCCGAAAGCCCAAACGGAAGGCGTTTCACCGGTACGCGGGGGGTTACCGGTGGTGCGGCGACCAAAGGGACCGATCCCCGCAACACCTCACATCAGGGGCGTGAGGAAGCGCCGGAGGGTCTCTTCGTAGCGGCCGGGAGCGGCGTTCCACATCGACGCATGCGGAGCCCGCGGTACGGCGTGGAGGCTGACCAGGTCCGGTCGGCGGGCGGCGAGCTCCCGGGAGGGGCCCCAGGGGGCGATCGTGTCGTCCGGCCCGTGCAGGATCAGGGCGGGGGCGGGCAGCGCGTCGGGCAGGGAGGGGTCCAGGAGCGGGGCCCCGGCCATCCCGGTCCTGCCCTGGGCGGCGCGGACGGCGAGCGGCAGCAGGGCGGCGGGGACGCCCCGGGCGGCGGCCAGGGCGCGCAGGGTCGTCTGCCAGTCCAGGACCGGGGAGTCCAGGACGAGGCCGCCGACGCGCTCGCGGAGCGGGGAGTTGACGGCGGCGTACAGGGCCATGGAGGCGCCGGTGGACCAGCCGTACAGGACGATTCTCCGGGCGCCGTAGCGGACGGCGAAGCGCATCGCGGCGTCCAGGTCGCGCCACTCGGACGCGCCGAGGTGGCCGAGGCCGTCGGCGGGGCGGGGGGCTCCGGCGTCACCCCGGTAGGCGATGTCCAGCACGGGGAGCTGCTGGCCGTGCAGGAAGCCCATCAGGTTCATGGGGTGTTCCCGGGTGGTGCCGAGGCCGTGGGCAGTGATGACCCAGGTGTCGCGCTTGCCGGGCACCCACCAGGCGGGCAGTCCGCCGAGCTCGCCGGGGATCTCGACCTCCCGGTACTCCAGGCCGAGGGCGCCGCCCGGGTCGCCGCGGTGGACCTCGGGGGTGAGGCGGACCTTGACGCCGGGTTCGAGGGTGCCTCGGGTGACCCGCTCCAGCCTGCGGACGACGGTGTCGGCGGTGGCCCCGGCCCCTTCGACGACGGGCCCGACCACGGCGTGGATGCCGTGGCCCTCGATCCCGTACGTACCGGGGCGGAGCACGGTGAGGGAGCGGGTCAGGGTGATCCGCCCGATCGCCGTGGCGTGCACGGTGAGTCTGCGGTCGGCGGGCAGGGGCCGCCCGGGAGCCGCCCTGAGGGCGGCGTCGCTGGCGTACCGGCCGGCCGCGACCGCTGCCGCACCGGCGCCGAGGATCGTGGTGACGGCCGTTGCCGTCGCAGTTGCCGGGCGCACCGTTTCAGTCTCGTGGGCCGGGCGGCGCGGTGCCAGCGGGCGGGGGCCGTCCGGTGCGGCGCCCGCTCCCCCGGTCGGCCGGGGCTGGGCGGGCCGGGACGCGGAGGGCCGGGGGCACGGACGGCCGGGGACCCGCACGGCCAGGCCCCCAGGCGGCCGGGAAGCCCTCGGGTCACCCCTTCTGTCCGTACCCCTTCAGCGCTTCCGTCACCTCGTCCAGCTGGGCGTGGCTGAGCAGGGACGGGTTCAGGCCCGGTACGGAGCTCGCGGTGAGCCAGAGGCGGCAGAGCCACTCCAGCTGGGCGGTGCGCTCGTAGGCCCGGTCGAGGGTGGAGCCGTAGGTGACGGTTCCGTGGTTGGCGAGCAGGCAGCCGGTGCGGTCGCGGAGGGCGGTGAGCATGGCGTCGGCCAGCTCCGGGGTGCCGTAGCGGGCGTAGGCGGCGGTGCGGACGGGGCCGCCGAGGAGGGCGGCGGCGTAGTGGACGAGCGGCACCTCGGCGACGAGGGTGGAGACGGCCGTCGCGTGCACCGCGTGGGTGTGGACCACGGCGGCGGCCCCGGTCTCCCGGTAGACCGCGAGGTGGAGGGGGAGTTCGCTGGTCGGCTTCAGCTCCCCGATGACCTGCCGCCCGGTGAGGTCGACCCCGACCGCGTCCCCCGGTCCGAGCCGGTCGTAGGGCACCCCGCTGGGGGTCACCAGGACCAGGTCCCCGACCCGGGCGGAGACGTTGCCGGAGGTGCCGACGACCAGCCCGTCGGCGGCGCTGCGGCGGGCGGTGGCGACCACCTCCCGCCAGGTCCGGACGATGGGTTCCGGCTGCTGCTCGCTCATGGGGCGAGCGTAGGGGTGACGGCCCGGAAGCGGAACGTGATCCCCCACGTGACGGGGATCTCTTCCGGGCCCCGAACCGCCCGTCAAAGTCTTCGCCAATGAGGGGTAAAGGGCAGCCCAGCCGGTGCCCCACCGGCCTTCCGCAGCCCCTCCTGCACACAAGCGGAACCATCCGACTCCAGTTGGGGTCACCACAGCGACCCGCCCAGTTCATCTTCCGTTCACCCAGGTTGCCTACGGTCCACGAGCCACTGACGTCGAACGATTGCCTGGGTAAATGGAACACATCACGCTGCTGCTTGCGATTGTGGTCGTAACAGCTCTCGTGTTCGATTTCACGAACGGTTTCCACGACACCGCCAACGCGATGGCGACCACCATCTCGACCGGCGCGATGAAGCCCAAGACAGCGGTGGCCATGTCCGCCGTTCTCAACCTGATCGGCGCGTTCCTGTCGGTGGAGGTCGCCAAGACGATCTCCGGCGGGATCGTCAACGAAGACGGCATCAGAACAGAGGTCATCTTCGCGGCGCTCGTCGGCGCCATCCTGTGGAATCTCTTCACCTGGCTGCTGGGGCTCCCCTCCAGCTCCTCCCACGCCCTGTTCGGCGGTCTGATCGGCGCCGCCGTGATGTCGGCCGGCTGGTCCTCGATCAACGGCGGCACCGTCGTCACCAAGGTGCTGCTGCCCGCGATCGCCGCCCCGCTGGTCGCCGGTATCGCCGCGATGCTGGCCACCCGGCTGACGTACCGGATCAACCGGAACGTCACCGACCCGAACCAGCAGAAGTCGACCGCCAAGGGCTACCGGGCCGGGCAGATCGCCTCCGCCGGTCTCGTCTCGCTCGCCCACGGCACCAACGACGCCCAGAAGACGATGGGCATCATCACCCTGGCCCTGGTCACCAGCGGTGTCCTGGCCCCCGGCTCCAACCCGCCCATGTGGGTCATCGTCTCCGCCGGTGTCGCCATCGCGCTCGGCACCTACCTCGGCGGCTGGCGCATCATCCGCACCATGGGCAAGGGCCTGACCGACCTCCAGCCGCCGCAGGGCTTCGCCGCCCAGACCAGCGCGGCCACGGTCATCCTGGCCTCCTCGCACCTCGGCTTCTCGCTCTCCACCACCCAGTCCTGCTCGGGTGCCGTGATGGGCGCGGGCCTCGGCCGCAAGGGCGGCGTGGTCCGCTGGTCCACCGCCACCCGGATGTTCGTCGCCTGGGGCCTCACGCTCCCGGCCGCCGCCCTGGTCGGCGCGGGCGCCGAGTTCCTCACCAAGCAGGGCCCCTGGGGCATCGCCGTCACCGCGGTCATCCTGGTCGGTGGCTCCTTCGCCATCTGGCTGGCCTCGCGCCGCGAGCCGGTCGACCACACCAACGTCAACGACACGGACGGTACGACGGCCGACGAGCCGCAGGGCGTCGTCACCACCGCCATGGCCGCGGTCGCGCCGCCGCCCACCGCCGGTGCGGTCCCCGAGCTCTCGACCACCATCCCGGCCCCGTCCGCGGCGCCCGACGACACGCCCCGCTCCACGGCCACGGTGTAAGGACAGATCCGTATGAAAATCGACTGGGCAGCTCTCGCCTCCGTCTTCGGTGTCAGTCTCGTGGTCACCGTCGCTCTGGTCGGCGTCTTCACCCTGGGCATCGTCGCCCTCTCCAAGCTGTCGGCCCCGGCCGGCGGCACCGGAGCCTCCGGCGGTGCGGCCGTGCTGGCGCGCACCGGCGCGTACGCCGCCTTCGCGGCGTGCGTGGCGGCGGTCGCGTACGGCATCTATCTGATCGTCGCCTGACACGCCCCCACCGCGCTCCCGCGCACTCCTTCGGGCCGGACACACCACCGTGTGTCCGGCCCGATGTGCGTCTGCGCACACTGGAGCTCCGCAGGTCAACAGCAAGTTGACGGCCGTTCTCGCAGCGTGGTGGACTGCCGGGGCCATGTACGGCGACAGCAGAGGAAGCCGGTGCGAATCCGGCGCGGTCCCGCCACTGTCACCGGGGAGCACTCCCCCACAACGGATGTCACGGCCCTCGATCCACGGGCTGGAAGGCCGGGGGAACTGCCGATCCGGAAGCCAGGAGACTCTCGTCGCCGGTCACGTCGAACCAGGGCGCGGACCCTGAGTTAAGGACTTAACGCCATGCCTGGCCGCCGAGCGCCGCATCCCGTGCCCCCTCACGCCGGAACGCCCCGACCCACGACGGCCTGAGCCCCGTGCGTGTCGATGCGCGCGCCGACGCGCGCGCCGGCGGAGTGGGTGCCGGTCGCGTCTTCGCGTACGGCGCCACCGCCGGACTGATCGCCGACGCCCTGCTGGGCGACCCGCGCCGGGGGCACCCCGTCGCCGGTTTCGGGCGGGTGGCCGCGCGGGTGGAGTCGCTGCTGTGGCGGGACGACCGGGGCCGGGGCGCGCTGCACACCCTGCTCTGCGCCGGAGGCGCCGTGGGGGCCGCCGCGCTGACCGCCCGTGCCGTACGGGACCGTCCCGCGCTCGCCGTCGCGCTGACCGCCGCCACCACCTGGTCGGTCGTCGGCGGTACGTCGCTGGGCCGGGAGGCCCGCGCCATCGGGGGCGCGCTGGCCGCCGGGGACCTGGAGGTGGCCCGGGAGCGGCTGCCGCACCTGTGCGGGCGCGATCCGCACGCCCTGGACGGGCCGGGAATCGCCCGCGCGGTCGTGGAGTCGGTCGCGGAGAACACCTCGGACGCCGTCGTCGGCGCGCTGGTGTGGGGCGCGATCGGCGGGGTGCCGGGGCTCGTCGGGTTCCGGGCCGTGAACACGCTGGACGCGATGGTCGGCCACAAGTCGCCCCGTTACCGCCGCTACGGCTGGGCCTCGGCCCGGCTGGACGACGCGGTGGGGTGGCCGGGCGCCCGGCTGACCGCCGCGCTGGCCGTGGTGGGCGGCGGACGGCCCTCGGAGGCCGTACGCGCCTGGAAGGCGGACGCGCACCGCCACCCGAGCCCGAACGCCGGACCGGTGGAGGCCGCGTTCGCGGGGGCGCTCGGCGTACGGCTGGGCGGGACGCTGGCGTACGCGGGGCGCGTGGAGCACCGGCCGGTCCTGAACGGGGAGTCCGGGCGGGAGGTCCGGTCCGCCGACATCGAACGGGCCGTGCGGCTGTCGCGCCGGGTGGGAACGCTGGCCCTCGGGGTGTGCGTGGCGGGCCGGCTGGTGGCGGGGCACCTCGTCGCGGGGCGGAATCAGGGGCGGGCATGACAGGCGTAGGTGTGAGCGGTACGGCACCGAGCGGTGCGGTACGGGAACGGGGGCGGGCATGAGCGGCGGCGGGCTGCTGGTCGCGGGGACGACCTCCGACGCGGGCAAGAGCGTCGTCACGGCGGGCATCTGCCGCTGGCTGGTGCGCCGGGGCGTGAAGGTCGCGCCGTTCAAGGCGCAGAACATGTCCCTCAACTCCTTCGTCACCCGCGAGGGCGCGGAGATCGGCCGCGCCCAGGCCATGCAGGCGCAGGCCGCCCGGGTCGAGCCGACGGCGCTCATGAACCCGGTGCTGCTCAAGCCCGGCAGCGACCGCTCCAGCCAGGTCGTCCTGATGGGCAAGCCGGTCGGCGAGATGAGCGCCCGGGGGTACCACGGGGGCCGCCAGGAGGCGCTGCTCGGGACGGTCACGGACTGCCTGGAGCAGCTGCGGTCGACGTACGACGCGGTGATCTGCGAGGGCGCCGGGTCACCGGCCGAGATCAACCTCCGCCGCACCGACATCGTGAACATGGGCATCGCACGGGCGGCCCGCTTCCCCGTGCTGGTGGTCGGGGACATCGACCGGGGCGGGGTCTTCGCCTCGTTCTTCGGCACCACGGCCCTGCTGAGCGCGGAGGACCAGTCGCTGGTCGCGGGGTACCTGGTGAACAAGTTCCGGGGTGATGTCTCGCTGCTGGAGCCGGGGCTCGACATGCTGTACGGGCTGACCGGGCGGCGGACGTACGGAGTCCTGCCGTACGCCCACGGGCTCGGCATCGACGAGGAGGACGGCCTGCGGGTCTCGCTGCGGGGTGCGGTGCGCGAGTCGGTCGTGGCGCCGCCCCATGGGGAGGACGTGCTGCGGGTGGCGGTCTGCGCGGTGCCGTTGATGTCCAACTTCACGGATGTGGACGCGCTGGCCGCCGAACCGGGTGTCGTCGTGCGGTTCGTGGACCGGGCGGAGGAGCTGGCCGACGCGGATCTCGTCATCGTGCCGGGGACGCGCGGCACGGTGAAGGCGCTCGCCTGGCTGCGGGAGCGGGGGCTCGCGGACGCCCTGGTGCGGCGGGCGGCCGAGGGGCGGCCGGTGCTGGGGATCTGCGGCGGTTTCCAGGTGCTCGGTGAGCGCATCGAGGACGAGGTGGAGTCGCGGGCGGGGGTCGTGGACGGGCTCGGGGTTCTTCCCGTACGCGTCCGCTTCGACCGGGCCAAGACGCTGGCGCGGCCGGTGGGTTCGGCGCTGGGCGAGGTGGTGGAGGGGTACGAGATCCATCACGGGGTGGCCGATGTACGGGGCGGGGAACCGTTCCTGGACGGCTGCCGGGTCGGGGCGGTGTGGGGGACGCACTGGCACGGGTCGCTGGAGAGCGACGCGTTCCGGCGGCGGTTCCTGGTGGAGGTGGCCCGGGCCGCCGGGCGGCGGTTCGTGCCCGCGCCGGACACGCGTTTCGGGGTGCTGCGGGAGGAGCAGCTCGACCGGCTGGGGGATCTGGTGGAGGAGCACGCGGACACGGAGGCGTTGTGGCGGCTGATCGAGGGGGGTGCGCCGAAGGGGCTGCCGTTCGTGCCGCCCGGGGCCCCTTCGGTGCCGGGTGACGTGGGTGCGGATGCTCCGGAGAGCCGGGGCGCTGCCCCGGACCCCGCTCCTCAATCGCCGGAGGGGCTTGATTTTGCCGGGTCCGCTGGGTCAAGGGGCCAGGGGCTTGATGGTGCTGATGTTGACGTCGACGAGGAGGCCACGTGAATACGCCCTATCCCTTCACCGCGATCGTCGGGCAGGACGACCTGCGGCTCGGGCTGTTGCTGAACGCGGTCAGTCCGGCCGTCGGCGGAGTGCTCGTGCGGGGCGAGAAGGGGACCGCCAAGTCCACCGCCGTACGGGCGCTGGCCGCGCTGATGCCCGAGGTCTCCGTCGTACCGGGGTGCCGGTTCTCCTGTGACCCGGCCTCCCCCGATCCGGCGTGTCCCGACGGGCCGCACGGGGAGGCGGCCGGTGTGTCGCGGGCCGCGCGGACCGTGGAGCTGCCCGTGGGCGCGTCCGAGGACCGGCTCGTGGGGGCGCTGGACATCGAGCGGGCGCTCTCGGAGGGCGTGAAGGCGTTCGAGCCGGGGCTGCTGGCGGACGCGCACCGCGGGATTCTGTACGTCGACGAGGTCAACCTCCTCCATGACCACCTGGTGGACCTGCTGCTGGACGCGGCGGCCATGGGTGCCTCGTACGTCGAGCGCGAAGGCGTCTCCGTACGGCATGCGGCACGGTTCCTGCTGGTCGGGACCATGAATCCGGAAGAGGGCGAGCTGCGACCGCAGTTGCTGGACCGGTTCGGGCTGACCGTGGAGGTCTCCGCGTCCCGGGACACCGACGAGCGGGTGGAGGTCGTACGGCGCCGGCTCGCGTACGACGACGACCCCGCCGGGTTCGCCGCGCGCTGGGCCGGGGAGGAGACGGCTCTGCGGGAGCGCATCGCCTCCGCGCGCGCCCTGCTGCCCCGGGTCGTGCTCGGTGACGGCGTGCTGCGGCAGATTGCCGCGACCTGCGCCGCGTTCGAGGTCGACGGGATGCGGGCCGACATCGTGATGGCCCGGACCGCGACCGCGCTCGCCGCCTGGGCCGGGCGCGAGGAGGTGACCGCCGACGACGTGCGGCAGGCCGCCCTGCTGGCCCTCCCCCACCGGCGGCGCCGCAACCCGTTCGACGCTCCGGGACTCGACGAGGACAAGCTCGATCAGACCCTGGACGAGGCCGGCCCGCCGGAGAACGGCGACGACGATCCCGATCCCGGGCCCGATGGCGGCGGTGACGGCGGCGGTGGAGGCGGAGGCGTGCCGCCTCAGGCCGACGGGGACCGTACGCCGCCTCGAGCGGACGGCGACGACACGCCGTCGCAGACCCCCGAAGGCACCCCCGACGCGCCCGGACGGTCCTCCTCCGGCGCCGAGCAGCAGCCCGTGGCGGCCGCCGAGCCCTTCCGTACGAAGATGCTCAGCGTTCCGGGGCTCGGGGAAGGCGCTGCGGGGCGGCGCTCCCGGGCCCGTACCGAGCACGGGCGTACGACCGGCGCACACCGTCCCCAGGGGGCGCTGACCAAGCTTCATCTCGCCGCCACCGTGCAGGCGGCCGCCCCGCACCAGCGTGCGCGCGGGCGTGCGGGGCGCGGGCTCGTGGTGCGGCGGGACGATCTGCGGCAGGCGACCCGGGAGGGGCGGGAGGGCAACCTCGTGCTGTTCGTCGTGGACGCGTCCGGGTCGATGGCGGCCCGGCAGCGGATGAGCGCGGTCAAGGGGGCCGTGCTGTCGCTGCTGCTGGACGCCTACCAGCGGCGGGACAAGGTCGGTCTGGTGACCTTCCGGGGCAAGGAGGCCGAGGTGGCGCTGCCGCCGACCTCGTCCGTGGACGCGGCCGCCGCCCGGCTGGAGTCGCTGCCGACCGGGGGGCGCACTCCGCTGGCCGCCGGGCTGCTGAAGGCCCATGACGTGCTGCGGGTGGAGCGGCTGCGCGATCCGTCGCGGCGGCCCCTGCTCGTCGTCGTCACGGACGGCCGGGCGACCGGCGGTCCGGAGCCGGTGGCGCTCGCCGGGCGGGCGGCGCGGCTGCACCGCGCCGAGGGGGCGGCCTCGGTCGTCGTGGACTGCGAGTCGGGGTACGTACGCCTCGGTCTCGCCGGGGAGCTGGCCCGGGAGCTGGGAGGCACCGCCGTCACGCTGGACGAGCTGCGGGCCGACTCGATCGCCGGGCTCGTCAAGGACGTCACCGCAGCCGGGAGGGCCGCTTAATGCCGCAGGGACAGCCGATATCGGTGCCGGACGACGGGCTCACCACCCGTCAGCGCCGCAACCGCCCGCTCCTGTTCGTCCACACGGGCATCGGGAAGGGCAAGTCGACCGCCGCCTTCGGGCTCGCGCTGCGGGCCTGGAACCAGGGGTGGCCGATCGGGGTGTTCCAGTTCGTGAAGTCGGCGAAGTGGAAGGTCGGCGAGGAGAACGCGCTGAAGGTGCTCGGCGCGAGCGGCGAGGGCGGCACGGTCGACTGGCACAAGATGGGCGAGGGCTGGTCCTGGGTCCAGCGGGACGGCCAGCTCGACAACGAGGAGAAGGCCCGCGAGGGCTGGGAGCAGGTCAAGCGGGACCTGGCGGCGGAGACGTACAAGCTGTACGTGCTCGACGAGTTCGCCTATCCGCTGCACTGGGGCTGGATCGACACCGACGAGGTCGTCGAGGTGATGCGGAACCGGCCCGGCACCCAGCATGTGGTGATCACCGGCCGCAACGCGCCGGACGCGCTGATCGAGGCCGCCGACCTGGTGACCGACATGTCGAAGGTCAAGCACCCGATGGACGCGGGGCAGAAGGGCCAGAGGGGCATCGAGTGGTGAGTGTCCCCCGTCTGGTCATCGCCGCTCCGGCCTCCAACAGCGGCAAGACCACCGTCGCCACCGGTCTGATGGCCGCCTTCGCCGCGCGCGGGCTCGCCGTCTCGCCGCACAAGGTGGGCCCGGACTACATCGATCCGGGCTACCACTCCCTGGCGACGGGCCGCCCCGGCCGGAATCTCGACGCGTACATGTGCGGGCCGGAGCTGGTCGCCCCGCTCTTCGCGCACGGGTCGGCGGGGTGCGACCTCGCCGTGGTCGAGGGCGTGATGGGGCTGTACGACGGTGCCTCGGGCCAGGGGGAGCTGGCGTCGACCGCGCAGGTGGCGAAGCTGCTGAAGGCACCGGTGGTGCTGGTGGTGGACGCCTCCTCGCAGTCGCGGTCGGTGGCGGCCCTGGTGCACGGGTTCGCCTCCTGGGACCCGGAGGTGCGGATCGGCGGGGTGATCCTGAACAAGGTGGCCTCGGACCGGCACGAGGCGCTGTTGCGGGACGCGTTGGACGAGTCCGGCCTGCCGGTGCTGGGCGTGATCCGGCGGGCCCCGCAGGTCGCGACGCCCTCGCGCCATCTGGGTCTGGTCCCGGTGGCCGAGCGGCAGGGCGATGCGGTGGACGCCGTACGGGCCATGGGTGAGCGGGTGCGCGCCGGGTGCGACCTGGACGCACTGATGGCGCTGGCGCGGACGGCGCCCGCGCTGCCGGACGAGCCGTGGACACCGGCGTACGCCCCTGCGGAAGGTCCCCGGCCCGTCGTCGCCGTGGCGGGCGGGGCCGCGTTCACCTTCGCGTACGCGGAACACGCCGAGCTGCTGACGGCGGCCGGTGCGGAGGTCGTGGTCTTCGACCCGCTGCGGGACGAGAAGCTCCCGGCGGGAACGGCGGGGCTCGTGATCGGCGGCGGGTTCCCGGAGGTGTACGCCCCCGAGCTGTCCGCCAACGAGCCGCTGCGGCGGGCGGTGACCGAGCTGGCCCTGAGCGGCGCCCCGGTGGCGGCCGAGTGCGCGGGGCTGCTGTATCTGGCGCGGGAGCTGGACGGGAAGCCGATGTGCGGGGTGCTGGACGCGGAGGCCCGGATGTCGGAGCGGCTCACGCTCGGCTACCGGCAGGCGGTGGCGGTCTCGGACAGCCCGCTGGCGGCGGCCGGGACCCGGCTGCGGGGGCACGAGTTCCACCGGACGGTGCTGGAGCCCGGGGCGGGTCCGGTGCCCGCCTGGGGGATGCACCAGCCGGAGCGGCGGGTCGAGGGGTACGTCCAGCGGGGCGTGCACGCGAGCTATCTGCACACCCACTGGGCGGCGTCGCCGGAGGTGGCCCGCCGGTTCCTGGAGCACTGCCGGGCGCGGTGAGGCGTACAAGGGCGTGCAGAGGCGCACGTGCGGCTCACTCCGCGATGCCGACCACCAGCCAGATGAAGCCCACGCCCCCGATGGTGCAGAGAAGGGTGGAGCGGGCGGGATGGGTGTGGTGTGCCTCGGGAAGAATCTCGGCGGCGGCCAGGTAGAGCAGCGCTCCGCCGAAGAAACCGAGATAGCCGCCGAGCAGTTCCTCCGGAAGGGTGAACAGCAGGGTGGACGCGGCGCCCACGACCGGTGCCAGGGCGGCCGCGAACAGCATCAGGAGCGCCTTGCGGCGGGCGTTCCCGTAAAGACTGGTGAGGGTGTACGTGTTGAATCCGTCGGCGAAGTCATGACTGATCACCGCCAGCGCGACGGCCACGCCCATGGAGCCGCTGATCTGGAAGGCGGCGCCGAGCGCGATGCCGTCCATCAGGCTGTGGCCGACCATCGCGGCGGCCGCCGCCAGCCCCACCTGCGGCACCCGCTGCCCGTCCGCCCCGTGTGCCACCTGGCGGGCGGCGAGCAGCCGCTCGACCAGATGGGCCACCAGGAAGCCGCCGACGAACAGCAGCAGCGCCGCGGGCACCCCGAACACCGGGGTCCCCGCCGCCTCCAGGGCCTCCGGCAGGAGGTCCAGGCCGACCACTCCGAGCATCAGCCCGCCCGCGAGGCCGAGCACCAGATGGCGGCGGTCGGTGACGCGTTGCGCGACCCAGCCGCCGGCCAGAGTCATCAGGAACGCGCCGAGCGCGACGAACACCGCCATGGGGTCTTGCTAGTCGATCGACCCCGTCGGC
Source organism: Kitasatospora albolonga (assembly GCA_002082585.1). NCBI lineage: Bacteria > Bacillati > Actinomycetota > Actinomycetes > Kitasatosporales > Streptomycetaceae > Kitasatospora > Kitasatospora albolonga. The sequence continues at coordinate 1,422,930 of CP020563.1, forward strand.
CGCATCTCAGGGTGTCCTTACCGGGGTCGCCCGCACCCACCCGTACGCCCGGGTCCGTGAGCCGTACGGCCGCCGGGTCCGTGACCGTATACGGCACAGCTCCACCCCCCACCGCTTGATGTGAAAGGCAGGCTCCGCCATGACGAGCACCCCGCCCCCAGGAACCCGCCCATGACCGGAGCCGCCGACCGCCCCGCCCCGGCCGCCCCCGGGCCCGGTGCGCGGAACCTGGTCGTCGGGGTCGGCGCCCGCCGGGGCGCGCCGCCCGACGAGGTGTTCGGCCTGATCGAGGAGACCCTGCGCGGGGCGGGGCTGCGTACCGCCGATGTGGCGGAGGTGGCGACGGTCGACGCGAAGGCGGACGAGCCGGGGATCGTGGGGGCCGCCGCCCGGCTCGGGGTGCCGGTGCGGACGTATCCGGCGGCCGCGCTGGCGGAGGTGCGGGTGCCGAATCCGTCGGGTGCGCCGGGCGGGGCGGTGGGCACGCCGTCGGTGGCGGAGGCGGCGGCGCTGATCGGCGCGGACGAGCTGGTGGTGGAGAAGTCCGTCGGAGCGGGGCGCGCGACCTGCGCGGTGGCACGCCGGTTTCCGGCCGTCCTTGCGCCTTTCCCTGTTTCCGGCGAGAAAACTTCCACCCCACCCGTGACGGAAGGCCCCCGGCCGTTCACCATGACAGCCATGAATCCCCCCACACATCCCCCCACGCGGGACATCGAGAGCGCCGGGCCCGACCTGCGCCACCACGGAGACGCGGAGGTGCGCGGCGAGAATCTGACCGATCTCGCGGTGAACGTCCGCACCCACACACCACCGGAGTGGCTGCGCCAGCGGATAGCCGCGTCCCTGGTCTCGCTGGCCGCCTACCCCGACGGCACGGCGGCCCGGGAGGCGGTCGCCGAGCGGCACGGACTGCCGGTGGAGCGCGTTCTGCTGACGGCGGGCGCGGCCGAGGCGTTCGTCCTGATCGCCCGGGCGCTGCCGGCCCGCTGTCCGGTGGTCGTGCATCCGCAGTTCACCGAGCCGGAGGCGGCGCTGCGGGCGGCCGGGCACCGGGTGGGGCGGGTGCTGCTGCGGGCGGAGGACGGTTTCCGGCTCGATCCGGCGGCGGTGCCGGAGGAGGCGGACCTGGTGGTGGTCGGCAACCCGACCAACCCGACGTCGGTGCTGCACTCGGCGGCCCTGCTGGAGCGGCTGGCCAGACCGGGGCGGACGCTGGTGGTCGACGAGGCGTTCATGGACGTCGTGCCGGGCGAGCGTGAGGCGCTGTGCGGGCGTACGGACATCCCGGGGCTCGTGGTGCTGCGCAGCCTCACCAAGACCTGGGGGCTGGCCGGGCTGCGGATCGGTTACGTCCTGGCCGCCCCGGAGACGGTAGCGCTGCTCGCCGACGCGCAGCCGCTGTGGCCGGTGTCGTCCCCGGCGCTGGCGGCGGCCCAGGCGTGCATGGAGCCGAGGGCGCTGGTGGAGGCTGCGGAGGCGGCGGACCGGATCACGGTGGACCGGGCCCATCTGCTGGCCGGGCTCGCGGAGTTCAGCGAGGTGCGGGTGGTGGAGGCGGCCCGGGGGCCGTTCGTCCTGGTCCGGCTGGAGCGGGCGGCGGAGATCCGGGAGCGGCTGCGGCTGCTGGGCTTCGCGGCCCGGCGCGGGGACACGTTCCCGGGGCTGGGGCCGCAGTGGCTGCGGCTCGCCGTCCGTGACCGGGCGACGACGAACCGCTTCCTCCAGGCCCTGGACCAGGCGGTGCAGGCGCTGCCCGCACGGACGGGGCGCTGAGGGAGGGACCGGAGGGGCGGCGTCCCGTCGTACGGACGCCGCTCCCGGTCCCGTCCGGGAGTCGGGGTCAGGCGGGCCGCCGCCCCGGTTCCGTACGGGAGTCGGGTCCAACCCGACCGCCGCCCCCGGTTCCGTACAGGATCAGGGGCGGCCGGACCGCCGCCCCCGCCCCGTGCGAGGCTCCGGATCAGCTCTGGGCGCCGCCGCTGCGCCTGCGGGCGATCACCGTGGCGCCCGCGCCGACCGCCAGCAGCAGGGCCGCGCCGCCCGCGAGGTACGGGGTGGTGGAGCTGCCGCCGGTCTCGGCGAGGTTGGCCGTGGTGGGGGCGGTGCCCGCGTCGGAGCCGGTCTGCGGCTTCACGTCGCCGCCACCGCTCTTGCCGTCGTCGCCCTTGTCGCCGGTGGCGCCACCGTCCGTGGAACCACCTGTCGTACCGCCGTCCGTGGAACCGCCCGTGTCGCCGCCCGTGGAGCCGCCGTCCGTTGCACCGCCGTCGCTCCCGCCCGGCTTCTCGGGCGTCTTGGGCTCCTTCGGCGTCTCGCAGGTCGCCCCGGCGAGGGTGACCTCTCCGTTCACCTCGGCCACGTTGAGGTTGAGCGGGTTGACCGCGACCTTGAGCTGGAGCGCCGTCGCGGCGGCCGTACGGGAGGTGGTCTCCGTCTTCGACAGGTCGAGGCTGACCTCGCCGACGCCCGGCACCGCCACCCGGGTCGGGCCGCCCGCGCTGAGCGTCACCTTCTTGCCGAGCACCTTCACATGACCGAGCACGTTCGACTCGGCGACGGGCTCCTTGCCGACCTCGCAGAGCGCCTTGGAGGTCACCTTCTCGACCTCGATGAGCGAGAGAGCCGGCAGACCGGGGACATGGACCCGGGCCTTCGCGAGGTTGGTGTACCCCTTGGCCCGGTGCTCGTCGGCCGTGGCCTCCGCCGTGGCCACGTCGGCGCGCAGGATGCTGACCGGCTCCCCGCCCTCCACGCCGTCCAGGTTCACGGTGAGCGCGGTCTTCTCGGCGCTGGCCGGGGCCTGCACCTCGTTGAGCGTGACCTTCAGGGGCACCTGGACGGACTTGTTGAGGAGCGAGACGTCGAGCCCGGTACGGAGCACGACCGCGCTCGCCCTGCCCTCGCCGCCGGTCGCGGGCGTCGCCGGGGCCGCCTGCGCGGGGACGGCGGCGGACAGGGCGACGGCGGCGGTGGTGACCGCCAGGGCGGCGAGACGGAAGGTGTTGCTGTTCAAGATGGTGGAACCCCCACAAGAGACATGGAGCCACCGGCACAGCCCAATGGGGGACATCGCCCGTGCCGGTGGCCTCGACTCCGTGAATCTTTACGCACTGTGGGTGAACTGGCGGACACCTGGCGTGAGTTCACCCCAAAGGGGGGTTTCCGCGCGCATATTCGAATCTTTCGGCACGTGCGTTCCCTCCCGCCCCTCCCCGTCACCCGTTTCACACCGTGTCGGCCGGGGCGCATCCGCGAGCGGAGAGAGCTCAACGAGCCGGAGCCCGTATCCGTCACTGCCCGTCAACCCGGCGCACCATCCGGCCTGTCAGCCGACCACACGCCCGTTCAGCACGATGTGGCGCGGGGCGGCCAGCACCCGGACATCGGCGCGCGGGTCCTCGTCGTACACGACCAGGTCCGCCGGAGCGCCCTCCTCCAGCGCCGGCCGCCCCAGCCACCGCCTCGCCCCCCACGCGGTGGCGGAGAGGGCCTCCAGGGGCGGGATGCCCGCCTTCACCAGCTCGGCGACCTCCCCCGCGACCAGGCCGTGCGCCAGCGAGCCGCCCGCGTCGGTGCCGACGTAGACCGGGATGCCCGCGTCGTACGCGGCCCGGACGGTGTCGTACCGCCGCTCGTACAGCTGCCGCATATGCGCCGACCAGCGCGGGAACTTGGCCTCGCCGCCCGCCGCGAGGTCGGGGAACGTGGCGATGTTGACCAGCGTCGGGACGATCGCGACCCCGCGCTCCGCGAAGAGCGGGATGGTCTCCTCGGTGAGGCCGGTGGCGTGCTCGACGCAGTCGATGCCCGCCTCCACCAGATCGCGCAGCGCGGCCTCGGCGAAGCAGTGCGCGGTGACGCGGGCGCCCAGCCGGTGCGCCTCGGCGATGGCCGCCTCGACCTCGCCGCGCGGCCAGCAGGCGGTCAGGTCGCCCGCGTCCCGGTCGATCCAGTCCCCCACCAGCTTGACCCAGCCGTCGCCGCGCCGGGCCTCCCGGGCGACGTACGCGACGAGGTCGCCGGGCTCGATCTCATGGGCGTAGTTACGGATGTAGCGGCGGGTCCTGGCGATATGGCGGCCCGCCCGGATGATCTTCGGCAGGTCCTCGCGGTCGTCGGTCCACCGGGTGTCGGAGGGCGATCCGGCGTCCCGGATGAGCAGGGTCCCGGCGCCCCGGTCGGTGAGCGCCTGCTTCTCCGCCGTGGCCGCGTCGACCGGGCCGTGCGCGTCCAGCCCCACATGGCAGTGCGCGTCGACGAGTCCGGGCAGCGCCCAGCCCGTCACGGTCTGCGCGTCCTCCGCGCCCGGGGGCCGCTCGTAGGTGATCCGCCCGCCGACGGCCCACAGTTCGTCGCGCACCTCGTCCGGGCCGACGAGGACCCGACCCTTCACCCGCAGCACCGGCAGCCGCTCCCGATCCCTCACCTGATCACTCATAGGCGGCACTGTACGAGGCCGTCGGTAGGCTGCTGGAGCCTTTCGACCACCGAGCCGACCGCCCGACCAACGCCGCTTCGGCCGCCGAACGAATCCGGAGAGAGCCTCACCGTGACGCACCCCTTCCTCGACCTTCCCCCGCTGACCGCCGCGCGCTTCGCGGCCATCGAGCGCCGGGTGGCCGCCCTCCTCGCCACCGGGCAGGACGTCGTCATCACGCAAGGGGAGGCGCTGCTGCCCCTGGAGGGGTGCATCCGCAGCGGTGCCCGGCCCGGCTCGACCGCGCTGAACGTGGTCACCGGACCGTACGGGCAGACCTTCGGCAACTGGCTGCGCGACTGCGGCGCCCAGGTCGTCGACCTCACCGTGCCCTTCCACACGGCGGTCACCGCCGACCAGGTCGCCGAGGCGCTCGCCGAGCACCCGGAGATCGACTTCGTCTCGCTGGTGCACGCGGAGGCGGCCACCGGCAACACCAACCCGGTCGCGGAGATCGGTGAGGTGGTCCGGGCGCACGGGGCGCTGTTCATGCTGGACGCGGTCGCCTCGGTGGGCGCCGAGCCGCTGCTGCCGGACGCCTGGGGCGTGGACCTGTGCGTGATCGGCGCGCAGAAGGCGATGGGCGGTCCGGCCGGGGTGTCGGCGGTCTCGGTGAGCGGGCGGGCCTGGGAGCGGTTCGCCGCCAACCCGGCCGCCCCGCGCCGCTCGTACCTCTCGTTGCTGGACTGGAAGGAGCGCTGGATCGACGCGGGCCGCACGGCGCTGCCGCACGCCCCGGCGCAGCTGGAGATGCTGGGGCTCGAAGCGTGCCTGGAGCGGATCGAGGAGGACGGCGCGGACACCGTGATGGCCCGCCACGCGGCGGCCGCCGCGGCGACCCGGGCGGGTGCGGTGGCGCTCGGCGGCGGTCTGGAGCCGTACGTCCACGAGGCCCGGGACGCCGCTCCGGTGGCCACGACGCTGCGCGCCCCGGCGGGGACCGACGCAGCCGCGCTGGTCGCGCGGGCGCTGGAGATCGAGCCCTCGCTGCCGCTCGTCGCAGGCGGCGGGGCGCTGGCCAAGGAGATGATCCGGGTCAATCACTACGGGGCGGACGCGACGCGGCACGCGGTGCTGACCTCGCTCGCGGCTGTGGGGGCGGCGCTGAACGGTGCGGGCCGACGGGTCGACTTCGATGCTGCCCGTCACGCGGTGGCGGAAACCTCGCCGGGCCTCTGATACGCATAATGCGGGGAGCTGCTTTATCGAAAGCAGCTCCCCGCATTCTTTTGCCCGCTTTCCCACCGTGTAAACACAGAAGTTTTCGCGGGGCTCGAACTTCATGATTCGGACACGTTCCACAGGAGTTACCAGCTTGTGACCGACTCCACAAGCAGGACGTTATGCCCGAAAAATTCTGGACAAAGAGCGGGAAACCACCCCTGGCTTCAGGGCGATCTCACGCACGCCTGATAACACATACCGACGCCCAGCCCAACCCTTTGCCTCGATGCAATTTAGAAATTTGCTGGGTAAATTCAATTCACATGACCGCCGCACCAGCAGATTTTGCCCGTGCCCGAAGCGAATTCCTCAGTATCGACACACCACGAGTGGAGGACGGAGCCGCGATCTGGCGCATCGCCCGCGACTCCGAGGTCCTGGACCTGAACTCCTCGTACAGCTACCTGCTGTGGTGCCGCGACTTCGCCGCGACGTCCGCCGTCGCCCGTGGCGAGGACGGCGAGCCGATCGCCTTCGTCACCGGCTACATCAGGCCCGACCGCCCCGAGACCCTCGTCGTCTGGCAGGTGGCCGTCGACCGGGCCCATCGCGGCAAGGGACTGGCCGCCACTCTGCTGGACGCGCTGACCGCCCGGGTCGCCGCCGAGCGGGGGCTCTCCTGCGTCGAGACGACGATCACCCCGGACAACACCGCTTCCGACCGGCTGTTCACGTCCTACGCCCAGCGGCACGATGTCGCGCTGGAGCAGGAGGTGCTCTTCGACGGCGGGCTGTTCCCCGAGGGGACGACGCACCTGCCGGAGGTCCTCTACCGGATCGGCCCGTTCGCCACCTGAGCAGGACAAGCACTCCGCCCGAGCAGGACAGGGCCTCCGCCCGAGCAGTGCCGGTTCCCGTCCGCGCGGGACCGGTCCCGTTCACGGGCCGGCGTACCCGACCCGTACGCCCGGTCCCCCACGACTTTTCGCGCCGGCCGACCATCCGGCGCGGTCCCGGCCGTCCCCGTACGGCAGGGAGCACCGACCACACCGCCCGTCACACCCCCTCACGCAGGAGATCCGCTGTGACCATCACCCCGCCCGCACTGAGCGTCTTCGAGACCCTGGAGTCGGAGGTCCGGAGCTACTGCCGCGGCTGGCCCGCCGTGTTCGACCGCGCGCAGGGCGCCCGGCTGACCGACGAGGACGGCCACTCCTACCTGGACTTCTTCGCCGGGGCCGGCTCGCTCAACTACGGCCACAACAACCCCGTGCTGAAACGAGCGCTGATCGACTACATCGAGCGCGACGGCATCACCCACGGCCTGGACATGGCGACCACCGCCAAGCGCGCCTTCCTGGAGACGTTCCAGAACGTGATCCTGCGCCCGCGCGACCTTCCTTACAAGGTGATGTTCCCCGGCCCGACCGGCACCAACGCCGTCGAGTCCGCGCTGAAGCTGGCCCGCAAGGTCAAGGGCCGCGAGTCCGTCGTCTCGTTCACCAACGCCTTCCACGGCATGTCGCTGGGCTCGCTCGCCGTCACCGGCAACGCGTTCAAGCGGGCGGGCGCGGGCATCCCGCTGGTGCACGGCACCCCGATGCCGTTCGACAACTACTTCGACGGTACGGTCCCCGACTTCCTCTGGTTCGAGCGGCTGCTCGAGGACCAGGGCTCCGGGCTCAACAAGCCCGCCGCCGTGATCGTGGAGACCGTCCAGGGCGAGGGCGGCATCAACGTGGCCCGCGCCGAGTGGCTGCGCGCGCTCCAGGGGCTGTGCGAGCGCCAGGACATGCTGCTGATCGTCGACGACATCCAGATGGGCTGCGGCCGGACCGGCGGCTTCTTCTCCTTCGAGGAGGCCGGGATCGTCCCGGACATCGTCACGCTGTCGAAGTCCATCAGCGGTTACGGCCTGCCGATGTCGCTCTGCCTGTTCAAGCCGGAGCTGGACATCTGGGAGCCGGGCGAGCACAACGGCACCTTCCGCGGCAACAACCCGGCCTTCGTCACGGCCGCCGCCGCGCTGGACGCCTACTGGGCCGACGGCCGGGTGGAACAGCAGACCAAGGAGCGCGGCCTCCAGGTCGAGCAGGCGCTGCTGGCGATCTGCGCCGAGGAGCCGACCGCGCAGTTCCGCGGCCGGGGCCTGGTCTGGGGCATGGAGTTCGAGGACCCGGCGCGCGCCTCGGCGGTCTGCGCCCGCGCCTTCGAGCTGGGGCTCCTGCTGGAGACCTCCGGCCCGCAGAGCGAGGTCGTCAAGCTGCTGCCGCCGCTGACCATCACCACCGAGGAGCTGGACGAGGGCCTGCGCACGCTGGCCCGCTGCGTCCGCGAGACGGCCGCCTGACCCGGCACGACCGGGGAAGGCGGAGAGAAGAGAAGCCCCGGGCCCCCGGCGGCCCGGGGCGGAGCACGAGAGAAAGGCACCGCTCACCGTGATCGTCCGATCGTTCAAGGACATCGAGAACACCGACCGGCATGTGAAGGCCGCGTCCGGCACCTGGGAGAGCAAGCGCATCGTGCTCGCCAAGGAGAAGGTCGGCTTCTCCCTCCACGAGACCGTGCTCTACGCGGGTACGGAGACCTCCATGTGGTACGCGAACCACATCGAGGCGGTCCTGTGCACCGAGGGCGAGGCCGAGCTCACCAACGACGAGACCGGCGAGACCCACTGGATCTCCCCCGGCACGATGTACCTGCTGGACGGGCATGAGCGGCACACCCTGCGGCCCAAGACCGACTTCCGCTGCGTGTGCGTCTTCAACCCTCCCGTCACCGGACGGGAGGACCACGACGAGAACGGTGTCTACCCACTGCTGACCGAGGAGGCATGAACCGTATGACCACCGAAGTACGCGCCGATCTCTACCCTTCGCGCGGCGCCGCCGAGATGACCACTCCCCGCCAGGACCCGGTCATCTGGTCCGCGCCGGGCGCACCGGGCCCGATCTCCGCCAAGGACCTCCAGGGGTACGAGCACGACGGCTTCCTCACCGTCGACCAGCTCATCACCCCGGACGAGGTCGCCGTCTACCGGGCGGAGCTGGACCGGCTGGTCGCCGACCCGCTGATCCGTGCCGACGAGCGCTCGATCGTGGAGAAGCAGTCGCAGAACGTACGGTCCGTCTTCGAGGTCCACCGGATCAGCGAGGTCTTCGCCGGGCTGGTCCGCGACGAGCGGGTGGTGGGCCGGGCCCGCCAGATCCTCGGCTCGGACGTGTACGTCCACCAGTCCCGGATCAACGTGAAGCCGGGCTTCGGGGCCTCGGGCTTCTACTGGCACTCGGACTTCGAGACCTGGCACGCGGAGGACGGTCTGCCGAACATGCGGACCGTGTCCGTGTCGATCGCGCTGACGGAGAACTTCGACACCAACGGCGGGCTGATGATCATGCCCGGTTCGCACAAGTCGTTCCTCGGCTGTGCGGGCGAGACGCCGAAGGACAACTACAAGAAGTCGCTCCAGATGCAGGACGCGGGCACCCCGTCCGACGAGGCGCTGACGAAGATGGCCGACCGGCACGGCATCAGGCTCTTCACGGGCAAGGCCGGTTCGGCGACCTGGTTCGACTGCAACGCCATGCACGGCTCGGGCGACAACATCACCCCGTACGCCCGCTCCAACGTCTTCATCGTCTTCAACAGCGTGGAGAACACGGCACAGGAGCCCTTCGCGGCTCCGATCCGCCGCCCGGAGTTCATCGGGGCCCGGGACTTCACCCCGGTGAAGTAGCGGGAGACGCGGGCGCACGGGGGCCCGGGACGGTACGCCGTCCCGGGCCCCCGCCGCGTGAACCCGCTGGACCCGCCGCCGGTCACCGGAGAGGGTGGCGGCCATGACTTCTCACGTACGGCACATCACGATCGACTGCGCCGATCCCTACGCGCTCGGCACCTTCTGGTCCCGGGTGCTCGGCGCGCCGCTCGCCGACGACGACTTCCCCGGCGATCCGGAGGCCCTGCTCGAGACCCCCGGCGCGGCAATCCTCTTCGTCCGGAACGACGACCCGAAGGCCGTCAAGAACCGCGTCCACCTGGATGTCCAGCCGCAGGACCGCAGCCGGGACGAGGAGGTCGAGCGGCTGCTCGCGCTCGGCGCCACGCTCGTGGGCGACCATCGCAGGCCGAACGGGCGGGGGTGGGCGACCCTGGCGGACCCCGAGGGCAACGAGTTCTGCGTGGAGTGCTCGGCCGCCGAGCGGGCCGCGCTGACCGGGACCCGGCTGCCGGTCACCGCCGACGATGTGACGACAGCCGTCCGGCTCGCGGTGGATGCGCTGGCCGGGGCCCCGGCGGACCGCTGGGAGGCCCCCGCCGGAGGGCTCACGTGGACCTGCTGGGAGACGGCGGAGCACCTGAGCGACGACCTCTTCGCGTACGCCGTCCAGCTGGGCCCGCGCACGCCCCCGCTCGACGGTGAGGTGCCCTACCGGTGGGCGCCCGAGCGGCAGGGCGGGCCGTACAACGCCGTCTTCGCGGACCGGGCGGCCGGGCCCGCCGGTCTGCTGGCGACCCTGGAGGCGAGCGGGGCGCTGCTGGCCTCGATGGTGCGGACGACCCCGCCGGAGGTGCGCTCGTACCACGGGTTCGGGATCTCCGACCCGGAGGGCTTCGCCGCGATGGGGGTGGTGGAGACCCTGGTGCACACGCATGACCTGGCCGAGGGCCTCGGGCTCGCCTGGGCGCCGCCCGCCGCGCTCTGCGACCGGGTGCTGGCCCGGCTCTTCCCCGGGGCCCCGGCGGGCGGCGACCGGTGGACCGTCCTGCTGTGGGCCACCGGTCGCGCCGGACTGCCGGACCACCCGCGCCGCACCGTGTGGCGGTGGGACGGGCGGCCCCTGGCGGATCAGACGGCGTCGAGCGCCGGGTAGTCGGTGTAGCCCTTGGCGTCGCCGCCGAAGAAGGTCGACGGGTCGGGGGTGTTGAAGGGGCCACCGGCCTTGAGCCGGGCGGGCAGGTCCGGGTTGGCGAGGAAGAGCGCGCCGTACGAGATGAGGTCGGCGATCCCGTCCTCGATCACGGTGAGGTGGTCCGGCCCGGTCGGCCCGTCGGAGTGCACGTTGATCAGGACGGGGCCAGTGAACACCTTGCGCAGGGCGAGGGTCAGTTCGCGGATCGGGGCGCCTTCCAGGATGTGCAGGTAGGCGAGGCCGAGGGGTTCGATCTCCTGGGCCAGGGCGGTGTAGACGGCGTCCGGGGCGGGCTCGTCGATGTCGTTGTAGCCGTTCGAGGGCGAGATGCGCAGAGCGGTGCGGGCGGCGCCGATCTCGGCCGCGACCGCCTTGACGACCTCCACGGCGAACCGGATGCGCGCGGTCTCCGAGCCGCCCCACTCATCGGTGCGCAGGTTGGTGTTGGGCGCGAGGAACTGGTGGATGAGGTAGCCGTTGGCGCCGTGCAGCTCCACACCGTCGAACCCGGCTTCGACGGCGTTGCGGGAGGCGGTGACGAAGTCGGCGACGGTCTGCCGGATCTCGGCGTCGGTCAGCTCGTGCGGCTCGACGAAGTCCTTGGCGCCCTCGGCGGTGTAGACCTGACCGGCGGCCTTGACCGGGGAGGGGCCGACCGGGACGAGGCCGTCGGGGAGCAGGCTGGGGTGGCCGATGCGGCCGGAGTGCATGATCTGGGCGAAGATCCGGCCGCCCTCGGCGTGCACGGCGTCGGTGACCTTGCGCCAGGAGGCGACCTGCTCGGCGCTGTGGAGCCCCGGGGTGAAGGGGTAGCCCTGGCCGACGGCGGAGGGCTGGATGCCCTCGGTGATGACGAGGCCGGCCGAGGCGCGCTGGGCGTAGTAGGCGGCGGTCAGCTCGGTGGCCGTACCGCCCTCGCCTGCCCGGCTCCGGGTCATCGGGGCCATCACGATGCGGTTGGCCAGCGGGGTGCCGGACAGGTCGATCGGGTCGAAAGCGGTGGTCATCAAGGCTCCCAGAAGAGTATGTGGTCGGCCGGTCGATGAATTAGGTGGTCGGCCAACCATCGGCACTGGGGTCACTGTAGCTCATTAATTGGCCGACCAAGGTAAAGTGTGGGGAAGAGCCGCCGGGCATCATCGAAGCCCCACCGGAGCAGCACCGAGGAGCCCCGCCATGAACACCGGCCACGCCCCCGCCGAGGAAGCCGCCTGTACCGACGCGTCACCGGAAGCGGGCTGTACCGGCGCGCCGCCGGAAACGGCCCGCGCCGATGACGCGCCGACGGAGTCCGCCTGCACCGGCACGCTGCCCGGAGCGGCGCTCGGCGGGCCCGTGAGCCACGCCGTCTCCCGGGTGGCCCGGCTGCACCGGATCGCGGCGGGGAAGCTGCTCAAGGGGCTCGGGCTCTACCCCGGGCAGGAGCTCCTGATGATGCACCTGTGGGACGCGGGCCCGGTCCGCCAGGCCGAGCTGATCAGGGCCCTGGAGCTGGACCCGTCCACGATCACCAAGATGCTCCAGCGCCTCGAACAGACCGGGCACGTGCGCCGCCGCCCCGACCCGGACGACCGGCGGGCCGTGCTGGTGGAGGCGACGGACGAGAGCTGCGCGCTGCACGCGGCGGTGCGGGACGCCTGGGGCAGCCTGGAGGAGCACACGCTCGCGGGCCTGGAGAGCGCCGAGCGTACGGAGCTGACGCGGCTGCTGGCGAAGGTGGAGGCGAACCTCTGCCAGGAGACGGCGGGGTGCCCGGAGCGGGGCTGACGGCCCGGTCAGCCCAGCACCTCCAGCACCCGGTCCACATCGGCCTCCGTGTTGTAGAGGTGGCAGGAGATCCGCAGGTTCCCGGCGGGCGTCGAGACCGCGATCCCGGCCTTCGCGAGCTCCGGCTCGCGGTGGTCGAGCCCCGGCACGGAGACGATCGCGGACTCCCCCGGGACCACCTCGTGCCCCCGCTCCACCAGCCCCGCGCGCAGCCGGGCGGCGAGCCCGGTGGCGTGCGCGTACAGCGCCTCGGTCCCGATCTCCGCGAGCAGCGCGAGGGAGTGCTCGGCCCCGTGGTAGGAGAGGAAGGCGGGCGGCTCGTCGAACCCCCGGGCCCCGGGCGCGACCCGCTCCAGCGGACCGTAGTTGCCGGTCCAGGGCGCCCCGGCGGCGACCCAGCCCGCGAAGAGGTTCGGCAGGGTGGCCTGCGCCTCCTCGGTGACGGTGAGGAACGACGTACCGCGTGGGCAGAGCAGGTACTTGAAGCCGCCGGTGACGGTGTAGTCGTACGCCCCCGCATCCAGCGGGAACCAGCCCGCCGACTGGGTGGCGTCCAGCAGGGTTCGGGCCCCGTGGGCGGCGGCGGCAGCGCGGACGGCGGCGAGGCCGGCGACCCGGCCGTCGGCGGACTGGACCGAGGAGAAGGCGACGAGCGCGGTGGTGGGCCGTACGGCGTCGGCGAGGTCCGCGAGGGGCACGTACCGCATCCGCAGATCGCCCCGGAGCGCGAACGGGCTGACGACGGAGGTGAACTCCCCCTCGGGCGCCAGGACTTCCGCCCCCGCCGGGAGCGAGGCGGCGATCAGCCCGACATGGACGGTGACCGAGCTGCCGGTGGCGACCCGGTCCGGGTGCACCCCGGCGAGCCGGGCGAAGCCGACGCGGGCCGCCTCCACCGCGTCGAAGCTGCCCGCGCCGGTCCGGCGGCCGACGGCGTTCTCGTCGGCGAGGGCCTTGACGGCGGCGATGGTCCGGCGGGGCAGCAGCCCCCAGCTGGAGGTGTTGAGGTACGTGACCTCGGGCGCGAACTCGGCGGCGGCCACCCGGCTGAGCGGAGAGATCGTCATGGGCCCAGCCTGGAGCCCCCGCACCTCCTGGTCAATTGCCGAAATGTACGGGGCGAACCCAAGGCATCCTTATGGCCGGGCGGGTCTCACCCCTTCGGGACCTCACAGGCCCCGTCCGTGTCGCAGGCCGCCGCTTCGCCGCCGACGGTGGTCAGCGCGGTGGCCGGGCGGTCCTTCCACGCCTGCTCCAGCGCCTGGACGAAGACCTCCGACGGCTGGCCGCCGGAGATCCCGTACCGCCGGTCGAGCACGAAGAACGGCACCGCGTTGGCGCCCAGTTCGGACGCCTCGCGCTCATCGGCCCGGACATCGTCCGCGTACGCCTCGGGGTCGGCGAGCACCGCCCGCGCCTCGTCGGCGTCGAGCCCGGCCTCCACGGCGAGGGCGAGCAGCACGTCGTCGTCGAAGACGGACCGCTCCTCGGCGAAGTTGGCCCGGTAGGCGAGGGTCAGCAGCTCGTCCTGGAGCCCGCGGGCCTTGGCCAGGTGCAGCAGCCGGTGGATGTCGAAGGTGGAGCCGTGGTCCCGGCCCTCGGTCCGGTAACCGAGCCCCTCGGCCCGCGCGTTGGCCGCGACGTTGGCCTCCATACCGGCGGCCTCCTCCCGGGTCCGCCCGTACTTGGCGGCCAGCATGTCGACGACCTGCTCCCGCTCGCCCCTGGCCCGGCCGGGGTCGAGCTCGAAGGAGCGGTGCACGATCTCGACCTCGTCCCGGTGGGCGAACCCGGCGAGGGCCTTCTCGAAGCGGGCCTTGCCGATGTAGCACCAGGGACAGGCGATGTCGGACCAGATCTCGACGCGCATGACTCTTCTTCTCTCCAGGGGTCGGGGGCGGGTGCGGAGCTCTCTCCGCGGCTCGGGGCCTCCGGTGCGAACACCGCGGCGGACCAGGTCATTCCCGGGACGGCCGCCCCGGGGCGGGGCACCTCCCGGGGCCGGGCCGCCTCCGGCGCGTACCGCACGGTTGTTACCCTGTGGCCGGTCCGGCGCGGGGGCGGAGCGGCCCGGCTGCCGTGCACTGTGGAGAGGCCCCGCCCATGCCCCTGGTACGTCCCGGCTTCAGCGTTCTGTCGGACGCGTTCGCCGCCGATCCCTACCGCCACTTCGCCCGGCTGCGGGAGCAGGCTCCGGTGCACTACGAGCCCGCCGTCGACAGCTACTTCCTCTCCCGCCACCAGGACGTCGGACGGGTGCTGACCGACCACCGGGCGTTCACCACCGAGACGCTGCAAGCACGCGCCGAACCGGTGATGCGCGGGCCGGTCCTCGCCCAGATGACCGGGGCGGAGCACACCGCCAAGCGCGGGATCGTCGTCCGTGGGCTGACCGGCGAGGCCCTGCGCGAGCAGACGCGGGGCGTGCGCGCCCGGGCCGCCGAGTTGCTCGCGCCCCTGCTCGCCCGGGGGCGGATGGACCTGGTCGGCGACTTCGGCAAGCCCTTCGCCGTACAGGTGACGCTGGACCTCCTCGGGCTGGACCGCGGGGACTGGCGGCGGGTGGCCGCCTGGCACAGCGGGGTCGCCGAGTTCATCACCGGCCTGACCCTCACCCCCGAGCGCCGCCGGCACTGCATGGAGTGCGCCGAGCAGCTGGAGAGCTACCTCGTCCCCGTCATCGAGCGACGCCGCCGCGAACCGGGCCCGGACCTGATATCGAAGCTGTGCGCCGCGGAGTTCGAGGGCACCGCCCTGAGCGTCCGGGACATCACAGCGCTGATCATCAATGTGCTCGCCGCCGCCACCGAGCCCGCCGACAAGACCCTCGCCCTGCTCGTCAGGCATCTGATCGACCGTCCCGGGCAGCTGGCGCGGGTGCGCCGGGACCCGGCCCTGCTGCCCGCCGCGATCGCCGAGACCCTGCGGTACACCCCGCCGGTCCAGCTGGTCCCCCGCCGGGCGGAGCGGGCGGCGGTGATCGCCGGGACCACCGTCCCGGCCGGTGCCACGGTGTTCTGCATGATCGGCGCGGCCAACCGCGACCCCGCCGTCTTCGCCGACCCGGACACCTTCGACATCGACCGCGCCGACCTCGGCACCGCCCGCTCCTTCACGGCGGCGGCCCAGCACCTGGCCTTCGGCACCGGGCTCCACCAGTGCGTGGGCGCGGCCTTCGCCCGGGCCGAGATCGAGACCGTCGCCGCGATGCTCCTGCCGCTGCTCGACGAGGTCCGCTACCGCCCCGGCTTCCGCTACCGGGAGACCGGCCTCTACACCCGGGGCCCCGTCTCGCTGCCGCTGGTCTTCACTCCCGTACGCACTCCGCTCCCCGAGGACGCAACCCCGGGCGGCTGACCGGCGTCTTGCACGACGGCTCCGGCCGGGCGCCCCTGCCCTGCCGGAGCGAGCCGGAGCCCGTATCCGTATCCCCGTACCCACGCCCGTACCCAGCAGTTCCCCCGACTCCCCCAGGCGACCGAGACGACGATGACGACGACCGACATCACCAGAGCCCTCAACGACCTGCTGTTCACGCCGGGCGGCGACCTCGCCGCAGCCGTCGAACGGCACTTCGCCCCCGACTACCGCCAGCGCACCAACGGCGTGTGGAGCGACCGGGAAGGGTTCGTCCAGCACATGACGCGTCTGCGTTCCCTGATCAGCGACGGGCGGGTGGAGGTCCACGACGAGCTCCGCGACGGGCCGCGCTACGCCGACCGGCACACCGTCACCCTCACCCACCACGACGGCCGCGTCTCCGTCACCGAGGTCTACCTCTTCGCCGAGCTGGCCGCCGACGGGCGCTTCCTGCGGGTCGAGGAGACCACCCTGCTGGTCTCCGGCCACACCGACCACCGCGACCTCGGAAGCGTCAAGTAGAAGAGGACACAGGGTAGTTCGGGATTCGGGAGTCGGGATGGCATCGGTCGGGGAGCGGCTGAGCAGAGCGCGCGTACAGGCGTTCGTCGGGCGGGGCGGGGAGCTGGAGCGCTTCGCGGAGGCTCTGGCCGGGGGGCCGCACACCCCGTTCGCGTTCTTCGTGTGCGGGCCGGGAGGCATCGGGAAGTCGACGCTGCTGCGGCGCATGGCGGACCACGCCCGTACGGCGGACCGGCACCTCGTCGAGCTCGACGGGCGGTTCGTCAGCCGGGACCCGGCCGACTTCGAGCGGGCCGCCGGAGCCTTCCTGGACGTGCCGGGGACCGTCCTGCTGGTGGACTCCTTCGAGCACTGCCAGTGGCTGGAGAGCTGGCTGCGGCACCGCTTCCTGCCCCGCGCCGCCGACGACACCCTGATCGTGCTGGCAGGCCGGCGCCCGCCGGAGCCGGAGTGGACCGCCGACCCCGCCTGGTCCCGGCTTCTGCACGTCACCGAACTGGGGCCGTTCACCGAGGAACAGGCCCGCTCCCTGCTGGCCTCGGCGCACATCCGGCCCGAACTGCGCGACCGGGTCCTGCGGTTCGCCGGGGGCAACCCGCTGGCCCTGTCCCTCGCGGCGGCGGCGGGATCGAAGGGCTGCGGCCACGAGGAGATCTGGACCCCGTCGGCGGACGTCCTGCGCACCCTGCTGGCGGGGCTGATCGGCGAGGTGCCCACGGCCGCCCACCGCCGTGCCCTGGAAGTGGCGGCGCAGGCGCACTCGACGTCCGAGGAGCTGCTCGCCTCGGTGCTCCCCGAGGAGGACGCCCATCCGCTCTTCTCCTGGCTGCGGGACCTGCCCTTCATGGAGTCCACCCACCGGGGTCTCCACCCGCACGACGCGGCCCGCGAGACGCTCGCCGCCGATCTGCGCTGGCGGGCGCCCAACGCCTACGAGGCGATGCGCCGACGGCTGGCGGACGAGTATCTGCGTCTCCTGCGCGAGGCTCCGGAGGAACGGGTCTGGACCGTCACCGACGACCTCTTCCACCTCTTCCGGGAGAGCAGGATTCTCGCCCGGCTGCGCACCTGGTCCCGTGAGGACGAGGTGCACGACCGCCCCCTCCACCCGGGCGACCTCGACGCGGTGCTCGCCATGGCCGAGGAGACCGAGGGCCCGGCTTCGGCGGCGCTGGTCCGCCACTGGGCCGGGCGCCAGCCGCAGGCGTTCAGCGTCTACCGGCTGGTGAGCACGGGCCGGATGGTGGCGTTCACCGCCCGCCTGGCGCTGTCCGCCCCGCCCGGTCCCGAGGACCTGGCCGCCGATCCCGTGGTCGCCGCCGCCTGGCGGTACGCGGAGGCCACCGCGCCCGTGAGCCCGGGCGAGCACATCGGCGTCAGCCGTTTCTCGGTCTACCCCGAGCGGTACCAGGTGCCCTCGCGCGTCATCGACCTGAGCAGCTCCCGGGCCCAGGCGGAGGCCGCCCGCGCCCGGGGACGCGCCTACGGGTTCGCCGTCTACCGGGACGCCGAAGCCTGGGCCGAGCGGGTGCGGGGCACGCTCGCCGACACCGGGGAGCGCCCGCGGGTCGGTGAGCACACCTACGGGCTGTTCGCCGTCGACTGGCGCCGCACCCCGGTGGAGACCTGGCTCGGCCGCTTCATCTCCGCCACCACCGACGAGCCGCTCTCGCCGGGGCCCTCGCCCCTTCCCCGTACGGCGTTCGACCAGGCGGTACGGGAGGCGCTGACGCACTGGGGCGACGCCTCGGCCTTCGCCGCCTGCGCGCTGCTGCGCAGCCGCCTCGCGGCCGACTCCGCGGAACCCGTCCCGCACCTGCGCGAGCTGCTGCGCCGGGCCGTCGACGAGCTGGCCCGGGACCCGCGCGGGGTGCGCGCCCGGGAGGCGCTGACGGCGGGCTACTTCTCCCGCGTACCGACCCAGGAGGCCGCCGCCCGTCGGCTCGGCCTGCCGTACGGCACCTACCGGCGCCATGTGCGCCAGGGCCTCGACCTGCTCTGCGACGCCCTGTGGCAGCGGGAGTTGCACGGCGAGCGGTAGCCGGGCCCCACCCGGTCCCGCCGGGTGGACAGGCGCGGACAGCGGTGGACAGTCCCGGCCCCCGGCGGCCATGGAATGTGGACAGCGGCCAGCCCGAGGCTGTGCGTCATGAACCTTGGACGTACGAAGGACGGGCCGGCCGCCGCGCCCCGCCCGGGAGCCGCGCTCGCGGCGCTGGCCGCGGCGCAGTTCACCGTCATGCTCGCCACCTCGATCGTGAACGTGGCCCTCCCGCAGATCCGCCTCGGGGCGGGCCTGTCGGACGGGGGCATGACGTGGGTGGTCAACGCCTACAGCCTGGCGTTCGGGGCGCTGCTCCTGGCCGGGGGCCGGGCGGGCGACCTGCTCGGCCGCCGCCGGGTGCTGGTCGCGGGGCTCGTGCTCTTCGCGGGGGCCTCGGCGGCGGCGGGCCTGACGGCCTCGCCGGGCGTGCTGATCGCCGCCCGTACCGTGCAGGGCCTCGGCGCCGCCGCCATCGCCCCCGCCGCCCTGGCCCTGACGATCGGACTGTTCCCGCCGGGCCCCGGCCGGGCCCGGGCCCTGGGGGTGTGGGGTGCCGTCTCGGGCGCGGGAGGGGCGGCCGGGGTGCTCCTGGGCGGCATCCTCACGCAGGCGTGGGGCTGGCCGTGGATCTTCCACGCCGTCGCGATCGGAACGGTGCTGGTGCTCGTCGCCGTGGTGGCGCTGGTGCCCCGGGGCGGCGGGCGTGTGCCCGGCCGGTTCGACCTGCCGGGTACGGTCACCGTCACCCTGGCCCTGACCGGTCTGGTGTGGGCGCTGACCCGGGCGCGGGAGGCGGGCTGGACGGACCCCGGGGTGGTCGGCGGGCTGCTCGGCTCCCTGGTGCTGTTCGCGGCCTTCGCGGTCATCGAGCGGCGACGGCCGGACGCCCTGGTGCCGCCCCGGCTGTTCGCCACCGGCCGCGTCGCCCCGGGCAACCTGCTGATGGCGCTGCTGGGTTCCGTGTGGATCGCGCTGTTCTTCTTCCTGCCGCTCTCCATGCAGCAGGTGCTGGGCATGAGCGCCCTGGCCACCGGCGTGGGCCAACTCCCGCTCGCCGCCGCCAACATGCTGGGCGCACTGGCGGCACCGCGGCTGGCCCGCCGTACCGGCGCCACCGCGACACTCACCGCCGGTCTGCTCCTCGAAGGGGCGGGGCTGCTCTGGCTGTCCCGTATCGACTCCGGCGGAAGCTACGCCGCCGATGTCCTCGGCCCGACCGTCCTCATCGGCCTGGGCCTGGGCCTCGCCTTCGTCCAGCTCACCGCGCTCGCCGTGGACGGCGTCCCGGGGCGGGACGCGGGGCTGGCCGGCGGGCTGGTGAACACCACCCGCCAGATCGGCGGGGTGATCGGCCTGGCCTGCCTCGCCACGCTGGCCGGGTCCGTGACGGCCGGGGTCTCGGTCCACACGCCGGGCCCGGAGGCCCTGACCGCCGGGTACCGGGCCGCCTTCGCGGTCTCCGCCGGAGTCCTGGCTGCCACGGCGCTGCTCGCTCCGCTGCTGACCTGCCGGAGCCGCCGTACGGGCACGGCCGACGGGACCGCTGACACCGGAACCCCGCCTCACGCGCCGAGTGCCACGGCACCGCACCGCACCTCCCGGGACAGGAACCGCGCATCTGCCGCCCGGCCTTTCCCCTCTCCGCCCTCACCACCGACCGACAGGGACACCGCATGCACACCGTCGACTCCACCGCTCCCGTCGTCGTCAGCCTGGCCGCGCTGATCGACGCCCCCACCGCCGCCGTCTGGGCGCTGCACACCGGCATCGACAACTGGCCCGCCTGGAACACCGGGATCGACCGGGCGCGGCTCGACGGTCCGTTGAAGGCGGGCACCGGCTTCCGCTGGCTCACCCACGGGATGGACATCACCTCCACGGTCGTCGAGCTGGTCCCCGGGCGGCGGATCGTCTGGGAGGGGACCGTCCAGGGGATCACCGGCATCCATGTGTGGACGTTCGACCAGGCCGACGCCGGGACCGTCGTCCACACCGAGGAGTCCTGGAGCGGCGAGCCCGTCGACGCGGCCGCCGACGACCTCACGACGGCCCTCAGGACCTCCTTGCAGAGCTGGCTCGACTGCCTCAAGGCCCGCGCCGAGCGGCCCGCCTGACCTCAGGCCCCGTACCACCGCCCTCTACCACTCCCGCACGACACCACGACAGACAGGAACCGAGGAACCGACCATGACGACTCCGCCCTACCTGACCGGCCACTACACCCCCGTCGCCGACGAGATCACCGCCACCGGCCTCACCGTCGAGGGCAGCCTGCCCCCCGAGCTGACCGGGCGGCTGATCCGCAACAGCCACAACCCCAAGCCCGGCGTCACCCCCGCCCACTGGTTCAAGGGCAGCGGCATGGTGCACGGCATCCGGCTGCGCGAGGGCCGCGCCGAGTGGTACCGCAACCGCTGGGTCCACACCCCCGCCCTGGACGGCGCCCCCTACATGACCGACCGGGGCCCCGACCTCACCGCCAGCACCGCCGGTACCCATGTCATCGAGCACGCCGGACGCCTCCTCGCCCTCTGCGAGGCCAACCTCCCCTTCGAGCTCACCCCCGACCTGGAGACCGTGGGCGCCCACGACTTCGACGGCAAGCTGCGCACCGCCATGACCGCCCACCCCAAGGAGGACCCGGTCACCGGAGAGCTCCACTTCTTCGGCTCCTCCCCGTTCCCGCCCTTCCTGACCCACCACGTCTGCGACGCCAAGGGCGAGCTGATCCACAGCGCCGAGATTCCCGGGGCGACCGCCTCCCTCAAGCACGACTTCGCCCTGACCCGCCGTCATGTCGTCTTCGTCGAGGGCAACGTCACCTTCGACCCGGCCGAGCACTCCGGCATTCCGTACGGCTGGAGCGACGCCCAGCCCTCCCGCATCGGTGTCATGCCGCGCGGGGAGGGCGGGGCCCGGCACGTCCGGTGGTTCTCCATCGAACCCGGCAACATGCTGCACGTCGGCAACGCCTACGAGGACGGCCAGGGCCGGATCGTCCTGGAGGGGCCGACCGTCGACCGCGAGGGGTTCCGGCTCTCCTGGAACTGGTGGATCGGCGCGCCGGGGCGCGGCGCCGAGCCCAACGCCCGCTCCTACACCCGCCGCTGGGTGATCGACCTGGCGGCCGGTTCGGTGGACGAGCAGATCATCGACGACCTCGCGGTGGAGTTCCCCACCCTCAACGAGGAGTACCTGGGCGCCGAGCACCGCTACCAGTACGCGGTGTCCTTCCCCGACCAGGAGGGGTTCGGCGGCTACGGCGTGGTCAAGTACGACCGTGTCACGGGCGCCCGCCGCATCCACCGGGTCGGTGACGCCCGGCTGCCCAGCGAGGCCGTCTTCGTCCCGGCGGCCGGTGCGGTGAACGAGGACGACGGCTACCTCCTGACGGTCGTCTCCGACCTCAAGCAGGACGCCTCGCAGCTCCTGGTGCTGGACGCCTCGGGGCTCGACCGGGTCGCCGCCGTCCATCTGCCCCGCCGTGTCACCGCGGGCATCCACGGCTCCTGGGTCCCCGACGAGGCCCTGGACGGTGTCCGGCCCTGACGCACCCGGGTCCGGGTGGGCGGCGGGACCGGGTCCCGCCGCCCGCCCCCTCCACACCTCCAACTCCAACCCCGAAGGAACCCGCCATGACCAGTACCGTCATCGCCCCGCCGCCCCTCGCCCCGGCCCTTGCGGCACCCCGGGCCCGGGCCCACGAGGTCGACAACCGCGCGGCCTACGTGAGTTTCGGGCTCGCCTACCTGCTCGGCCACGGCGCCGCCGCGGTCTCCGGGGGCGACTCCCCCTGGATCGCCCTGCCCGGCTGGCTGCCCGTGACCCTGCTCGGTACGGGGCTGGTGACCGGCATCGTCCTGGCCACCCGCGCCGCCCTGCGGGCCCAGCGCGGGGCCGCCGCCCCGGACGTGCTGTCCGGCAAACTGCTCGGCGCCGCCTGGGTCGTCGCGTTCACGGCCCTGTTCCTCGCCATCACGGGCCTCACGTCCGTCCTCGGCGATCCAGAACTCCGGAGCGTCCTCTGGCCCGCGGGGTCCGGCCTGGTCGTCGGGCTGCTCTACCTCGCCGAGGGCTCCGTACGCCGCAATCTGCTGCACTACGGTCTCGGCGGCTGGCTCGCCCTGGTCTCCACGGCGGCGCTGCTGTTCGCGTCCCCCGGCCTCTTCTGGGTGCTCGCCGTGGCGGGCGGCGGTGCCTACGCCCTCGCCGCGCCGCTCGAACACCGCCGCCTCCGCGCCCTGGCGCCGTAGACGGGAACCATCAGCCCACGCGGCGGGGCAGGCCCAGCGGGTTGGCCTCGCGCAGCTCCGGCGGGAGGAGCGCGTCGGGGGTGTTCTGGTACGTCACCGGGCGCAGCCAGCGCTCGATGGCCGTCGCGCCGACCGAGGTGGTGGGCGAGGTGGTGGCCGGATACGGGCCGCCGTGGTGCTGGGCGGGGGCGACGGCGACGCCGGTCGGCCAGCCGTTGACCAGGATGCGCCCGGCGAGCGGGGTGAGGGCGGCGAGGAGCCCGGCGGCCTCCGGGTCCTCGCCCTCCGTCGCGGTCTGGACGGTGGCGGTGAGGTTGCCGGGGAGCCGGGCGAGGACGGCGGCGGCCTCGTCCCCGGAGCCGTACCGGGCGATCACGGTGACCGGGCCGAAGCACTCCTCCAGGAGCGCGTCGTGCGGGCCGTCGGCGGTCAGCCGGCTCGCCGGGACGGTCAGGAATCCGGCGGAGACGGTGTGGTCGCTGCCCGCGCCGGGAGTGACCGGGGCCTCGACGTCCGGGAGTTCGGCCCGTTCCCGTACGCCGGTGAGGAACGCGTCCCGCATCCGGTGGTCCAGCATCACGCCGGAGCCGGTGGAACTGACCGTCTCGGTGAGGGCCTTGACCAGCCGGTCGCCCGCGTCGCCGACCGGGGCGAGGACGAACCCCGGCTTCGTGCAGAACTGGCCGACGCCCAGGGTCATCGAGGCGCCGAGCCCCGCGCCGATCTCGCCCGCGCGCCCGGCCGCGGCGGCCCGGGTGACCACGACCGGGTTGAGCGAGCCGAGTTCGCCGTGGAAGGGGATGGGCACGGGGCGGGCCGCCGCCGCGTCGAACAGGGCGCGTCCGCCGCGTACCGAGCCGGTGAATCCCGCCGCGCTCACCAGCGGATGGCGGATCAGCCCGACGCCCGCGTCGAACCCGTGGACCAGGGTGACCACGTCCTCGGGCAGCCCGGTGCGGGCGGCGGCGCGGCGGAGGACCGAGGCGCAGAGTTCGGAGGTGGCGGGGTGGCCGGGGTGGGCCTTGACGACGACCGGGCAGCCCGCGGCCAGCGCGCTGGCGGTGTCGCCGCCGGGGACGGAGAAGGCGAGCGGGAAGTTGCTCGCCGCGTAGACGGCGACGGTCCCGAGCGGGATCTTCCAGCGGCGCAGATCGGGCCGGGGCGGGGTGCGGGAGCCGTCCTCGTGGTCGATGCGGATGTCGAGGTAGGCGCCCTCCTCGACGGCCTCCGCGAAGTCCCGCAACTGGGCGGCCGTGCGCGCGAGTTCCCCGGTGAGCCGGGCCGGTCCGAGGGCGGTCTCCGCGTCGGCGGCCTCGATGATGTGCGGCCCGGACTCCTCCAGCAGCTCCGCCGCCGTACGCAGGAACGCGGCGCGCGCCGTCCGGTCGGCCAGCGCCCCGCGTACGGAGTGGGCCGCCCGGACCGCCCGGTCGACCTCCTCGGCGGTGGCCTCCACCGCGACCTGCTCGCGAGGGTTCCCGCTGCGGGGGTCGACGCTCCAGACGGGTGCTGCGCTCACCGTGGGTTCCCCTCGGGTCCTGGAACACCGGCCAGAAACATCGTCATTCTGAACAGAGTTCCCGATCGTGCATGTGTCCGGACTCTATTTCCGGGCCTTCCGTGTTGGCAATGGCCCCGGAGTGGGCCAGTCGCGCAGCGGTGCCCGCACGAATCGCCTGATCAGGTCCAGTGCTCTGACCGGGAAGGTTCGCCGGGTTGCAGGCCCGGCAGACGAGACGCCTCCGTGCGAAGAGGCCCTGGCCGTGAACCCCGGACGGGTCCGGTGCCGTACCGACGTCCGGTGCCGTACCGACGTCCGGTGCCGTACCGACGTCCGGTGCCGTACCGACGTCCGGTGCCGTACCGACGTCCGGTGCCGTACCGACGTACGCGGTCCTTCCGCAGGGACCGGTATGCAAGCCACGTGCCCGAGTGGCAGGCTCGTGCGGCATGATCGATGAGTTCGCGAAGGACAACCTGCACAAGAGGCTGCGGCGGGACCGTGAGGCGCTGCTCTGGAAGCTGGACGGCCTGTCCCCGTACGACGCGCGCCGGCCTCTGACGGCGACCGGGACCAACCTCCTCGGCCTGGTCAAACACGTGGCCACGGTCGAGGCCCGATACTTCGGCGAGGTCTTCGGCCGCCCTTCCCCGGAGCCGCTGTGCCGGTGGCAGGACTCCGACGGCAGCGATCACTGGGCGGCCGGGGACGAGACGCACGATCAGATCGTCGGGTTCTACCGGCGTACGTGGGAGCACGCGGACGCGACGATCGACGAGCTTGCCCTCGATGCCCCCGGCCATGTGCCCTGGTGGCCGGAGCCTTATGCGGACACGAACCTGTTCGCCGTCCTGGTCCATGTCATCGGCGAGACCAACCGGCATGCCGGGCAGTCCGACATCCTGCGCGAGGGCGTCGACGGCCGGACCGGGATGCGCGCCGAGAACGAGCAGCCGGTGGACGAGGAAGCCCGTGCGGCCCGCTTCGCGACGATCGAGCAGGCCGCCGGGGCAGCCGCGTCGGCCGGGGCTCGAGAAGGCCGGTCCACCATGTGACATCGGGCCGGGTGAGAAATCGGTGAGAAGCGGCACAACCGGGAACGCCCCCGGCTCCCCCGCTCGTCCTCCAGCGGGATGAACAAGACAATCAGGCGCGCTTCGGCCTTCTGTCTGCTCATGGTGCTCGCCCTGCTGGTGCGGGCGACCTGGGTGCAGGGCTACGAGGCCAAGGCGCTCGCGGACAACGAGCACAACCGGCGGAACACCATCGCGCAGTACGCGCATCCGCTCGGGGACATCATCGTGGCCGGTTCACCGGTCACCGGATCGAAGGGGACCAGTGGCGGCGACCTCCGGTACAAGAGGACCTACACACAGGGCGAGCTCTACGCGGCCGTCACGGGCTACAGCTCGCAGGCGTACGGGGCGACCCAGCTCGAAGGCATCTACAGCGGCGTCCTGGACGGCACGGACGACCGCCTGAAGAACCCGGCCGACCTGATCACCGGCAGGCAGGCCGTCCCGGGCAACGTCCTGACCACCATCGACCCCGGCGTCCAGAAGGCGGCGTACGAGGCGCTCGGCGGTGACAAGGGCGCGGCGGTGGCCATCGACCCGAAGACCGGCCGCATCCTCGGCATGGTCTCCACACCTTCGTACGACCCGTCGGAGATCAGCGGTACGGGGGACGGCGACGCCTGGCGGAAGCTGCTGGACGACAAGGACAAGCCGCTGGTGAACCGGGCGCTGCGGCAGCCGCTGGCGCCGGGCTCCACGTTCAAGCTGGTGGTCGCGGCGGCGGCGCTGGAAAACGGTCTGTACGGGTCGGTCGACGAGGCCACCGACAGCCCCGACCCGTACACCCTGCCCGGCACCCGCACGATCCTCCGCAACGAGAACGCCTCCGCCCCCTGCGAGAACGCGACCCTGCGCACCGCCCTCCAGTACTCCTGCAACAACGTCTTCGCCAAGGCGGCGGCCGACCTCGGCCAGGACAAGGTGAAGGAGATGGCGGACGCGTTCGGGTTCGACACCGAGAAGCTGGACGTCCCGGTGCGGGCCTCGAAGAGCGTCTACCCGACCGGTATGGACAAGGCGCAGACGGCGCTGACGGGTATCGGCCAGTTCGAGGTCACCGCGACCCCGCTCCAGATGGCGATGGTCACCGCGGCCCTCGCCAACGGCGGTGAGCTGGCCGCGCCGCACATGGTGTCGTCGGTGACGGACGGGGACGGGTCGGCACTGGAGAAGACCGAGGACGGCGACACGAAGCGGGTGGTGGACGAGAAGACCGCCGAGCAGCTGCGGAGCGCGATGGTGACCGTGGTCGAGGAGGGCACCGGCACCAACGCGAGGATCGCCGGGGCCGAGGTCGGCGGGAAGACGGGGACCGCGCAGAACGGCGTGGACAACAGCAACACCCCGTACGCCTGGTTCACCTCGTACGCGAAGGACGACAGCAGCGGCAAGGAGGTCGCCGTCGCGGTGATCGTCGAGGACTCCGGCTCGGCCCGCTCCGAGGTCAGCGGCAACGGCCTGGCGGCGCCGATCGCGCAGAAGATGATGAAGGCGGCGCTGGAGCGGTGAGCCGCACACCCAGGAGCCTCCGGCTTAGGTTACCCTTGCCTTACTTGGCGCCCCGGACGGTCCCGGGGCGCCAACGTGACGATGCGCGGGAGGCGTGGGGGATGGGTCCGGCTGAGCACGGTACGGGTCCCGGCGCCGATGCCCCCGTACACAGCCAGGGCGAGCCGGGCCGGGCCCGCACCCGCGACGGGCGGGAGCTGTACTACCAGCGGCGGGCAGGCCCCGAGGGCCGCCCCACCGTGGTCTTCGAGGGCGGGCTCGCCGCGGGCCGCTCGTACTGGGCGGGGGTCCAGACCGCGCTGGCCGATGTCGCGCCGACCGTGGTGTACGACCGCAGCGGGCTGGGCCGCAGCCCCGCCGCCCCGCCCGGGGCCTCCCGTCGGCTCCACGCGCTCGCCGACGACCTGGGCGATCTGCTGGACCACCTGGGCCCAGGCGGCCCCTTCCTCCTGGTGGGCCACAGCTGGGGCGGGCCCCTGGTGCGGCTGGCCGCCGCAGCCCGGCCCGCGCGGGTGGCCGGGCTGGTGCTCGTCGACCCCTCCGACGAGGCGTGCGACCTGCTGTTCGAGCCCTCGATGCGGCGGGCCGAGCGGGCCGGACAGCTGGCGACGGTGTGGCTGGCCCGGCTGGGGCTCCTGGGCCGTGTCTACCGCTCGCTCACCGCCGCCCTGCCGCCCGACGCCGCCGCCGACCTGCGGGCCGAGGGGTTCACGGTCGCCATGACCCGCGCCCGGGGCCGCGAACTGGAGGACGCGGCGGGCGATCTGCGGGCCCTGCTGAAGAACCCGCCGGGGCTCGCGGGGCTGCCGGTGACCGTGGTGTCCGCGGGGCGGACATCGGCGGGCATGCCGGAGTCCGTACGCCGACGGGCGACGGTCTCGCACGCGTACCGGGCCCGGCAGTCGCCGCACGGCCGGCACGTGGTGCTGCCGGAGGCGGACCACATGGTGGTCACCACCTCGGCGGCGGAACTGGCGGAGGAGATACGGCGGCTGGCGACCTGAGCCGTGGGGCCGGGACGCACGGGTGACCGCGCGCCCCGCCCTCGTACGCCGATGGTTTCGGGGCCTGCGGCCTCGGGCGCGGGCCTGCGGCCGACCGCGCGCCCGCCCTCGTACGCCGATGGCCTCGGAGCCCGCGACCACGGGCCCGGGCCTGCGGCCGACCGCACACCCACCCCCGTACGACCGACCCCGCCCCCTCCGCTCTCCGCCCCGCCCCGCCCCGCCCCGCCTACCGTGCCCCGCCCGCGAACGGGATCTCCGTGGCGGGTGCCGGGCGGAGCGGGCCCGCCGGGTGTGTCCAGAGGCCCGCGTCCGCCAGCCGGGGCAGGACGCCCTCGCCGAACCAGTACGCCTCCTCCAGGTGCGGGTAGCCGGAGAGCACGAACTCGTCGATGCCCAGGGCGTGGTACTCTCTGATCCGGTCCGCGACCTCCGCGTGGCTGCCGACCAGGGCCGTACCCGCGCCGCCCCGGACCAGGCCGATGCCCGCCCACAGGTTCGGGTGGATCTCCAGACCGTCCCGGCCGCCGCCGTGCAGATCCAGCATCCGCCGCTGGCCCTCCGACTCGCTGCGCCGCAGCCCCTCCTGGACCGAGCGGACGGTCTCCGGGTCGAAGCCTGCCAGCAGCCGGTCCGCCTCGGCCCAGGCCGCCTCGGACGTGTCCCGGGTGATCACGTGCAGCCGGATGCCGAACCGTACGGTACGGCCCTGTTCGGCGGCGAGCTTCCGTATCCAGGCGATCTTCTCCGCGACCTGGGCGGGCGGTTCGCCCCAGGTGAGGTAGACGTCCGCGTGGCGGGCGGCGACGCGTCCGGCGGCCGGGGAGGAGCCGCCGAAGTAGACCTCGGGGACGGGGTCGGGGAGCTGGGTGAGCCGGGCCTGCTCGACGTGCAGGTGGTCGCCGTCCAGGTCGACGGTCTTGCCGTCCCACAACTGCCGGACGATCTCCAGGAATTCGCCGGTGCGGGCGTAGCGGGCGTCCTTGTCGAGGAAGTCCCCGTAGGCGCGCTGCTCATGGCTCTCGCCGCCCGTGACGACGTTGAGCAGCAGCCGGCCGCCGGTCTGCCGCTGGTAGGTGGAGGCCATCTGGGCGGCCAGCGTCGGTGAGACGAAGCCGGGGCGGAAGGCGACCAGGAACTTCAGCCGCTCGGTGTGCTGGCTGACCATCGCGGTGGTGAGCCAGGCGTCCTCGCACCAGGCCCCGGTGGGGGTGAGCACCCCGGTGAAGCCGACGTCCTCGGCGGCGCGGGCGATCTGGGCGAGGTAGCGGACGGTCGGCGGGCGGTCGCCGCCCGCCGCCGTGACCGGGGTTCCGTGGCCGCCGCCGACGACATGGCGGCTGTCGCCGTTGGTGGGCAGGAACCAGTGGAAGGTCAGGGACATCGTCTCTCCGAAGGGGGTGGTGAGTCAGAGCAGGCCGTGGCGGGGCGGGCGGGTGCCGTTGAGGACGTACCGGCCGATGTGCTGGATCTTCCAGCGCGCGGGGTCGTGCAGGGTGTGGGTGCGGGCGTCGCGCCAGTGCCGGTGCAGGTTGAGGCTGTCGAGCGCGGCCCGGGTGCCGGACACCTCGAAGAGCGCGTCCGCGATCTCCAGGGCCGCGCTCCCGGCGTACGCCTTCGCCGCCGCGACCGCGACCGACGCCTCGGCCGCGCTGTCGTCGTCCAGGTCGGCGCGGGCCGCGTCCACGGCGTGCGCGGCGGTGGCGAGCAGGGCGTCGGCGGCCCTGCGGCGGAGGTCGAGTTCACCGAAGCGCTGGATGAGGAGGGGGTCCTCGGCGGCGGTGTCGTACCCGCTCTCGAACCAGGGCCGACTCCGCGTCCGCACGAAATCCACCGCCTCGGCCAGCGCGCCCGCCGCGATCCCGGCGTCGATGGCCGTGTGCAGCAACTGGGCGATGGCGCCGTGAAGTTGGGGGCCGGTGAAGGTGAGGTGGTGGGGGACGACGTGGGCTTCCGGGACCCGGACGGACTCCAGGCGCACCGTGCCGCTCGCCGTCGTCCGCTGGCCCATGCCGTCCCAGTCGTCGGTGACGGTGAGGCCGGGGGCATCGGCGGGGACGTACGCGACATGGAGCAGGTCGTCGTCCCCGGTGCGGGCGAGGACGGGAATCCAGTCGGCGAAGAGGGCCCCGGTGGAGTAGTTCTTCACGCCGGTCAGGAGGTACGAGCCGTCCCCGGCCGCGGTGAGCCGGGTGCGGATGTCCTGGAGGTGCCTGGTCCCGGCCTCGGACTGGGCGTTGCCGAAGCGGCGGCCGGCCAGCACCTCGCCGAAGAAGAAGGCCCGCTGCTCGTCACTGCCCTGCTGACGGAGGACGTTGACGTACGCGAAGTGGCTCTGCGGGATCTGCGCCAGGCTGGCGTCGGCGGAGGCGAGCAGCCGGAAGACCTCCGCGAGGGTGGCGGCCGGGACATCGGCCCCGCCGTACTCGGCCGGGACAGTGATGGCGAGGAGGCCGGTGGCGGTGAGCCGGTCCAGCTCGGCGCGGGGCAGCTCGCGCCGGGCGTCCCGGCCGGAGGCGCCCGGGCGGAACTCCTCGGCGAGTCCGGCGGCGGTGCGCAGCGCCTCGGCGTCGTCGCGGATCACCCGCGCGGTGAGGGGTGGTCGTCGTCGGGTCGGCGCGGTCACGGGCCTGCCTCCAGAAGGGGTGCGTACGGGGCGGGGGTCGGGGTCAACGGGTGGCGGGGACGGGCACGGTGGCGGTGGCGGTCCCCGTGCCCGTGGTGGGCGCGGTGGCGGTGGGCACGGTCCGGTCCAGGGCGGCAGCGAACTGGGCGACCACCTGGTCGAGCGGGGCGGCGGATGCGGGGTCGAGCACCACTCCCCCGTCGTCGCCCGTCGTGATGTGCCGGTCCAGGACGAACCAGCCCGGGACAATGTGCGCGGCGCCCATCGACGAGAGCACCGGTCGCAGGGCGTAGTCGAGCGCCAGGACGTGGGCGGTGGTGCCGCCGGTCGCCAGCGGGAGGACGGTCTTCCCGGTCAGGGCGTACTGGGGCAGCAGGTCCAGGAGCGTCTTGAGGAGCCCGGAGTAGGCGGCCTTGTAGACGGGGGTGCCGATGACGATGCCGTCGGCGCGGGCGAACAGCTCGGTGGCGCGGACTATCTCGGGGTGCGCGAAATCGGCGCCGAGGAGGGCCTCGGCGGGCAGCGTACGGACATCAAGGGGTATCACCTCGTGGCCCTGGGCGATCAGGTCGGCGTCGAGGTGGCGCAGCAGCCGGGCGGTGCGGGAGGTGGCGGAGGGGCTGCCGGAGACCGACAGGACGGTGGCCATGGGATCTCGTTTCTGGGCCGGGGGCGGTGGGAGGACCGCCCCCGGCCCGGCGGGGGCGGGTCAGGAGTACCAGGTGGGTTCGGGGAGTTCGCCGGTCAGGACGTGGCGGCCGACCTCGCGGCGCTTGTAGGCGACCGGGTCGTGCAGGGTGTGGGTGCGGACGTTGCGCCAGAAGCGGTCGAGCCCCTCGGCGGAGGCGGTGGAGCGGGCTCCGGTCACCTCGAAGATGCGGCTGGTGACCTCCAGGGCCACCTCGGTGGCGCGGGCCTTGGCCGCGGCGACCCGGACCTCGAACGCGGCGCGGGACTGCTCGGTCACCTCGTCGGGGGCGTCGTGCAGTTTCTGCCCCTCGGCGGCCACGGCGTCGGCCAGGGCCTCGACGGCCCAGAGCTTGGCGGTGAGATCGCCGTACGTGTCGATGACGTACGGCTCGTCGACGGCCCGGTCGTACCCGCCGTGCAGCCAGGAGCGGGTCTTGGTGCGGGTGTAGGTGGCGGCGGTCTCCAGGGCCCCGGCGGCGATGCCGAGGTAGAAGCTGATGAACACCAGCTGGATCGTGGGCACGTTGAGGGTGTTGTAGACGCGCGGCCGGAACTCCTTGTCCACGTAACCGGCGGCCGAGGCCCACGGGGTGCGGACGCCGTCGATGGTGACGCCGCCGCTCTCGGTGAGGCGCTGGCCGATGTTGTCCCAGTCGTCGTGGAAGACCAGCCCCTCGCTGTCGGAGGGCACGATGGCGAAGATGTGCTGGTCGGTGCCTTCCAGGACGCCTTCGAGGACGGTGACGTCGGAGACCTTGCTGCCGGTGGAGAAGGTCTTGGCCCCGGTGAAGACGAGGTCGTCGCCGTCCTCCGTGACCACCACGTCGGTGTCGCGCGGGTTGACGGCACCGCCGAAGAACCAGGTCTGCCGGACCGCCTCGGCCTCGACGTGCTCCCACTGCTCGCGGGTGCCGACGAGGCGGGCGGCCCAGTTCCAGAGGTAGTGGTAGCCGAGGAGCTGCCCGATGGAGCCGTCGGCCTTGGCGACCTCGCGGATCACCCGGTACGCGGTCGTCCAGTCCTGGCCCCCGCCGCCGTGTTCGGCCGGGCCGAGCAGGGTGACGAGCCCGGAGTCCTTGAGCAGCTGGACCTCGGTGTACGGGGTGGCGCCCGCCTTGTCACGGGCGGCGGCGTCGGTGGCGAGGATCGCGGCGACCTCGGCCGCGCGCTCGATCCAGCTCCGGGGGCTGTCGGGGGCCGGGAGGGTCTTCCACTGGGTGGGCGCTGCGGTGCTCATGAGAGACCTTTCGGGGAGAGGGGGGCGGGGTGTTCTTCCAACTCCCGTACGAGGGGGAGGACGTTCTTGCCGAAGTACTCGACCTCCTCGTGGTAGTGGAGGAAGCCGAGGAGGAGCAGGTCCACGCCGAGGCGCTTGTAGGCGACGATGCGCTCCGCGATCTGTTCCGGGGTGCCGATCAGCCCCGTACGGAATCCGTCGTTGTACTGGACGAGGTCCTCGAAGGAGGAGTCCTGCCACATGCCCTTGCCGTCGGCGGTGGAGCGTCCTGCCTGCTTGACGGCCGAACCGAAGCCGTGGACGGCCTCCGTGTCGGCCTTGGCGACGATCTCGCGGAGGGTGTCGCGGGCCTCGGCCTCGGTGTCGCGGGCGATGAGGAAGCCGTTGAGGCCGAAGCGGGGCGGGGTGCGTCCGGCGCTGTCGGCGGAGGCGCGGACGTCCCTGATCTGTTCGGTGACGCCGTCGAAGTCCTTGCCGTTGGAGAAGTACCAGTCGGAGACACGTCCGGCCATCTTCCGGGCGGCGGTGGAGTTGCCGCCCTGGAAGATCTCCGGGTGCGGGCGCTCCGGTGAGACGAGCGGCTTGGGCTTCAGGGTGAAGTCCCGGACGCGGTAGAAGTCCCCGGCGAGTTCGGCGTGGTCCTCGGTCCAGATGGCGCGCAGGGCCCGGATGAACTCCTCGGAGCGGCGGTAGCGTTCGTCGTGCTCCAGCCAGGGTTCGCCGAGCGCGGTGAACTCGTCCTTGAACCAGCCGCTGACCACGTTGACGGCGAACCGCCCGTTGCTCAGGTGGTCGGCGGTGGCGCCCAGTTTGGCGAGCACGCCGGGGTGCCAGAGGCCCGGGTGGACGGCGGCGATGACCTTCAGCCGCTGGGTGGCGAGCAGCAGGGCGAGGCTGAAGGAGGTGGACTCGTGCTGGTACTCGGCGCCGTAGCTGGCCATGTAGCGGACCTGGCTGAGCGCGTAGTCGAAGCCGTTGTTCTCGGCGAGGACGGCGAGTTCGCGGTTGTAGTCGTACCCCCAGTCGGTGCGCTGCTCGATGGTGGAGGTGACGAGACCGCCGCTGACGTTGGGCACCCAGTACGCGAAGCGGACCGGGTCGGCGGAGGGCGGAGTGGGCATGCGGTTCTCCCGTGGACAGGACAGGAAGGCGGGGCGCGCGCCGGGTGACCGGGCGCGGCGGACCGGCCCCGGTGATCGAGAAACCCGATCAGGGGCGAGGGCAAGGGCGAGGGGCGCGGGAAGAGAGCGCGAGGACGTACGCGGACGTCCTGGGCAGGCGCGGACACGCACAGCCGTACGCCGCCGCAGACAGCCGTACGTCGCCGCACACAGTCGTACGCGGTCGTACGCGGGAGAGCGAAGGAGGAGTCAGCCCCTCGGACTTCGCGTCAGCGGTGACAACAGAAGGCGCTGGAAACGCGGCCGAGGTCGATGTGGCGGCGACGGGTCAAGCGGCGCACATCCCTCTCCTTTCGCGTTCCGCGGCGGGCACCCGGGGGACCCCGGGGTGCCTTCGGGTTCCAGAGTAGGGCGCCGGAACGCTCCAGGTCGAGAAGGCATCGGCGAGGGAGCGATAGGGTTCCCCTTCCACCGCCTCCGGGTCGAGAGGGAAAGACGATGCGGATCGAACAGCTGGAGTACATCGAGGCCGTCACCCGGCTCGGGTCCCTGCGCCGGGCGGCGGAGGAACTGCACCTGTCCCAGCCCGCGTTGAGCGAGACCGTACGGAACCTGGAGCGCGAGCTCGGGGTGACCGTGCTGGACCGCAAACGGTCGGGGGCGACGATCAGCGACGCC
This sequence comes from Kitasatospora albolonga, assembly GCA_002082585.1. NCBI lineage: Bacteria > Bacillati > Actinomycetota > Actinomycetes > Kitasatosporales > Streptomycetaceae > Kitasatospora > Kitasatospora albolonga. The sequence goes on from CP020563.1 coordinate 1,456,872, forward strand.
GGGCGCGAGCTGCTGCCGCACATCATCGGGGTGCTGGACGCGGTCGACCGGCTGCGCCGGGCCGCCGACGAGCAGCACCGCACGAGCCGTACGGTCCGGCTCGGCACGGTGTTCGCGGCGACGGTCCCCCTGCTCGTACCGGCGATCCGGGAGTTCCACGCGCTGCACTCGGCCACCGAGGTGGAGGTGATCGCGGCCCAGCAGTCGGTGATCCACCGCTCGCTGCTGGAGGGCGGTGTGGACCTCGGCCTGGTCAACTACCTGGAGGGCGACGACCTGGCCCCCGACCTGCACACCACGGAGCTGCTCCGCGGCCGCCCGGTCGTCTGCCTGCGCCCCGACAGCCCGCTGGCGGCGCTGGAGTCGGTCGGGGTGGACGACCTGCTGAGCGAGCCGCTGATCGTGATGCGCTCCGGCTATCTGATGCACCGCTTCACCCACCGGCTGCTGAAGGGCCGGGTGCCCTCGTTCTCGTACTCCGCCGACGGCGCGGAGATGGGCAAGCTGATGGTGGCGGAGGGGCTGGGGGTGACTGTGCTCCCGGACTACAGCGTCCTCGGGGACCCGCTGGAGCGCACGGGCGCGATCACCGCACGCCCGCTGCGGGACGACACGACCACGGTGCTCCTGGTGGTGCAGCGCAGCCGCTCGGGCTCGGTCACCCGGGCGGCCCGCGATCTGCACCGGATCTTCGTGGAGCGCGCGGAGGCGCACCGTACGCAGGACTCCTAGGTGTTCTGTCCCGGGAGGTTGTGGACGGTGAGGTACATCTCGGCTGAGGGATCTTGAAATGGGTGAGGGCCTGCCGGTTCGGTGTGGATTGCGACGTCTACACCTGACCGAAAGGCCCTCGTGCCCCACCGTAATGCACCTCTGACCGAGACCGGCCGCCTGCGTCTGGCCCGCTGCGTGGTCGAGGATGGCTGGCCTCTTCGACGCGCGGCAGAACGCTTCCAGGTCTCGCCCACCACGGCCCAGCGGTGGGCCACCCGCTACCGGGCCACGGGCGAGGCCGGCATGAGCGACCGCTCCTCCCGCCCGCACCACAGCCCGCGCCGGACCGCGACCCGAACCGAACGCCGGATCATCAAGGTCAGAGTCCTGCGGCGCTGGGGACCAGCCCGCATCGCGCACCTGCTGAACCTGGCCCCCTCGACCGTGCACCGGGTCCTGACCCGCTTCGGCCTGGCCCGCCTGAAGCATCTGGACCGGGCCACCGGCCGCGTCATACGCCGCTACGAACACGACCGCCCCGGCGAGCTGGTACACGTGGACATCAAGAAACTCGGGAACATCCCCGACGGCGGCGGCCACAAAGTCCTGGGCCGCCCGGCGGGCCGCAGGACCAGGTCCGGTGTCGGCTACCAGTACATCCACACCGCCGTCGACGACCACTCCCGCCTGGCCTACAGCGAGATACTCACCGACGAGAAGAAGGAAACCGCCACCGCCTTCTGGCAGCGGGCCCACGCCTACTTCACCGGCGTCGGAATCACCGTCGAACGCGTCCTGACCGACAACGGCGCCTGCTACAAGTCCCACACCTGGCGCGACACCCTGGCAGCAGCCGGGATCGCCCACAAGCGAACCCGGCCCTACCGGCCCCAGACCAACGGCAAGGTCGAACGCCTCAACCGCACCCTGCTGGACGAATGGGCCTACGCCCGTCCCTACCGCTCAGAACAGGAACGACGCGACGCCTTCCCCGCCTGGCTGCACACCTACAATCACCACCGCGGACACACCGCGCTCGCAGGCAAACCACCCGCCACCCGCGTCCCCAACCTCACAGGGCAATACACCTAGGGCATCCGCCCGATGCCGCCGGACGGCCTTACTCCTCACCATGAACCGCACACCGCACAGGTGCGGAGCGCGAGGCGGAGGGGGGACGGCGGCGGCATGAACGGGTCCGCGGTGGTACGGGTCCTGCGGGACCGGACGGCCGGGCGGTGTCTGGCGGGGGTGGTCGTCTCCGGGTTCGGTACGTCGGCGATGTGGCTGACGGCCGGGATCTGGGTCAAGTCACTGACCGGCTCGAACAGTCTGGCGGCGCTGACCGTGTTCGCGATGTGGGCCCCGGTGCTGGCAGGCCCCGCGCTCGGCGCCCTCGCGGACCGGCTCCCCCGCAAGGCCCTGCTGGTCCGGGTCAACCTGGCGCTGGCCTGCCTGCTGGCCGCGCTGGTGCTGGTGGACTCGGAGCGCACGGTCTGGCTGCTCTTCGTGGTGCTGGTGCTCTACGGGACGGCCGGCGTCCTGCTCGACGCGGCGGAGTCGGCGCTCGTGGCGCGGGCGGTGGAGCCGCGGCTGCTGGCCGACTTCAACGGTCTGCGGATGACGGCGAACGAGGGCATGAAGCTGGTCGCCCCGCTGGCGGGCGCGGGGCTGTACGCCCGGTTCGGCGGCCCGGCGGTGGCCCTGCTGGACGCGGCGACGTGCGCGCTGGCCGCCCTGCTCTTCGCCCGGCTGCCGGTACGCGAACCTCCCCGCGCCCCGGCGGGTCCGTGGCGCGGTGAACTCGGCGCCGGGCTGCGGCGGATCGGCGGATCGGCGGTGCTGCGCCCGCTGGTGACGGCCGGTGCGGTGACGATGCTGGTGGCGGGGGTGAACGGGGCGGTGACGTACGCGTACGTGGACGATGTGCTCGGGCGGGCGCCGGCGTACGCGGGGGTGCTGTACGCGGTGCAGGGCGCCGGTTCGGTGGCGGTGGGGCTGCTGGCGGGGCCGCTGCTGCGCCGGGTTCCGGGGCGGGTGTTCGCGGCGGGCGGGATGGCGTTGTTCGGGCTGGCGGTGGGGGCGCGCGTGGTGCCGCAGGACGCGGTGGCCCTGGCGGCGAGCGCGGCGATCGGGTTCGGGCTGCCGTGTGTGCTGGTGGCGGCGGTGACGGCGGTGCAGCGGGAGACCCCGGACGCGGTGCTGGGCCGGACGGCGGCGACGGCGGGCTCCCTGATGACGGCCCCCAACGCGGTGGCCCTGGCGCTGGGGGCGGGGCTCGTGGCGGTGGTGGACGTGCGGGTGCTGTCGGCGGTGGGCGGGGCGGTGGGGGTGGTGGCCGCGGGGGTGCTGCTGGTGGGGGCGGCGGGGTGGCGGCGCGCCGGGGGCGGCGGACGGTCGTAAATCCAGGCGACAGGGGGGCGGCCGGGCAGGCAGGATGCGGGCATGCCGAGACCTTCAGGATTCCAGTACGAACAGCATGGCGACCAGAGCGTCACCATCACCCACCACAACCGCCCGGCGGGCACCCTGCGCGGCGGCCGGGCGGAGAAGTTCCTGGCCGAGGTGGTGTCGGGCGATGCCCAGCTGGTGATGGCGCGCTGGACCGGCGCGTACAAGCACGGCAACGAGCGCGCCGCCCGCAACCACCCGCGCAACCGCCGCTGAGAGCCGGGCCGGACGGCACGGGACGGCCCGCGGTCCGGCCGCGAGACTCCGCCGACCGGCCGCGAGGACGGCTGTGAAGGTGGCCGCGAAGGTGGCCGCGAAGGTAAGGGAACGGCAAAGCGGGGTCGTTCGTTACTCCGTGCATGACCGCAATGACCCCCGGCTCGAACATTCCTCTCTCCGCCGTCCGTGTGGCGGTGGACGTCGCCGCTCCGGTGCGGCTCGACGTCTCGGGCCTGCTGCTCACCGCCGACGGCAAGGTGCGCTCCGACGACGACTTCATCTTCTACAACCAGCCCTCGGGCCCCGGTGTGGCCTACCGCTCCGGCGGCGGCTCCGCGCCCGACGCCATCGTGGTGGACACCGGCGCGGTCCCGCCGGGCATCGAGAAGATCGTCGTCACCGCGAGCCCGGACGCGGCGGGCCAGACCTTCCAGGGCATCGAGCCCACCGCCACCGTGCGCAACGCCGACGACGGCAGCGCGCTCGCCACGTTCACCCCGCCCCGGCTGGGCGGCGAGACGGCGCTCGTGGTCATCGAGATCTACCGGCGCAACGGCGCCTGGAAGGCCCGCGCGGTCGGCCAGGGGTATGCGAACGGGCTGGCCGGGATCGCCACGGACTTCGGTGTCTCGGTGGAGGAGCCCGCCGCCCCGCCGGTCCCGGCGGCCGCCCCCGTGGCCCCCGCAGCCCCCGTGGACCCGCGGATCGCGCCGCCGGCGCCCGCCGCGCCCCCGGCACCGCCCGCCGCCCCGCCCGCAGGCGCCGGGAAGATCAACCTCGACAAGGGCCGGGTCAGCCTCCAGAAGAACCAGACCGTGTCCCTGGTCAAGGGCGGCGCCCCGCTGCTCTCACAGGTCAAGATGGGCCTCGGCTGGGAGCCCGCGTTCCGGGGCAAGGACATCGACCTGGACGCCTCGGTCATCGCGTACGGCCCCAACCGCAACCACCTGGACAGCTGCTACTTCGGCAAGCTCACCATCCTGAACGGGGCGATCAAGCACTCCGGCGACAACCTCACGGGGGAGGGCGCGGGGGACGACGAGGTGATCGTCGTGGACCTGGGCCGCATCCCGGCCGAGGCGACGGGCCTGGTCTTCACGGTGAACTCGTTCACCGGCCAGAAGTTCAACGAGGTCGCCAAGGCTTACTGCCGGCTGATCGACGCGCGCACCGACGAGGAGCTGGTCCGGTTCGACCTGACCGGCGCGGAGCCGCAGACCGGCGTCATCATGGCCAAGCTCATCAAGCAGTTCAGCGGTGAGTGGGAGATGACGGCCATGGGCGAGTTCGTGAAGTCACGCACCGTACGGGGCATGGTGAAGCCCGCCGCCCAGGCCCTCTGACCCCGCTGCCCCGGTCTCCGGGCCCGGAGGCCGGGCCGCCCGTGGCCCGGAACGGCATCCGGGGCACCCGAATCACTTCGGGTGCCCCGGATACGAGAAGGCTGGTCGCCGCTCGTGCTCGTGCGGTGTCTCAGAGCTTGGTCAGCTTGGAGTACGGGCTCAGGATTCTCCCCTGGCGCCCCGAGAAGTCGATGAGGACCGCGTCGTTGTCGCCCTCGACAGCAAGGATTCTGCCGAGCCCGAACTGGTCGTGCGACACCCTGTCGCCCACATCGAAGCATTCGACCGGTGGGGCCTCCTGGGCCGGGCGGTTGAAGGGACTGGAAGGCAGGTGACGCCGGGAACCGGCTGACTGTTTCATTAAGTCGAGTATGCGCCCTGTGAAGGCCCGGCGCCATGCCCGTCTGCCGCCCGGGCCCCAGAAGTACCGGATTCGTGACCCGCGCTCACCAGGGCCAGTCAGCGCTTGCTCCCGCCTCCAGCAGCGGAATCATGCGGAACGCGGCGTCGGAAAGCCCCCCGAACGTGTGGCGGTTTCCCCGGCCGGACGGGGCGTGGCCGAGCCGGTATCCGGCCAGGTTCCAGGTGTAGACGGGCACCGTGTCCGGGACGCTCCGGGTGACATCGCCACGGTGGGTGTACGCGGCCTGCTCGTCGGTGACGACGATGACCCGGTCGTGGCCCCGGTAGTGGCGCTCCACGGCCCGCGCGGTCGCGGTGCCGCCCAGGTTGCCGAAGCGCTCCAGGACCCTGAGCACCGATTCACCCGTGCGGTACGGGACCGGCGCGCTGGTCGTGCCGAACTCCACCAGGTCCGCGTCGGCGGCGCGCAGCGCGAGGGCGGCGCCGAAGACGGCGGCGGCGTCCGCCCGGTTCAGCTGGGAGCGTGCGGAGAGCGGCGACCACATGGAGCCCGAGCGGTCGACCAGGACCAGGGTGCGCCCGGGCAGCGCCGGAACCTGGCGCAGCGAGTGGCCGAGCGCCCGCTCCAGCGGGTGGGCCCAGCGCAGCGAGGGCGCGTGGCGGTAGGCGGCGAGGTAGCGGAAGGGGAACTGCCGGGACGCGGCGACGGCCTCCGGGTCGCTGATGCGTGCTGCGGCCCGGGCCGCCGCCTCGTCGCTCACCCCGGCCTCGTCGAAGTTCCGGAGGTTGCGGACGAGCGCCATCGTCCCCATGGCCGGGATGACCGCCTCCCAGGCCGCCGCGTCCATCGGCCCCTGCAACCAGCCGGCCAGCGCTTCCCAGGTCATCCCGGCCTCGGCCAGCCGCTCGGCGCCGCCGTCCCCGGTGACGACCGCGCGCCGCTCGGCGACCGGCAGCTCCATGAGCGCCCGGTGAGCGGTCAGGGTGCGGTCCCCGGCGGGCGGCACGGCGCTGTCCGGCCGGTGCCTGCGGTCCAGCGCGTACCGGAACAGCTCGCCCTGCCCGGGCTTGCCCGGGTCGGGCGCGGCGTGCACCAGATTGAGGACGTCCCCGAAGCGGAAGCCCTTGGACGCGGTGTCGTACTTCAGCAATGCCCGCCCGGTGTAGAGACGCCGTACGGCATCGGCGACGCCCCGCTTGACGGGCTGGGGCAGGGCACGGCCGTACCGGGACGTCCAGTAGCCGAGCAGCTCGCCCGGCTCGTCGGCACGCAGCAGTACGGAGCCGATGACCTGCCGGTTCGCGGGCCCCTCGGCGCACCCCGCGTCCAGCCGCGCCTTCACGTACTCCGCACCGCCGACCAGCGAGGCGGTCCGTAGCTGCCCGTCCCGCCGCAGCCAGTGCAGGAGCCCCGCGGTCCAGACCGGGTCCTCGACGGCGAGGCGCCGCACGAGGGCGGCGAACCGCATGTCGCGCTCCTGGCCACCTTCGTAAAAGGTCTCCTGCGCCACGAAGTTGGCGACGGCGAGAAGAAAGAGCTCGGACCGGGCATCACGCAGATACCCGGTCCCGCCCTGGCGGTTGACCGCGAGCGCCCCGGTCGTGGCGACGGGCGAGGCGGGCAGGGAGCGGGCCGGACGGAGCCGGATGCCGCGCCGGTTGAAGCGAGCCATGGAAATTCCCCCGAACTCCTGATTCCTGAGGGAGGCGCGCGACGGCGCAACGGGGTGCCCGAGATCCGGGCAGCGAATGCCCTGGGTCGACGACGGAGGACAGTCCGATGCTCTACCCACTTGAGCTACCGGCCGAAGCCGGGCGGGACTCGAACCCGCAACCGTCAGATCCAGAAGTATCCGTCATCTGCGCACCGGACACCCCGGCGCTCGCGCCTCCCGAGATCACCCGTGGCTGCGGCATATTTCAGGGAAAGAAGGAGCCGCCGCCCTCGCACCGGGAGGTGCATGTCCATGACCTTAGGGAACAACCTCCGCGAGCGCGAAGGGATTTCGGGGCACAGCCGTACGGCGGCACGCGGGGCACCGCCCGGAGGGGCCGGGTGGAATCGCCCCCTCCGAACCGCCGACGTCTGCTTGGTAAGAGCAGCGCTCCCCTCAAGAGCTACGCTCGCCCCTCAAGAGCTACGCTCGCCCCCCCAACAGCTACGCCCGCTCCTCCTCGGCCCCCGCGCGCGACCGGGCCTTGAACGCGGCCTTGCGGGCGTCCTTCGCGGCCTTCTTGTCGCTGTGCAGGCGGCCCATGGCCTCCAGGACGTCGGCGGTGGCCGGGTGGTCGACGCGCCAGACCTCATCGAAGAAGCCGCTGTGCTGGGCGGAGAGGCCCTCGATGAGGCCCTGGAGCTCGTCGAGTTCGCCGTCCGCGTCCAGTTGGGCGGCGATGGTGTCGATGGCCAGCCAGAAGATCATCGTCTCCGTCGGGGCCGGGACGTCGGACGCGCCGTGCTCCGCGAGCCAGACGCGGGCCAGGCCGCCGAGTTCCTGGTCGCCGAGGACGGCGCGTACGGCAGGTTCGGCCTCCGCACCGGCCAGCGCGAGCGCCTGCTGGCAGTGGAGGCGGCGCAGCGGTGCGCCCTCGTCCGTGCCGCGGGCGGCGGCCAGCAGTTCGGCGGCGGCCGGGACCGTGCCTTCGGCGCCGCGCCCGGCGAGCCAGAGCTGGATCTCGGCGCGGGCGGCGGCCTCCGGGTAGTGCGCGATGCCGTCGAGGAGGGCGTCGGCGCCCTTGCCTGCCAGATCGCCGACGGCGGGAGCGTCCACCCCGGCCTCCAGCATCCGGGCCCGGACGCCGTACAGGCCGAGGGGGGTCAGCCTGACCATCCCGTAGCGGGTGACGTCCTCCTCGTCGGCCCCGGCGGAGGCGTCCGCCGTCTCGCCCTCCTCCACCATCAACGCCTCGTCCACCGGCTGGTACTCGACGATCCCGATGGGTTCGAGGAGCCGGAACTGGTCGTCGAGGCGCATCATCGCCTCCGACACCTGCTCCAGGATGTCGTCGGTCGGCTCGCCCATGTCGTCGGGGACGATCATCGACGCGGCGAGGGCGGGCAGCGGCACCGGGCCGTCGCCCGCGCCGTTGTCCGCGAGGGTGAGCAGGTAGAGGTTGCCGAGCACTCCGTCGAGGAACTCCGCCTCGGCCTCCGGGTCCCAGTCCAGGGCGTCGAAGTCGATGGAGCCGTCCTCACCGACGAGGTCGGCGAAGTCGTCCAGGACGGGTGCGGTGGCGTCGGCGTGCACGGCGTCCAGGCCGTCGAGCCAGATGGAGAGGACGTCCTGCGGGGAGCCGGAGGTGAGCAGCGCCAGGTTCTCGCCCGCGGTGACGGTGCCCTCGGCCTCGTCCTCCGTACCGTCCGGGTGCTCGCCGTCCTCCGGGTCGGTGACGTCGAGGAGCCCGGTGTCCACGGCGAGCCGCCATGCCTCGCTGGCGTACGCCGCGCCGTCCTCGTCGGCGGAGAGGCCGAGGTGCTCGGCCGCTGCCGGGAGTTGCGCCTCCACCAGCTCGCCGCCGGCACCGACCCGCGCGTCGGGCCCCGCCCAGCGGGCGAGCTTCACGGCCCGCACGAACAGCGGTGCGGCGAGCGCCTCCCGCGCCAGTTCGGCCTCGGCGGGCAGCCGCACCGGCGGCAGGATGGGGCGCTCTGCGGACATCGGGGGTTCTCCTCGGTGCGTGCTCGGGGGCGTACGGGGTGCGGACGCGGTTCAGCCGCCCAAGCCTAGACGCAATTCGCCGCCCGCCGTCCGGGGCGGGCAACCCACCGTCACCGTTCACCCCGGGTAGCGGGCAATCCCCCTGCGCAGGAGACGCGTTGCCGCAGACCGCCCCCTGCCGTCACCCCGCCCGCATGCTGAGGGCGGGCGTGTAGCGGTTCACGCCCCCGCCGGTCATCCCCGGGTACTTCTGGACGCGTTCCCACAGCGGCGACGGGGAGCCGATCCCCTCACCGGGTCCGGCGAGGGCCGCGATGTGGTGCTCGGCGCTCTCCCACTCGGCGTAGTTGAGGACCCGGGTGCCGTCGGTGCTGGTGTGGAAGTGCGCGGAGATGCCTCCCTCGGGTGTCCGGATGTCGTTGCCGAGGGCCTCGAACACGGCGTCGATCCAGTCCCGTTGCCGGGCCGGGTCGGGCCCGTCGAACTCCGCGTCGACGATCACGACGCATCCGGGCTCACGGGTGTCGCCCTCGGTCCGGAGCCCGGAGCGGTACAGCTCGTACGTGTGGAGCCCGCGGCGTTCGATACCGGGCACGGCGGCGTCGATGTCGGCGTTGCGGGCGTCCCGGCCCTCCCGGACGAAGTCCTGGTGGGCCCGCTCGCCGGACCACTGGGAGTAGTGGAGCAGGGTCGCGCCGTCCTCACCCGCGTAGACGCTGTACGAGAGGAGCCCGGGGTGCGGCCACGCCCGGCTCCCCCATGCCTTCCGGATGGCCTCGACGGCGTCCCGCTGCCGGTCCGGCGTACCGACGTGCCAGGTACTGGCCCTGACGATCCCCGCGTCGGTACGGGCCGGGTCCGGGCGGTCGGTGAAGTGCACGGTCATGGCGGTGTCCCCTCCTCACGCGCGCCGCTCGGCGCGCCGTGACCATCACCCTCACACCTCAAGTCAACTTGAGGTCAAGCCTGATCGACGGCCTTCCCTCTCACCACTCCGGCGGGCACCCTCAGTGGCCGGGCCGCATATCGTTCAGCAGTCCTTCGCGGTCCGCGCAAGCAGATCTAAGTGGACCTTCACAGTTCCGGAGCCGAGACTGCGACCATGACTCCCACCGCGCCCCGCCCTTTCGGCCGCACGCTCTGCGCCATGATCACCCCGTTCACCGCCACCGGCGCCCTGGACCTCGGCGCCGCCCGCGCCCATGCCGCACACCTGGTGGCCGAGGGCTGCGACGGGCTGGTGCTCAGCGGGACCACCGGCGAGTCGCCGACCACCTCGGACGCGGAGAAGGCGGAGCTGCTGCGGGCCGTGCGGGCGGAGGTCGGGGACGGGGTGCCGCTGCTCTCCGGCGTCGGCAGCGCGGACACCGCACACGCGGTGCGCCTCGCGCGGGAGGCGGAGGAGGCGGGCGCGGACGGGCTGCTGGTGGTCTCCCCGTACTACAGCCGCCCGCAGCAGACCGCCGTCGAGGCGTACTTCCTGCGGATCGCGGAGGCCACCGCCATACCCCTGATGCTGTACGACATCCCCGGCCGCACCGGCACCCGTATCGAGCCGGAGACCCTGCTGCGGCTGGCGGACCACCCGCGGATCGTGGCGGTCAAGGACTGCGCGTACGACCTGCTCGGCTCGACGAAGGTGCTGGCGCGGACCTCGCTGGCGTACTACTCGGGGTGCGAGGAGCTGAACCTCCCGCTGTACGCGGTCGGCGGCGCGGGCTATGTGAGCACCGTCGCCAACGTGACCCCGCGCCGGATGCGGGCGCCGCTGGACGCGTTCGACGCGGGGCGCACCGACGAGGCGGCCCGGCTCAACGGGCTGACCGTCCGCCTCACCGAGCTGATGATGGCGGGCGGGCTGCCCGGCGCCGTCACCGTGAAGGCCCTGCTGGACGCGGGCCCGGTCCGGGAACCGCTGCAGCCCGCCGGCCGCGAGGCGGTCGACGGGCTGCGTGCGGCGTACGAGGAGCTCCTCGCGAGCTGAGGGTCAGTTGTGGGCGTGCAGGACCTCGTTCAGGCCGCCCCACACCGCGTTGTTCGGGCGGGCCTCGACGGTGCCGGTGACCGAGTTGCGGCGGAAGAGGATGTTGGAGGCGCCGGAGAGCTCGCGGGCCTTGACGACCTGACCGTCCGGCAGCGTGACGCGGGTGCCGGCCGTGACGTACAGCCCGGCCTCCACCACGCACTCGTCGCCCAGGGCGATCCCGACACCGGCCTCGGCGCCGACGAGGCAGCGCTCGCCGATGACGATACGGACGTTGCCGCCGCCGGAGAGCGTGCCCATGGTGGAGGCGCCGCCGCCGATGTCGGAGCCGTCACCGACGACGACACCCGCCGAGATACGGCCCTCGACCATGGAGGTGCCGAGCGTGCCCGCGTTGAAGTTGACGAAGCCCTCGTGCATGACGGTGGTCCCGGCGGCGAGGTGCGCGCCGAGGCGGACCCGGTCGGCGTCCGCGATGCGTACGCCCTTGGGTGCCACGTAGTCCGTCATACGCGGGAACTTGTCGACCGAGGTCACCTGGAGGTGCAGCCCCTCGGCACGGGCGTTGAGGCGGACCCGCTCCAGGTCGTCGACGGCGACCGGGCCGAGCGAGGTCCAGGCGACGTTGGCGAGGAGGCCGAAGAGACCGTCGAGGTTCTGGCCGTGCGGCTGGACGAGCCGGTGCGAGAGGAGGTGCAGGCGCAGGTACGCGTCGTGCGCGTCGAGCGGCTTGTCCTCCAGCGAGGAGATGACCGTGGAGACGGCGACGACCTCGACCCCGCGCCGGGCGTCCACGCCGATGGCCTTGGCGGCGCCCTCACCGAGGCGGTTGACGGCCTCGTCCGGGGTGAGCCGCGTCGTACCGGCCGGGCCGGGCTCGGGCGTGAGCTCGGGAGCGGGGAACCAGGTGTCGAGGACGGTGCCGTCACCGGCGACGGTGGCGAGGCCGGCGGCGACGGCGCCGGTGGTACGGGAAGGGGCCTGGGAAGTCGTGTCGGTCATGGACAGAAACCTAACCGGCCGGGGCCCGCTCGGGCGAACCGGTCTCAGCCTCCGGCCCGTTCCCCCTGGGCCGCGCCCGTCCACCCCCTCGGACACGCCCCCTCATCCCCGCCCCTCCACCACCCGCGCCAGCATCTCGCGGGTGTAGTCGGCGTCGAAGGCGGAGCCGGTCAGCAGCACCTGGAGACAGACGCCGTCCAGCAGCGCGACGAGGGCCCGCGCGGTGGCCGGATCGGTGCGGGTGGACAGCAGCTCGACCGCCGCCTCGGTCCACTCGGCGGCGACGGGGCGCAGGGCCGGGCGGCGCAGGGCCGCGAGGTAGAGCTCGTACTCCAGCTCGATCGCGCCCCGCTCGCCCGCGAACCACTCCTCCAGCACCCGGGTCAGCTCATCGGCGAGCCCGGCGCCTGAGGACGCGCCCTTGGCCTCCGGCGCGCCCCCGGCGCACACCTCACTGTCCCGCAGCGCCCGGGCGAAGTTCTCGTTGGACCGGCGCAGGGCGGCCGTCAGCAGCTCGTCCAGCGAGCCGAAGTGGTACGTGGTCGAGCCCAGCGGCACATCGGCCTCGGCGGCCACCGTGCGGTGGCTCAGCCCGGCTATCCCGTCGGCCACGATCACCCGCAGCGCCGCGTCGATGATCCGCGTACGCCGTTCGGGGTCGTACCGGCGGGCCATCAGTGCGCCCCTCCCAGGTTGAGCACGACGACCCCGACGACGATCAGACCGACCCCCACGATCTTGACCAGGCTGCTGGACTCCCCCATGAACAGGATGCCGATGAGGGCGACGGCCGCGGTGCCGACACCGGCCCAGATCGCGTACGCGGTGCCCACGGACAGGGTCTTGAGGGTCTGCGCGAGCAGGGTGAAGGCGATCAGGTAGCCCACCGCCGTGCCGATCGAGGGCCAGAGCCGGGTGAAGCCCTCGCTGTACTTCATGGCCGTCGTCCCGGCCACCTCCGCCGCGATCGCCGCGGCCAGCAGTCCGTATGCGTATCCCATGTGTACGAGTGTACGCATCGTTGCGTACAGCCGTACATATCATCGGCCCACGTCAAGGGCGCTACGGTGTCCCGACCGACGACGGAACGGCCCGGCAGCACGGGCGGACGACAGACCGGAGAGACAGTGGCGCAGGATGCAGGGTGGGGCGGTGGCCCGCACGGAGGCGCTCCCCACGGCGGGGGGCCTTTTCCCGGGGGCGCGCAGTGGCCCGGTGGCGGCTGGCACGGCGGCTGGGCGCCGCCGAAGCCGGGGGTGATACCCCTGGCGCCGCTGGGGCTCTCGGAGATACTCGGCGGCGCCTTCTCGACGATCGGGCGCTACTGGAAACCGCTGGTCGGGCTGGCCCTGGCGCTCTTCGGCGCGGTGACGGCCCTGATGGTCGCCGGGCTGGCCGTCGTCCTCTCCGCCCTCGCGGCCGGCTGGGACGAACTGACGGCGCCCGGCACCCCGGACGCTGAGGAACTGGTGCCGCTGGCCGTCGCGTTCGGCGCCCTGGTGATCATCGGCGGCATCGCCTACCTGCTGGCCTGGGCCGTCGTCCAGGCGGCGGTCCCGGTGGTGCTCCAGGAGGCCGTCCTGGGCCGCCCGATCCGCTTCGGCGCCCTCTGGCGCCGGGCCTGGTCACGGGTCTGGTCCATGGTCGGCACGACGATCCTGCTGGGGCTGATCTTCGCCGTCCCCTTCCTGCTCTTCATGGTCACCCTCCTCGCGACGCTGGTCACCGCCGCCCCGGGCGGCGACTCGGACGGCGTCGTACCGCTGATCTGGCTGAGCGCCCTCGGCTGGCTGGCCGCCGTCCCGGTGGCGATCTGGCTCTGGGTGAAGTTCTCCCTGGCCCCGACGGTCGTGGTCTTCGAGAAGCAGGGCCCGGTCGCGGCCCTGCGCCGCTCGGCCCAGCTGGTGCGCACCGACTGGTGGCGGGTCTTCGGCATCTCGCTGCTCGCCTATGTGATGGCGACCGTGGCGGGCTACCTCATCCAGATGCCGTTCCAGATACTCGGCCTGTTCCCGAGCATGATGAGCACCCCCAGCACGGGCTCCGAGCCCAGCGGCGCGGAGATCCTCGCCCTGGTCGGCAGCTTCATCGGCCTGTCGCTGATCAGCCAGCTGGTGGCCCAGCTGTTCTCGGCGGTCTTCCCGCCGCTGGTGGTCGGCCTGCTGTACGTGGACCGCCGGATGCGCACGGAGAACCTGGGCCCGGTCCTGGCCGCCGCCGCGGCGGAACAGCCCCTGCCCGAGCAGTACGGGCCACCACCGGGCGCGCCCGCGTAAGGCGTACGGAAACGCAAATGGGCTGTGCCCGCCACCGGTCGGACCGGTGGCGGGCACAGCCCGTTCGGCACACTGCTCGGGGCAGCGGATCAGACGTTGAACCCCAGCGCGCGCAGCTGCTCGCGGCCGTCGTCCGTGATCTTGTCCGGGCCCCACGGCGGCATCCAGACCCAGTTGATCCGGAGCTCGTTGACGATGCCGTCCGTGGCGGACTTCGCCTGGTCCTCGATCACGTCGGTCAGCGGGCAGGCCGCGGACGTGAGGGTCATGTCGAGGGTGGCGATGTTGGCGTCGTCGACGTGGATGCCGTAGATCAGGCCCAGGTTGACGACGTCGATGCCCAGCTCGGGGTCGACGACGTCGTACAGCGCCTCGCGGACCTCCTCCTCGGAGGCCGGCTTCATGGTCGCGGTCTCGTTCTCGCTCATGCGGTCTTCCCTTCGGACAGCGCCTTGGCCGTCGCGTCCTTCCACGCCATCCAGCTCAGCAGCGCGCACTTGACCCGGGCGGGGTACTTGGAGACCCCGGCGAACGCGACCGCGTCCTCCAGGATCTCCTCCATCGCGTCGTCCGGCTCCAGCTGGCCCTTGGACTGCATCAGCTCCAGGAAGGCGTCCTGGATCTTCTGCGCCTGGGACAGCTCCTTGCCGACGAGCAGCTCGTTCAGCACGGAGGCGCTGGCCTGGCTGATGGAGCAGCCCTGGCCCTCGTAGCTGACGTCGGCAACGGTCTGGCCGTCGTACTTCACCCGGAGGGTGATCTCGTCGCCGCACGTCGGGTTGACGTGGTGCACCTCGGCGTCGCCGTCCCGCAGGCCGCGCCCGTGGGGGTGCTTGTAGTGGTCCAGGATCACTTCCTGGTACATGGAATCAAGCTTCACCAGTCAGCCCTCAGCCGAAGAAGTTCCGGACGTGCTCCAGCCCGTCCACCAGGGCGTCGACCTCGGAGGGCGTGGAGTACAGATAGAACGACGCTCGCGTCGTCGCGGGAATTCCGTACCGCAGGCAGACCGGGCGCGCGCAGTGGTGGCCGACCCGGACGCAGATGCCCATCTCGTCGAGGACCTGGCCCACGTCGTGCGGGTGGATGTCCCCGAGCGTGAAGGAGATCGTGGCGCCCCGGTCCTCGGCCGTCGCCGGGCCGATGATCCGCAGGTCCGGGACCTCCAGGAGGCGCTTCACCGCGTACTCGGTGATCGCCTTCTCGTGCTGGTGGATCTTCTCCATGCCGATCGAGGAGAGGTAGTCCACGGCCGCGCCGAGGCCGACGGCCTGGGCGATCGGGGGCGTACCGGCCTCGAACTTGTGCGGCGCCGGGGCGTAGGTGGAGGAGTGCATCGAGACGGTCTCGATCATCTCGCCGCCGCCGAGGAACGGCGGCAGGTCCTCCAGGAGCTCCTGCCGTCCCCAGAGCACGCCGATGCCGGTCGGGCCGACCATCTTGTGGCCGGTGAAGGCCACGAAGTCGGCCTGGAGCGCCTGCACGTCCAGCACCATGTGCGGGGCCGCCTGCGAGGCGTCGATGCAGACCAGGGCGCCGACCTGCTGGGCGCGGCGGATGATCTGCTCGACCGGGTTGACGGTGCCCAGGATGTTGGAGACCAGCGTGAAGGAGACGATCTTCGTCTTCTCGGTGATGATCTCGTCGATGTTCGACAGGTCGAGCCGGCCGTCGTCGGTGATGCCGAACCACTTCAGCTTCGCGCCCGTGCGCTGCGAGAGCAGCTGCCACGGCACGATGTTGGAGTGGTGCTCCATCTCCGTGGTGACGATCTCGGTGTCGCGGTCCACCCGGTAGGGCTCGTCCGCCCAGCCGAGCATGTTGGCCACGAGGTTGAGCGACTCCGAGGCGTTCTTGGTGAAGATCACCTCGTCGCGGCTGGGTGCGTTGATGAAGGCCGCGACCTTGTCACGGGCGCCCTCGTACAGCGCGGTGGCCTCCTCGGCGATCGTGTAGACGCCTCGGTGCACGTTCGCGTTGTGGCGCTCGTAGTACGTGTTGAGCGCGTCGAGGACCTGGCGCGGCTTCTGCGAGGTCGCCGCGGAGTCCAGGTAAAGGATCTTCTTGCCGTCGTGGACCGTGCGGTCCAGGATCGGGAAGTCCTTGCGGATCGCCTCGGTGTCGAGGAGGCCGGTGAGCCCCTGTCGGGCGTCAGTCACGCGGAAGCGCCACCCTTCGTGTATGCCTCGTAGCCCTCGTTCTCCAGCTGGTCGGCCAGCTCGGCACCGCCGGAGGCGGCGATCCGGCCGTTGGCGAACACGTGCACGAAGTCGGGCTGGATGTACTTCAGGATGCGGGTGTAGTGCGTGATCAGCAGGGTGCCGACCTCGCCGGTCGCCCGGACCCGGTTGACGCCCTCGGAGACGGTCTTGAGCGCGTCGACGTCCAGGCCGGAGTCGGTCTCGTCCAGGACGGCGATCTTCGGCTTGAGCAGCTCCAGCTGGAGGATCTCGTGGCGCTTCTTCTCACCGCCGGAGAAGCCCTCGTTGACGTTGCGCTCGGCGAAGGACGGGTCCATCTGGAGCCCGGCCATCGTCTCCTTGACCTCCTTGACCCATGTACGCAGCTTGGGGGCCTCGCCGCGGACGGCGGTGGCGGAAGTGCGCAGGAAGTTGGAGACGGAGACACCGGGGATCTCGACCGGGTACTGCATGGCCAGGAAGAGACCGGCGCGGGCGCGCTCGTCGACGGACATCTCCAGGACGTCCTCGCCGTCCAGGGTGACCGTACCGCCGGTGATCGTGTACTTGGGGTGGCCCGCGAGCGAGTACGCGAGGGTGGACTTGCCGGACCCGTTGGGGCCCATGATGGCGTGGGTCTCGCCCTGCTTCACGGTCAGGTCGACGCCCTTGAGGATCGCCTTCGTGGCGTTGTCGGCCTCGACGGAGACGTGCAGGTCGCGGATTTCAAGCGTTGCCATGGGTGACTCAGGACTCCTGGGTGACGGAGACGAGCACATCGTCCCCTTCGATCTTGACGGGGTATACGGGGACGGGGCGCGTCGCGGGAAGACCGGACGGCTTTCCGGTGCGGAGGTCGAACGCCGATCCGTGCAGCCAGCACTCGATCGCGCAGTCCTCCACCTCGCCCTCCGAGAGGGACACGTTCGCGTGCGAGCAGATGTCGTTGATCGCGAACACCTCGCCCTCGGTGCGGACGACGGAGACCGGTGTGCCGTCGAGCTCGACCCGTTTCGGGGTGTCGTCCTCCAGCTCACTCAGCGCACACGCCTTGACGAAGGACATCAGACGGACGCCTTCAGCTCGGCCTCGATCTTGTCGATGAGCCGCTCCTCGACGTCCGGCAGGCCGATCTGCTGGACCAGCTCGGCGAAGAAGCCGCGCACGACCAGGCGGCGGGCCTCCTCGGCCGGGATACCGCGGGACTGGAGGTAGAAGAGCTGCTCGTCGTCGAAGCGGCCGGTCGCCGAGGCGTGGCCGGCGCCGACGATCTCGCCGGTCTCGATCTCCAGGTTGGGTACGGAGTCGACCCGGGCGCCGTCGGTGAGGACGAGGTTCCGGTTCATCTCGTAGGTGTCGGTGCCCTCGGCCGCGGCCTGGATGAGGACGTCCCCGATCCAGACGGCGTGGGCGCCGTCGCCCTGGAGCGCGCCCTTGTACACCGCGTTGGACTTGCAGTGCGGGGTGTTGTGGTCGACCAGGAGGCGGTGCTCCTGGTGCTGGCCCTGGTCGGTGAAGTACAGGCCGAACAGCTCGGCCTCGCCGCCGGGCGCCGCGTAGGCGACCCGCGGGTGGAGGCGGACCAGGTCGCCGCCGAAGGTGACGACGATCGACTTGAAGGAGGCGTCCCGGCCGACCAGCGCGTTGTGCTGGCCGACGTGGACGGCGGTGTCGTCCCAGTCCTGGACGGAGACGACGGTCAGCTTGGCGCCGTCGCCCAGTACGTAGTCGACGTTGGCGGCGAGCACCGCGTCACCGGTGTGGTCGATGACGACGACGGCCTCGGCGAAGGCGCCCAGCTCGATGAGCTGGTGGCCGAAGGCGACCCCGCCCTCGCCGTGCACGGCGATCCGGATCGGCTCGGAGAGCACGGCCTCCTTGGCGACGGTGACGACCGATGCCTGCTCGAAGGAGCTGTACGCCTGGGCGGCGACCCGGTCCACCGGCGTACCGGCCCTGCCGAGCCGGGCGTCGTCACGGCCGACGGTCTCGACGGTGACGCCCTCGGGCGCCTCGATCGCGACCTTCACACCGCTGCCCGTGGCGACGGCGGTGCCGTCGTGCAGCCCGCGCAGCCGCTCCAGCGGGGTGAAGCGCCACTCCTCCTCGCGACCGTGCGGGACGGGGAAGTCCGCGACGTCGAAGGACGGGGGTGCGCTCATGCGCGTGGCGACGGTCGACTCGGCGGCCACCGCGATGGAGCCGGCGGTGGTGGAGCCCACCGGAGTGTTCTGAGCCTCAGCCATGGCTGTCGTAGTGCTCGCTTTCTCAGTCAAGAAGGGGGGTGGTTCGGTGGGGGCGGGGGACGGCCGGGGAGCGGCCGTCCCACAGGGTCCTCGGGTGAGGACCTAGCCGACCGAACCCTCCATCTGCAGCTCGATCAGCCGGTTGAGCTCCAGGGCGTACTCCATGGGCAGCTCCTTCGCGATCGGCTCGACGAAGCCGCGCACGATCATCGCCATGGCCTCGAACTCGGTGAGTCCGCGGCTCATCAGGTAGAAGAGCTGGTCCTCGGAGACCTTGGAGACGGTCGCCTCGTGGCCCATCGACACGTCGTCCTCGCGGACGTCCACGTACGGGTAGGTGTCGGAGCGCGAGATCGTGTCGACGAGCAGAGCGTCGCAGAGGACGTTGGACTTCGCGCCCGGCGCGCCCTCGCCGATCTCGATCAGACCGCGGTAGGAGGTACGGCCGCCGCCTCGCGCCACCGACTTGGAGACGATGTTCGAGGAGGTGTTCGGCGCCATGTGGACCATCTTGGCGCCGGCGTCCTGGTGCTGGCCCTCGCCCGCGAAGGCAATGGAGAGGGTCTCGCCCTTGGCGTGCTCGCCCATCAGGTAGATGGCCGGGTACTTCATGGTCACCTTGGAGCCGATGTTGCCGTCGACCCACTCCATGGTCGCGCCCTCGTAGGCCACGGCCCGCTTGGTGACCAGGTTGTAGACGTTGTTCGACCAGTTCTGGATGGTCGTGTAGCGGCAGCGGCCGCCCTTCTTCACGATGATCTCGACCACGGCGCTGTGCAGCGAGTCCGAGGAGTAGATCGGGGCGGTGCAGCCCTCGACGTAGTGGACGTAGGCGTCCTCGTCGACGATGATCAGCGTCCGCTCGAACTGGCCCATGTTCTCCGTGTTGATACGGAAGTACGCCTGGAGCGGGATGTCCACGTGGACGCCCTTGGGCACGTAGATGAACGAGCCGCCGGACCACACGGCCGTGTTCAGCGAGGCGAACTTGTTGTCACCGACGGGGATGACGGTGCCGAAGTACTCCTTGAAGAGCTCCGGGTGCTCCTTCAGCGCGGTGTCGGTGTCCAGGAAGATGACGCCCTGCTCCTCCAGGTCCTCGCGGATCTGGTGGTAGACGACCTCGGACTCGTACTGCGCGGCGACACCGGCGACCAGGCGCTGCTTCTCCGCCTCCGGGATGCCCAGCTTGTCGTACGTGTTCTTGATGTCCTCGGGCAGCTCCTCCCAGGAGGCCGCCTGCTTCTCCGTGGAGCGCACGAAGTACTTGATGTTGTCGAAGTCGATGCCCGACAGGTCCGAGCCCCAGCTGGGCATGGGCTTCTTGTCGAAGAGCCTGAGGCCCTTGAGCCGCAGCTTCAGCATCCACTCGGGCTCGTTCTTCTTCTCCGAGATGTCGCGGACGACAGCCTCGGAGAGGCCGCGCTTCGCCGCCGCGCCTGCCGCGTCGGAGTCGGCCCAGCCGAATTCGTACGTACCCAGACCCTCGAGCTCAGGGTGGGCAGTCTCCGTGGGGAGCGTCATGCGGGGTTCCTCCCGGCCGTGCTTGCAGATGCTGATGGGGTGGTCTGTGGGGGTGCTGCGTGGCCGCTGCGCGGCACGTATGTCGTGCACACGCCGTCGCCGTGGGCGAGGGTGGCCAGACGCTGCACATGGGTCCCGAGGAGGCTGGAGAAGAATTCCGTCTCCGCCTCGCACAGCTGTGGGAACTGCTCGGCGACATGCGCCACCGGGCAGTGGTGCTGGCACAGCTGCTCTCCCTGCTGCGGGCCCGGCGCGCTTCGCGCCGTAGCAGCGTACCCGTCGGCGCTCAGGGCCCTGGCGAGGGCCTCCGTGCGCCGCTCGGGCTCCGCGGCCTCGACCGCCGCGCGGTACGCCTCGCCCATCGCGGCCATCCGGGCGCGGGCGAAGGCGGTGACCGCCTCGTCCCCGCCGGATGCGGCGATGAAGCGCAGGGCGTCGGCGGCCAGCTTGTCGTAGGACTGGTCGAAGGCGTCCCGGCCGCAGTCCGTCAGGGCGAACACCTTGGCGGGCCTGCCCCGGGTCCGCGCCCCGTAGACCCGCTGTTCACGGGCTTCGACCACATCGTCGGAGACGAGGGCGTCCAGGTGGCGGCGGACGGCGGCCTGAGTGAGGCCGAGGCGCCCCGCGAGGTCTGCGACGGTGGAGGGCCCGTGGTCCAGGATGGAGCGCGCGACCCGGTTGCGCGTCGAGCGCTCACCGGTCGCGAGTTCCTCCTGAGGAGCCCCTCCGTCGTATTTCACAACACCATTGTTGCGTAATTCATTCGGCCCTGACAACCACGGTCCGGAACGATCTACGGTGTGGTTCGTCACTTAGGGTTACCTAATCTGGCCCCGGGACGGGGCCTCCGGAAGCCCCTGCCTAGACTTCCCTGCCATGGAGAACGAGCCCGTCGTACAGGTCACCGGCCTGGTGAAGCGGTACGGCACGAAGACCGCGGTGGACGGCCTCGATCTGGCGGTCCCGGCGGGCGCGGTGACGGCCGTCCTCGGCCCGAACGGCGCCGGGAAGACCACCACCGTCGAGACCTGCGAGGGCTACCGCCGCCCCGACGCCGGAACCGTACGTGTCCTCGGACTCGACCCGGTCGCCGACGCGGAGCGGCTGCGCCCCCGGATCGGGGTCATGCTCCAGTCCGGCGGTGTCTACTCCGGCGCCCGCGCCGAGGAGATGCTCCGCCACATGGCGAAGCTCCACGCCCACCCGCTGGACGTGGACGCCCTGATCGAGCGCCTCGGCCTCGGCTCCTGCGGGCGCACCACCTACCGGCGGCTCTCCGGCGGCCAGCAGCAGCGGCTCGCCCTGGCCCTCGCGGTCGTGGGGCGGCCCGAGCTGGTCTTCCTGGACGAGCCGACCGCCGGGCTCGACCCGCAGGCCCGCCGCTCCACCTGGGACCTGGTCCGCGAGCTCCGCGCCGACGGGGTCTCCGTGGTGCTGACCACCCACTTCATGGACGAGGCCGAGGCGCTCGCCGACCACGTGGCGATCATCGACGCGGGCCGGGTCATCGCCCAGGGCTCCCCCGAGCAGCTCTGCCGGGGCGGCGCCGAGAACACCCTGCGCTTCACCGGACGGCCCGGGCTCGACCTCGGCTCCCTGGTCAAGGCGCTGCCCGACGGCTCCGGGGCCGCCGAGCCGCTCCCGGGCACGTACCGCATCACCGGGAGCGTCGGCCCGCAGCTGCTCGCCACCGTCACCTCCTGGTGCGCCCAGCACGGTGTGATGCCCGAGGGCATCTCCGTGGAGCGGCACACCCTGGAGGACGTCTTCCTCGAACTGACCGGCAAGGAGCTGCGCGCATGAGCGCCGGTACGTACACCCCGCGCCCCGGCGCCGCCCCGCTCCCCCGGATGATCGCCGCGCAGACCGCGCTGGAGACCCGGATGCTGCTGCGCAACGGCGAGCAGCTGCTGCTGACGGTGATCATCCCGACGCTGCTGCTGGTGCTGTTCAGCGCGGTCGACATCGTGGACACCGGCCCGGGCGCGTCGGTCGACTTCCTGGCGCCGGGCGTCCTCGCGCTCGCCGTGATGTCCACCGCGTTCACCGGCCAGGCCATCGCCACCGGCTTCGAACGGCGTTACGGAGTCCTCAAGCGGCTCGGGGCCTCCCCGCTGCCGCGCTGGGCGCTGATGACGGCGAAGACCCTGTCGGTGCTGGTCACCGAGGTGCTCCAGATCCTCCTGCTGACGGCGATCGCCCTCGGGCTCGGCTGGTCGCCGCAGGGCAGCCCGCTCTCCGTGCTGCTGCTCCTGGTGCTGGGTACCGCCGCGTTCTCCGGGCTCGGGCTGCTGATGGCCGGGACGCTGAAGGCCGAGGCGACGCTCGCCGCCGCCAACCTGGTCTTCCTGCTGCTGCTGGTCGGCGGCGGGGTCATCGTGCCGCTGGACAAGTTCCCGGACGCGGTGCAGTCGGTGCTGGGGCTGCTGCCCGTCTCGGCGCTCTCGGAGGGGCTGCGGGACGTCCTCCAGCACGGCGCGTCGATGCCGTGGGCCCAGGCCGGAATCCTGGCCGTCTGGGCGGTGCTGGGGCTGGGCGCGGCGGCGAAGTTCTTCCGCTGGGAGTAGCGGGGGGGTAGCGGGGAGCAGCGGACCACTCGGGGCGATCCCGTACGAACACCCCCTCGTGAAAACGTGCACAAGCCACCTCCTACGATGGTCCGCGTGGAAACCCCCATCTCTGCCATCGCCAAGCGCTGGACGCCGTCCACCAAGGTGGTGAAGCGTGCCGCGCTCTCCGCCGTCATGATGAGCGTCTTCATCATCGTGACCGGCGGTGCCGTCCGGCTGACCGGTTCGGGCCTCGGCTGCGACACCTGGCCCAAGTGCACCGACGACAGCCTCTTCGCGACGCCCGCGCAGGGCATGCACGGTGCGATCGAGTTCGGCAACCGGCTGCTGACGTACGTCCTGTCGGCCGCCGTGGGCTGGGCGATCATCGCGACCCGCTCGATGAAGCCGCGCCGCCGCAAGGTGACCCGGCTGGCCTGGTCGCAGTTCTGGATCGTGCTGGGCAACGCCGTCCTCGGCGGCATCACCGTCTGGGCCGGGCTCAACCCGTGGACGGTGGCCGGGCATTTCCTGCTCGCCAACGCGCTGCTCGCGGTCACCGTGATCACCTGGGTCCGGATCGGCGAGGGCGACGGCCCCGCGCGCCCCCGCGCGCCCCTTCCGGTGCGCCGACTCGCCTGGGCGATCCTGGCGACCACCGTGGTCCTCATCGTGCTCGGCACCTCGGTGACCGGTTCCGGCAAGCACGCGGGCGACAGCAGCGACGTACCGCGCATGCCGTGGGACTGGGCCGCCGCCGCCCATGTGCACGCCATCTCGGCCTGGGTGGTCTGCGCGCTGGCCATCGCGATGTGGCTGGCCCTGCGGGTGGTCGACGCCCCCGCCGACACCCGGGCCCGCGCCCGTGACCTGCTGGTCGTGCTGCTGGCCCAGGGCGCCATCGGGTACGTGCAGTACTTCACCGGCGTCCCGGAGATCCTCGTCGGCGTCCACATGTTCGGCTCGGCCATCATGTGGATCGCCGTGATCCGCCTCGTGATGAGCATGCGCGAGCGCGGCGACGCCGAGCCGGCGCCGCTGCCGGGCCCGTCCGCCTCGGCCGACCGGCGGGAGTCGGCGCAGGCCGTCTGAGCACACGTACGGCGAAGGGGGCGGCGGGCAGATGCCCGCCGCCCCCTTCGCCGTAGGCGCTCAGCTGTCGTTGGAGGGGCCGCCGACCTGGATGCCCGCCATCCGCGACCACTCGTACGGGCCCGTACGGACCTTGAGGGCGAAGTCGCCGTCGAACTCCTCGTGCACCGTGATCCCGGCCTTCTCCACCGCGTTCTCGGCCACGGCGTACGTCGGGGCCACCAGGTCGCCCCAGGCGCCGTCCTGGCCGACCAGGACGATGCGGGCGCCCGCCTCACCGATGTAGGCGAGCTGCCCCTCGGCGCCGCCGTGCTCCTTGGCGAAGGCCCCGATCTCGCGGGCCAGCTTCGCCGCCCTGCGCTCCGCGCGGGCCGCCTTCCTGGCGTCCGTCCGCGAGGTCTGCGCGGTGTCTGCTGCGTCTGCTGCTGCCGTCTCTCCCATGAACAGGATGCTACCGACGAGTAGTTCGAACGGCGACGGGCGGGTCACGTGGCTTGTGCCACGTGACCCGCCCGTGAAGAGCCGAACGAGAGGCCCTAGCGGAGGAAGGGGTCCACCGCGACGGCCAGGAAAAGCAGGGAGACGTAGGTGATGGACCAGTGGAAGAGCCGCATCTCCTTGAGCTTGGCGCCGCTCACCCCGGCCCTGGCCCGGTTCTGGAGCCCGTGGGCCTCCCAGAGCCAGAAGCCGCCCGCGAGCAGCGCCACCGCCGTGTAGAACCAGCCGGTGTAGCCCAGCGGAGTGAGGAGGAGCGAGACGCCGACCATCACCCAGCTGTAGATGACGATCTGCCGGGCGACCACCCGGTTGGAGGCGATGACCGGGAGCATCGGGACGCCGACCCGGGCGTAGTCGTCCTTCACCTTCATGGAGAGCGGCCAGTAGTGCGGCGGCGTCCAGAAGAAGATGACGGCGAAGAGGATGACGGCGGCCCAGGAGAGGGAGTTCGTCACGGAGGACCAGCCGATGAGCACCGGCAGGCAGCCGGCGATGCCGCCCCAGATGATGTTCTGCGAGGTGCGGCGCTTCAGCAGCATCGTGTAGACGACGACGTAGAAGAGGAGCGCGCCGAGCGCGAGGGCGGCGGACAGCCAGTTGACGAGCAGTCCGAACCAGAGGGTGGACACCACCCCGAGGGAGATGCCGAAGACCAGGCACTCGCGGGGGCTGACCATGCCGGTGACCAGCGGGCGCTGCGACGTGCGGTCCATCAGCGCGTCGATGTCCCGGTCGATGTACATGTTCAGCGCGTTGGCACCACCGGCCGAGAGGTATCCCCCGAAGGTGGTGGCGAACACGAGCCACAGGTCGGGTACGCCCTGGGCCGCGAGGAACATCACCGGAATCGTGGTGATGAGCAACAGCTCGATGATCCGTGGCTTGGTAAGCGCCACGAATGCCTTGACACGGGCCCCGTACGGGCGATGGCCCCCTGGGCTGGGAGTCAAGGCGACCCCGGCGGGTCGGGACTCGACGGCCGTCACGCACACCCCTGACAGAGAAATCCCAGCAAGCTCCGGGCCGAAGGGCCCTTGTGAAGACTTGCGCGAACCCGACCACTGTAGACGTTGGGCACACACCGTCCTTCGCGGGGGTGGGGTCGTGTTGGGGGTGACTGTGGGACGGACGGGGGCGGTCCGCCGGGAGGCGAAGCGCGCGGGTCGCCCGCACCCTGGAAAGTGGCCGGGAAGTGTGCCCCGCGGCGGGGGTAGGCTCGGCAGCGCCCGGTGCGGCAACAGTCACCGGTTTACGAACAGTGGAGAGGAGCCCTGACTCAGGGTGAGCAACAAGCCGACCACCACAGACCTCCAGTGGACCGATGTGGACCAGCGGGCCGTGGACACCGCCCGCGTCCTCGCCGCGGACGCCGTACAGAAAGTCGGAAACGGCCACCCGGGTACGGCCATGAGCCTGGCTCCCGCCGCGTACACCCTGTTCCAGAAAGTCATGCGGCACGACCCGGCCGACGCGGAGTGGACCGGCCGTGACCGGTTCGTCCTCTCGGCGGGCCACTCCAGCCTGACCCTGTACATCCAGCTCTACCTGGCCGGTTACGGACTGGAGCTGGACGACCTGAAGGCGTTCCGGACCTGGGGCTCCAAGACGCCGGGCCACCCGGAGTACGGGCACACCACGGGTGTCGAGACGACGACGGGCCCGCTGGGCCAGGGTGTCGCCAACGCGGTGGGCATGGCGATGGCCGCCCGCTACGAGCGCGGCCTCTTCGACCCCGAGGCGGCCCCCGGCACCTCCCCGTTCGACCACACGGTCTGGGTCATCGCCGGTGACGGCTGCCTCCAGGAGGGCATCGCGGCCGAGGCGTCCTCGCTGGCCGGGCACCAGAAGCTGGGCAACCTGGTCCTGCTCTGGGACGACAACCACATCTCCATCGAGGGCGACACGGAGACCGCGGTCTCCGAGGACACCCTCAAGCGGTACGAGGCGTACGGCTGGCACGTCCAGCGCGTCGAGCAGCTCCCGAACGGCGACCTGGACCCGGCGGGTCTGTACGCGGCGCTCCAGGCGGCCAAGGCCGAGACCGGGCGCCCCTCGTTCATCGCGGCCCGCTCGATCATCGCCTGGCCCGCCCCGAACGCCCAGAACACCGAGGCCGCGCACGGCTCGGCGCTCGGCGACGAGGAGATCGCGGCCACCAAGCGGGTCCTCGGCTTCGACCCGGAGCAGACCTTCGAGGTCTCCGACGAGGTCATCGGCCACACCCGCCAGGCCCTGGACCGCGGCCGTGAGGCCCGTGCCGAGTGGGACAAGGCGTTCGCCGCGTGGCGCACCGCCAACCCGGAGCGCGCCGCCGACTTCGACCGGATCGCGGCGGGCGAGCTGCCCGCGGGCTGGGAGGAGAAGCTCCCGGTCTTCGAGCCCGGCACGTCCCTGGCCACCCGGGCCGCCTCCGGCAAGGTGCTCCAGGCGCTGGGCGAGATCGTGCCCGAGCTGTGGGGCGGCTCCGCCGACCTCGCGGGCTCGAACAACACCACGATCGACAAGACGTCGTCGTTCCTCCCGGTGGGCAACCCGCTGCCGGAGGCCGACCCGTACGGCCGCACGATCCACTTCGGCATCCGCGAGCACGCGATGGCCGCCGCGATGAACGGCATCGCGCTGCACGGCAACACCCGCATCTACGGCGGCACCTTCCTGGTGTTCTCCGACTACATGCGCAACGCGGTGCGGCTCTCGGCGCTGATGCACCTGCCGGTGACGTACGTGTGGACGCACGACTCGATCGGTCTCGGCGAGGACGGCCCGACCCACCAGCCGGTGGAGCACCTGGCCTCGCTGCGCGCCATCCCGGGCCTGAACATCGTCCGTCCGGCCGACGCCAACGAGACCGCCATCGCCTGGCGCGAGATCCTGCGCCGCTACACCAAGGTGTTCGGCGAGGGCACCCCGCACGGCCTGGCGCTGACCCGCCAGGGCGTGCCGACGTACGAGCCCAACGAGGACGCGGCCAAGGGCGGTTACGTCCTGTTCGAGGCCGAAGGTGGCAAGCCGCAGGTGCTGCTCATCGCGACCGGCTCCGAGGTCCACGTGGCGGTCGAGGCGCGCGAGCAGCTCCAGGCGGCCGGGGTGCCGACCCGGGTCGTCTCGATGCCGTCCGTCGAGTGGTTCGAGGAGCAGGATCAGGGTTACAAGGAGAGCGTGCTTCCGCCGTCGGTGAAGGCGCGGGTCGCCGTGGAGGCGGGCATCGGCTTGACCTGGCACCGGTACGTGGGCGACGCGGGCCGGATCGTCTCGCTGGAGCACTTCGGCGCCTCGGCCGACGCGAAGGTCCTCTTCCGCGAGTTCGGCTTCACCGCCGAGAACGTGGCCGCCGTCGCGCGGGAATCCCTCGAAGCCGCAGCGCGCTGACGCCGGTAGACACCACTAGTAGGAGATGCAACTCATGACAGACGCACTCAAGCGCCTCTCCGACGAGGGCGTGGCGATCTGGCTCGACGACCTGTCGCGCAAGCGGATCACCTCGGGCAACCTCGCCGAGCTGATCGACCAGAGCCATGTCGTCGGCGTCACCACCAACCCGTCGATCTTCCAGAAGGCGATCTCCTCGGGCGACGGTTACGAGCAGCAGCTCACCGACCTCGCCGCCCGCAAGGTCACCGTCGAGGAAGCCCTGCGCATGATCACGACGGCGGACGTCCGCGACGCCGCCGACATCCTGCGCCCGGTCTTCGACGCGACCGGCGGCCAGGACGGCCGGGTCTCCATCGAGGTCGACCCGCGCCTGGCGCACAACACCGTGGCCACCGTCGCCGAGGCCAAGCAGCTGGCGTGGCTGGTCGACCGGCCGAACACGCTCATCAAGATCCCGGCGACCAAGGCCGGTCTCCCGGCGATCACCGAGGTCATCGGCCGGGGCATCAGCGTCAATGTGACGCTGATCTTCTCGCTGGAGCGCTACCGCGCGGTCATGGACGCCTACCTGGCGGGTCTGGAGAAGGCGAAGGCCGCGGGCCTGGACCTCTCCAAGATCCACTCGGTGGCGTCCTTCTTCGTGTCCCGCGTGGACACCGAGATCGACAAGCGCCTGGACGCCATCGGCTCCGACGAGGCGAAGGCCGCCAAGGGCAAGTCCGCCCTGGCCAACGCGCGGCTGGCCTACGAGGCGTACGAGGAGGTCTTCTCCTCCGACCGCTGGGCCGCGCTGGACAAGGAGCGGGCCAACAAGCAGCGTCCGCTCTGGGCCTCGACCGGCGTCAAGGACCCGGCGCTGAAGGACACCCTGTACGTGGACGAGCTGGTCGCCCCCAACACGGTCAACACCATGCCGGAGGCGACCCTGGACGCCGTGGCCGACCACGGCGAGATCACCGGCGACACCGTCACCGGCGGCTACGACCGGGCCCGCGCCGACCTCGACGCGGTCAAGAAGCTCGGCATCTCGTACGACGACGTCGTGCAGGTGCTGGAGGACGAGGGCGTCGAGAAGTTCGAGGCGTCCTGGAACGACCTGCTCAAGTCGACCGAGGCGGAGCTCTCGCGCCTCGCCCCCTCGGAGGGCTGACCACTTTGTCTGCTGTTCCCGGAGCCAACCCGCTCCGTGACGCACAGGACCGACGGCTCCCGCGTATCGCGGGGCCGTCGGGCCTGGTCATCTTTGGCGTCACGGGCGATTTGTCCCGTAAAAAGCTGATGCCTGCTGTCTACGACCTGGCCAACCGCGGCCTGCTGCCACCGGGCTTCTCGCTCATCGGCTTCGCGCGCCGCGACTGGGAGGACGAGGACTTCGCGCAGGTCGTCCACGACGCCGTCAAGGAGCACGCCCGTACGCCGTTCCGCGAGGAGGTCTGGCAGCAGCTCATCCAGGGGATGCGCTTCGTCCAGGGCAACTTCGACGACGACGAGGCGTTCGAGACGCTGAAGGCGACCATCCAGGAGCTCGACAAGGCGCAGGGCACCGGAGGCAACTTCGCCTTCTACCTCTCCGTGCCGCCGAAGTTCTTCCCCAAGGTCGTCCAGCAGCTCAAGAAGCACGGGCTGGCCGACCAGACCGAGGGCTCCTGGCGACGGGCCGTCATCGAGAAGCCGTTCGGCCACGACCTGGCCAGCGCGCAGGAGCTCAACCAGCTCGTGCACGACGTCTTCCCGCCCAACGAGGTCTTCCGGATCGACCACTACCTGGGCAAGGAGACGGTCCAGAACATCCTGGCGCTGCGGTTCGCCAACACGATGTGGGAGCCGATCTGGAACCGGTCCTACGTCGACCACGTACAGATCACGATGGCCGAGGACATCGGCATCGGCGGCCGCGCCGGGTACTACGACGGCATCGGCGCCGCCCGTGACGTCATCCAGAACCACCTGCTCCAGCTGCTGGCGCTGACCGCGATGGAGGAGCCCGGCTCCTTCCACCCCAAGGCCCTGGTCGCCGAGAAGCTCAAGGTGCTCACCGCCGTCGAGCTGCCCGAGGACCTCGGTCTGCACACCGTGCGCGCCCAGTACGAGCACGCCTGGCAGGGCGGTCAGGAGGTCCTCGGCTACTGCGAGGAGGAGGGCATCGACCCGAAGTCGACGACCGACACCTATGCGGCGATCAAGCTGACGATCAACAACCGCCGCTGGGCGGGCGTGCCGTTCTACCTCCGGACCGGAAAGCGGCTCGGCCGCCGGGTCACGGAGATCGCGGTCGTCTTCAAGCGCGCTCCCTATCTGCCGTTCGAGTCCGGCGCCACGGAGGAGCTCGGCGGCAACGCCCTGGTCATCCGGGTGCAGCCGGACGAGGGCGTCACCGTGCGCTTCGGCTCCAAGGTGCCCGGCACCTCGATGGAGGTCCGGGACGTCACGATGGACTTCGCGTACGGCGAGTCCTTCACGGAGTCCAGCCCGGAGGCGTACGAGCGGCTCCTGCTGGACGTGCTGCTCGGCGACGCCAACCTCTTCCCGCGCCACCAGGAGGTCGAGCTCTCCTGGACCATCCTCGACCCGATCGAGGAGTACTGGGACAAGCACGGCAAGCCCGCGAAGTACGAGGCAGGCACCTGGGGGCCGGTCGAGGCCGACGAGATGCTCGCACGGGACGGACGGAGCTGGAGGCGGCCATGAAGATCGATCTCACGGAGACCACATCCAGCAAGATCAACCAGGCGCTGGTCTCGGCCCGCCGGGCGATCGGCACCCCCGCCATCGGCATGGTGCTCACCCTGGTCGTCGTCACCGACGAGGAGAACGCGTACGACGCGCTCAAGTCGGCCGGTGACGCCTCCCGCGAGCACCCCTCGCGGATCATCGCGGTGATCAAGCGGGTCAGCCGCTCGCCGCGCGCCCGGCGCGACGCCCGCCTCGACGCCGAGGTCCGGGTCGGCTCCGACGCCGGGACCGGCGAGACGGTCGTCCTGCGCCTCCACGGCGAGCTGGCCAACCACGCCCAGTCGGTGGTGCTCCCGCTGCTGCTGCCGGACGCCCCGGTCGTGGTGTGGTGGCCCGAGGGCGCCCCCGCCGACCCGGCGAAGGACCCGCTGGGCGCGCTGGCCCAGCGCCGGATCACCGACACCTATGCCGCCGAGCTCCCGCTCGACGAGCTGGCGGTGCGCGCGGCGACGTACAGCCCGGGCGACACCGATCTGGCGTGGACCCGGATCACGCCGTGGCGCTCCATGCTGGCCGCCGCGCTGGACCAGCAGCCCGCGCAGGTCATCGGCGCCACCGTCGAGGGCGAGAGCGACAACCCGAGCTGCGAGCTGCTCGCGATGTGGCTCGCGGACCGGCTCGGCGTCCCGGTGGAGCGCACGCTCTCCGAGGGCCCGGGGCTGACCGCCGTCCGGATGGAGACGAAGAACGGCGTCATCGTCCTGGACCGGGCCGACGGCTCGCTGGCCACGCTCTCCATGCAGGGCCAGCCCGACCGCGCGGTGGCGCTCAAGCGCCGTGACACCGCCGAGCTGCTCGCGGAGGAGCTGCGGCGGCTCGACCCGGACAACACCTACGAGTCCGCGGTGAAGTTCGGGGTGGAGAAGCTGCACTCCGGCGGTGCGGTCAAGGCCGCCCCGGTGGCGGAGAGGGCGGCGGAGAAGAGCGCCGGGGACGAGCCGAAGGCGCCCGCCGCGAAGAAGGCCCCGGCCAAGAAGGCGGCCGCCAAGTGACGCCTCCCCAGCTGGTCGTGCACCGGGACAAGGAGCTGATGGCGCAGGCCGCGGCGGCCCGGCTGATCACGCGGATCGTGGACGCCCAGGCCGCCCGGGGCCACGCCTCGGTGGTGCTGACCGGCGGGCGCAACGGCAACGGCCTGCTGGCCGCGCTCGCCGCCGCGCCCGCCCGGGACGCCGTCGACTGGGCGCGCCTCGACCTGTGGTGGGGCGACGAGCGGTTCCTGCCCGAGGGCGACCCCGAGCGGAACGTCACCCAGGCCCGGGAGGCGCTGCTCGACGCGGTGGAGCTGGACCCGGCCCGGGTGCACGCGATGCCCGCGTCCGACGGCCCGTACGGCAAGGACGTGGACGACGCGGCGGCGGCGTACGCGGCCGAACTCGCCGCGGCGGCGGGGCCGGAGGACCACGGCCGGGTGCCCTCGTTCGACGTGCTGATGCTGGGCGTCGGCCCGGACACCCATGTGGCCTCGCTCTTCCCGGAGCTGCCCGCGGTACGGGAGACCGAGCGGACCGTCGTCGGTGTGCACGGGGCCCCCAAGCCGCCGCCGGTCCGGATCTCGCTCACGCTCCCCGCGATCCGCGCGGCGCGTGAGGTGTGGCTGCTGGCGGCGGGCGAGGACAAGGCGGAGGCGGCGGCCATCGCGCTGTCGGGCGCCGGGGAGATCCAGGCCCCGGCGGCGGGCGCGTACGGGCGCAGCCGGACGCTCTGGCTGCTGGACGCGGCGGCGGCCTCGCAGCTGCCGCGCGCGCTGTATCCACCGGCGTCCGCCTGACCGTACGAACGTCCAGGCCCGGCCCGCTTTTTGTCAGCGGGCCGGGCCTGCGGCGTGAAAGGCTCGGCTCCATGGTGCATATCGGAACCGTGGTGATGGGCGCGAGCGACGTACAACGGGCCGCCGCCTTCTGGAAGGCGGCGCTCACGTACACCGAGCGCGAGCCGGGGACGGACGACTGGGTGGTCCTGGTCCCGGTCGAGGGGCCCGGTGTCGGCGTGGCGCTGGGCCGTTCCACCTCCCCCGTGCAGGAGGTCCCCCGGGTCCACCTGGACCTCTACTCGGACGAGCAGGAGGCCGAGGTGGCGCGGCTGATCGGTCTCGGCGCCGAGCGGGTGGCCTGGGAGCTCTACCCGCCGGACCCGGACTTCGTGGTCCTCGCCGACCCCGAGGGCAACCGCTTCTGCGTCATCGACACGACGCACCACGCCTGAGGTCTCCGTACCTCAGAGGATGACCTGGTCGGCGCCCTGCTCCAGCTTGGTGATCGCGGCCCGGCAGGCGCCGACGAAGCGGTCGAAGACCGGGGTCGTGGAGCCGGCCCGGCCCGCGCGGGTGTTGTTGGTGAACATGGCGGCGCGCAGCTCGGTGGTGAGCTCCAGCTGACCGCCCTTGGACAGCATGGTGCGGTTCACCGGGTTGTCGGGGTTGACCCCGGCCAGGTCGGGCGTCTCGTTCCCGTCCCGCCAGGCGATGCCCACCGCGTCGAACTCCGCCTTGAGCAGCGTCTTGAACCGGGTGTTGAGGCCGCCGACCACCACGGCCTGCGGGACGGTGCCCGCCTGCGCCGACGTACAGCCGTGCAGGCTCAGGACGTTGAGGCTGCTCGCCGCCATGGAGATCGCCACGTGGTCGTCGCAGTTCTTGGACGTGACGTGCAGATCGCGGTTGCCCGAGGTGCGCAGCCCCTCGAACATCCAGTAGTCGTGCGCCCCGTGGCCGTCCTGGAGCGGGGCGAGCGTGGCGGGGTGGTAACCGGCTATGGCGAGGCAGAGTTCGGAGGTGCCGGTCTCGATGCCGCCGCCGTGCAGGGCCATGACGGTGGTCCGGTTGTACGGGTACTTCTGCGGGAGCGAGTGGTCGGCGTACTCGTGTCTCTTGTAGCGGCGGGCGAACTCGACGCCCTCCTTTCCCGCGAGCTTCCTGTAGAGGTCGGTGTTGGAGGTGTAGATGTCCAGGTCGCCGGTGGCGTGGGCGGGGGCCGCGGTGAGCGAGCCGAGCAGCGGGCCGCTGACGGCGGCGGTGGCCAGGGCGGTGAGAACCGTACGGCGGTGGGTGAAGGTCATGATCGATATCGTCGCCGACAGCGGTCCCGCTGCCCAGCGGGCCGGTTGTGCCGTCGGTCACGGGCCGGAGGGTTCGTCCGCCGCGTGGGCCGAGGGGCGCTCGTCACGCTCCAGGAAGGGGTCCAGCAGCCCGGGGACGGCCTCGGCGGCGAAGGTGAGGCCCTCGGCCGCGTCGGTGTCGTACGCGGTGTAGGCGCCCCCTCCGGCGGCCGTGGTGGCCGTGACGCTGAGCAGCCCGGACCGCCGCTGGAAGTACGACTGCTTGACGGTCCAGCCGATCACTCCCGCCCGCTCCAGCGCGGCGGTGGAGCGGCGGAGCGAGCCGGAGCGGGTGACCAGGTAGCGGCCGGAGAGCGTGTGGCCGAGCCCCCGGTACGCGTCCAGCGCGAGCGCCACCGCGAGCGGCAGGAACACCGCCGCGCAGCCGAGCGCGATCCACAGGAGTACGGGGGTGAGCAGCGTCCCGAGGAGGGTGAGGAGCAGGAGCGGGGCGAGGGCGGTGGCCAGCGACCAGCGCAGCCTGCGGCCCCGGGCGGCGCGCGGGTGGCGGGTCAGCGTCGCGCCGGTCGGGGTGACGGCCTCGCGGAGCACGTCGGCGGCGACGGCATCGGCCCGCTCGCGCGGGGCGGCGGGGAGGACCGTGTTGTGGTCGGCGTTCCTGGATGCGTGGTCCTGGGCCAGCCCGGTGGTGATGGCGTCCAGCCGGGCGGCGCCGACCAGCCGTACGCCGAGGGGTTCGACCAGGTCGACACCGCGCAGCCGGGCCTCCTCGACGGAGATGGAGCGGGAGGTGAGCAGCCCGCGCCGGACCCTGAGGGTGCCGCCCGGTTCACGCTCCAGGCGGTAGTTCCACCACATCTCGATCCAGAGGCCGAGCGCCCCGACGACCCCCGCGACCAGGGCGGCCACGACCAGGACGATGACCGTCCACAGGAGCGGGGTCTCCCGGAAGCGTTCGCCGACCCAGGCGATGACCTGGCCCTGGGCCCCCACCCAGTCGCTGATCTGCATCACGGCCCCGACCGCGGCGCCGCCGAGCATGGGGGCGACGAAGGAGACCGGTGCGTACCGTATCCAGCGGGGGTCGAGGACGGCCAGTTCGCCGTCGCGGTGGACGCCGGGCGGTGCGGTGGCGGCCCGTTCCAGCAGCAGGCGGCGGAGCCGCTCGCCCTCGGCGCGGGTGACCGGGTCCAGGGTGAGGGTGGAGTCGGAGCCCTGTTCCCCGGTGCCGATCCTGACGGTGACCAGGCCCAGGAGGCGGCGCAGCAGGTTGGCGGTGAGGTCGACCGTGCGGATGCGCTCGCGGGCCAGGGAGCGGCGCTTGACGAGGAGGAGGCCGGTGTGGAGGTCGACGCGCTCCTCGCCGATGCGGTAGCGGGTGCGGTGCCAGCGGACGCGGTCGGTGCCGGCCGCCGCCGCGATGACCAGGACGGCTCCGGTGAACGCCCAGAGCACGGCGGCCGGGAGCCCGAGCCAGCGGGCGAGCCCGAGGGTGGCGGGCAGGGCGACACCCGCGACGACGCCCGCCACGACGAGGGCGGTGACCACGACCGTACGGGGGTCGAGCCGGCGCCAGCCGTCCTCGGGGGCGTACGGGGTGGCGGTGGTGCTCATGTGGCGTCGCCGGGGGTGCCGCGGGTGATGCGGGTCAGCCGCTCGGCCAGTTCGGCGGCGACCTCGTGGTCGAGGCCCGCGATGCGCACCGCGCCCTTGGCGGATGCGGTGGTGACGGTGACGGTGGCGAGCCGGTGGAGCTGTTCCAGCGGGCCGCGCACGGTGTCCACGGTCTGGATGCGGGACATCGGCGCGATCCGCCACTCCTGCCAGAAGTACCCCGTGCGGACGTACACCGCGTCCTCGGTCACCTCCCAGCGATGGGTACGGAACCACCAGAGGGGGAAGAGGACGGCGGCGGCCACGCCCGCCGCGGCGAGGACCGCGGCGGACAGCAGCAGCCAGAAGCGGGCGGGCCCGATCAGCGCGCCCAGCACGGCCAGTGGCACGACGTGCAGGGCGGTCAGCAGCAGCCACTGGACCCGCCACCAGCCGACGGCCCGCTCGTTCAGCGTGTTGCGCGGCGGTCTCAGCCGTACCGCCGTCCCCTCCCCCGGTGGCACGGTTCAGCGCCCCCGCAGCGTGCGGTAGGCGGTGACGAGGGCGGCGGTGGAGCTGTCGAGCTCCCCGGTACCGGCGTCGCCGGTCAGGACGGGTTCGATCCTCTTGGCGAGGACCTTGCCGAGTTCGACGCCCCACTGGTCGAAGGAATCGATGTCCCAGACGGCGCCCTGGACGAAGACCTTGTGCTCGTAGAGCGCGATGAGCTGGCCGAGGACCGAGGGGGTCAGCCGGTCGGCGAGGATCGTGGTCGTCGGGTGGTTGCCCCGGAACGTCTTGTGCGGGACGAGCTCCTCGGGCACGCCCTCCGCGCGGACCTCGTCGGGCGTCTTGCCGAAGGCCAGCGCCTGGGTCTGGGCGAAGAAGTTGGCCATCAGCAGGTCGTGCTGGGCGATCAGTCCGGGCAGCAGGTCGTGGACGGGGGCGGCGAAGCCGATGAAGTCCGCCGGGATCATCTTCGTGCCCTGGTGGATCAACTGGTAGTACGCGTGCTGCCCGTTGGTGCCGGGGGTGCCCCAGACGACGGGTCCGGTCTGCCAGTCCACCGGGTCGCCCTGGCGGTCCACGGACTTGCCGTTGGACTCCATGTCGAGCTGCTGGAGGTAGGCGGTGAACTTGGACAGGTAGTGGCTGTAGGGCAGCACCGCGTGCGACTGGGCGTCGAAGAAGTTGCCGTACCAGACGCCGAGGAGGCCGAGCAGGAGCGGGGCGTTCTCCTCGGCGGGGGCGGTGCGGAAGTGCTCGTCGACGAGGTGGAAGCCGTCGAGCATCTCGCGGAACCGGTCCGGGCCGATGGCGATCATCAGCGAGAGGCCGATCGCGGAGTCGTAGGAGTACCGGCCGCCGACCCAGTCCCAGAACTCGAACATGTTGGCCGTGTCGATGCCGAACTCCTCGACCTTCTCCGCGTTGGTCGAGAGCGCCACGAAGTGCTTCGCGACGGCGTCCTGACCGGCCCGCAGCTCGGTGAGGAGCCAGTCGCGGGCGGAGGTGGCGTTGGTGATCGTCTCGATGGTGGTGAACGTCTTCGAGGCGACGATGAACAGCGTCTCGGCGGGGTCCAGGTCGCGGACGGCCTCGTGAAGGTCGGCGCCGTCGACGTTGGAGACGAACCGGACGGTGAGCGAGCGGTCCGTGAAGGAGCGCAGCACCTCGTACGCCATGGCAGGACCGAGGTCCGAGCCGCCGATGCCGATGTTGACGACGTTCTTGATGGGCTTGCCGGTGTGGCCGGTCCACTCCCCCGCCCGGACCTTGTCGGCGAAGGCGGCCATCCTGTCCAGGACAGCGTGGACGGCGGGCACGACGTTCTCGCCGTCGACCTCGATCACCGCTCCGCGCGGGGCCCGGAGCGCGGTGTGCAGGACGGCCCGGTCCTCGGTGGTGTTGATCTTCTCGCCGCGGAACATGGCGTCCCGCAGCTCCGCGACCCCGGTGGCGGCGGCGAGTTCGCGCAGCAGGCGCAGCGTCTCGTCGGTGACCAGGTGCTTGGAGTAGTCGAGGTGGAGGTCGCCGACCCTGAGGGTGTAGTCGGTGCCCCGGTCCGGCGTCCGCGCGAACAGCTCGCGCAGCCGGGTGGCGCCGAACTCCTCACGGTGCTTGGCGAGAGCCGTCCACTCGGGGGTCTGGTTGAGCTTGGCTCGGCTTGCTGCGTTCATCCCGGATATCAGCCCACTTCTTCTTGTCCGTCAGCTTCCCCGCTGCCCCTCCAACCTAATTGATCGAGGAGGCGGGTGGCGCGGACGCGGGCCGCGGCGCGGGAAGCGGTCCGGCCGGACACCCGTGGGGTGCCCGGCCGGTGAACGACAGAGGTGGTACGTGGAGCTGTGTGCCCCGGAGGGGCTAGATCTCGCCGCGGAGTTTGGCCAGCGCCTCGGCGAGGATCGCCTCGCCGTCCTCGTCGCTGCGCCGCTCGCGTACGTACGCGAGGTGCGTCTTGTACGGCTCGGTGCGGGGCGGGTCCGGGGGGCTGTCCTTGTCCTGGCCGGCCGGGAAGCCGCAGCGCGGGCAGTCCCAGGTGTCCGGCACCTGCGCGTCATGGGCGAAGCTCGGCTGCGTCTCGTGCCCGTTCGAGCACCAGAAGGAGATGCGCAGGCGCGGCGCGGACTCGCCGCGCTCGGCCTCGCCCATCGGCCCCGCTCCGACCCGGCTTCCCCGGATCGCGTTGCCACTTGCCACGGTCGTAACTCCCTGCCTGACGGTGCTCGACGAAGCCTCAGTCTACGTAAGGCCCAACGCACGTCCAGTGAAAGGAGTTACACCCTCACCGGGAATCTCCGGGCGGGGTCAGTCGCCCAGCTTGATGAGCAGGCCGAGGACGACAACCAGCGCGAACCAAATCAGACCGACCACGACGGTGATGCGGTCGAGGTTGCGCTCGGCGACGGAGGAACCGCCGACGGACGACTGCATTCCGCCACCGAACATGTCGGAGAGGCCGCCGCCCTTGCCCTTGTGCATGAGCACCAGCAGCATCAGCAGCAGGCTGAAGACGATCAGGGCGATCTCGAACGCCAAAACCACGGCTGGTCCCTACTTTCCGGAATTCTTGACTACTGCCTGTGCGTACAGCGGGGGCCGGAGGGTGGCAGACCCTCTCGGCCCCCGCAAGGGTACGACGGATCGCCGCTACCGCATACTCACTGGTCGCGGAAGCGGACGATCTTGACGAACTCGTCGGCGTCCAGCGCAGCACCGCCGATGAGGGCGCCGTCCACGTCGGGCTGCGCCATGATGGCCGCCACATTGCCGGACTTCACCGAGCCGCCGTACTGGATGCGGACGGCGTCGGCCAGCTCCTGCGAGTACAGCTCGGCCAGCCTGCGGCGGATCGCCCCGCAGACCTCCTGGGCGTCCTCGGGGGTGGCGACCTCGCCGGTCCCGATGGCCCAGACCGGCTCGTAGGCGATGACGATGGACTCGGCCTGCTCGGCCGGGAGGTCCTTCAGGGCGCCGTCGAGCTGAGCGAGCGTGTAGGAGACCTGGTCACCGGCCTTGCGGATGTCCAGGCCCTCGCCGACGCAGAGGATCGGGGTGAGGCCGTGCTGGTAGGCGGCCTTGACCTTGGCGTTGCAGATCTCGTCGGTCTCGCCGTGGTACTGGCGGCGCTCGCTGTGGCCGACGGCCACGTACGTGCAGCGCAGCTTGGCGAGCATCGCGCCGGAGATCTCACCGGTGTACGCGCCGGAGTCGTGCGCCGAGATGTCCTGGGCGCCGTACTTGATCTTCAGCTTGTCGCCGTCGACCAGGGTCTGCACGGAGCGCAGGTCGGTGAAGGGCGGCAGGACGGCGACCTCTACGGCCTCGTAGTCCTTGTCGGCCAGGGCGAAGGAGAGCTTCTGGACGTGGGCGATGGCCTCGAGGTGGTTGAGGTTCATCTTCCAGTTGCCCGCCATCAGCGGGGTACGGGTGGTCATGAGGGGTCAGTCCTCCAGTGCGGCGAGGCCGGGAAGCGTCTTGCCCTCGAGGTACTCGAGGCTGGCGCCGCCACCGGTCGAAATGTGTCCGAAAGCGTTCTCGTCGAAGCCCAGGATGCGCACGGCCGCGGCGGAGTCTCCGCCGCCGACGACGGTGAACGCCGGGGAGTCGATGAGCGCCTGGGCGACCGCGCGGGTGCCCTCGGCGTAGTCGGGGTGCTCGAAGACGCCCATGGGGCCGTTCCAGAAGACGGTGGCCGTGTCGGCGAGCTTCGAGGCGTAGAGCTTGCGGGACTCGGGGCCGATGTCCAGGCCCATCTGTCCGGCGGGGATGGCGTCGGCGGCCACCGTCGCGGGGTTGGCCGGGGCCTTGGTCTTCATGTCCGGGAACTCACCGGCGACCAGCACGTCGACGGGGAGCACGAACTCCACGCCGCGCTCCTTCGCCCGCTCGATGTACTCCTTGACGACCGGGATCTGGTCCTCCTGGAGCAGCGAGGAGCCGACCTCGTGGCCCTGGGCGGCGAGGAAGGTGAAGACCATGCCGCCGCCGATCAGGATGCGGTCGGCCCTCTCCAGCAGGTGGTCGATGACGCCGAGCTTGTCGGAGACCTTGGCCCCGCCGAGGACGACGGCGTAGGGCCGCTGAACGTCGGTGGTGAGCTTCTTCAGGACGCCGACCTCGGTGGCGATGAGGTAGCCCGCGTAGTGCGGCAGCCGGGCCGGGAGGTCGAAGACGGAGGCGTGCTTGCGGTGTACGGCCCCGAAGCCGTCGCCCACGTACACGTCCGCGAGCTCGGCCAGCCGGTCGGCGAAGGCGCCGCGCTCGGCGTCGTCCTTGGAGGTCTCACCGGCGTTGAAGCGGAGGTTCTCGATGACGGCGACCTGGCCGTCGGTGAGGCCCGCGACGGTGGCGCGGGCGGAGTCGCCGACGGTGTCGGTCGCGAAGGCGACGTCGGCACCGAGGAGTTCACCGAGGCGCGCGGCGGCGGGCGCCAGCGAGAACGCCGGGTCCGGGGCGCCCTTGGGGCGGCCCAGGTGCGAGGCGACGACGACGCGCGCGCCGGCCTCGGCGAGCTTGGCGACCGTCGGGACGACGGCGCGGATACGGCCGTCGTCGGTGATGGTGGTGCCGTCCAGCGGCACGTTGAGGTCGGCGCGGACGAATACCCGCCTGCCGGCGACCCCTTCGGTGAGAAGTTCGTCGATCGTCTTCATCTGTTCCGTTTACTCCTTGGAGGGACCGATGAGCATGCTAAGGGGCCCGACCGGCGCGTCGTTGCGCCGGTCGGGCCCCTTGCTCACATCGATGTACCTGCTGACCCGAGGATCAGAGCTGGTTGCCGACGAAGACCGTGAGGTCGACGAGGCGGTTGGAGTAGCCCCACTCGTTGTCGTACCAGCCGAGGATCTTCACCGTGTTCCCCTCCTGGACCATGGTCAGGGAGGAGTCGAAGGTGCAGGACGAGGGGTCGCCGACGATGTCCGAGGAGACGATCGGGTCCTCGGTGTACGTCAGGAAGCCCTTGAGGGCGCCGTCGTCGGACGCCTTCTTGAACGCGGCGTTGACCTCGTCCTTGGTGACCTCGCGGTCCAGGGTGACGACGAGGTCGGTGGCGGAGCCGGTCGGGACCGGGACGCGCATCGCGATGCCGTCGAGCTTGCCCTTGAGCTGCGGGAGGACCAGGGCGGTGGCCTTGGCGGCACCGGTCGTGGTCGGGATGATGTTCTCGGCGGCGGCGCGGGCGCGGCGCAGGTCCGAGTGCGGGAAGTCCAGGATGCGCTGGTCGTTGGTGTACGCGTGGACCGTCGTCATCAGGCCCTTGACGATGCCGAAGTTCTCGTCGAGGACCTTGGCCATCGGCGCCACACAGTTGGTGGTGCAGGAGGCGTTGGAGATGACGTGGTGGCTGGCCGCGTCGTACTTGTCCTGGTTGACGCCCATCACGATGGTGATGTCCTCGTCCTTGGCCGGAGCCGAGATGAGGACCTTCTTGGCGCCGCCGGCGATGTGCTTCTCGGCGTCGGCCTTCTTGGTGAAGATGCCGGTCGACTCGATGACGATGTCGACGCCCAGCTCACCCCAGGGGATGTCGGCCGGGTTGCGCTCGGAGAGCACCTTGATCGTGTGACCATCGACGGTGATGGTGTCGGCGGTGTGGCTGACCTCTGCCTTGAGACGACCCAGGATGGTGTCGTACTTCAGCAGGTGGGCCGTGGTCGCAGTGTCACCCAGGTCGTTGACAGCCACGATCTCGATGTCCGCACCCTGCTCGAGCAGCGCGCGGAAGTAGTTGCGACCGATGCGGCCGAAGCCGTTGATGCCTACGCGGATCGTCACGAACCGATCTCCTCGTATAAGTACGCCGGTTTCTGAAGCCGACGAGGTGTATAGGGATGTCCCCGACCGCTATCGACCCTACCTCTCCGAGGGCCCCGGGGTGACATCGACAGGGGCCGTACGCGCCACCGGAATACGGCGGGAGGCCCGTACTCCCCAGTAGGGGTCACGGGCCTCCGTTGACGCTCCGGGACGTTGGTCCCGAGGGCCGGGGACCAACGTCCCGGGTCCGCGGCCGAGTCGGCCGGGCAACCGTGGCCGGGCCCGGCCTGGGCGGTCGCGGTCGAGGCAGCGGGCCCGGCCGGGGCGGTCGTGATCGAGCCGGGCGGGCCGGTCGTGGTCACGTCGGCCGGGCCGTTCGCGGTCACGTCGGCCGGGCCGTTCGTGTCGCGCCGACCGGACTGCGGGCCGCTCGCGGTCGGCCGGGCTGTCCTGTCCCCGGTCGTGTCAGCCGACCAGTCCGTCCGCCAGCTCCTCGCTGAGGGTGGCCTCCGTGCCGGGGATGCCGAGATCCTGGGCGCGTTTGTCGGCCATGGCCAGCAGACGGCGGATGCGTCCGGCGACCGCGTCCTTGGTCAGCGGCGGGTCGGCGAGCGCGCCCAGCTCCTCCAGGGATGCCTGCTTGTGCTCCATGCGCAGCCGGCCGGCCGCCGCGAGGTGCTCGGGGACCTCCTCGCCGAGGATCTCCAGCGCGCGCCCCACCCGGGCCCCGGCGGCGACGGCCGCGCGGGCCGAGCGGCGCAGGTTGGCGTCGTCGAAGTTGGCGAGCCGGTTGGCCGTGGCGCGGACCTCGCGCCGCATCCGGCGCTCCTCCCAGGCCAGCACCGACTCATGGGCGCCGAGCCGGGTGAGCAGGGCGCCGATCGCGTCGCCGTCGCGGACGACGACCCGGTCCACCCCGCGCACCTCACGGGCCTTGGCGGCGATGGAGAGCCTGCGGGCCGCGCCGACCAGGGCGAGGGCCGCCTCCGGGCCGGGGCAGGTGACCTCCAGCGAGGAGGAGCGGCCGGGCTCGGTGAGGGAGCCGTGCGCGAGGAACGCCCCGCGCCAGGCGGCCTCGGCGTCGCAGGTGGCCCCCGAGACCACCTGCGGGGGCAGCCCGCGGATGGGGCGGCCGCGGCCGTCCACCAGACCGGTCTGCCGGGCCAGCTGGTCGCCGCCCGCCACCACTCGTACGACATAGCGCGAGCCGCGCCGCAGCCCGCCGGGGGCCATCACGATCAGCTCCGAGCTGTGCCCGAAGATTTCGAGGATGTCGCGCTTGAGCCGGCGCGCCGCCATCGCGGTGTCCAGCTCCGCCTCGATCACAATGCGGCCGCTCACCAGGTGCAGCCCGCCCGCGAACCGAAGAATCGCCGAGACCTCTGCCTTCCTGCAGCAGGTCCGGGTGACGGGAAGCCGAGAGATTTCGTCCTTCACCGCTGGCGTCATCGCCATGGGCCGATCCTTCCATGCATCCGAAAAATACGGTCGTACGCGGCGGCCAACAGCTCCTGATCATGGACCGGAACGCCGTCGGGCGATGCCACCGGCGCCAGCTCGACCGCGGCTCCGAGCCGCCTGGCGGCGTCGTCGAGCGCTTCGCGGTCGGGCACGGCTGCCTCGTCGGCCAGCACCACGTCCAAGGCGAGTTTAGGGGCGTGTCGTCCCAAAACCTCCAAATGACGCTGCGGTGAGAACCCCTCGGTTTCACCGGGCTGTGGTGCGAGATTCAACGACAGGACCTTGCGGGCCTTCGTGGTGACCAGTGCGTCGAGCAGCTCCGGCACCAGCAGGTGCGGGATCACCGAGGAGAACCAGGAGCCGGGACCGAGCACCACCCAGTCCGCGTCGAGGACCGCCTCGACGGCCTCCGGGACGGCCGGCGGGTCGGGCGGGACGACATGCACGGACTGCACCTCGCCCGGGGTGAGCGCGACGGTGGCCTGGCCGCGCACAGTGACGATCGCGTCGGGCAGCTCGGGGTCGTGGCCCTTGACCAGCGCCTGGAGCTCCAGCGGCACGGCGGACATGGGCAGCACCCGGCCGTGCGCGCCCAGCAGCTTGCCGACCAGGTCGAGGGCCTGGACATGGTCGCCGAGCTGCTCCCACAGGGCCACGATCAGCAGGTTGCCGACGGCGTGCTCGTGAAGGTCCCCCTTGGACTCGAAGCGGTGCTGGATGACCCGGGACCAGGTGCGGCCCCAGTCGTCGTCGCCGCAGAGCGCGGCGAGCGCCTTGCGCAGGTCCCCGGGCGGCAGGACGCCCAGCTCCTCGCGCAGCCGGCCACTGGAGCCGCCGTCGTCGGCGACGGTGACCACGGCCGTGAGGTCGCCGGTGATCCGGCGCAGCGCCGCCAGGGACGCCGAGAGGCCCATGCCGCCGCCGAGTGCGACGACCTTGGGCTGTCCACCGCGTTTGCGGCCGGGGAGCGCCGCGCCGGCCCGGCTCAGCCGGCGCATCCGCAGATTGCGACCGGTCACTCTCGCCCCATGTCCCGGTGGACGAGGACGGTC
This sequence comes from Kitasatospora albolonga, assembly GCA_002082585.1. NCBI lineage: Bacteria > Bacillati > Actinomycetota > Actinomycetes > Kitasatosporales > Streptomycetaceae > Kitasatospora > Kitasatospora albolonga. The sequence goes on from CP020563.1 coordinate 1,500,501, forward strand.
TCGATGCCTTCGGCGGCGAGGCGGGCCGAGAGCTTCTCCGACATGGCGACGGAGCGGTGCTTGCCGCCCGTGCAGCCGACGGCGATGGTCACGTACCGCTTGCCTTCGCGGCGGTAGCCGGTGGCGATCAGCTGGAGCAGCTCCGTGTACTGGTTGAGGAACTCCTTGGCGCCCGGCTGGTTGAAGACGTAGTCGGACACCTCCTCGTTGACTCCGGTGAAGGGGCGCAGCTCCGGGACCCAGTGCGGGTTGGGCAGGAAGCGGCAGTCCACGACGAGGTCGGCGTCGACGGGCAGGCCGTACTTGTAGCCGAAGGACATCACCGTGGCCCGCAGCTCCGGCTCGGACTCGCCCGCGAACTGGGCGTCCATCTTGGCCCGCAGCTCGTGCACGTTGAGGCTGGAGGTGTCGATGACCAGGTCGGCGTCGCCGCGCAGCTCGCGCAGCAGGTCGCGCTCGGCCGCGATGCCGTCGACGATGCGGCCGTCGCCCTGGAGGGGGTGCGGGCGGCGGACGGACTCGAAGCGGCGCACCAGGGCGTCGTCGGAGGACTCCAGGAAAACGATCCGCCGGGTGACGTGCTTGGCCTCCAGGTCCGCGAGGGATTCGCGGAGGTTGTCGAAGAAGCGGCGGCCTCGTACGTCGACGACGACGGCGATGCGCGCCACGTTGCCCTGCGAGCGGGCGCCGAGCTCCACCATGGTGGGGATCAGCGCGGGCGGCAGGTTGTCGACGACGAACCAGCCGAGGTCCTCCAGACACTTGGCGGCGGTGCTGCGGCCGGCGCCGGACATGCCGGAGATGATCACCAGCTCGGGGATGGCCGGCACCACTGCCTCGCCCGTCTCGTTCGTGGTGTTCGTACTCACGTCTGCTGCTCCGTCTGCTCGGTCTGTTCGTTCGTCCTGCTGGTCGCCGGGGCGCTCGCCGCCGTCGCCCGCCCGGTCGGCGGCCCGGCGGGTGGGCTCGGTCATGACGTGCCCCCGTCGTCGTCTTCCATGATCTCTCCTGTGGCCGTGTTCACGGCAGGGGCCGCCGGAGCGGCCGAGGCGAGGGCGGCGGCCACCGATTCGGCTGTCCTGCGCCCTATGCCGGGGACCTCGCAGATCTCTTCGATTGTCGCCTGCCGGAGCTTCTTCACGGAGCCGAAATGCTTGATCAGCGCCTGCTTGCGGGTCTCGCCGAGGCCCGCCACGTCGTCCAGGGGGCTGGAGCGGACGCGCTTGGCGCGTTTGGAGCGCTGGTAGGTGATGGCGAAGCGGTGGGCCTCGTCGCGGATGCGCTGAAGGAGGTAGAGGCCCTCGCTGGAGCGGGGCAGGACGACGGGGTCGTCGTCATCGGGCAGCCAGACCTCCTCCAGGCGCTTGGCCAGCCCGCAGACGGCGATGTCATCGATGCCCAGCTCGTCCAGGGCGCGCCGGGCGGCGGCGACCTGGGGCCGGCCGCCGTCGACCACGACGAGCTGCGGCGGGTAGGCGAACCGCTTGGGGCGGCCGTCGTCGTCCCGGGGCCCGGTCCCGTCGGCCGGGGAGGCTGCGGTGAGGGCGGGGGCCGGGACGGGGCCGGTGGGGGCGGGGGCGCCGGGGAGCGCCCCGGGGACGGTGGGGGCAGGGGCCCTGGGCGCGAAGTCCCCGGGCGCGGCGGGTGCCGTGCCCCCGGGTGCCGCCTCCGGTGTCTGCTCCCACTCCCCCGTGCGCTCCTTGTCCTGGAGGTAGCGCCGGAAGCGGCGGCCGATCACCTCGTGCATCGAGCGGACGTCGTCCTGCCCCTCGAAGCCCTTGATCTGGAAGCGGCGGTACTCGCTCTTGCGGGCGAGGCCGTCCTCGAAGACCACCATGGAGGCCACCACGTCGTCGCCCTGGAGGTGGGAGATGTCGTAGCACTCGATGCGCAGCGGGGCGGTGTCCAGACCGAGCGCCTCCGCGATCTCCTCCAGGGCGCGGGAGCGGGTGGTCAGGTCGGAGGCGCGCTTGGTCTTGTGCAGGCCGAGCGCCTGCTGGGCGTTGCGCTGGACCGTCGCCATGAGGTCCTTCTTGTCGCCGCGCTGCGGGATGCGCAGGCTGACCTGGGAGCCCCGGCGCTCGGCGAGCCACTGGGAGACCGCTTCGGTGTCCTCGGGCAGGGCGGGGACGAGGACCTCCTTGGGGACAGCGTCGCCGCGCTCCTCCCCGTACAGCTGCTGGAGGGCGTGTTCGACGAGGCCGGAGGTGTCGACCGCCTCGACCTTGTCGGTGACCCAGCCGCGCTGGCCGCGCACCCGGCCGCCGCGCACGTGGAAGATCTGGAGAGCGGCCTCCAGCTCGTCCTCGGCAACGGCGATCAGGTCGGCGTCGGTGGCGTCGGCGAGGACGACGGCGCTCTTCTCCATGGCCCGCCGGAGGGCCCCGGCGTCGTCCCGGAGGCGGGCGGCGCGCTCGTACTCCATCTCCTCGGCCGCCTGCGCCATGTCCTTCTCCAGGCGGCGGATGTAGGTGCCGGTGCGCCCGGCCATGAAGTCGCAGAAGTCCTCGGCCAGCTCCCGGTGTTCCTCGGGGGTGACCCGGCCGACGCAGGGGGCCGAGCACTTGTCGATGTAGCCGAGGAGGCAGGGGCGGCCGGTGCGGGCGGCGTTCTTGAAGACCCCGGCGGAGCAGGTGCGGACGGGGAAGACGCGGAGCATCAGGTCGACGGTCTCGCGGATCGCCCACGCGTGCCCGTACGGACCGAAGTAGCGCACGCCCTTCTTCTTGGCGCCGCGCATCACCTGGACGCGGGGGAACTCCTCGTTCAGCGTGACGGCGAGATAGGGATAGCTCTTGTCGTCCCGGTACTTGACGTTGAACCGGGGGTCGAACTCCTTGATCCAGGTGTACTCCAGCTGGAGCGCTTCGACCTCGGTGGAGACGACCGTCCACTCGACGGAGGCGGCGGTCGTGACCATCGTGCGCGTACGCGGGTGGAGATGGGCCAGGTCCTGGAAGTAGTTGGCGACGCGCTGGCGGAGGTTCTTGGCCTTCCCGACGTAGATCACCCGGCGGTGCTCGTCGCGGAACTTGTAGACCCCCGGGGAGTCGGGGATCTGCCCCGGGCTGGGGCGGTAGCTGGAGGGGTCTGCCATGTCTCACACCCTACTTGCGGGGTGTGACAGTGCGTCGTCGTCAGGGTGACCGGTGCGCTCCGGGGTGCCGGACCCCGGAGCGCGGCTTCACGGGCGGCCGCTCCGGGGTGTACGGCCCCGGAGCGCCCCGCTCAGGCGTCCGGCGCGGCGCCCTGCCGGGTGCGGTTCCGGTGGCGTACGGCGGCGGCGCCGCAGAGGGCGAGGGCGAGCAGAGCCCCGGCACCGGCCACCGCGGAAACGGCGGTCAGGGCGGTGTCGGGGGTGCCCGTGCCCGTACCCGCCGCGTTCGCGAGGGCGGGGGCGTTCTCCGGGGCCGGGGCGGGTGCCCCGGCCGTGTCCGCCGCCGCCCCGGGGCCGTAGCCTCCCGCCTTGCCGGACTTCGCGTATCCGGAGCCGGGCAGCTTGTCGCCGTACGCCTCCTGAACCCGGGCCCGGTAGGCGGTCAGGGTCGTGCCCTTCGCGCCCACGGCGGCTCTCGCGTCCTCGTCCAGCGGGAGCACCCGGGAGGCGTCGTGGACGTACCAGGCGTCGATCTGCGGTTCGCGGAAGACCGTGCCGCCGGGGAGCGCGCGGGCCCCCTGCGCGGTGTAGCGGGCCTCGTCGTCGCCGGTGGCGATGTTCACGACCTGCCACTCCCCGCTCCCGGCGGCCCCGGGGACGGTCCACAGGGACGCCTTCTGTCCGTCCGGGGAGACGGCGGTGGCGGCGAGGTAGTCCAGGGTGCTGGGGGCCGCTCCCGGCTTCCCGGCGACGAACGCGGCGGAGAGGGTCCGTACGGGGACGGTCCTCGCCTCGATGCGCGGTGCGGCGGCCGTACGCGCGACCGCTCCCTCCCGGGCGAAGAACCGGGACAGGGTGTCCAGGGTCGCCGGTGCGGAGGCGGCCTCGTGGGCGGCTTCGAGCGTGGCGGCGGTCAGCTTCGGCGGGGCGGGCGTCCCGTCGGCGGAGGCCACGGGTGCGGCGGCGAGCAGGGCGGTGGCGGCGAGTGCGGTGGCGACGGCGAGGCGCCGGGTGGTCGCGGTCATGTCCTCACGCCCCGATCCGGTAGAGCGAGTGGGTCCAGGAGAACTGGTTGTTGTTGACGTACCAGGAGTGGGAGGCCCAGTTGTAGCGGTCGCTGGAGGGCCACGGGTCGCCCCAGTAGACCCAGCTGTTGGCGTCGTCGTACCCGTAGATGACGTGCATGTGCCCGCCGCCGGAGGACCACTGGATACGGGTCTCGATGGGCCGCCGGGCCGATATCTCGCTCTGCACGGTCGGGTAGCGGAGCCAGCCGGTGACGTAACTGCCGGGCCGGACGCCGGTCCAGGACAGTCCGGTCTGGACGTTGCCGAGGGTGGCCTGCGAGTTGGGGCACTCGGTGTTCTGGTTCCGGTTGAAGGAGGCGTTGCAGAACTGGTTCTGGGAGTAGTTGCGGCCGAACCAGGCGGCGATGGTGTTGCCGCCGGCCGCCCAGCACCAGTTGCTCTTCTGCTGGGCCTGCATGGTGATGTTGAGGCGCTGGGCGGCGGCGATGGCGACCCCGCCGTCCCGGGCGGCGGGCTCTGCCGCCGTGGCGGTGGCGGTGGCCGCGGGGACGGCGAGGAGGGCAGCGGCGAGAAGGGCGGTGAACGACAGCCTTCGGGGGCGGATTCTTCGGTTGCGCATGGCGTTCCTCCCAAGGCGGGGGGCGGGGATCGGAGGAGCGCGTCCGGACGCTGACGATCAGGATCGATCGTTGTCCGGAACAGGTCAACACGCTTCAATACGGAGTGACATCACGGTGTGAACGGCGCGACGCCCGTGTGAACGGCGCAGCCCGGTCACCTGCTCCCCCGCATCCCCCGGGGGCGGTGTCGCCCCTCCCCCACGTGAACGTTCACCGGAGGCCCGCCATGCGGCAGACCGAGACCGAACTGACGCACATCCTGCACACCGGCCCCTTCCATCTCGCCCTGCGCACCGCCCTCTCGGTGCGCGGGCTGCCGCTCCACCGGGTGCAGCACCATCTGGCGCACCGGGGCGTCAAGCTCGGGGTGACCAGCCTGAGTTACTGGCAGCAGGGCGTACGCCGCCCCCGCCGCCCCGAGTCGCTGCGGGCCGTCCGGGCCCTGGAGGACGTGCTCGCGCTGCCGGACGACTCGCTGCTGCGGCTGCTGCGGGAGGACGGGGCCGGTGCGGACGGGGAGCGCCCGGCCGCCCGCTCGTACCGCTCGCTGCTGGAGTCCTCGGGGGCGGTGGAACGGCTGCTGGCGGCGATGGAGTCACCGGTGGACGGCGGGCTCCACACGGTGGACCACCAGGAGCGGGTACGGATCGGGGCGCGGCGCGAGCTGGCGGCCCGCACCTCGCTCCAGGTCGTCCGCGCGCACCGGGACGGGGTCGACCGCTATCTGGCCATCCACCGCGGCGACGCGGGGTGCGACCCGTCGCGGATCTCCGTACGGGCCGGGGAGAACTGCCGGACCGGGCGGGTCCGCTGGGACGCGGAGGCGGGGGTGCTGGTGGCGGAGCTGCTCTTCGACACCCGGCTGCGGTCGGGCGAGACGTACCTCTTCGGCTACGGCTTCGAGGACGGTACGGGCGGGGCCGGAGGCGAGTACGTGCGCGGCTTCACCTTCGGCGGCGGGCACTACGTGCTCCAGGTCGGCTTCGACGAGGCCGCGCTGCCGGTCCGCTGCCGCCGCTTCGAGCAGTCCTCGGCGGGGGCGGCGCGCGCGGCCCGCCGGGACCTCACCCTGACCGGCCGCCACCGGACGGTGCATGTGGTGGAGGAGGGGGTGCGGCCGGGGCTCGTGGGCATCGACTGGGACTGGGAGTGACCGCCCCGGGGGTGGAGTGGGGTGGCGTGGGCCAGGGATGGGCCGGGGTGGGCCGGGCTCAGGCTCCCGGGCCCGCGACGAGCTTTCCGCCCTCGGCCGTGACCGGGACGGCGGGCAGCGGCACGGTGGCCGGGCCCTGGACGACCTTGCCGGTGGTCGTGTCGAAGCGGCTGCCGTGGCAGGCGCAGTGGCCCTCGGTGCCCTCGATCTTGGTCAGGACGCAGCCGCCATGGGTGCACTGGGCGCTGAACGCCTTGTACTCGCCCTTCGCCGGGCAGCTGACGACGAGACGCTGCTCACGGTAGAGCTTGGCGCCGCCGACGGGCACCTCGGAGGCTTCGCCGAGGTCGACGGGGGCGGTGGGGGTGGGCTGCTTGGCGTGGCCGAGCTTGGACTCGGTCGAGCAGGCGGCCGCTCCCAGCCCGGCGGCACCGGCGAGCGCGGCGCCCTTCAGCACGGTACGGCGGGCGGCGGGCAGGCCGGACATGCGGACTCCACGGGTCGTTGTTCGGGGTGGTTCGGGCGTCGCCGGGCAGGCGGGGAGAAGGGACGAGGGCCGTGGCCGCTCGTTTCCCCACTCGTTCCCCCCGGTGACGGAACCGACGATACCGGCGGGGAACGGACGGCCCGCGGGCGGGCCCGTCACCGCCGACGGCTGCCTCTCCCGTGCGGGGAGGGGCAGCCGTCGGCGGCTCTGGGCCGTCGGCTCACGCCTTGCGGGCGCGGGTCGCCTTCTTCGCGGCGGCGGCCTTGGTGGCGGTCGCCTTGGTGGTGCTCGCCTTCTTGGCCGTGGCCTTGGTGGCCGTGGCCTTCTTGGCAGCCGCCGCCGTGGCCTTCTTCGGTGCCGCCGTCTTCTTCGCCGCGGTGGTCTTCCGGGCGGCGGTGCTCTTACGGGCCGTCCCCGTCCCCCGCCCCGACGGCACCGCGGCCTCGCTGATCCGGTCCGCGTCCAGGATGCCCTGGAGGAACTTCCCGGTGTGGCTGGCGGGGACCGAGGCGACCTGCTCCGGGGTGCCTTCCGCCACGACCAGACCGCCGCCGTTGCCGCCCTCGGGGCCCATGTCGATGACCCAGTCGGCGGTCTTGATGACGTCCAGGTTGTGCTCGATGACGATCACCGAGTTGCCCTTGTCGACCAGGCCGGAGAGGACCGTGATCAGCTTGCTGATGTCCTCGAAGTGGAGACCGGTGGTCGGCTCGTCCAGGACGTAGACCGTGCGGCCGGTGGAGCGCTTCTGGAGCTCGCTGGCCAGCTTGACGCGCTGCGCCTCACCGCCGGAGAGGGTCGGCGCGGACTGCCCGAGCCGGACGTACCCGAGGCCCACGTCGTTGAGCGTACGGAGGTGGCGGGCGATGGCCGGGACGGCCTCGAAGAACTCCAGGCCCTCCTCGATCGGCATGTCCAGCACCTCGGCGATGGACTTGCCCTTGTAGTGGACCTCCAGGGTCTCCCGGTTGTAGCGCGCACCGTGGCAGACCTCGCACGGGACGTACACGTCGGGCAGGAAGTTCATCTCGATCTTGATCGTGCCGTCGCCGGAGCAGTTCTCGCAGCGGCCGCCCTTGACGTTGAAGGAGAAGCGGCCCGGCAGATAGCCGCGCACCTTCGCCTCCATCGTCTCCGCGAAGAGCCTGCGGACGTGGTCGAAGACCCCGGTGTACGTCGCCGGGTTGGACCGGGGCGTCCGGCCGATCGGCGACTGGTCGACATGGACCACCTTGTCGACCAGGTCGTCGCCGTCGACCCGGGTGTGGCGGCCGGGGACCGACTTGGCGCCGTTGAGCTCGCGGGCCAGGTGGGTGTAGAGGATGTCGTTGACCAGGGTCGACTTCCCGGAGCCGGAGACTCCGGTGACGGCGGTGAGCACGCCGAGCGGGAAGGAGACGTCGATGTCGTGGAGGTTGTTCTCCCGGGCACCGTGCACGGTGAGGCTGCGGGCCGGGTCGACCGGGCGGCGGACGTCCGGCGTCGGGATGGACCGCTTGCCGGACAGATACTGCCCGGTGACCGACTCCTTGTTGGAGAGCAGCTCCTTGAGCGAGCCGGAGTGGACGACCTTGCCGCCGTGCTCACCGGCGCCGGGGCCGATGTCGACGACCCAGTCCGCGACCTTGATGGTGTCCTCGTCGTGCTCGACGACGATGAGCGTGTTGCCCATGTCCCGGAGCCGGACCAGTGTCTCGATCAGCCGGTGGTTGTCGCGCTGGTGCAGCCCGATGGACGGCTCGTCCAGGACGTACAGCACGCCGACCAGACCGGAGCCGATCTGCGTGGCCAGCCGGATGCGCTGGGCCTCGCCGCCGGAGAGCGTACCGGCCGCCCGGTTGAGCGAGAGGTAGTCCAGGCCGACGTCGACCAGGAACCTCAGCCGCTCGTTGACCTCCTTGAGGACCCGTTCGGCGATCTTCTTGTCACGGGCGTTCAGCTTGAGGCGGCCGAGGAACTCGGCGCACTCGCTGATCGACATCGCGGAGACCTCGGCGATGGACTTCTCCATCACCGTCACCGCGAGGACGATCGGCTTGAGCCGGGTGCCCTCACAGGTGGGGCAGGGCACCTCGCGCATATAGCCCTCGAAGCGCTCCCGGCTGGAGTCGCTCTCGGCCTCGGTGTGGCGCCGCTTGACGAACTGGACCGCGCCTTCGAAGGCGGGGGTGGTGTAGGCGCGCTCGCGCCCGTAACGGTTGCGGTAGCGGACCTCGGTCTGGATCTTGTGGCCGTACAGCAGGGCCTTCTTGGCGCGCTGCGGCAGTCCGGCCCAGGGGATGTCCGTACGGAAGCCGAGGGCCTTGGAGAGCGCGCCGATCAGCCGACCGAAGTACTCCTTGGTGTGGCCGTGCGACCAGGGGTGGATGGCTCCCTCGTCGAGCGACTTCTCCTCGTCCGGAACGATCAGCTCCGGGTCGACCTCCATCCGCGTACCGATGCCCGTGCAGTCCGGGCAGGCGCCGAAGGGCGAGTTGAAGGAGAAGGAGCGCGGCTCCAGCTCCTCGAAGGAGAGGTCGTCGTACGCGCAGTAGAGGTGCTCGGAGTACATCCGCTCGCGCTCGGGGTCGTCCTCGGGGAGGTCGACGAAGTCCAGGACGACCATGCCGCCGGAGAGGCCGAGCGCGGTCTCGACCGAGTCGGTGAGCCGGCGCTTGGCGCTGTCCTTGACGGTGAGGCGGTCGATGACCACCTCGATGGTGTGCTTCTCCTGCTTCTTGAGCGTGGGCGGCTCGGAGAGCTGGATGGTGGTGCCGTCGACCCTGGCTCGGCTGTACCCCTTGATCTGGAGGTCGGCGAAGAGGTCGACGAACTCGCCCTTGCGCTCGCGCACCAGCGGCGAGAGCACCTGGAAGCGGCTGCCCTCGGGCAGGCCGAGGACCTTGTCCACGATGGCCTGCGGCGACTGGCGGGCGATGGGCCGCCCGCACTCGGGGCAGTGCGGCTTGCCGATCCGGGCGAAGAGCAGCCGGAGGTAGTCGTAGACCTCCGTGATGGTGCCGACCGTCGAGCGCGGGTTGCGCGAGGTCGACTTCTGGTCGATGGAGACGGCAGGGGAGAGACCCTCGATGAAATCGACGTCCGGCTTGTCCATCTGGCCGAGGAACTGCCGGGCGTACGAGGAGAGGGACTCCACATAGCGCCGCTGGCCCTCGGCGAAGATCGTGTCGAACGCGAGGGACGACTTGCCCGACCCGGAGAGCCCGGTGAAGACGATGAGGGAGTCACGGGGGAGATCGAGCGAGACGTTCTTCAGGTTGTGCTCGCGCGCGCCACGGACGATGAGACGGTCGGCCACGCCGGTCCGCACCTTTCTGGAGAGAGACGGGGGAACTGAGCCCCCGTTCCAGGTTATGGGGGGCGCCACAGCGATGGGGGAAGCTTTGTCTCCTCCGAGCGTATAGCACGCACATTCGATTAACGGTCGCCCTCGGACACCTTCACCCGAACGAGTGGCGGAGCTAGGCTCGGCCGCATGATGGATCATGCGCATGACCTGCAAGCCGTACGCGAAGCGACCGATCGACTGCTCAGTGCAGCGGGTAAGTGGGACAACGCCGCACTGGCCGAGCCGTCACGGCTGCCCGGATGGAGCCGGGGCCATGTCCTGACCCACTTGTCACGTAACGCCGACGCGCTCGGAAATGTTCTCCGGGGGCTGCCGATGTACGCGAGCAGCGAAACCCGGGAGGTCGACATCGAGGCGGGTGCCCCGCGCCCCCTGGCCGAGCAGCTGGCCGACTTCGAGGAGAGCACGGGGCGCCTCGCGGCGGTGGCGGCGGAACCGGCCGACTGGTCCCGTACCGTCGCCCTCCGCAACGGAGTGACGGACTCCGCGTCCCGGGTCCCCTTCCGCCGGCTGATCGAGCTGGAGATCCACCACGTGGACCTGGACGTCGGCTACGAGCTGGAGGACCTCTCGGCCGACTTCACCGAGCGGGAGATCGCCTTCCTCGCCGACCGCTTCACCGGCCACCCGGCCGTCCCCGCCACCACCGTGACCGCCGAGGACGGCCGGACCTGGACCACGGGCGGTGGGGCGGACGGCCCGGCCGTGTCGGTACGGGGCACGGCGGCCGATCTCCTCGGCTGGCTGGCCGGCCGCCGCGACGGCTCCGCCCTGACCGTGACCGGGGGCGCGCTGCCTTCCCTGCCTCCGCTGTAGGCACTGGCCTGATCCCGTCCCCGCCCCGGCGGGGACGGGATTAGGCTGAGCCGTATGACGTACAGCGGAGCGGTGAAGGTCGGCGGACCGGCGAGCGTGCACGAACTGGCGGATCTGATGATCTCCAAGGTCGCCGTCGGCGCGATGGACAACAACGCCTATCTGCTGCGCTGCCGGGCCACCGGAGAGCAGCTCCTGATCGACGCGGCGGCCGAGACCGCGACCCTGCTCTCCCTGATCGGTGACGACGGGATCGCGTCCGTCGTCACCACCCACCGCCACGGCGACCACTGGCAGGCCCTGGCCGAGGTGGTGGCGGCCACCGGCGCCCGTACGTACGCGGGCCGGTACGACGCCGAGGGCATCCCGGTCGCCACGGACGTGCTCGTGGAGGACGGCGACACGATCACCGTCGGCCGGGTGGAGCTGACCGCCCGCCATCTGACCGGCCACACGCCCGGCTCCATCGCCCTGGTCTACGACGACCCGCACGGGGCCCCGCACCTGTTCACCGGGGACTGCCTCTTCCCCGGCGGGGTCGGCAACACGCACGACGACCCCGAGGCGTTCGCAAGCCTTCTCCACGACGTGGAGACGAAGCTGTTCGACCGGCTGCCCGACGAGACCTGGGTCTACCCGGGCCACGGCGACGACACGACCCTCGGCGCCGAGCGCCCGCACCTGCCCGAGTGGCGGGCGCGGGGCTGGTAGCGGGACGGTCGGCCCAGGGGGTGTCAGACCCGGGCACTCCCGGGAGGGTGTCAGACCCGGGCACTCCCGGGAGGGTGTCAGACCCGGGCACTAGGGTCGCGGCATGACCTTCACCGTGCCGGAGGCGACCCGCGTCGATCTCGATCTCGACGGGCGCCGGCTGTCCTGCCTCGACTTCGGCGGGCCCGGCAGGCCCCTGCTGGCTCTGCACGGCCACTTCTCGGAAGGCCGGACCTTCGCCCCGCTGGCCCGGGCGCTGGCCCCCGACTGGCGAGTCATCGCCCCGGACCAGCGGGGGCACGGGGAGTCGGACCGCCCGGCGGACTACCACCGCCGGGGCTATCTCGCGGACGCCGTCGCCGTCCTCGACCGCCTCGGCCCCGGCCCGGTCGTCGTCCTCGGCCATTCGCTGGGCGGCGTCAACGCCTATCAGCTCGCCGCACGCCATCCGGACCGGGTCCGCGCCCTGGTCGTCGAGGACGTCGGGGCCGTCGTCGAGGGCGATCTGTCCTTCTGCCTCTCCTGGCCCCAACGGGCACCGGACCGCGCGGCCCTGATCGAGGGGCTGGGCGGGTCCGCCCCCTATCTGGCCGAGGCGATACGCGCGTACGACGACGGCTGGGGGCTGGCCTTCCACCCGGAGGACATGGTCGCCTCGCAGCGCCTGCTCCGGGGCGATCACTGGGACGACTGGCTGGCCACGGACTGTCCGGCCCTGCTCGTCCACGGGGCCCGCAGCGGCACTCTCTCCACCGGGCACGCCGAGGCCATGGCGGAGCGCCGCCCGCACACCCGCCTGGTGCACCTGCCCACCGGGCACACGGTCCACGAGACCGATCCCGAGGGCTTCGCCACCGCTGTCCGCGCGTTCCTCGCCGACCTTTGACGGTTCCCCCCTCGCGGGGCTCTGGCGGGAGCACGTACGCCTATACGCACAGCGGCCGGGACGGGCGGCTCTCGCCGTTCCGTCCCGGCCGCTGCCGGTGGGTCCCTGTGCCGCCCGGGCGGCCCGGGATCAGCTGCTGACGCTCTCCGGCTGCTCGTCGGCCGCGTCGACGCTCTTGGCCTTCGCCGCCGCCTCGGCCTCGGCCGCCTCCTGCTTCTTGTTGGCGATCAGGCTGGTGATCGTGGTGACCACCAGGACGCCGCAGATGACGGTGAGGGAGAACGGGATGGAGATCTCCGGGACGTGCACCCCGGACTCGTGCAGGGCGTGCAGCACGAGCTTGACGCCGATGAAGCCGAGGATCACCGACAGGCCGTAGCTGAGGTGGACCAGCTTCTTCAGCAGACCGCCGATGAGGAAGTACAGCTGGCGCAGGCCCATCAGCGCGAACGCGTTGGCGGTGAAGACGATGTACGGGTCCTGGGTCAGGCCGAAGATCGCCGGGATCGAGTCCAGCGCGAACAGCACGTCGGTGGTGCCGATGGCGAGCATGACCACCATCAGCGGGGTCATGACGCGCTTGCCGTGCTTCTGGATGAAGAGCTTCGTGCCGTGGTACTGGTCGGCGACCCCGAAGCGCTTCTCGATCGACTTGAGGAGACGGTTCTCCTCGAACTCCTCTTCCTCCTCACCGGCCCGCGCCTCCTGGATGAGCTTCCAGGCGGTGTAGATCAGGAACGCGCCGAAGATGTAGAACACCCACGAGAAGTTCGCGATCACGGCGGCACCGGCGGCAATGAAGACCGCCCGGAGCACCAGGGCGATCAGCACACCGATGAGCAGCACCCGCTGCTGGAGGTGCGAGGGCACCGAGAACTTCGCCATGATGAGGACGAAGACGAAGAGGTTGTCGACGCTCAGCGACTTCTCGGTGATGAAGCCCGCGAAGAACTCTCCGGACGCCTGGCTGTTGCCGAACACCAGCAGGCCGAGGCCGAAGATGATGGCCAGCGCGATCCAGACGACCGTCCAGATACCGGCTTCCTTGGTCGACACGTCATGGGGCTTGCGCCCGATGAAGAAGTCGACGGCGATCAGGGCTGACAGACCAATGATGGTCACAGCCCAAAGGGTCCATGAAACGTCCACTGCGCCTCCGGCAGTTCGCTACGGCTACTGATCAGCGTCGTCGCTGCCGGAGGTCTCTTCCACCCTGGCACGCGGGGTGCGCGCCGGGCCGACGCCCCGGGACCGGTCACGGTCCGTACTGACGGGAACGTCGCGTAAGGAGTACTCCCCTCCGTGGACCGAACAGTACAGGCCCCGCCAAGCCCCGGTAAAGAAAATAGTAAACAGATGGCAAAATCGGCAGGTCAGGCTGGTAATTCCGGTCAGCGTCCGGCAGCCCGGCGGGCGGCCACGACCGCCGCGAGGACCTGTTCCAGGACACGGCTGCCCGAGGGGACCGTGAGCGGCTCATATGTCCAGGCGTGACCGACCCAGGGGTCGGCGAGGTGGTTGTCGGCGACGGGGGTGATCCGCAGCAGCGAACGCCACAGCGGGTCGAGCACCGGCCCGTACGCACGTGCGTCCTCCCGGTCCGCGACCATCAGCAGATGCACGCCGACCGAGGGCCCCTCGTCGGCGAGGTAGCGGAGCTGGGTGACGGCCCGGTCGTCGAAGCCGTGCGGGAAGTCGTTGACCACGAGGAGCTGTTCGCCGGTGTCCAGGTCGGGCGGGAGCGAGTCGGCCGCCCGGGCCCTCACCGCCATCTGCACCAGGTCCACGCGCCGGGTGAGGCGGTCGAGGACCTGGGCCACTCCCCCGGGTCCGGCGGCGGGCGGACCGGCGAGGACGCCCGCGTCGACCAGCGGCGCCAGCGGTCCGGCCGCCGCGCCCGCGGGGTCGATGACGTGCACCGAGAACTCGCCGGGCGGATACACCGCGAGCAGCCGGGCCGCGTGCAGGACGGCGGTCTCCATCGCGAGGCGGCGCAGCCGGTCGGTGTCCAGGAGGGCGGCGGCCTCGGAGGCCGTACGCCCGCTGTCCACCCACATGCCCCGCTCCAGCGGCAGCCGGACCAGCAGCGGGATGCGCAGGTCGGTGCGTTCGGGCAGATGGAGGTCACCGATGCGCAGGGCCATCGGCATCTCCATGGGGATGCGGTGGGCGTGCCAGACGGGGTTGTCCCAGCCCGCGTACGCGGCGGGGAGCGCGGGCTCGACGACGGCCGCTTCGGCAGCCAGCTGGGCGAGCTCGCGGTCGAGGACCTCCCGGGCCCGGGCGGTCAGCTCGTCGCACTTGGCGCGGGCCTCCTCGCGGGCGCGGTCGCCCGCGCCGCCGATCCGGTTGCGCGGGTCGGAGAGGGCCCGGTCGAGCTCCTGGCCCATCCGGGACTCGGCGAAGTCCACGGCGCTGCGGTAGGCCGCCGCGGCGCGTGCCAGGTCCTCGAACATGCCCCAGATCTGGTTGTAGAGCCGCTCGTCCATCGACCAGCCGGTCGCGTCCCCGGCGACCGGCTGCGCGGGCTCTCCGGGCTGGGCGGGGGGCGCGGCGGGCGGGGGCGAGGGCGGGGCGGCGTGCTGTCTGCGGGGGTGCGCGTAGTTGATGGGGCCGCCGGTCGCGGGGGCGGAGGCCGCGGCGGGGTCGGCCGACGGGGGCGCGGGGGCGGAGGCCGGGTTGGACAGCGGCTCGGAGGGAGCCCCGGGACCGGTCGGTGCGGGTTCAGAGGGGCCCCTGCCACCGGTCGGCGGCTCGGAGGAACGGCCGGCCTGGGGCGAGGCGGCCTGGGGTGTGGCGGGCTGGGGCGCGGCGGGCGAAGGCGCGGCGGGCTGGGGCGCGACCGGCGGGTGTGTGGTCGGCGGGTGCGTGGCTGCCGACGGCTGTGTGGTCGACGGGTGTGTGGTCGGCGCGTGGTGGCCGGGCGGGGCGGAGGCGTGCCGTACGCGGTCGCCTTCGGGGGTGCGGGGCGGTGGCGGGGCCACCGAGCGGGCCAGGGACCGGGCGACGGCCTCCTGGATGGACGCGGCCAGCTCGGCCGCCCCGGCGAAGCCCTGGTCGGCGAGCATCCCGGCCAGTCCGGTCGCGTACCCCTGGCCGACGGCCCGGACCTTCCAGGCGCCCTGGCGGCGGTAGAGCTCCAGGGCGTTGACCGCCGACTCGGCGTCGAGGCCGGTGAGGGTGAAGGTGGCTATCTCGGTGCCGTCGAGGCCGGTGACGGCGACGAAGGGCGCGGCGGTCGCGCCGAACCGGGCCGGGCCGCCGACACCCACCGGGAGGGCGAGGAGCACGGTGACCCGGTGCACCTCCTCGGGGAGGGCTTCCAGGTCGACGGCGAGGCGGTGGGCGGCCGCGGCCTGCCGGGAGACCTCCAGGCCGGGGAGCCGGTGCGAGCCGGGGTGGGCGATCCACTCGGCGCGGCGCACCGTGCCGTGCTCATCGCCGAGGGTCGCCCCGGCCACGACGGGCGAGCCCGCCGACACCCGGATCTCCAGACGGGTCCGGGGCAGGGTGTGGTTCTGCCCCCGGACCAGTTCGGCCGTCATTGCGCTGTCCCCCTCGACGATGTGTGCTGCGGTCGGCCCCGCGCGGTGCGGCTCCCGGGAGCGGGTGCCCCCGGGAGCCGCACGTGCCGGTGCCGGCCTGATCCGGTCCGGTCCGCCTACAGGTGGGGCAGGATGGACGGCATCAGGTCCTGGAACGTGCGGCCGTTGGCCGGGTTTCCGAGGGCGGTCATCTTCCATCCGCTCCCCGCGCGGTGGACCTTCGCCATGATCTGGGCGGTGTACTGGCCGCCGCCGTCCAGCGTGTACCGGGCGAGCTCCTGGCCGTTGGTCTCGTCGACGATGCGGCAGAAGGCGTTCTGGACCTCCTGGAACGTCTGCCCGGTGAAGGAGTTCACCGTGAAGACGATCTGGTCGATGTGGACCGGGACGCGCTGGAGGTCCACGAGGATCGCCTCGTCGTCGCCGCCGGAGCCCGCGCCGCCGACCAGGTTGTCCCCGGTGTGCTTGACCGAGCCGTCGTCACTGACGAGGTGGCGGAAGAAGACGACGTCGACCGGCTGCTTGTCGGCGAAGAGCACCGCCGAGGCGTCCAGGTCGATCTCCCGGGTGCGCGAGCCGAACAGACCGCGGCGCGGAGCCGCCTGCCAGCCGAGCCCCATCCGTACCGCCGTCAGGGTCCCCCCGTCGCTCTTCTGCAGGTTGATGGCCTGACCCTTGGTCATATTGACCGTCACGCGCTGTCCCCTCTCGGCATTGCCCCGCAACCGTCCGTGTGCGGTTTACCCGAACCCTACGCATTCCCCCCGGGACGGCAGGAGGTTCGGTCCGTTTTTGTGTCGGTCTTGCAACACACCGGGCGGCGGTCGCCCCGCCGCCCGGTGGGCCGGGCCTCAGGCGAGGCCCGCCTCCTTCATCTGGCGCAGCTCCTTCTTCAGCTCGCCGACCTCGTCGCGGAGCCGGGCGGCCACCTCGAACTGCAGGTCGGCGGCGGCGGCCCGCATCCGGTCGGTCATCTCCTCGATGATTCCGGCCAGTTCGGCCGCGGGACGGTCGCCGACCACGGCACCGGCCGACGCGCCCTTGGTCTTCGCGCCGCCCTTGGCCGCCTTGGCGCCGAGCGTCGGCACCGGGGTCTTGGCCTCCTTGCCCTGCCGGTAGCCGGTGCCGAGGAGCTGCTCGGTGTCGACCTCCTCGCGGTGGATGGTCGCGACGATGTCGTTGATCTTCTTGCGCAGCGGCTGCGGGTCGATGCCGCGCTCGGTGTTGTACGCGATCTGCTTCTCGCGGCGGCGGTTGGTCTCGTCGATGGCCTGCTCCATCGCCGGGGTGACCTTGTCCGCGTACATATGGACCTGGCCGGACACGTTACGGGCGGCGCGTCCGATGGTCTGGATGAGCGAGGTGCCGGAGCGCAGGAAGCCCTGTTTGTCGGCGTCGAGGATGGCCACGAGGGAGACCTCGGGCAGGTCGAGACCCTCACGCAGCAGGTTGATGCCGACCAGGACGTCGTACTCGCCGGAGCGCAGCTCGCGCAGCAGCTCGATACGGCGCAGGGTGTCGACGTCGCTGTGCAGATACCTGACCTGGATGCCGAGCTCCAGGAAGTAGTCGGTGAGGTCCTCCGCCATCTTCTTGGTGAGGGTGGTGACCAGGACCCGCTCGTCGCGCTCGGTGCGGGTGCGGATCTCGTGCACCAGGTCGTCGATCTGCCCCTCGGTGGGCTTGACGACGATCTCGGGGTCGACGAGGCCGGTGGGACGGATGATCTGCTCCACGAAGCCGTCGCCGCGCGAGAGCTCGTACTTCCCCGGGGTGGCGGAGAGGTACACCGTCTGGCCGATCCGCTTCAGGAACTCCTCCCATTTCAGCGGGCGGTTGTCCATCGCGGACGGCAGCCGGAAGCCGTGGTCGACCAGCGTGCGCTTGCGGGAGGCGTCGCCCTCGTACATCGCGCCGATCTGCGGCACCGTGACGTGCGACTCGTCGAGGACGAGCAGGAAGTCCTCGGGGAAGTAGTCGAGGAGGGTGTTGGGGGCGGTGCCCGGGGCCCGCTCGTCGAAGTGCATCGAGTAGTTCTCGATGCCGGAGCAGCTGCCGATCTGGTGGAGCATCTCGATGTCGTACGTGGTGCGCATGCGCAGCCGCTGGGCCTCCAGCATCTTGCCCTGCTTCTCCAGCTCGGCCAGGCGCTCCTGGAGCTCCTCCTCGATGCCCCGGACGGCCTTCTGCAGCCGCTCGGGTCCGGCCACGTAGTGGCTGGCGGGGAAGACGTGGACCACGGGGTCCTCGCTGATGACCTCGCCGGTCAGCGGGTGCAGGGTGGAGAGGGCCTCGATCTCGTCCCCGAACATCTCGATGCGGACGGCGAGCTCCTCGTAGACCGGGAAGATCTCGATGGTGTCGCCCCGGACCCGGAAGGTGCCGCGGGTGAACGCGAGGTCGTTGCGCGCGTACTGCATCTCGACGAAGCGGCGTAGCAGCTGGTCGCGGTCGATCTCCTCGCCGACCGTGAGCTGGACCATGCGGTCCACGTACTCCTGGGGCGTACCGAGGCCGTAGATGCAGGAGACGGAGGCGACCACGACGACGTCGCGCCGGGTGAGCAGCGAGTTCGTCGCCGAGTGGCGCAGCCGCTCGACCTCCTCGTTGATGGAGGAGTCCTTCTCGATGTAGGTGTCCGACTGCGGGACGTACGCCTCGGGCTGGTAGTAGTCGTAGTACGAGACGAAATACTCCACCGCGTTGTTCGGCAGGAGCTCGCGGAACTCGTTGGCCAGCTGGGCGGCGAGCGTCTTGTTCGGCGCCATCACGAGCGTGGGGCGCTGCAGCTTCTCGATCATCCAGGCGGTGGTCGCCGACTTTCCGGTGCCGGTCGCGCCGAGCAGGACGACATCCTTCTCACCTGCGCGGATGCGCCGCTCCAGCTCGGCGATGGCCGCCGGCTGGTCGCCGCTGGGCTGGTAGGGACTGACGACCTCGAAGGGCGCCACCGTACGTTCGATCTTGGAAACGGGCCGCATGCAACCACCGTACGGCCCCCCACTGACAACGGCCTCGGATCTACGCCGCCGGACCGCCCGGCGCCCCTCGCGCGGGTGCGCGGAAGCGGCGGGAGGCAGCCCGTGGAAGCAGTGCGTGGGAGCAGTGCGGCGGAAGCGGTCAGTCCGGTGGGAGACCGGCGGTGGCGGCACCGGGCGCGGCGGGGTGCAGGTGCACGTCGAGCGCGGCCATGCCGGTGTAGTGCATCCCGGTCACCGCGACGGCCATCATGACGCCCGCGCCCAGCCCGGAGAGGAGGACCCGGGCGGAGAGGGCCGCCCGGAGCGCGGCCGTGGCGGCGGTCGTGGCGATCAGGACCGAGAGGACGACGAGGGGCGTCTCGTACGTGAAGTGCCCCGGGAAGCGGATGCCCGCCATGCCGAGGTAGTGCGTGGAGGCGATGCCGAGGCCGGTGAGGGTGCCGCCCGTGATCAACGCCATGCGGGTCACGCCCCGGTACCCGACAATGAAGAGGCCGATGCCGGCCATCACGACGGCCACGGCGAGACCACCGAGGATGAAGGGCTTGTCGTGGGAGAGCGGTGCCTCCGCGACGGTGAAGCCCGTCATCGCCACGTAATGCATGGTCCAGATGCCGGAGCCGATGGACAGCGCACCGAGTGCCAGGGGGCCGGCCCTGAAGGAGCGTGCCGTGCGCAGGGACCTGATGGAGCAGCGGAGTCCGAGAGCGGCCCCCAGACCGGCCGCGAGGAACGCCAGGACCGGGATCGCCGGGCCATGGGTGAATCCGTCGACCGTTCCCTGCACGCTGGCACGCCCTTCATGGAAGCCCGGGTTCGAGGGGGGTCCCCAAGGGGCGGGTCCCGGCAGGCGGATGGAGATGTAGGAAGCACATTTTATCGGCACGGGACCGTGGCACGGTCCCGTGGCACCTTCCTTCTGCCGCTCCGGTAGCGAAGATTCCGTTCATTCCGCGGCCACCGCGCTCCCGTCCCGCGTTGGTGGGCCGCTGCCAGTCTCGTCGTGTCCGCACACTCCGATACGAGGAGTCCACGTGTTCGTACGCACCGCAACCGCCTCCACCACCGCGGCGGCCGTACTCGGCGCCGGCGCCCTGCTGCTGCCCGCCGCCCAGCCGCAGGACGCGGACGCCCGCACCCCGGACCGGCAGGCGAGCCCCGTCGTCGTGGCCCACCGGGGCGCCTCGGGCTACGCACCGGAGAACACGCTCGCCGCGGCGGACGCCGCGAAGGCGCTCGGCATCGACTGGGTGGAGAACGATGTCCACCGCACCAAGGACGGTGTGCTGGTCGTGCTGCACGACAGCAGCCTGAAGCGCACGACGAACGTCGAGGAGGTCTTCCCCGGCCGTGCCCCGTGGGCGGTCAAGGACTTCACCGCCGCGGAGATCGCGAAGCTGGACGCGGGGAGCTGGTTCGGGTCCCAGTTCGCGGGGGTGCGGGTGCCGACGCTGACCCAGTTCGTGAACCGCCTGGAGCGCAACCGCCAGAAGCTGCTCCTGGAGATCAAGAGCCCGGCGTCCTACCCGGGCATCGAGCGGGACATCCTGAAGGTGCTGCGCAAGGAGGGGTGGCTGAACCCCTTGCACGTACGGGACCGGCTGGTCATCCAGAGCTTCGGCGCCGCCAGCATCAAGGAGGTGCACACCCTGCGCCCCGACATCACCACCGGCTTCCTGGGCACCCCGGCGGTGGCCGACCTCCCCGCGTACGCGGCGTTCACCGACCAGATCAACCCCTCGCACACGACGATCGGCGCCGACTACGTGGCAGCCGTGCAGCGGCTCAAGGGCCCGCACGGCAAGCGGCTGAGGGTGAACACCTGGACGGTCAACGACGCGGCGAACGCGGTGAAGGTCCGTGCGTACGGTGTCGACGGCATCATCACCAACTACCCCGACGTGGTGCGCGACGCCACGCGCTGACCCGGCCCCGGCCGTGCGGGGCGGGCGCTGTCATGGACGCCGTGCGGGGCGGGCGCTGTCACGGACGTGGTCCCGGCGGCAGCGGGCGGCCGTTGTCAGTGGCCGGTCGTACGGTGGTCGGCATGAACAGTCACGGGCTCGATGGGGAGCCGGTCGTCGAATGGTCCGTCGTGGGCAGCGCCATCGGGCCGCTGCTGCTCGCCGCGACCTCCACCGGTCTGGTGAGCGTGGTCTTCCACGCCCGCCCCGGCGTACGGGACGCGGCGCTCGCGCAGCTGCGGACCCGGCTGGGCGCGGAGCCGGTGGAGGCCCCCGGCTCCGCACGGCTGGCCGAGCCGATACGTCGGCTCGCGGCGTACTTCGCGGGCGAGCGGCAGGACTTCGGCCTCGGTCTGGACTGGTCGCTGACGTCCGGGTTCCACCGCGAGGTGCTCCGCGAGCTGGAGTCCACGGTGCCCTACGGGACGGTCGTCGGGTACGGGGAGCTGGCCGCGCGGGTCGGCCGGCCGGAGGGCGCGCAGGCGGTGGGGGCCGCCATGGGGTCCAACCCGCTGCCGGTGGTGGTGCCCTGCCACCGGGTGGTGGAGAGCGACGGCGGACTTGGAGGGTTCGGGGGCGGGCTGGAGACGAAGCGGCAGCTGCTGGCGTTGGAGGGGGTGCTTCCGCAGCCGCTGTTCTAGGGCGGGCGCGGGGGCGGCGACCGGCGGGGAGGCAGGCGACGGGCGCCGCGTGGCGGGAACGAGAGGCAGGCGCCGGGTGGCTGGTGGCTGGTGGCTGGTGGCTGGTGGCAGTTTGGCTACGGGGCCTGGGGCACGGGGAGGGCGCTTGCTCCCGGGCGCGAGGGCGGAGGTGCGTTCCCGCAGCCCCGCAGCCGGGGTCGGAGGTTGGCCGAAGAATCCGGTGCGCCTCCGGGGGCCTCTGATGGCACACTGCGCCGGTGACGCCACCCCTCCCGCTCTCCGCCGCCCCCACGGTCACCGCCGCCGGGCTGCCCGCTCTCCAGCGCCGGATATCGGCCGTGCTCGTCGTCAGCCAGATACTCGGCGGCCTCGGCGTGGCCATCGGTATCGCCCTGGCGCCGATGCTGGCCACCGAGGTGACCGGCTCCGAGGCGCTGTCCGGGCTGGCCCCGACCGCGTCCGTCGCCGGTACGGCGCTGCTGTCGCTGCCGCTGGCCGCCCTGATGACCTCGCGCGGCCGACGCCCCGGCCTGGTGCTCGCCTATCTGGTCGGTGCCCTCGGCGGCGGCCTGGTGGTCCTCGGCACGGTGGTGCGCAGCTTCCCGTTGCTGCTGCTCGGGATGGCCGCGTTCGGCGCCGGGTCCTCCGCCAATCTCCAGGCCCGGTTCGCGGCGGCCGACCTGGTCGGGCCGGAGCGGCGGGGCCGGGCGATCTCCACCGTCATCTGGGCCACCACGATCGGCTCGGTGCTGGGCCCCAACATCGCCGCCCCGGCGGGCCGCCTGTTCCACGGGACGCCGGTGCCCGAGACCGCGGGCCCCTACCTCTGGTCCGCCGCCGCCTTCCTCCTCGCCGGAGCGGTCGTGGCCGTCCTGCTGCGCCCGGACCCGCTGCTCACGGCGCGCGCCCTGGCCCCGCGGAGCACCCAGGGCGAGCAGAAGCGGTCCCTGCGCGCCGGGATCGCGGCCGTCCGGGAGTCACCGATGGCCAAGCTGGCCATGGTGACCGTCGCCGTGTCGCACACCGCGATGGTGTCGATCATGGTGATGACCCCGGTCCATCTGGGTCGGCACGGGGCGGACCTCCAGCTGATCGGGCTGGTCATCAGCGGGCACATCGCGGGCATGTACGCGTTCTCGCCGGTAATGGGGTGGCTGGCCGACCGGTTCGGCCGACTCTCCGTGATCGGCCTGACGGTCGGCCTGCTGAGCGGCGCGGCGCTGCTCGCGGGCACGGCGGGGCCCCGGCACGGGCAGACCGCCCTGGGCCTGTTCGTGCTCGGCCTCGGCTGGTCGGCGGGGATGATCGCCGGTTCGGCGCTGCTCACCGACTCCGTACCGCAGGCCGCCCGGGCGGCCGTGCAGGGCCTGTCCGACCTGACCATGAACGCGGCGGCGGGCATCGGCGGAGCGGCGGCCGGACTGATCGTCGCCCAGTGGGGGTACGGCCCGCTGAACGCCATCGGGGCCGCGCTGCTGCTGCCGGTGGCCGCGCTCGCGCTGCGCCGGAGCCTGAAGGGGGCGGGCGGCGCCGGGGCATGAAACCGTACGGCGCTGGGGCCGCCGGACCCCGGTGACCCCGGCCCCCGCTGGCCCGGAACCCGACGCCCTCAGCCAGGAGCCCTCAGCCCCACACCCGACGCCCCGTCGGCCCCCGGCGCCCGACGCCGGGCGTCCGGCGTCCGGCGTCCTCAGAGGCTGATGTGGTACGCCTTGCGGAGCGTCTCGTGCACCGTCCAGGTCGTCCGGTCGCCCTCGCGCAGTACGCAGGCGTCCCCCGGCCCGATCTCCAGCGTCGCGCCGCCCTCGACCGCCACGGTCGCCCGCCCGCTGACCACCACGAACAGCTCGTTCACCTCGGTGTCGGTGACCACGCCCGGGGTGATCTGCCAGATCCCGCGCACCTGCTTGCCGTCGGCGGACTCCCACAGCACCTTGCCCGTCACCACGGGCTCGCCCGAGACGATCTGGGCCGGATCGAGGGGCTCCGGTTCCAGCTCGGCGTCCGGGATGTGTACGGCGAAGGAGGCGGGGGCCTGGTCGTTTGTCGTCATGGCCGGTCACCTTAGCGACCACTTCCGGCCGGGCCGCCACCAGGACCGGCCGGAACCCGTCTCCCGGGGTTCGGCCGGAACTCGTCCCCCGTGGTTTGCGCCCCTTCCGCCCGCGACAGGGATGGGGACATGCCACAGAACACCGACACCTCCTACGAGCCGGTCCTCTCCGCCGAAGTACGCGCGGCCCTGGCCGACGGGCTGCCCGTCGTGGCCCTGGAGTCGACGATCATCGCGCATGGGCTGCCGCGCCCCCGCAACCTCCGGGTGGCACGCGAACTGGAAGGGACCGTCCGGTCCGCCGGGGCGGTCCCGGCCACCATCGCCGTCCTGGACGGGCGGGCCCATGTGGGTCTGGAGAAGGACCAGTTGGAGCGGGTCGCCGCGGACCCGGCGGTCCGGAAGCTGGGCCACCGCGATCTCGCCCCCGCACTGGCGCTCGGGGCGAGCGGGGCGACGACGGTCTCCGCGACAGCGTTCCTGGCGGCGCGGGCGGGGCTGCGCGTCTTCGCGACCGGAGGGCTCGGGGGCGTCCACCGGGAATGGGCCGAGAACCAGGACGAGTCGGCCGATCTGCGGCTGCTCGCCCGTACCGGAATCACCGTGGTCTGCGCGGGCGTGAAGTCGATCCTCGACGTCCCGGCGACGCTCCAGCGGCTGGAGACCCTCGGGGTGGGCATCGTCGGTTACGGCACCGGGCACTTCCCCGGCTTCTATCTGAGCAGCTGCGGCCTGCCGGTCGACTGGACCGTGCACAGCCCCGAGGAGGTGGTGGAGGTGATCCGGGCGAAGGAGGCGCTGGGCGGCCCGGAGGCCGCGCTGATCGTCGCCAACCCCGTACCGGAACAGGACCAGTTGGACCCCGCCCTGCACGACCGGGTGCTCGCGGAGGCGCTCGACGCGTGCCGGGAGCGCGGGATCACGGGGCAGGGCGTGACCCCGTTCCTGCTGGACCAGCTGATGCGGCGGACCGAGGGCGCGTCGCTGGAGGCGAACCTGGCGGCGGTACGCGGGAACGTGCGGCTCGCGGCGGAGATCGCCGCAGCGGCAGCCGTACAGTGAGCCCCGGCGACGGCCGTACGGTGAGCCACGGCGGCGCCCGTACGGTGAGCCCCGGCGACGCCCGTACGGTGAGCCCTGCCGGGGCGGGCCGGGGGCTCCTGGTGGTGGGGGACGTGGTGACGGACGTGGTGGCGCTCCACGGCTCCGGGCTCGTCCACGGTACGGACAACGCGGCCCGCATCCGGTCCCTGCCGGGCGGCGCGGGGGCCAACGTCGCCTGCTGGGCGGTGCGTTCGGGATGCCGGGACGTGGCGCTGCTGGCCAGGGCCGGGGCGGAGTCCGCCGACTGGCACCGGGAGGCGCTGGAGCGGGCGGGGGTGCGGGCGCTGCTGGCGGTGGACGCGGAGGTGGCGACCGCGACCGTCATCGCGCTGGTGGACGCCGCCGCCGAGCGGACGTTCCTCACCGACAGCGGGGCCGTACTGAGGCTCGCCACCGAAGACTTCGCGCCCTCGATGCTCGACGGCACGGGGTGGCTGCACCTCTCCGGCTACCTCCTGTTCGTCGCCACCAGCCGCGCCGCCGCCCGGCTCGCCCTGCGGACCGCCCTGGAACGTGGGATTCCGGTGAGCGTGGACCCGGCGTCGGCGGGGTTCCTGGCGGAGCTGGGCCCGAAGCGGTTCCTGGAGTACGCCGAGGGGGCCGAGCTGCTGCTGCCGAACGCGGACGAGGCCCGGCTGCTCACCGGCCTGCCCGAACCGGCCGACGCGGCGGCCGAGTTGAGCCGTACGTTCCCCCGGGTCGCCGTCACCCTGGGCGCCGGGGGCGCGGTCCTGGCCGCCGGGGGCGCGGTGACGGGACGGGTCCGCGCCGGGCCGGTCCGCGAACCGGTCGACTCGACGGGCGCGGGTGACGCGTTCACCGGCGGGTTCCTCGCGGCGCTGCTGGCCGGGGCGGACGACAGGGCTGCGGCGGAGGCGGGCTGCCGGGCCGGGGCCGAGGCGGTCGCCACGGTGGGCGGCCGCCCCTCCACGTAAAGCCGTCACGTGAACGCCCACCCGCGCACGCAACGCCCGCCTGTGAACGCCCACCCACGCAACGCCCGCCTAGGCCAACCCCGACCACGCCGGATGGAGCGGGTCGTCCGCCCGCACCACCACGTCCGCGCGTTCGGCGGGCGCCACCTCCTCCTCGTACCGGGCGAAAGCAGGAAGCGTCCACCGCTCCGCCTCCCGCGTGCGCCGCCGCAACGCGCCCTCCGAGAGCCGCACATGAACGCTCAGCGCGAACGGGAACCAGTGGCCGAGCAGCAGCGGCCCGTGCACGATCACCACCCCGCCCTCCGGCACCTCCCGGTACGGCGCCCGCGTGGCCCGGTCCGTCACCGGGTCCCACAGGTCGGGCAGCACCCGCCCGGAGCCGCCCGCCTCCAGCGGCCCGAACACCTCGCGCCAGAGCGCGCCCGTGTCGAACCAGCTGTCCGCGTACGCGTCCGGGTCCTCCTTCCCGTACTCGAACCGCAGGCTCGCCGGGCGCAGAAACCCCTCGGTGGGGACCACGAGCACCGACCGGCCGCGCAGCCGCAGCTCATCGGCGAGGCGTTCGGCCAGGTCAGCGGTGCGGGCGGCCGGGGCGCCGTCGATGCCGAGGGCGAGCCGGGGTGATCCGTCGGCGGCGGTCAGGCCGTCCGCGTGCCGGGCCAGCCCACCGGCCAGCCGTTCCCAGGTGATCGCTTCGAGTCGCACGCCTCCATCATCCATCCCCGGCGCCGGGGCACACGGCCCCGCACGCCTCACCCGCCCCGCAGCTCGGCGGCGAGCGGCCCCTCCCCCATCACCTCGATCCGGCCGTCCTTGACCGCCGCCGCGAGGGTGACCTCGCCGCGCCCCAGCTCCAGGCAGAGTTCGGCGGCGAGGGTGATACGGGCGTCGGGCCGGGGCGCCGGGCCGAACCCGTACAGCTCGCTCCCGGGCTCGATCGCCGCGCCCCTCCCCGTACGGACATGGAACTCGCCCTCGTCCAGCCGGACTTCGAGGACGCCCTCCTGGGCGAGACCGGTCAGCGCGCGCAGCAGGGGCAGGGCGAACCAGTGGGCGCGCACGGCGTCGGTGGGGCGGCGTTCGGTGAGGGCGGGGGCGCCCCACTCGGCGAGGGCGGTGAGAACGGGGAGGAGGCCGTGGCCGCGCTCGGTCAGTTCGTAGACCGAGGCCGCGGCGGGCGGCGGGAGCTTGCGGCGGACGGCGAGGCCGCCCTGCTCCATGTCCTTGAGGCGGGAGGCCAGCACGTCGGTGGAGACGCCGGGCAGATCGGCGTGGAGGTCGGTGTAGCGGCGGGGTCCGGCGAGCAGTTCGCGGACGATCAGCAGCGTCCACCGGTCGCCCACGGAGTCGAGGGCGCGGGCGGTGGCGCAGAACTGGTCGTAGCTCCGGCGTCTGACGGGGCGTTGGGCGGCGGGCTGCTGACGTGGCATACGACGCAGTCTAGACATGTTGTTGGACTTTCCAAGCTCTCACTTGGTAAAACCAAGTATCGCAGTTCGGCTCGGGGAGGCACCGCATGGAGTTCCGGCAGTCCAGCAAGCTCAACGAGGTCTGTTACGAGATCCGGGGCCCGGTCATCGAGCATGCCAACGCCCTGGAGGAGGCGGGCCACAGCGTGCTCCGGCTCAACACGGGCAACCCGGCGCTCTTCGGCTTCGAGGCGCCGGAGGAGATCGTCCAGGACATGATCCGGATGCTGCCCCAGGCCCACGGCTACACCGATTCGCGCGGCATCCTCTCCGCGCGGCGGGCGGTGGCCCAGCGCTACCAGGCCATGGGGCTCACCGAGGTCGGCGTGGACGACATCTTCCTCGGCAACGGGGTCTCCGAGCTGATCTCGATGGCCGTGCAGGCGCTGCTGGAGGACGGCGACGAAGTGCTGATCCCGGCCCCGGACTTCCCGCTCTGGACGGCGGTGACCACGCTCGCGGGCGGCAAGGCCGTGCACTACATCTGCGACGAGGGCTCCGACTGGAACCCGGACCTCGCCGACATGGCGTCGAAGATCACCGACCGGACCAAGGCCGTCGTGATCATCAACCCGAACAACCCGACGGGCGCGGTCTATCCGCGCGAGATCCTGGAAGGCATCCTGGATCTGGCCCGTCGGCACCACCTGATGGTCTTCGCGGACGAGATCTACGACCAGATCCTGTACGACGGGGCCGAGCACCACAGCGCGGCCGTCCTCGCCCCGGACCTGGTCTGCCTCACCTTCAGCGGGCTCTCGAAGACGTACCGGGTGGCCGGGTTCCGCTCCGGCTGGATGGTGGTCTCCGGTCCGCAGCAGCACGCCCGCAACTATCTGGAGGGCCTGACCATGCTGGCCTCCATGCGGCTGTGCCCCAACGCGCCCGCGCAGTACGCCATTCAGGCCGCGCTCGGCGGTCGGCAGTCCATCCGGGAGCTGGTCGCGCCGGGCGGCAGACTGCACGAGCAGCGCGACCGGGCCTGGGAGCGGCTGAACGAGATCCCCGGCGTCTCGTGCGTGAAGCCGAAGGGCGCGCTGTACGCGTTCCCGCGCATCGATCCGAAGGTCCACCCCATCGTCGACGACGAGAAGTTCGTCCTGGACCTGCTGCTGCGCGAGAAGATCCAGGTGGTGCAGGGCACGGGCTTCAGCTGGCCGCGCCCGGACCACTTCCGCATCCTGACCCTCCCGTACGCCGACGACCTCGACGCGGCCATCAGCCGCATCGGCCGCTTCCTGAACGGATACCGCCAGTGACCTGTGCCCTCTGCCCCGTCCCCGTCCACACCCAGTTCGCCACGGCCGCGCTGGTGGGGGCGATCGTGGAGGGCGGGCTCGACCCGGCCGAGGACCCGGGCTGGGCGGAGTCGGGAGCGTCGTCGCCCGCCGAGTACGCGCGCTGGGCAGGTCATCTGTGCGGTATGACCTGCCTGCGCATGGCGCTCGGCGCCGACGCCCCCTCGCTGTTCGAACTGCGGGACGGGGCGCTGAAGTACGGGGCGTACACGGAGGACGCGGACGGAACGATCCGGGGCCTGGTCTACGCCCCCTTCGCGGAGTACGTCAGTGAGGTGTACGGGCGCGAGGCCACGGTCCACCGGCACCTGGAGGTGACCGAGATCGCCGCGCTGCTGGACGCGGGCCGGACCGTGCTGGCCTCGGTCCACTACGGCATCCGGCATCCGGAGCGGCCGGCTCCGGGGCGGGGCGGGCATCTGGTGCTGGTGACCGCACGGACGGCCGACGGGTCCGGTCTGCACTTCCACAACCCGTCGGGGACGGATGCCGGGACGCGGGCGGCCGTGCTGCCGGTGGCGGAGTTCGAGCGGTTCTTCGCGGGGCGGGGTGTGTCACTGGCGTGAGGGGCCGCCCTCGGAATCGGAGCCACCGGACGCAGCAGGCCGGAAACAGGAAACAGGAGCGGCCCCGGCGGACCGGAAACGGGAGCGGGCCCGGAGGCGTAGCCGGCCTCCGGGCCCTGAGTGTGCCGCCCATCGGGCACGCCGGCACGTTTAAGGGCCCGGGTCAGTCATGATGTCGTCGCGTCCTGCCTTTGGACCACCGCAGATCGGAGCTCTGCGGGCCGGACTTGAACCGGCATCTCGACGCGCGCGGGCCCGGGCCCGTTCGATCCGGCGATCGGCGGCGAATGCTGAGTCTGGAGCAAGAGTCTGAGATTGACGGCGGTCTGCCTCTGCCTGCTTGGGCTACTCCGGCCCGTGCCGGAGGGAGGAGTCGAACCTCCACTGGAACCGCGCCTTCACGACAAGCTTCAGTTTCAGCTTGCGCTCCTCGCGCACCCCGGTCACCGTCATCGGCGGCCGGGGAATCCATGGTCGGTCACCCGAAGAGGTAACCGAATACCGCATCACCCACCCGCTGGTCGGTGACCTCGACGCCGTTGGCCTCCTCGCGGGCGAACTTCACGGCCTGCTGGAGCTTCTCGACCCGGTCCAGCAGTTCGTTGACGCGCCGCGCGGGCAGTGCGCCGGAGAACTTGACGGTGGTCCAGTACCCGATCGGGATGTCCTCGTAGTACACCTCGACCTGCGCCGGGTGCTTCTCGGTGGCCTCCGCCTTGACGTGGTTGCGGGGCACCTTCTTCGTACGGACCGTGCGGACCGGCTCGGTCTTCCAGGAGTCGGTCGAGGGGTCCTGCACCCATGCCTCGGCGGCGTCCAGCACGGGCAGCTTGCGGATGAAGGTGTTGAGGTCGGTCAGCTGCTTCTCCAGGAAGAGCAGATACGACACCGGCACCTCGGCCACCAGCACCCGGCCGTCGACCTTCACGTCCGCCCTGGCCGAGCAGTTCGCCCAGTCCTTCGTGGCGGTCACATCGAAGAGCCGGGTCAGGGTCGTCGCGGTGTCCCGCAGCACGTCCTCGGCCCTGACCTGGACCAGCGTCGACTCGGGCGGAAGCTGCTCGCCCTCCTCGTCCTTGGGCTGGTAGGTCCGGGAGATCCCGGCCAGCAGTCCGGCCTTCTGGAGGCCGTGATGTGCCGCCGTCAGGTCCTGGTGTGCCTTGGACTTGACGCCCTTCTCCACTGCGATGATCTGATTGAGTTTCGCCACGCCGAGGACGCTAACAGTGCCAACTCCGCCGTGGCCAGCAGTTTTTGCCGCACGCACGCCCTACCGCACATACGGAGGGTCGTCCTCCGGGTCCGGCACCGGGTCACCGGTCAGCAGGGCTTCGAGGACGGTGACCGGGTCGGGGTCCGGGGCGGCGCGGGGCCACCAGTCGTCGGCGCCGGGGTCGGACTCGTAGCCGTACCAGCGGGCGTCGTGGCCGAAGCGGAGCTGGAGCGAACCGTCCGGGTGGGTGAGGTGGTTGCGCCAGGGCGTCAGGCGCGGGAACTCGGCCGCCGCCAGCAGGGGCCGCGCCCGGTCGAAGGGGCCGGCCGGGGGGTCCCAGGGCGTCTCCAGGACCGTGAGGCCCTCGGCCCCGCCCTGCCGCCAGGCGGCCACGGCGCGGGCCAGGTCGGTGGTGTTGCGGCCGGTGGCATGGGCGAGCTCCCGGTAGAGCGCGCGGGTGGTGGCGGTGAGCCCGGCGGTCGGGCGGGAGGCGGCGATCCGGACCGCGTCCTGCCAGGGGGTGAGCCCGGCGAGCGGGTCGCGGCCCGTCGTCAGGAGGGCGTGGGCGCGGGCGGCGGCGTCGGTGGCGAGGTGGTCCAGGCCCAACGGGTCGCGCGCGCCGGGCAGGTCCGGGTAGGACGGCGGCCGGCCCGGATACGGGGATACGGGCAGGGGCGCCGGGAGCGGCGGCAGGAAACGGTCCGCGAGGGCTTCCGCCGCCGCGACCGACGGGACGGCCGGAACGGCGGGGCGCTCGCGGGCGGAGTGCTCGGCGTTGCGGCGGCCCAGCTCGTCCAGCAGCTCGCGCTCGCCCCGGCCCCGCATCAGCAGCAGGACGAACGGGTCGCTGTCGAGCAGCCGTGCGGCCTGGTAGCAGAGGGCGGCGACATGCTTGCAGGGGCGGCCGTGGTCGGGGCACGTACAGCTGGGGTCCAGGTCGTTGCCGCCGGGGAGCAGCCGGACGTCGGCCTCCCGCGCGGTGTCGGCCAGGGAGTGCGGCATCTCCTTCGCCAGCAGCGCGGAGAGGTGGCCGGGGTGGGCGGCGACCGCGTCGAGCAGGGTGTCCCAGCCGGTGTCGGTGAAGGTGCGCAGGCGGAGCTCCGCGCGGTAGGGACGGGCGCGGCTGCCGTGCACATAGGCGACGACGCGGCCGGGGGTGACGGTGATCGCGGCGACCTTGCCCTCGTCGGCGTAGGCCCGGCCCCGGGCGAGGCGGGCCGCGTCCATCGACAGCGCCTCCAGCGCGGCCACCCAGGCGCGGCCCCACCAGCTGTCCGCGAAGGGCCCGTCCTCCGGGGAGGTCCGGGCGGGCACCGCCTCGAAGGTGCGCCGCAGATCGTCGGGGCCGGGGCGGGAGCGGGGCGCCGAGCGAGGAGCGGGGCCGGAAGCGGGGCGCGATGCCGTACGCGGGGTGGGGCCGGGTGTCGTACGGGATGCCGGGCCGGACGCCGGGCGCGGGCTCATGCGGGCCTCCGCAGCGAGACGAGGTCGGCGAGATCGCGGTCGCTGAGCTCGGTGAGGGCGCTCTCGCCGGTGGAGAGGACCGCGTCCGCGAGGGCCCGCTTGGACTCCAGCAGCTCGGCGATCCGGTCCTCCACCGTGCCCTCCGCGATGAGGCGGTGGACCTGCACGGGCTGGGTCTGCCCGATGCGGTACGCCCGGTCGGTGGCCTGCTCCTCCACGGCCGGGTTCCACCAGCGGTCGTAGTGGATGACATGGGCGGCGCGGGTCAGGTTCAGCCCGGTCCCGGCGGCCTTGAGGGAGAGCAGGAAGACGGGGACCTCGGCGGACTGGAAGCGGTCCACCATCCGTTCCCGCGCGGGCACCGGCGTACCGCCGTGCAGGAGCTGGGACGGGATCGCCCGGGAGGCGAGGTGCGCGGAGAGGAGCTCGGCCATCGTCACGTACTGGGTGAAGATCAGGACCGAGCCGCCCTCGGAGAGGATCGTGTCGAGCAGTTCGTCGAGCAGGGCGAGCTTGCCGGAGCGGCCGGTGAGCCGGGTGGGCTCCTCCTTCAGATACTGCGCCGGGTGGTTGCAGACCTGCTTGAGCGAGGTCAGCAGCTTCATGACGAGACCGCGGCGGGCGATGCCCTCGGCGCCCTCGATCTGCGCCATCGTCTCGCGCACCGCCGCCTCGTAGAGCGTGGCCTGCTCCCGGGTGAGGGAGACGGGGTGGTCGGTCTCCGTCTTGGGCGGCAGCTCGGGGGCGATGCCGGGGTCGGACTTCTTGCGGCGGAGCAGGAAGGGGCGGACCAGCCGGGCGAGCCGTTCGACCGCCTCCTCGTTGCCGAGGCCCGCGGCCGTGTCCGTGCTCTCCACGATCCGGGCGTGCCGGGCCCGGAACGCCTTGAGCGGGCCGAGCAGTCCGGGGGTCGTCCAGTCGAGCAGGGCCCAGAGCTCGGAGAGGTTGTTCTCCACGGGGGTGCCGGTGAGGGCGACCCTGGCCGGGGCGGGGATGGTGCGCAGGGCCTTCGCGGTGGAGGAGTGCGGGTTCTTGACGTGCTGGGCCTCGTCGGCGACGACCAGGCCCCAGGTGTGCGCGGCGAGCTGGGGTGCGCTGGAGCGCATCGTGCCGTACGTGGTGAGGACGAAGCCGCCGTCCTGCCCGCCCAGGGTCCGGTCGGTGCCGTGGAAGCGGCGGACCGGGACACCGGGGGCGAAGCGGTGGATCTCCCGGTGCCAGTTGCCGAGGAGGGAGGCGGGGCAGACGACCAGGGTGGGGGCCCGGCGCGCGCGGTGCAGATGGAGGGCGATGAGGGTGATCGTCTTGCCGAGGCCCATGTCGTCGGCGAGGCAGCCGCCGAGCCCGAGCGAGGTCATCCGGTCCAGCCAGGCCAGTCCGCGCAGCTGGTAGTCGCGCAGGGTCGCGTCGAGTCCGGGCGGCGGGGCGATCGCCGTGTCGTCGGCGAGGATGCGCGTACGGAGCGCGGCGAGGGCGCCGGTCGGCACGGCCTCGACCTGCTCCCCGTCCACCTCGGCGCTCCCGGTGAGGGCGACGGCCAGCGCCTCCACCGGGTCCAGCAGGCCGAGCTCCCGCTTGCGTGCCTTGCGTACGAGCGCGGGGTCGACGATCACCCACTGGTCGCGCAGCCGCACCACCGGGCGGTGGGCCTCGGCGAGGGTGTCCATCTCCGCCTCGGTCAGCCGCTCGTCCCCCAGGGAGAGCTGCCAGTCGAAGGCGAAGAGCTGCTCGGCGTCGAAGAAGGAGGTGCCGTCGGTGGCCGATCCGGGCGCGGGCCGCACGACGGCGGCGGCCGTGAGCGAACGGGCCAGCTCGCGCGGCCAGTGGACATGGACCCCCGCCGCCGCCAGCCGGGCGCCCGCGTCGCTCAGCAGCTCGTACAGCTCGTCCTCGGTGATCGCGAGGACATCGGGGACGGGCTGGTCCAGCAGCCGTTCCAGCGGTCCCCAGACCCGGGCGGCCCGGCGCAGCGCCAGCACCGCGTCGACCCGGGCGCGCGGCCCGAACGGCTCGCCCGCCGTGCCGTTCCACAGGGCCGCCGCGTCGACCACGTACGTCGGGTCGGCGAGGCTGTGCACCTGGACGACGGCCGCAGCGGCATGGCGGACCGCCGGGTCGTCGGGACGCACCACGTGCTCCGCGTACTCCGGGGCGGCCTCCCCGGAGGCCGTGACGGCGTAGGTGTCGGCGGTGTCGAACAGCTCGTACGCGGAGAGGTCCAGCCGGAGCGAGACCCGTACGCCCGCGTCCAGGCCGGAGGCCACCTCGACGGCCCAGGCGGTGGCGTGGGGCAGGTGCTGGGGCTCACGCGCGGCGAAGGGGGCGCCCATCGCGGAGGCGGCGGCCGGGGTGCGCGGGAGCGTGTCGGCGACGGCGTCCAGGAAGGAGCCGAGCAGCGCCTCCGGATCGGGGAGCCGGGGCGGATCGAGGTCCGGGAGCGGCACCGCGTACCCCTCGGGCGGCAGCGCCGCGGTGACCGCCCGCAGGTGCGCGATGTCCTCGGCGTCCCTCGGCCCGGCCCGCCAGGCGTCGTGGCCGTCCGTCGTGAGGCCGGGCAGCAGTCTGCCGCGCGCGACCAGGTGGAGGGCGTGCAGCGCGGCGGCGCCCCAGCAGCGGGTGGCGGGGTGGGCGGACGCCTGGTGCCGGGCGCGGACGAGCACGGGCAGCGCGTCGGCCACGGAGAGCAGCGCGGCGGGCACGTCGGCGCTCCGGACACCAGGGGGTGGTGTGGTCCCGTCCCGCCGGACGACCGTGAGCTCACCCGCGCGGTACGGCACGGAGTCGGCCGGGGTCCGGCCGTCCGCGTAACCGTCGTCCGGGTAGGCGAAGGAGGACCCGTCACGCGCGGGCGGATCGCCGGGGGCCCGGGGGTCCCAGAAAGCGATCAGCCCGTCTCTCGGGACGGGGGCGGGCAGAAAGACCGCCGCACAGCGCAGCAGGCGGCCGACGTCCGCGCTCAGCGGCTCGCCGCCGCCCGGGTCGCGCGCTTCCCGCACCGCGTCACGTGCCCCGTGTGCCGCCATTCCGGCCCCCCTCCCATCTGATCCGCCGAGTCCGCCAGCACGGTCCGTACTGACTCTCCGCGAGTCTAGGCGGGAGGTCTGACAACGCCGCCCACGGCCGCATCACCGCAGCTCGGGGCAGGACTGAACCGGGCGGGGCCGCTCGCCGTCGGCTCGGTGCCGGTACAGCGGCGACCACGCCCAGTGATGCTCGGCCCCCTCGGGAGCCGACTCCTCAGGGCGTCGACTCCTCGGGAATCCGCACGTCCGGCGCCGCCGCCGTCGGCCCCGACGGCAGACCGTTCGGCGACGGCGCCTCCCGTACGGAACGGTCGCCCGCCGCCTCCGGCACGCTCTGCTGCGCCCGCTCCAGGAACCGGAGGAGCTCCACCGGGAAGGGCAGCACCAGCGTGGAGTTCTTCTCCGCCGCGACGGCCACCACGGTCTGCAACAGCCGCAGCTGCAACGCCGCGGGCTGCGCGGACATCTCGCCCGCCGCCTGCGCCAGCTTCTTCGAAGCCTGGAGCTCCGCGTCGGCGTTGATCACCCGGGCGCGGCGCTCCCGGTCCGCCTCGGCCTGACGGGCCATGGAACGTTTCATCGTCTCCGGCAGCGAGACGTCCTTGATCTCGACCCGGTCGATCTGGACGCCCCAGTCGACCGCCGGGCTGTCGATCATCAACTCGAGCCCCTGGTTGAGCTTCTCCCGGTTGGAGAGCAGGTCGTCCAGGTCGCTCTTGCCGATGATCGACCGGAGCGAGGTCTGGGCCATCTGCGAGACGGCGAACCGGTAGTCCTCCACCGCGATGACGGCCGTGGTCGGGTCGACCACCTTGAAGTAGATGACGGCGTCCACCCGGACCGTGACGTTGTCCCGGGTGATGCCGTCCTGGGCGGGCACGGGCATGGTCACGATCTGCAGGTTGACCTTACGGAGGCGGTCGACCACCGGCACGACCAGGGTGAAGCCCGGCGGCCGTGTCCCCTCGCGCAGTCTGCCGAGCCGGAGCACGACGCCCCGCTCGTACTGCCGGACCACCCGCGCCGCAGCGGCCACGTACAGGGCACCGGCGCAGACCAGTGCCACCGCCGCGATGACCAGCTCCTGGACCATGACAGCCCCCTGACAGACATCGAAGACGACCCCTTTACACCGTTTATCCCCCATATGGGTGCACGGTGAACCTCCGGCGTCCCCTCCTCGCCCGGTCGGCCGCGCACCGGATGCCGGGGCGGTGGGGAGCGGGCAGGGTGGCCAGCGCCGGTATGTCTCCGCCGCACACCGAACCCGCGTACCGAACCCGCCGACCCCCTGCCGATGAACCCGCGTACCGATGATCCGGACGAACACCGGACGAGCAGACGAGGACCCGCCCATGTCCGTGACCGCGCCCGACCCCCGCCGCCGACGCCGTCTCGGCGCCGTCGCCGCAGCCTCGCTCCTCACCCTCACCGTCGCGGGCTGCTCCGGCCTCGGCCGTACAGCGGTCGGCCCGGTGACGTACACCACCGACCGCGAGGCGGTCGTCGAGGTGAACAGCCCTTCGGTACGCGGCTGCCACCGGCTGGCGCCCACCGGGGCCCGTGAGGTCGAGAACGGCACGCTGGTCGACATCGTCCTCTACCCGACCCGTGACTGCACCGGGGGCGGAACGACCTACCTGGCCACCACGTTCACCGATGTGGCGGCCGAGAGCGGTCCGCCGTGGCACAGCTACACCTTCGTGCACTGAGCGGATCGGCGCACTGAGCGGAGCCCGGCGATCCGGGCGCCGAGCCGCCCCCGTGCGATCCCGTCCGGCTCCTCACCCCCGCCGCGCACCTCACGGGTCCATGCTGGAGGGTGAGGTGATCGTCATGCGTACCGGCAGTGAGCCCGCGACCGCCCGCAGTCCGCTGCGGATGCGGCTCTGGCTGAGCCTGTGGGGGACGTTCTGGGCGCTCTTCGGCCTGCTGGCCTTCTCCCTGACCGGGCGGCCGGGCTGGGCCGTCGCCTGTGCGGTGCTCCTGGCCCTCACGCTCCTGGACCTCTGCGTGGTCACGTACCGCATGCGCCAGGGGGCGCACTTCCAGCCGGGCAGGGATGTGCCGCCGTACGAACCCGACCGGGGCGGACGCCCCCGGTGGCGGCCGGACCCGCGCGACGGGACGAAACCGCCGTGACACCGGCCCGGCAGCCCCCGGCCGCTCACTCCCCGGCGTCGAACCTGGCCGCCCGCAGGTACTCCGGCTTCGGGTCGAGCGCCGCCGCGAGCCGGAAGTGCCGCATCGCCTGCTCCGGGCGGCCCGCCCGCTCGAAGGTGCGGGCCAGCGCGTAGTGGGCGAAGGCGTTGTCCGGTTCGCGCTCCAGCACCAGCTCGAACTCCAGCTCGGCCGGGCGGAGTTGGGCGGCGGCGAAGAAGGCGCGGGCCCGCAGCAGCCGGGCGGCGGTGTTCTCCGGGTGGGCGGCGATCACCGAGTCGAGGAGTTTGACCGCGCCCCGGGGGTCCCGGGCGTCGAGCAGTTGCTCGGCCGCGCGGAAGTCGATGACATGGGTTTCCGGGTTGCTCTCGGGCACGGTCGCATCCTTCCCTTCGCTCCCGCGTTTGCAACATCCGTCCCGGTACGGCTATTCCGGTACGGGTCAGCGGGCGGTGGCGGCGGCCCTGCGCAGCAGTTCCTCCCAGACCCCGCGCACCTGCGGTTCCAGCGCCTCCAGCGGCCCGTCGTTGTCCACGGTCAGATCGGCGACGGCGAGGCGTTCCTCACGGGTCGCCTGGGCGGCCATCCTGGCGCGGGCGTCGGACTCGGTCATTCCGCGTACGTTCACCAGCCGGTCGAGCTGGGTCTCCGGGGACGCGTCCACCACGATGACCAGGTCGTAGAGGGGGGCGAGGCCGTTCTCCGCCAGCAGCGGTACGTCATGGACGACGACGGCGTCCGCCGCCGCCTCCCGTTCCAGCTCGGCCGCGCGGGCGCCGACCAGGGGGTGCACGATCGCGTTCAGCGCGGCGCGGCGGTCCGGGTCGGCGAAGACCAGCGCACCGAGCGCCGGGCGGTCCAGGGTGCCGTCGGCGGCCAGGATGTCCGGCCCGAACTCCTCGACCACGGCCGCGAGCCCGGGGGTTCCGGGCTCGACGACCTCACGCGCGATGCGGTCGGAGTCGATCAGGACGGCACCGTACTCGACGAGTCGCCGCGACACTTCGCTCTTGCCGGCGCCGATCCCGCCGGTCAGGCCCACTTTCAGCATGGGCCGCAGCCTACGGGGCCGACCGGCCCGCCCGGCCGCCGCCCTCCCCGGGCCGCTGCTCTCCCCCGGCCGTCGGCCTCGCGGTCGGCGGCTCCGCCGCTCAGCCGTCGCCCTCCCGCTCGGCGAGGAAGCGCTCGAACTCGCGGCCGATCTCGTCGGCGGACGGCAGGTCGACGGGTTCGGCGACGAGGTTGCCGCGGGTCTCGGACCCGGCGACCGCGTCGTACTGGTGCTCCAGGCCCTCGACCAGGGAGACGAGCTCCTCGTCGCCCTGGCCGATCTGCCGGTCGATCTCGGTCTGGGTGCGGTGCGCCTCGGTGCGCAGGGAGTGCGCGAGAGCGGGCAGGACCAGGCCGGTCGCGGCGGTGATCGCCTCCAGCGCGGTCAGGGCCGCGTCCGGGTAGGCGGACCGGGCCACGTAGTGCGGGACGTGGGTGGCGACCCCGAGGACGTCGTGGCCGGACTCCATCAGCCGGTACTCGACAAGGGACTCCGCCGAGCCGGGGACCTGGGCCTCGTCGAAGGGGCTGCGGTGGCCGGGCATCAGGTCGGTGCGGTTGCCGTGCGGGGTGATGCCGACGGGCCGGGTGTGCGGGACGCCCATGGGGATGCCGTGGAAGTTCACCGTGAGACGGACGCCGAGGCGCTCGACGATCTGCTCGACGGCGGCGGCGAACCGCTCCCACTCGACGTCCGGCTCGGGGCCCGACAGCAGCAGGAAGGGCGCTCC
The DNA here is from genome assembly GCA_002082585.1 of Kitasatospora albolonga. Taxonomy (NCBI): domain Bacteria; kingdom Bacillati; phylum Actinomycetota; class Actinomycetes; order Kitasatosporales; family Streptomycetaceae; genus Kitasatospora; species Kitasatospora albolonga. The sequence goes on from CP020563.1 coordinate 1,538,848, forward strand.
GGTGGCGTCCTGGACGACCCGGACCTCCAGGGTCGGGGCCTCGAAGGAGGTCCAGCGGTCGCGCCGGAAGGTCAGCAGGGGACGCCGTGCGCGGTAGTCCACGAGCCGGTCGTGGTCGAACCGGGCCACGACCTGGTGGGGCAGCGTTTCGAGCAGGCCGTCGACGATCTGCTCGCCGGTCTCGCCCGCGTCGATGTATCCGTCGAAGTGGTAGAGCATGACCAGGCCGGCCGACTCCTGGGCCAGCGCCATGTCGACGACGGCCAGGCCCTTCGGCTCCCATTCGTACAAACTCTGCGGATCAGGCACGGTTACCGCTCCTCCTCGTGTTCCCTGGGAAGAACGCGGCCGGCTCCATGAGCATTCCCCGCGGCCGCACTTTCCGGCAACGGAGCTTCACGGCCCGTCAGTTGATGACCCAGTCGGCTAATGGTCCAGACCTTGACGGACCCCGGGGCCCGTCCCTACCGTCACCGGGCGACCTATTCAGGGACGCGCTCCCCTTTCACGTACAGGAATGTGCGGGAATGTACGGGGACGCCCCTGTCCCCTGTCCCCCACTGCCCCCACGCCCCCTCCACCCCCTCCGACGGGAAGGCTCCCCCATGCGCCCCCGCACCCCCCTCACCGCCCTGCTCGCCGCCGCCGGTCTGGCCCTGACCGCCGCCGGGCCCACGACCGCCGCCCCCGTGAACGCGGCGGCCGTGATCGACGTGTCCACCGCGTCCCAGCTCAAGGCCGCGCTCACCGCCGTCTCCCCCGGCGACACGATCCGCCTCGCCGACGGCACGTACACGGGCAACTTCAAGGCCACCCGCCCCGGCACCCCCGGCGCCCGCATCACCCTCACCGGCTCCAGCAGGGCCGTCCTGACGGCGGGCGGCGGCTACGGGCTCCATCTGAACGGCGCCTCGTACTGGACGGTCCACGGGGTCACGATCCGGGGCGGGCAGAAGGGGATCATGGCCGACGCGGCGAACGGCGTCGTCATCGACTCTGTCACCGTCCATGACCTCGCCATGGAGGGCGTCCACTTCCGCAAGTCCAGCCGCGACGGCGTACTGAAGAACTCCCGCATCCACGACACCGGGAAAAACGGGCGTGGCATGGGCGAGGGCGTGTACGTCGGGACGGCGAACGACCTCACCGACCGGAGCGACAACGCGCAGATCCTGAACAACACCATCGGGCCGGGCGTCGGCGGCGAGAACATCGACATCAAGGAAGGCACCACCGGCGCCCGGATCATCGGCAACACCTTCGACGGCAGCGGACTCACCGGGGCCAACTACGACGACTCCTGGGTCGACGTGAAGGGCAACGACGTCCTGGTGGAGGGCAACCGGGGCACCCGTACCACCAACAACGGCTACGAGACCCACACCCAGCGGCCTGGCTGGGGCTGCGGCACCGTCTTCCGGGGCAACATCTCGGACCTGACCGGCGCCACCGGGGACCGGCAGCTCGCCGTCAACGTCACCAACAACAGCGCCACCTGCCGCACCACGGTCCACGCGAGCAACACGGTCACCGGCGGCAAGGGGCTGACCAACATCACTGTCACCCCGTGACGACCGCCTGAATACCTCAATACGCGAGTGAGGCCCGCCCCCCGAAGGGAACGGGCCTCACTCAGTGCTCCACAGCTTTACCGCAGCCGATGAGCCACCGGGGGTCGGAGCGTCAGCTCTGGCCGCCCGCCAGCTTCTCGCGCAGGGCGGCAAGGGCCTCGTCCGACGCCAGGGCGCCGGAGTTGTCCGCCGACTCCGAGGAGTACGAACCGCCACCGGAGCCGCCCGAGGCGGCCGGAGCGGCGCCGGCCGGGGCGGCAGCGCCCTCGGCAGCGGCGGCCTCGTCGGCCTCGCGGCTCTTGATGACCTGGGCCTGGTGCTGCTCGAAGCGCTGCTGCGCCTCGGCGTACTGGGTCTCCCAGACCTCGCGCTGCGCCTCGAAGCCCTCGAGCCAGTCGTTGGTCTCGGGGTCGAAGCCCTCGGGGTAGATGTAGTTGCCCTGGTCGTCGTACGACGCGGCCATGCCGTACAGCGTCGGGTCGAACTCGACCGAGGCCGGGTCGCCACCGAAGGACTCGTTGGCCTGCTTCAGCGAGAGGCTGATGCGGCGGCGCTCGAGGTCGATGTCGATGACCTTGACGAAGATCTCGTCGTTGACCTGGACGACCTGCTCCGGGATCTCCACGTGACGCTCGGCCAGCTCGGAGATGTGGACCAGACCCTCGATGCCCTCGTCGACGCGGACGAACGCACCGAACGGAACGAGCTTGGTGACCTTACCCGGGACGACCTGACCGATCTGGTGCGTCCGGGCGAACTGCTGCCACGGGTCTTCCTGCGTCGCCTTGAGCGACAGGGAGACGCGCTCGCGGTCCATGTCGACGTCGAGGACCTCGACGGTGACTTCCTGACCGACCTCGACAACCTCGGAGGGGTGGTCGATGTGCTTCCAGGAGAGCTCGGAGACGTGCACGAGACCGTCGACGCCGCCCAGGTCCACGAAGGCACCGAAGTTGACGATCGAGGAGACGACGCCGGAGCGGACCTGACCCTTCTGGAGGGTGGTGAGGAACGTCTGGCGCACCTCGGACTGGGTCTGCTCGAGCCAGGCGCGGCGGGACAGGACCACGTTGTTGCGGTTCTTGTCCAGCTCGATGATCTTCGCCTCGAGCTCCTTGCCCACGTAGGGCTGGAGGTCGCGGACACGACGCATCTCGACGAGCGACGCCGGGAGGAAGCCGCGGAGGCCGATGTCGAGGATGAGACCACCCTTGACGACCTCGATGACGGTACCGGTGACGATGCCGTCCTCTTCCTTGATCTTCTCGATGGTGCCCCAGGCACGCTCGTACTGAGCGCGCTTCTTCGAGAGGATCAGGCGGCCTTCCTTGTCCTCCTTCTGGAGAACCAGGGCCTCGATCTCGTCGCCGACCTTGACGACCTCGTTCGGGTCGACGTCGTGCTTGATCGAGAGCTCGCGGCTCGGGATGACACCTTCGGTCTTGTAACCGATGTCGAGGAGAACCTCGTCCCGGTCAACCTTGACGATGACACCGTCAACGATGTCGCCGTCGTTGAAGTACTTGATCGTCTCGTCGATCGCCGCGAGGAACGCGTCCGCGTCGCCGATGTCGTTGACCGCAACCTGCGGAGTGGTGGCGGTGGTCTCGGTGCTGCTCGTCATGTGGGAAAGGGCTCCGGTACGGACAGAGAGTCGTAGGTACTGCTACGCCGAAAGCCCGTATCGCCTCTGCAGAAGCCGGACAGCCTGGAAAGCGCGCAATCCGTTTCCGGAGAGACGCCTCGACAACCGAGGGGACATGCAACAGACGCGAGCGCGGCCTGCTAGGTCTGAGGCGCGCAGGCTCGCAGCGCAACTTGTAGCATACGGGGGCAGCCGGACAGGGTCAATGCGCGCAGGCGCGAACCGAGGGGCACCACGGCCCCGTACCGGCCCTGTACCGGAGCAACTCCTGTTCTCCGAGGCGTGTTCGGGCCGATCGACCCGTACACAATACGGCAGTGCGGCAAGGCGTCGCGCACACGCGTCTCTCTCCCGGTACCACCTCTGGTCCGTACCGCGTGCGGCGAGTGAAGGCAAACTACAACGACGGGCACGATGAGCCAAGAGATCCACGGGACCTACACAGAGGAACCCGACGAACCCGAAGCGACCCGGCGGGTGGCGGACGAGGCCGAGAGCAGCCGGGCCAGCCGGGGGTGGTGGGACCGCAACGCCGACGAATACCAGAGCGATCACGGCTCCTTCCTCGGGGACGACCGCTTCGTCTGGGGCCCGGAAGGGCTGGACGAGGCCGAGGCCGGCCTCCTGGGGCCCGCCGCTTCCCTCAAGGGCCTCGACGTCCTGGAGATCGGCGCCGGGGCCGCCCAGTGCTCGCGCTGGCTGGCCGGGCAGGGCGCCCGCCCGGTGGCGCTCGACCTCTCCCACCGCCAGCTCCAGCACGCCCTGCGCATCGGCGGGGACCTCCCGCTGGTGGAGGCGGACGCGGGCCGGCTCCCCTTCCGGGACGGCTCCTTCGACCTGGCCTGTTCCGCGTACGGGGCGGTGCCCTTCGTCGCCGACCCCGTCCAGGTCTTCCGCGAGGTCCACCGCGTGCTGCGGCCCGGCGGGCGCTGGGTCTTCTCCGTGACGCACCCGATCCGCTGGGCGTTCCCCGACGAACCGGGACCCGAGGGCCTCTCCGTCGCCGCCTCCTACTTCGACCGCGTCCCCTACGTCGAGCAGGACGAGGACGGCAACGCGGTCTATGTGGAACACCACCGCACGCTCGGTGACCGGGTGCGGGACGTGGTGGCGGGCGGGTTCCGGCTGGTCGACCTCGTCGAACCGGAATGGCCGGAATGGAACAACCAGGAGTGGGGAGGCTGGTCCCCGCTGCGGGGCAACCTGATCCCGGGCACGGCGATCTTCGTGTGCGAGCGGGACTGACGTCTCTCCGAGGAACGACCGCGTACGACACTGGGACCGTGATCCGCACCGAAGCCCTGGACCGCCTCCCCGTCCGCACCGCCGTCCCCGCCCTCCGGCGCGCGCTCGACGAGCGGGGCGTCGCCGTCCTGTGCGCCCCGCCCGGCACCGGCAAGACGACCCTCGTGCCGCTGGTCCTGGCCGGGCTGACCGGGGACGGACCGGTGCGCCGGGTCGTGGTCGCCGAGCCGCGCCGGATCGCCGCGCGGGCGGCGGCGCGGCGGATGGCCTGGCTGCTCGGGGAGCGGCCCGGCGGCCGGGTCGGCTTCACCGTGCGCGGCGAGCGCGTGGTGGGCCCGGACACCGTGGTGGAGGTCGTGACCACCGGGGTGCTGCTCCAGCGGCTCCAGCGCGACCAGGAGCTGGCCGGGGTGGACGCGGTGATCATCGACGAGTGCCACGAACGCCATCTGGACGCGGACACGGTGGCCGCCTTCCTCCTGGACGTACGGGAGGCGATCCGGCCCGATCTGCGGCTGGTGGCGGCATCGGCGACGACGGACGCGGAGGGGTGGGCGCGGCTGCTGGGCGACGCCCCGGTGGTCGAGGCCGAGGGGGTCTCGTACCCGGTGGAGGTGGTCTGGGCGCCGCCCGCGCGGCCGGTGAAGCCTCCGCACGGGATGCGGGTCGATCCGGCGCTGCTGACGCATGTGGCCGCCACCGTGCGCCGGGCGCTCGCGGAGCGGGACGGGGACGTGCTCTGCTTCCTGCCGGGTGTCGGGGAGATCGCGCGGGTGGCCGGGCAGCTGGCCGGGGTGGACGCGGAGGTGCTCCAGGTGCACGGGCGCGCCCCGGCCGCCGTGCAGGACGCGGTGCTGGCCGGGTCGTCCGGCGTACGGCGGGTGGTGCTGGCGACCTCGGTGGCGGAGTCGTCGCTGACGGTTCCCGGTGTGCGGGTCGTCGTCGACTCGGGGCTGGCCCGGGAGCCCCGTACCGACCATGCCCGGGGGCTGAGCGCCCTGACCACCGTACGGGCCTCGCGGGCGGCCGGTCGGCAGCGTGCGGGGCGGGCCGGGCGGGAGGCGGCCGGGGCGGTGTACCGGTGCTGGGAGCAGGCCGAGGACGGGCGGCTCGCGCGCTTCCCCTCCCCCGAGATCAAGGTGGCCGACCTCGCCGCGTTCGCGCTCCAGGCGGCGTGCTGGGGCGATCCGGAGGCTTCCTCGCTGGCCCTGCTGGACCCGCCGCCCGCCGGGGCGATGGCCGCCGCCCGCGAGGTGCTGGGCGCGATCGGGGCGGTCGACGGGACGGGCCGGGTCACGGAACGCGGCGTACGGATGTCCCGGCTCGGGCTGCACCCCCGGCTGGCGCGTGCGCTGCTGGACGGGGCGGCGGAGGTCGGGGCGCGGCGGGCCGCCGAGGTGGTGGCGCTGCTGAGCGAGGAGCCGCCGAGGGAGTACGGGGACGATCTCGCGGCGGCGCTGCGGACCGCCCGCCGGGGCCAGGACGGGTACGCGGGGCGCTGGAAGCAGGAGGTGCGGCGGCTGTCGAACCAGGTGGACGGCGCGGGGTCCGGATCTGGCTCCGGGTCCGGGTCCGGGTCCGGGTCCGGGTCCGGGTCCGGGTCCGGCGGACATCGTTCCGATGACGCCGTCGTCGGGCTCGTCGCCGCCCTGGCCTTCCCCGAGCGGGTGGCGCGGGCCCGGGGCGAGGGGGCGTTCCTCATGGTGTCGGGGACGGGCGCGGAGCTGCGGGAGGGGTCGCGGCTGCGCAGCGCGCCCTGGCTGGCCGTCGCGGTCGCGGACCGGCCCGCCCACGCGGCCTCGGCGCGCGTACGGCTGGCGGCGGTGGTCGACGAGGGGACCGCGCTCCTGGCCGCCGGGCAGCTGCGGGTGCGGGGCGAGGAGGTCCGCTGGGCGGACGGTGACATGGTGGCCCGGTCGGTGGACCGGGTGGGGGCGGTGGAGCTGGCGGTACGGCCGCTGAAGCAGCCCGGTCCGGAGCTGGTGCGCGGCGCCCTGGTGGAGGGGCTGGAGCGGGAAGGGCTCGGGCTGCTGCGGTGGAGCCGGGACAGTGAGCAGTTGCGGCTGCGGCTGGCGTTCCTGCACCGGGTGGCGGGGGCGCCCTGGCCGGACGTGTCGGACGCGGCGCTCCTCGCGAACCCGGGTGCGTGGCTGGAGCCGGAGCTGTCGCGGGCCCGCCGCCGGGCGGACCTGGGGCGGATCGACGCGGGGCAGGCGCTGCGCCGGCTGCTGCCGTGGGCGACGGGCGAGGCGGTACGGCTGGACGAGCTGGCGCCGGAGCGGATCGAGGTGCCGAGCGGCTCCCGTATCCGTATCGAGTACGGCGGCGAGCAGCCCGTACTGGCGGTGAAGCTCCAGGAGTTGTTCGGGCTGGCCGAGACGCCCCGGGTGGCGGGGGTGCCGGTCCTGGTGCACCTGCTCTCTCCCGCCGGGCGGCCCGCGGCCGTGACGGCGGACCTGGCGTCGTTCTGGCGGGACGGCTACAAGGCCGTACGGGCGGAGCTGCGCGGCCGGTACCCGAAGCATCCGTGGCCGGAGGACCCCGCGACCGTACCGGCGACGCGGTACACCTCCGCGCGCCTCAAGCGGTCGTAGCACCGTCGGGCCGCCGCGAGCGCGCCTCCAGCCACAGCGCGAGCGCGAGCAGTCCGATGCCCAGGCCGAGGAAGCCCCAGGGCAGGTACGAGGTGAGGAGGAGGACCAGGACGCGCTGGGACTTCACCAGCTCGACGGTGTCGGCGATGTAGTCCTCGCGCATCTTCACATGGCCGTCGAACGCGGTGACGGTGTCCTCGGACATGCCCATCTTCCTGGCGTCGCGCAGCTCCTCGGTGTGGATCTCCTCGCCGTTGACCGGGGCTCCGGTCACGGGTTCGACCCAGAACATGCGCTTGGTGGTGTACCAGCGGGTCATGCCGGTCTGCGCGATCTGCTCGGCGGTGACGCCTTCGATGGGCATCTTCTTCGGCATCGGGACCTTCGTCCACGGGATGGTCTGCTCGAAGTAGTAGACCTCCAGGCCCCGGAAGGTGCGGGTGCCCTTGTAGTGGATGGGGGCGGTCGTACGGGTCTGGGCGTCGAAGTACGCGTAGTCCCGTTTCTCGGTGAGGAAGGGCCACTTGAACTCGATGCCCTCGCGGCGGACGGGGTCGCCGTCGACCATCTCACCCGTGGCGTTGACGGGGGCCTGGGTGTGGGCGTCGAAGATGTAGCGCTCGGGGATGGCGGAGACCATTTTCCCGTCGGGGCCCTCGATGTAGGAGAGCGCGTCCCAGACGACGACGTCCCGCCCGGCGCTGCGTTCGATCTTCTCGGACTCCTCCACATTGCCCTTGAGCGTCTGGACGATGGTGACCTTCTCGACCTCCTTCGCCTGGAGGGTCGTGTAGTCGAGGAGGGTGGCGGGCTTCGCCTCCAGGACGACTTCCTGGTACTGGTTCGGCGGGACCTTGGCCAGGCGGGGGAAGGCGTACCAGCGCAGCAGCGGCGACAGGGCGGCGAAGAACACGGCGAGGGCCAGGAGTACGAGACCGGCTCGGCGGCGCATGGGGTGACCTCTTCCTCCGGGTGTTACCTCTTGGGCCCGGGGACCGTGGTGAGCAGGGGCTTCGGCGAGGTCTCACCGGTCGGGGAGCCGACGGCGGAGATGGCGGACACGAGCGCGAGGGCGGCGGCCAGTCCGATGGCGGCGGCGATGAGGGCACGCATGCCCGACCTCCCGGGACGGTGGTCCGAGAACGGCTGACGGTTACCTGACGGTTCGTCAGGGTGGGGCACCGTAGCAACCGGGGCGCGAGATGAGAACAGCCGGGAGCGACCCGGGCGCCCGGGGAAAACCTCGGGAGCGACCCGGGCGCCGCGGGAACAGCCGGGACGGGAACAACGGGGACAGCCGGGCCGAGAACGACGGGGACAGCCCCCGCGCCGGGTGGGCGCGGGGGCTGTCGGGAGAGCGGGTGGGTCAGCCCTCGGGGGTCTCCGTCTCCTCGGCCGCTTCGACGGTGAGCTCGATGACGGCCGTGGCGCCGCCCTCGGTGGTGAGGAGCAGCTGGTACGTGCCCGGGTTCGCGTCGGCGAAGAGGGCCGGGAGCCGGAGCAGCCCGTCGGCGTCCGTCGTGAGGGCCAGGGTGCGCAGCGGCTTGCCCGCGGCGTCCTTGAAGTACGGGCCCTTGTCGTTCTCGGCGGGCCGGTCGGCGTCCGCGACCAGGGTGGCGGTGACGGCCACCCCGGCGGCGGCAGCGCCCTTGTACGTGGCCTTGAGGGTGACGGCCTCCGCGAACTGCTGCTCCGGCGCGGCGACGAGCGCCTTGCCGTCGGTCCGTACGATCGCGTCGGCCTGGCGGGCGGTGACGCTCGCCGCGTAGGTCAGGGTGCGCGGCCTGCCGGTTCCGGCGGTGGCGGTCACGGTGAACTCGCCGGCCTTCTCGCCCGCGTGGAGCGCGGGCGCGGTGGCGGTGCCGTCGGCCCGGCTGACCACCATGACCGTCTTCTTGCCGCCCTCGAAGGCCGTGCCGGTGGTCCCGGTGACGGTGAAGGTGACCGCCACCTTGGCCATCGGGGCGCCGAGGGCGTTCCTGGCACGCACGGAGACCCGCTCGTCGAACGTCCCGCCCGCGGGGGCGGTGAGGGGGCCGGTGCCCGCGTTCTCCAGGGAGGCGAAGGTCTCGGCCGGGGACGGGGTCGGCTTCGGGGGCTTCGGCGTGGGAGGCGGCGTCGGCGTGGGGGACGGGGGCGGTGTGGGCGTGGGGCTGGTGGAGCCGTCGCCGGGCTCGGTGGGGCTCGGGCTCGGCTTGGTGGTGCCGGGCTTCGAGGGGGACGGCGTCGGGCTCGGCGTACCGGCCGGGGTGGGGGTGGGGCTCGGCGTGGGAGTGCTGGGCGCGGTGGGGAGGACTCCGCTGCCGTCGGGCACCTCGTGCGTGCCGCGCTGGTAGTACGCGAACCAGGACCGGACCGTACGCAGGTACTCCGTCGACTGGTTGTAGCTCAGCACCGCCCGGTCGAGATCGGCGGCGACGGCGAGGTTCCGGCCGCCCGCGCAGAGGTAGCGCCCGGCGGCGAGCGCCGCGTCGTAGATGTTGTTGGGGTCCTTGCGGCCGTCACCGTTCGCGTCCTGGCCCCAGATCGCCCAGGTCGACGGGATGAACTGCATCGGGCCGACCGCGCGGTCGTGGACGGCGTCGCCGTCGTACGCCCCGCCGTCGGTGTCCTTGATCAGCGCGAAGCCCTGGCCGTTGAGGGCCGGGCCGAGGATCGGGGTGGGGGTGGTGCCGTTCGCGTCGACCTGGCCGCCGCGGGCCTGGCCCGACTCGACCTTGCCGATCGCCGCGAGGAGCTGCCAGGGCAGCCGACAGGCCGGGTCGGTGGTCGCGACGGACCGCTCGGCCTGCTTGTACGCGGCCAGGACCGTCGCCGGAATGCCCGCTTCCGCGGTGCCGGTGGCGACCGGGAGGTTACTGGACGAACCGGGCCTGTCGGGCGTGACGAGCGGCGGAAGGTCCGTGTAGTACGGGGAGTTGCCGGTGGCCGCACCGCCATCGGAGCCGCCCGCCTCACCGCCGGCCGTCTGCTGGTCCCCGCCCGCCGATCCCTCGGCCAGTGGAGCCGCGGGCGCCTGGGAAGCCGCCAGCGCCGCCACGGCGGCCGCCGCCACCGCGGTGGTCGTGGCTCCCTTGCGCAGACGTCGGCGAATGTGCGCTGCCATACGTTCCGGTCCCTCCCCCTCGACGGCTGCTCGCGCTCCCCAGCACGAGGACTCCAGCGACCCTACGGCAACTTGTGACGCCCGGGCACCGCACCCTGACCGCTTCTTACTGTTTTTTCACGTTCCCGTAGGCACGTTGTCGGCATGTTGTCCGGGAGGGCAGCCGAGGGTGCCCCGGCGTGCGGTGGGCGGGTTCCCGCATACTTGCCGCCATGCCGTTCACGCTCAGCCATGCCGCCGCCGTGCTCCCGGCGATCCGCCGCGACGGGAGCGCCCGTGCGGGACTGATCCCCTCCGCGCTAGTCGCCGGTTCGTTCGCCCCCGACATCACCTACTTCGTGGACTCGGTGCTCCCCGGGGCGATGAGGTTCGGCGGCTTCACCCACACCTTCCTCGGCGTGGTCACCGTGAACGTGCTGATCGCCGCCGGGCTCGTGGCGGTCTGGGCGGCGCTGCGCGAACCGCTGGTGGCGCTGCTGCCGGTACGGGTCCGGGGCCGCGTCCACTCCTATGTACGGGGGCAGCGGTGGACCCGGGAGACCTTCGGGCCGACCGGTCTGCTCCGGTTCGCGGGGTGCGCCGCACTCGGCGCGGCCACGCATGTGGTGTGGGACGCGTTCACCCACCACAGCCGGTGGGGGACGGAGTTGCTGCCGTTCCTGAACCGGAGCGTCGGCGGTTTCCCGCTCTACCAGTTCGCGCAGTACGGCAGCTCGGCGGTGGCGCTCGTGGTGCTCGGCTGGTTCGTCGTCACCGGGCTGCGGCGGACGGCCGCGGTGCCGGTGCCGGAAGCGCTCCCGGAGCTCGGCCGGGGCGAACGGCGGGGCGCGCTCGGCCTGCTGGCCCTGTGCGTGCTGCTCGGCGCCGTCCACCGGTGCGTGCGCTGGTACGCCCACTTCGGCCAGGCGGAGAACCTGCTCGATCTGATCCCGACCGCCTGCTTCGGCGCGGGCGCCGGGCTGGCGGCGGGGCTGCTGCTGTACGGGGTGTGGATGCGGCTGCCGCGCCGACGCCTCCCGGAGGACCCGGAGCAGGCGCCCATGGCGGAGGGGTCCCGCGCGGAGGCGTCCGCGGGCCGGAAGTAGCCGCACGGGGAAGGGCCCGGAACCATGGCGCGGTTCCGGGCCCCTCGTGTCCGTGGCCTCAGTGCGCGGCCGACTCCCAGTCCTTGCCCACGCCGACCGAGACGTCCAGCGGGGCGCGCAGCTCGACCGCGCCCGCCATCTCGTGGCGCAGGATCTCCTCGACCTGCTTCCGCTCCCCCTTCGCGATCTCCAGCACGATTTCGTCGTGGACCTGGAGCAGCATCCGTGAGGTCAGCTCCGCCTCGCGCAGCGCCTTGTCGACCCGCAGCATGGCCACCTTCACGATGTCGGCGGCGGTGCCCTGGATCGGGGCGTTGAGCGCCATGCGCTCGGCGGCCTCGCGGCGCTGGCGGTTGTCGCTGTTCAGGTCGGGGAGATAGCGGCGGCGGCCGAGGATCGTCTCCGTGTACCCCGTGGCCCTGGCCTCCTCGACGACCCGGTGGAGATAGTCCCGTACGCCGCCGAACCGCTCGAAGTAGGTGTCCATCAGCACCCGCGCCTCGGCCGGGTCGATGTTCAGCTGCTGGGAGAGGCCGAACGCGGAGAGACCGTAGGCAAGGCCGTAGGACATGGCCTTGATCTTGCGGCGCATCTCCGGGTCGACGGCGCTCTTGTCGACGCCGAAGACCTGCGAGGCGACCGTGGTGTGCAGGTCCTCGCCGGAGGCGAACGCCTCGATGAGACCGGCGTCCTCGGAGAGGTGCGCCATGACCCGCAGCTCGATCTGGCTGTAGTCCGCCGTCATGAGCGTCTCGAAGCCCTCGCCGACGACGAAGCCCCGGCGGATCGCCCGCCCCTCGTCCGTGCGGACGGGGATGTTCTGGAGGTTGGGGTCGGTGGAGGAGAGCCGGCCGGTCGCCGCGACCGTCTGGTTGAACGTGGTGTGGATACGGCCGTCGGCGGCGATCGTCTTGATCAGGCCCTCGACGGTGACCCGCAGCTTCGCCTGCTCGCGGTGGCGCAGCATCAGGACCGGCAGCTCGTGCTCGGTCTGCGCGGCCAGCCACGCCAGCGCGTCCGCGTCCGTCGTGTACCCCGTCTTGGTCTTCTTCGTCTTCGGCAGGCCCAGCTCGCCGAAGAGGATCTCCTGGAGCTGCTTGGGCGAACCGAGGTTGAACTCCCGGCCGACCGCCGCGTGCGCCTCCTTCACCGCCTGCTGCACGGTCCCGGCGAACTGCTGCTCCATGGACTCCAGATGCGCCCGGTCGGCGGCGATGCCGTGCCGCTCCAGGCGGGCCAGGAGGATCGAGGTCGGCAGCTCCATGTCGTACAGCAGCCCGGTGGCGTTGACCTCCTCCAGGCGGGTCGTGAACGCCTCGCCCAGGTCCAGCACCGCACGGGCCTGCGCCATCAGGGCGTCCTGCTCGGCCCGGTCGTCCGCGCCGAAGGCCAGCTGCCCGTCGGAGGAGGCGGCCGGGGCCAGCTCACGGCCCAGATACTCCACGGCCAGCGCGTCCAGGGCGAACGAGCGGCGGCCCGGCTTCACCAGATACGCGGCCAGCGCGGTGTCCATGGTGACGCCTTCGAGCTGCCAGCCGTGCTCGGGGAAGACCCGCATCACGTTCTTCGCGTTGTGCAGGACCTTGGGGCGGGCCGGGTCCGCGACCCAGGCGGCGAACGCCTTCTCGTCGGCCTCGTCGAGCTGGGTCGGGTCCAGCCAGGCGGCGGCCCCGTCGGCGGCGGCGAGCGCGACCTCGGTGACCGTACCGGCGCCCAGGGACCAGGTGTCGACCGTCATCACGCCGAGCGGCTGCGCGCCGTGCGCCTCCAGCCACGGGCCGACCTCGCCCGAGCCGAGCACCGCCCCGTCCAGCTCGATCCCGGCGGCGGGCGCGGGCGGCTCGGCCTCCGCCGCACCCGGGTCGACGGCGAGGAGCCGCTCGCGCAGGCTCGGGTTGCGGATCTCCAGTATGTCCAGGATGCCCGTGACCGCCGAGCGGTCGTACGGGGCGCGCTCCAGCTCGGCCGGGGACTTCGGCAGCTCCACGTCCCGGACCATCTCGGTCAGGACCCGGTTCATCTTCACCGCGTCCAGGTGGTCCCTCAGGTTCTGCCCGGCCACGCCCTTGACCTCGTCGGCCCGCGCGATCAGCTCGTCGAACGAACCGAACTGGTTGATCCACTTCGCGGCCGTCTTCTCCCCGACCTTGGGGATGCTCGGGAGGTTGTCCGACGGGTCGCCGCGCAGGGCCGCGAAGTCCGGATACTGCCGGGGGGTCAGCCCGTACTTCTCGAAGACCTTCTCCGGGGTGAACCGGGTCAGCTCGGAGACCCCCTTGGTGGGGTACAGCACGGTCACGTTCTCCGTGATCAGCTGGAAGGAGTCCCGGTCGCCCGTGACGATCAGCACCTCGAACCCGGCCGCCTCGGCCTGGGTCGCCAGCGTCGCGATGACGTCGTCCGCCTCGAACCCGTCCACCGCGAACCGGTCCGCGTGCATCGCGTCCAGCAGCTCGCCGATCAGCTCGACCTGCCCCTTGAACTCGTCGGGGGTCTTGGAGCGGTTCGCCTTGTACTCCGGGAACTCCTGCGCACGCCAGGTCTTGCGGGACACGTCGAACGCCACCGCGAAGTGCGTGGGCGCCTCATCACGCAGGGTGTTCGCCAGCATCGACATGAAGCCGTACACGGCGTTCGTCGGCTGCCCCACCGCCGTCGTGAAATTCTCCGCGGGCAGGGCGAAGAACGCCCGGTACGCCAGGGAGTGCCCGTCCATGAGGAGCAGGCGCGGTCGGTTGTCTGCCGTCTTCTTCGATGCCGTCTCAGCCACGTCCCCGATCCTGCCACGGCCCACTGACAATCCGGACCGGCACCGGCCGGAAAGCCCCCCACGCGCCGTGCCGCGACGGCCCGGCCGGGTGCGATGTCAGTGAGCCGTGACAGGATCGATACCGAGGCAGAACGCCCGCGGAAGCAGCGCTCGAAGGGGAGCAGCATCATGGCCAGCAAGCCGCCCACCGGTGACCCGGTCCAGGACGCCCCGCAGGTCGGGCCCGCCCCGCACGCCGCCGCCGGGCTGCCCGCCGTCGCCCACTCCCTGCGCATCGCCCAGCAGCAGATGGGCGTGCGCCGCACCGCGCAGACCCTCCTCAAGGTCAACCAGAAGGACGGCTTCGACTGCCCCGGCTGCGCCTGGCCCGAGGGCGAGAAGCGGCACACCGCCGAATTCTGCGAGAACGGGGCGAAGGCCGTCGCCGAAGAGGCGACACTGCGCCGCGTCACCCCCGGCTTCTTCGCCGCCCACCCCGTCGCCGACCTCGCCGGGCGCAGCGGGTACTGGCTGGGCCAGCAGGGCCGGATCACCCAGCCGGTATACCTCTCCGAGGGCGCCGACCGGTACGAGGCGATCACCTGGGAACGCGCCTTCGCGATCATCGCCGAGGAGCTGACCGCACTCGGCTCGCCCGACGAGGCCCTCTTCTACACCTCGGGCCGCACGAGCAACGAGGCCGCGTTCCTCCTCCAGCTCTTCGCCCGCGAGTTCGGCACCAACAACCTCCCCGACTGCTCCAACATGTGCCACGAGTCGTCCGGCTCGGCGCTCAACGAGACGATCGGCATCGGCAAGGGCAGCGTCTCCCTGGAGGACATCCACCAGGCCGACCTGATCATCGTCGCCGGACAGAACCCCGGCACCAACCACCCCCGGATGCTCTCCGCCCTGGAGAAGGCCAAGACCTCCGGAGCGAGGATCATCTCGGTGAACCCGCTGCCCGAAGCGGGCATGGAGCGGTTCAAGAACCCCCAGACCCCGCACGGCATGCTCAAGGGCACAGCACTCAACGACCTCTTCCTCCAGATCCGCATCGGCGGCGACCAGGCCCTCTTCCGCCTCCTCAACAAGCTGATCCTCGCCACCGAGGGCGCCGTCGACACCGCCTTCGTCACCGAACACACCCACGGTTACGAAGCGTTCGCCAAGGCCGCCGAAGACGCCGACTGGGACGAGACCCTGAAGGCCACCGGCCTCACCCGCGCCGAGATCGAACAGGCCCTCGCCCTGGTCCTCGCCTCAAAGCGCACCATCGTCTGCTGGGCCATGGGCCTCACCCAGCACAAGCACTCCGTTCCCACGATCCGCGAAGTCGTCAACTTCCTCCTCCTGCGCGGAAACATCGGCCGCCCCGGCGCCGGGGTCTGCCCCGTGCGCGGCCACTCCAACGTCCAGGGCGACCGCACCATGGGCATCTTCGAACGGCCCGCACCGGCCTTCCTCGACGCCCTCGACAAGGAGTTCGGCATCACCTCGCCCCGCCACCACGGCTACGACGTGGTGCGCTCCATCCAGGCCCTGCGCGACGGCGAGGCCAAGGTCTTCTTCGCCATGGGCGGCAACTTCGTCGCCGCCACCCCCGACACCGCCGTCACCGAGGCCGCCATGCGCCGCGCCCGCCTCACCGTCCACGTGTCGACCAAGCTCAACCGCTCCCACGCCGTCACCGGCACCCGCGCGCTGATCCTGCCGACCCTCGGCCGCACCGACAAGGACGTCCAGGCGAGCGGAAAACAGTTCGTCACCGTCGAGGACTCCATGGGCATGGTCCACGCCTCCCGCGGCAACCTCACCCCCGCGAGCCCCCACCTGCTCTCCGAGCCGGCCATCGTCGCCCGCCTCGCCCGCGCGGTCCTCGGCGCCGATTCCCGTACGCCGTGGGAGGAGTTCGAGCGGGACTACGCCGCCATCCGCGACCGCATCGCCCGCGTCGTCCCCGGCTTCGAGGACTTCAACACCCGTATCGCCCGCCCCGGCGGCTTCACCCTCCCCCACGCCCCCCGCGACGAACGCCGCTTCCCCACCGCCACCGGCCGAGCCAACTTCACCGCCGCCCCCGTCGAGTTCCCCGAACTCCCCGAAGGCCGCCTCCTGTTGCAGACCCTGCGCTCCCACGACCAGTACAACACCACCATCTACGGCCTGGACGACCGCTACCGGGGCATCAGGAACGGCCGCCGCATCGTCATGGTCAACCCCGAGGACGCGGAAACCCTCGGCCTCCCCGACGGCTCCTACACCGACCTCGTCAGCGAGTGGAAGGACGGCGTCGAGCGCCGCGCGGAGGGCTTCCGCGTCGTCCACTACCCCACCGCCCGGGGCTGCGCCGCCGCCTACTACCCGGAGACCAACGTCCTGGTCCCGCTCGGCTCCACCGCCGACACCAGCAACACCCCGGCCAGCAAGTCCGTCGTCGTCCGGTTCGAGACCCCCCGGGCCGACGGGAGCCCCCGGGCCACGGAGACCCCTGGGGCCGCCGACTGAAAACCGCCACTCCCTAAGCGTTTGCTCAGCCGTCTGATAAGAACAGTGCAGACAGCAATGAACCAGCGCAGACGATCGGAGCCGGACCCATGGGCGAGCACACCGCACCCCTCTTCCCCCAGGAAGTCATCGACGAGTACGCGGCCCTCGGCGTCGACCTCCCCGCCCTCTTCTCCGCCGGCCACCTCGGCGAGCGCATGGGCGTGACCATCGTCGAGGCCGCCGCCGACCGCGTCGTCGGCACCATGCCCGTCGAGGGCAACACCCAGCCCTACGGCCTCCTGCACGGCGGCGCCTCCGCCGTCCTCGCCGAGACCCTCGGCTCCGTCGGCTCCATGCTCCACGGCGGCGCGGGCAAGATCGCCGTCGGCGTCGACCTGAACTGCACCCACCACCGGGGCGCCCGCAGCGGCCTCGTCACCGGCGTCGCCACCCCCGTGCACCGGGGCCGCTCGACCGCCACGTACGAGATCGTCATCACCGACGAACAGGACAAGCGGGTCTGCACCGCCCGCCTCACCTGCCTCCTCCGCGACGCCCCCCGCCCCGACGCCGGCTGACACCCGCAACCCCCGGCGGCACCCCGCGTCACCCCCGTACCACCCCGTAAAGACCCCCCACCACCCCCGCACCACCACCCCTGCCCGGCCGGAATCGCACCGCGCATTCCGGCCGGGCAGCGTCATATCCCCACCAAACCCAAGGTCGTTGATCGGCACACTCGGTCAACACCCTTGACGCCGAGCGACGTTCCGTGAGCCACTCAGCAGCCACATTGGCCTCAGCGAACCCGAACGCACCCTCACCGTTGTAACACTCCGTAACAACCACGAAATGCGAAAACCAGCCGCCCACCCCGGCCCGAGGCCCCCGGGGCACTCCGGCGCGCCCGACGCCGCCCCCACCCCGCGTCAGCACCATGATCACCCCAAGCCCCTTAGCAGAGCTGCGCGTTCTCAGCATGTGGTCACTCCGCACTCCGTGCCAAAGCCACCCATCTACGCCCAGGAACCTCAAGCCTTGCTCAAGGGCATAACAAGAGAGTCACATCCGTCGCCGACCCATCCCGGACGCCCCCAGCTGCGCTTAGAGTCACCGCCAGTCACCGCGCCGCCGGGCGTGTCTGCTGCACGGCCCCCTGTACCACCCCAGTACGGCCCGGCGATCGACACGGCACCTCATGCAGAGGAGGCCGCGCCAGGGAAAGGACCCATCGTGCGACACCGTTCTTTGCTCATACTCACCGCCGTGCTCACCACAGGAGCACTCACCCTCACCGCCTGCGGTTCGCGCGACGACAGCAACAACAGCAGCGGCGACAGCGGCACCACCACCGTCGTCATCGGCCTCGACGCCCCGCTCACCGGCGACCTCTCCGCCCTCGGCCTCGGCATCAAGAACTCCGCCGACCTCGCCGTCAAGCAGGCCAACGAGAAGAAGTACGTCGAAGGCGTCACCTTCAAGATCCAGGCCCTCGACGACCAGGCCCAGCCGTCCTCCGGCCAGCAGAACGCCAGCAAGCTCGTCGCCAACAAGGACGTCCTCGGCGTCGTCGGCCCCCTGAACTCCTCCGTCGGCGAATCCATGCAGAAGGTCCTCGCCGACGCCAAGCTCGTCCAGGTCTCCCCCGCCAACACCTCGCCCTCCCTCACCCAGGGCCAGAAGTGGAACGAGGGCACCAAGGAGCGCCCCTTCGCCTCCTACTTCCGCACCTCCACCACCGACGCGGTCCAGGGCCCCTTCGCGGCGCAGTACCTCTTCAACGACGCCAAGAAGAAGAACGTCTTCGTCATCGACGACAAGAAGACCTACGGCGCCGGCCTCGCCGGCACCTTCAAGGCCGAGTTCCAGAAGCTCGGCGGCAAGATCGCCGGCACCCAGCACATCGACCCCGAGACCAAGGACTTCTCCTCGGTCGCCACCCAGGTCAAGAGCTCCGGCGCCGACGTCGTCTACTACGGCGGCGAGTACCCCGCGGCCGGCCCGCTCAGCAAGCAGATCAAGAAGGCCGGAGCCAAGATCCCCGTCGTCGGCGGCGACGGCATCTACAGCGGCGAGTACATCAAGCTCTCCGGCGCCGAAGGCGTCGGCGACCTCGCCACCTCCGTCGGCGCACCGATCGACACCCTGCCGTCCGCCAAGGAGTTCGTCGCGAACTACGAGAAGGCCGGCTACAAGGAGCCCTTCGAGGCGTACGGCGGCTACTCCTACGACGCCGCCTGGTCGATCATCGAGGCCGTGAAGGCGGTCGTCGAGGGCAACGACGGCAAGCTCCCGAGCGACGCCCGCGCCCAGGTCGCCGAGGCCGTCGGCAAGGTCGACTTCGAGGGCGTCACCGGCAAGGTCTCCTTCGACGAGTTCGGCGACACCACCAACAAGCAGCTCACTGTCTACGAGTACAAGGACGGCGACTGGGTGGCGGTCAAGTCCGGCGAACTCACCAGCTGACCCACCAGCCCGACCCACCACCGGCAGCGCGGGGCACCGCACACCAGGCGCCCCGCGCTGCGCTATATCCGGCGAAAGACACGGAGGACCCGCGGTGAACGAACTGCCGCAACAGCTGGTCAACGGCCTGCTACTCGGATCGATGTACGGGCTCGTCGCCATTGGCTACACGATGGTCTACGGCATTGTCCAGCTCATCAACTTCGCCCACGGCGAGATCTTCATGACCGGTGGCTTCGGGGCCCTCACGGTCTGGCTCATACTCCCCAGCGGCACCGGCGTGCTGCTCGCACTCCCCCTCATGCTCATCGGCGCGATCATCGTCGCCACCACCATCGCCATCGGGGCGGAACGATTCGCCTACCGGCCGCTCCGCGGCGGCCCACGCCTGGCACCCCTCATCACCGCCATCGGCCTCTCGCTCGCACTCCAGCAAGCCGTATGGGCCTGGTACCCCGGCGCCAAGTCCGCCCGCACCTTCCCCGAGATCCCCGGCGGCCCCTTCGAGCTCGGACCCGTCACCATCCAGACCGGTGACGTCTTCCTCCTCATCGCCGCCCCCGTCTCCATGGGCATCCTCGGCTACTTCGTCATGAAGACCCGCACCGGCCGCGGCATGCAGGCCACCGCCCAGGACCCCGACACCGCCAAGCTCATGGGCATCAACACCGACCGCATCATCGTGGTCGCCTTCGCCCTCGGCGCCACCTTCGCCGCCATCGGAGCCGTCGCCTACGGCCTCAAGTACGGCGAAGTCCAGTTCCGCATGGGCTTCCTCCTCGGCCTCAAAGCCTTCACCGCAGCCGTCCTCGGCGGCATCGGCAACATCTACGGCGCCATGATCGGCGGCCTCACCCTCGGCGTCGCCGAAACCATGGCCGCCGCCTACGTCTCCGAAATCCCCGGCCTCGAACAGCTCGGCGGCCAGTCCTGGGCCAACGCCTGGGCCTTCGTACTCCTCATCCTCGTGCTCCTCTTCCGGCCCCAAGGCATCATGGGCGAGCGCGTCACGGACAGGGCGTGAGCACCATGACCACCACACAGACCACCACCAAGGTCACCGCACCCGCACCGGCCGAACCCGCCACCAGCGGCATCCTCGCCCTCCCCCCGCACATCGCACGGGCGACCGCCACCGCAGGCGGCGCGCTCACCGTCATATCCGCCTTCCTCGCCTGGACCTGGACCTCCGCCTTCCCCGGCGACCTCACGGTCTACGGCTACCCCGGCGGCCTCCAGTGGCTCGTCCTCGTCAGCGGCGCCCTCCTCGCCCTCTTCGGCCTCTCCTCCTACGGGATCAAGGGCCTCACCTGGCTCACCCCCCAGGGCGCCGACCCCGCGATCCGGCTCGCCGCCTACGCCGCCCTCGCCACCGCCTGGTTCTCCATGGGCGCCATCGCCACCACCCTCGGCGGCGTCGTCAACCTCGAACCCGGCGCCTACGTCGCCCTCGCCGGCACCCTCATCGGCTGGATCGGCGCCCGCTCCCTCCCCTACGAGCGGCCCGAAACCACCCCCGCCGACCCCGAGGACACCGGCTTCGGCCAGTTCAAGCACAACCTCGGCAACCGCTGGGAGACCTACAAGGGCGCCTTCGCCACCGGCACCGCCGCCCCTGCCAAGACCCTCCCCTCGTACATCGAGATCCTCATCGTCGCCGTCGTCCTCGCCCTCGGCCTGGTCGTCTTCACCTACGGCATCACCACCGAGTACGACGAACTCTTCATCGGCTTCCTCATCACCGCGGGCTTCGGCTTCGCGGCGATCCAGAAAGCCGGCCTCATCCAGCGCGTCTCCGCCCTCACGGCACGCCACCGCAACGTAACCCTCGTCGGCGCCTTCGCCGCCGCCGCGGCCTTCCCGTTCACCCAGTCCGACGACCAGTACGCGACCATCGGCGTCAACATCCTGATCTTCGCCACCGTCGCCCTCGGCCTCAACATCGTCGTCGGCCTCGCCGGACTCCTCGACCTCGGCTACGTCGCCTTCCTCGGCGTCGGCGCCTACGCCGCGGCCCTCGTCTCCGGCTCCCCCACCTCGCCCTTCGGCATCCACCTGCCCTTCTGGCAGGCGATCCTCGTCGGCGCCGTCGCCTCCATGATCTTCGGCGTCCTCATCGGCGCCCCCACCCTGCGACTGCGCGGCGACTACCTCGCCATCGTCACCCTCGGCTTCGGAGAGATCTTCCGCATCGCCGTCCTCAACCTCGACGGCACCTCCGGACCCGACGTCACCAACGGCTCCAACGGCATCTCCTCGATCCCGAACCTCAACCTGTTCGGCTTCGACTTCGGCGCCACCCACACCATCGCCGGATTCACCATCGGCCGCTTCGCCAACTACTTCTTCCTCATGCTGCTGGTCACCCTCATCGTGGTCGTGGTCTTCCGCCGCAGCGCGGAATCCCGCATCGGCCGAGCCTGGGTCGCCATCCGCGAGGACGAGACCGCCGCCGAAGCCATGGGCATCAACGGTTTCCGCACCAAGCTCATCGCCTTCGCCCTCGGCGCCACCCTCGCCGGCCTCGCCGGAGCCGTACAGGCACACGTCACCTACACCGTGACCCCCGAGCAGTACCAGTTCGCCCACGCCGTCCCGCCCAACTCGGCCTTCCTCCTCGCGGCGGTCGTCCTCGGCGGCATGGGCACCATCAGCGGACCCCTCGTCGGCGGCGCCCTCCTCTTCCTCATCCCGGCCAAGCTCCAGTTCATGAGCGACTACCAGCTCTTCGCCTTCGGGCTCGCCCTGGTCCTCCTCATGCGCTTCCGCCCCGAGGGCCTCATCGCCAACCGCCGCCAGCAACTCGAGTTCCACGAGAAGGACGAAGCGCCCGCCACCCTCACCAAGGCAGGGGCCTGACGATGACCACCGACACCACCACCGCCGAGACGACAGCCGTCACCACCGGCGAAACCGTCCTCGACGCCCGCGGCGTCACGATGCGATTCGGCGGCCTCACCGCCGTCCGCTCCGTCGACCTCACCGTCAACTCCGGAGAGATCGTCGGACTCATCGGCCCCAACGGCGCCGGCAAAACCACCTTCTTCAACTGCCTCACCGGCCTCTACGTCCCCACCGAGGGCGAAGTCCGCTACAAGGGCACCGTCCTCCCGCCCAAGTCCTTCAAGGTCACCGCGGCAGGCATCGCCCGCACCTTCCAGAACATCCGCCTCTTCTCCAACATGACCGTCCTGGAGAACGTCCTCGTCGGACGCCACACCCGCACCCGGGAAGGGCTCTGGTCCGCCCTCCTCCGCGGCCCCGGCTTCCACCGCGCCGAAGCCGAATCCAAGGCCCGCGCCATGGAACTGCTGGAGTTCATCGGCCTCGACCACAAGGCCGAACACCTCTCCCGCAACCTCCCCTACGGCGAACAGCGCAAGCTCGAGATCGCCCGCGCACTCGCCAGCGAGCCCGGCCTCCTCCTGCTCGACGAGCCCACCGCGGGCATGAACCCGCAGGAGACCCGCGCGGCCGAAGAACTCATCTTCGCCATCCGCGACAAGGGCATCGCCATCCTCGTCATCGAGCACGACATGCGGTTCATCTTCAACCTCTGCGACCGCGTCGCCTGCCTCGTCCAGGGCGAGAAGCTCGTCGAAGGCACCGCCGCCGAGGTCCAGGGCGACGAACGCGTCGTCGCCGCCTACCTCGGCGAACCCTTCGAAGGCGACCCGGGCGCCGCCGAAGTCGCCGAAGTCGAAGCCGCCGAGGCCCACGCCGCCGCGGCATCGGAAATCACCGAGGCCACCGACCCGGCACCCACCGCCCCGGAGCCCACCGCCCCGGAGACGGAGGCCACGCCCGAAGCCGCCCCCAAGGCAACCGGCGAGAGCACCAGCAAGGAGAACGACCGATGACCGCACTACTCGAAGTCGAGGACCTGCGCGTCGCCTACGGCAAGATCGAGGCCGTCAAGGGAATCTCGTTCAAGGTCGAGGAAGGCGAAGTCGTCACCCTCATCGGCACCAACGGCGCCGGCAAGACGACAACGCTGCGCACCCTCTCCGGACTGATCAAGCCGCTCGCCGGCCAGATCAAGTTCAACGGCAAGTCCCTCCGCAAGATCCCGGCCCACCAGGTCGTCTCGCTCGGACTCGCCCACTCCCCCGAGGGCCGCCACATCTTCCCCCGCATGTCCATCGAGGACAACCTGCGCCTCGGCGCCTTCCTCCGCAAGGACAGCGACGGGATCGCCAAGGACATCCAGCGCGCCTACGACCTCTTCCCCATCCTGGGAGAGCGCCGCAAGCAGGCCGCCGGAACCCTGTCCGGCGGCGAGCAGCAGATGCTCGCCATGGGCCGGGCACTGATGTCCCAGCCGAAGCTGCTCATGCTCGACGAGCCCTCCATGGGCCTCTCCCCGATCATGATGCAGAAGATCATGGCGACCATCACCGAACTGCGCGAGCAGGGCACCACCATCCTGCTCGTCGAGCAGAACGCCCAGGCGGCGCTCTCGCTCGCCAACCACGCGCACGTGATGGAGGTCGGCAGCATCGTCCTCTCCGGCACCGGAGAGAACCTGCTGCACGACGACTCGGTCCGCAAGGCGTACCTCGGCGAGGACTGAGGTCCCCTCCCGTACGCGAAGAGGCCCACACCCGGTTCACCCCGGGTGCGGGCCTCTTTCCTTTACGCGTACGTCGGCGGTACGGGGCTACTCGGCCGCCTTCTTCTTCTCCTCGGCGTCCGCGATCAGCGCCTCCGCCAGCTGCTGCATCGACATCCGGCGGTCCATCGACGTCTTCTGAATCCACCGGAACGCGGCCGGCTCGGAGAGCCCGTAATCCGTCTGAAGAATGCTCTTCGCCCGGTCCACCAGCTTCCGGGTCTCCAGCCGCTGCGACAGGTCCGCGATCTCGCTCTCCAGCGCCTTCAGCTCCGCGAACCGGGAGACGGCCATCTCGATGGCCGGCACCACGTCGCTCTTGCTGAACGGCTTCACCAGGTACGCCATCGCCCCGGCGTCCCGGGCCCGCTCGACGAGGTCGCGCTGCGAGAAGGCGGTGAGCATGAGGACGGGCGCGATGGACTCCTCGGCGATCTTCTCGGCGGCGGAGATCCCGTCGAGGACCGGCATCTTCACGTCCAGGATGACGAGGTCCGGCTTGTGCTCCCGGGCCAGCTCGACGGCCTGCTGCCCGTCGCCCGCCTCCCCGACGACGGAGTAGCCCTCCTCCTCCAGCATCTCCTTGAGGTCGAGGCGGATGAGGGCCTCGTCCTCGGCGATGACGACGCGGGTCGTCAGCGGCGGGACGTGCGACTTGTCGTCGTCGACGGCGTCTACGGGCTGGGGCGACTCGGGGGTGGTCACGGGGCTCCTCGGTAAGGACAGGGATGCAGCTCCCAAGAGCCTACCTAGCTCCTGTAAGGTAGTGACGCGCAGGGCAGCAATAGCCCTTCCTTTCTAAGGCCCCAGTACTCCAACTGGTTAGAGAGGCCGCTCTCAAACAGCGGACAGTGTGGGTTCGAATCCCACCTGGGGCACTTTTCCTTGGATTCCAAGGCGCGGGGCGAATAGCCGAAGTTCACTTGATCTGAGTATGGCGGCCCATTTCACTCCGGCCCGCTGCCCACGCGACAAGACTCGTCCGTATGTACGACGTGAAAACGCGCGAGCGGGCCCTGGCGCTCGTCTCACAAGGGCGCAGCCTCAACTCCGTCAGCAAGCAGACCGGCATATCGCGCGCCGCGATCCGTTCCTGGCAGACACGCCTGGAACCGCTCGACCGCAACCGGGGCGCTCCCTGCCCGAGGTGCGCCGACGTCCCCACGGCGATCGAGAACCCCTCCTCGTACGCGTACCTGCTGGGGCTCTACCTCGGAGACGGCTGCATCAGTGCGGCGAAACGAGGTGTGTACTCGTTACGCATCGCGTGCGCCGACGCATGGCCGGGGCTCATCGACGCCTGCGCCGAGGCTGTGAGCATCGCGCGGCCGCACAACAAGGTGTGCCGGGTGGCCAGTGTCGGCTGCCAGTACGTCACCAGTTTCAGCAAGCACTGGCCATGCCTTTTCCCTCAGCACGGCCCCGGCAAGAAGCACGACCGCCGGATCGCTCTCGAACCCTGGCAGCAGGAGATCGTCGACGCCCACCCCTGGGAATTCATCCGCGGTCTTATCCACTCCGACGGCTGTCGCATCATCAACTGGGCCACGCGCATGGTCCGTGGCGAACGCAAGCGCTACGAATACCCCCGGTACTTCTTCACCAACAAGTCCGACGACATCCGCAAGCTCTTCAGCGACGCCCTCACCGCCGTAGGTGTCGAATGGACGACTCTCGCACGCGGCAGCAAGCCGCTCAACATCTCCGTAGCCCGACGGGCATCCGTCGCCCTCATGGATGCGCACGTCGGGCCGAAATACTGAGCCGCCCTACTTCGGGCTGTCGTCCTCGCCGATGTGGTGGACGCGGACCAGGTTGGTGGAGCCTGCCACGCCGGGCGGGGAGCCGGCGGTGATGACCACGATGTCGCCCTTCGCGCAGCGGCCGATGCGGAGGAGTTCCTCGTCGACCTGGGCCACCATCGCGTCCGTGGAGTCGACCTTCGGGCCGAGGAAGGTCTCGACGCCCCAGGTGAGGTTGAGCTGGGCGCGGGTCGCTTCGTCGGGGGTGAAGGCGAGGAGCGGGATGGGTGAGCGGTAGCGGGAGAGGCGCTTCACCGTGTCGCCGCTCTGGGTGAAGGCGACGAGGAACTTGGCGCCGAGGAAGTCGCCCATCTCGGCGGCGGCCCTCGCGACCGCTCCGCCCTGGGTGCGGGGCTTGTTGCGTTCGGTGAGGGGCGGGAGGCCCTTGGCGAGGATGTCCTCTTCGGCCGCTTCGACGATGCGGGACATGGTGCGGACGGTTTCGACGGGGTATTTGCCGACGCTGGTCTCGCCGGAGAGCATCACCGCGTCGGTGCCGTCGATGATCGCGTTGGCGACGTCGGAGGCTTCGGCGCGGGTGGGGCGGGAGTTGTCGATCATCGAGTCGAGCATCTGGGTGGCGACGATGACCGGTTTGGCGTTGCGCTTGGCGAGTTTGATGGCGCGCTTCTGGACGATGGGGACTTGTTCGAGGGGCATTTCGACGCCGAGGTCGCCGCGGGCGACCATGATGCCGTCGAAGGCGGCGACGATGTCGTCGATGTTCTCGACGGCTTGGGGTTTTTCGACTTTGGCGATGACGGGGAGGCGGCGGCCTTCTTCGTCCATGATGCGGTGGACGTCGTGGATGTCGTGTCCGGTGCGGACGAAGGAGAGGGCGATGAGGTCGGCGCCGGTGCGCAGGGCCCAGCGGAGGTCGTCGATGTCCTTTTCGGAGAGGGCGGGGACGGAGACGGCGACGCCGGGGAGGTTGAGTCCTTTGTTGTCGGAGACCATGCCTCCTTCGATGACGGTGGTGTGGACGCGGGGGCCGTCGACGTCGGTGACTTCGAGGGTGACGCGGCCGTCGTCGACGAGGATGCGTTCGCCGGTGGTGACGTCGGCGGCGAGTCCGTCGTAGGTGGTGGAGCAGATGTCGCCGTTGCCTTCGTTCTCGAGGGGCTCGACGGTGATGGTGAAGGTGTCGCCGCGTTCAAGGAGTACGGGGCCTTCGCGGAAGCGTCCGAGGCGGATCTTCGGGCCTTGAAGGTCGGCGAGGATGCCGACGCTGCGGCCGGTCTCTTCGGACGCTTTGCGTACGTGGTGGTATCGCTCTTCGTGTTCGGCGTAGGAGCCGTGGCTGAGGTTGAAGCGGGCGATGTCCATTCCCGCTTCGACCAAGGCTTTGATCTGGTCGTATGTGTCGGTTGCCGGTCCCAGGGTGCAAACGATTTTCGCTCGGCGCATGGTTCGAGCCTAGACCTTACCTACGGGTAGGTATTTGGCTCCTCATGACACCTCAACAACCTTTGGGTGAAGGGTTATTGACAAGTGTTGAATTGTGCGGCGGTCCGCTCCGATGAGCGTTTATCCGAGGGCCGGTGGGATGAGGGTGAAGGACGCTTCGACCTGGGCGTCGATGGTCTGGCGTACGGGTTCGAGGTTGATCGGGGCGACGTCGGCGGTGTCGGCTCCTCTGGCTGCTGCGGCGTAGGGCATGGATTCGGCGAAGGCGGCGCGGCCGAGGGGGGTGTGGTGGGTGCCGGTGTCGTTGAGTTCGAGGAGGGCGCCGAGTCGGGTGTCGAGGGCTTCGGCGTATTCGCGGGCGCGTTGGAGGGCTTCGCGGACGGCTTGGCGGCGGGCGGCGGCGTGGTGGGGTGAGGTGGGGCGGAGGGCCCACCAGGGGCCGTCGACGCGGGTGAGGTCGTGGTCGGCGAGGCGGGTGACGAGGTCGCCGAGGGTGGTGAAGTCGTTGATGGTGGCGGTGAGTTGGATGCGTCCGTGGTAGGCGCGGATGCGTTCGGCGCGGCCGTGGCGGGTGAGTTCGGGGTTGATGGTGAGGGTGCCGGTTTCGAGTTTCTCGATGGCGTCGCCGTAGCTCTTGATGAGGTCGAGGGTGGTGGTGTTGCGGTGGGTGAGGCCGTCGAGGGTGGTGCGGCGGTCGGTGCCTCGTGCGGTGAGGGTGATGGTGATGTGGGCGATTTCGGGGTCGACTTCGAGGTGGGCTTCGCCGCGGACGGTGACGTGGGGGGTGTCGGGGGTGCCGTAGGGGTGGTGGGTGGCGGTGGTGGGCGTGGGGGTTTCGGTCATGCGTTCACTGTGGCATGGCGTGGGGGTGGTGTGGGGTGGTGCGGGTGGCCCGGGTCTCTGTCGGTGGGAGTCCCGGGCCGTTGGGTGTGTCGTGGGGGGCGCTGTGGTGGGGGGGTGTTCGGGTCAGACGGACTGGCTGAGGGGGATGAGGGCGGGGGCCTGGGCGGGGACTCTCGGGGGGTGGGGGGTGAGGCCGAAGGTGGTGAAGGCGGTGCGTTCGGGGAGGGGGTAGGGGGTGGTGCCAGTGAGGTTGTTGAGGATGGTGGCGCTGCGCCAGGCGGCGAGGCCGAGGTCGGGGGCGCCGACTCCGTGGGTGTGGCGTTCGGCGTTCTGTACGTAGACGTGTCCGGTGACCGCGCGGTCGAGGATCAGGCGGTACTGGTCGTCGATGCGGGGGCGGTGGGAGGCGTCGCGGCTGAGGTAGGGGTCGAGGCCGCCGAGGACTGCGTCGAGGGGGCGTTCGCGGTAGCCGGTGGCGAGGATGACGGCGTCGGTGGTGAGGCGGGAGCGGGTGCCTTGCTGGGTGTGTTCGAGGTGGAGTTCGACGCGGGTGTTGGCGAGGCGGCCAGCGGTGCGGACGTGGACGCCGGGGGTGAGGGTGGTGTCGGGCCAGCCGCCGTGGAGGGTGCGGCGGTAGAGCTCGTCGTGGATGGCGGCGATGGTGTCGGCGTCGATGCCTTTGTGGAGTTGCCATTGGCGGGGGACGAGTTCGTCGCGGGCGGTTTCGGGGAGGGCGTGGAAGTAGCGGCTGTAGTCGGGGGTGAAGTGTTCGAGGCCGAGTTTGGAATATTCCATGGGGGCGAACGCCTGGGTGCGGGCGAGCCAGTGGATCTTCTCGGCGCCTTCGGGGCGGGCGCGGAGGAGGTCGAGGAAGATCTCGGCGCCGGACTGGCCCGATCCGATGACGGTGATGTGGTCGGCGGCGAGGAGGCGTTCGCGGTGGCGGAGGTAGTCGGCGGAGTGGAGTACGGGGACGGATTCGGCTTCGGCGAGGGGGCGCAGGGGTTCGGGGACGAAGGGTTCGGTGCCGATGCCGAGGGCGATGTGGCGGGTGTAGGCGCGGCCGAGGGCTTCGGCTTCGCCGTCGGGGTCGAGTTGGGTGAAGTCGACTTCGAAGAGGGCGCGTTCGGTGTTCCAGCGGACGGCGTCGACCTGGTGTCCGAAGTGGAGTCCGGGGAGTTGTTCGCTGACCCAGCGGCAGTAGGCGTCGTATTCGGCGCGTTGGATGTGGAAGCGCTCGGCGAAGTAGAAGGGGAAGAGGCGGTCGCGGGTGCGGAGGTAGTTGAGGAAGCTCCAGGGGCTGGCGGGGTCGGCGAGGGTGACGAGGTCGGCGAGGAAGGGGACTTGGAGGCTGGCGCCGTCGAGGAGGAGGCCGGGGTGCCAGTGGAAGGCGGGGCGTTGTTCGTAGAAGGTGGCGGCGAGGGGGCGGGGGTCGTCGGGGGCGGCGGGGATGTTGTGGGCGAGGGCGGCGAGGGAGAGGTTGAAGGGGCCGATGCCGATGCCGACGAGGTCGTGGGGCCGGTCGGGGGCGGGGTGGCCGGGTTCGGTGGCGGGGCGGCCGGTGGTGGGGTGGCCGGTGGCCGGGGTGGGGGTGGGCCGGTCGGGGGCGGGCCGGTCGGTCATCGCGGGG
The DNA here is from genome assembly GCA_002082585.1 of Kitasatospora albolonga. Classification (NCBI taxonomy): domain Bacteria; kingdom Bacillati; phylum Actinomycetota; class Actinomycetes; order Kitasatosporales; family Streptomycetaceae; genus Kitasatospora; species Kitasatospora albolonga. The sequence goes on from CP020563.1 coordinate 1,568,093, forward strand.
TGTCGCCTTCCGTGCGGGGGGTGGTGGGGGTGGTGGTGCGGGCCAGGTCTTCGGTGGTGGTGGTGACGAGGTCGATGAGGGCCTGGAGGTCTTCGGGGGTGGTGTGGGGGTTGAGGAGGGTGGCCTTGAGCCAGAGGCGGCCTTCGGCGTGGGCGCGGCCGAGGACGGCGTGACCCCGGTTGAGGAGGGTGCGGCGGAGGGTGGCGACGGTGTGGTCGTCGGCGCCGGTGGGCCGGAAGAGGACGGTGCTGATGGTGGGGCGGTCGTGGAGGTCGAGGGTGGGGGTTTTGGTGATGAGGTCGGCGAGGTGGTGGGCGGTGGCGAGGGTGCGGTCGATGAGGTCGGCGAGTCCGGTGCGGCCGAGGGCCTGGAGGGTGACGGCGATCTTGAGTGCGTCGGGGCGGCGGGTGGTGCGCAGGGAGCGGCCGAGGAGGTCGGGGAGGCCGGCTTCGGTGTCGTCGTCGGCGTTGAGGTAGGGGGCGTGGTGGTGGAGGGGGGTGAGGTGGTGGCGTTCGGGGACGGCGAAGAGGCCGGCGGATGCGGGTTGCCAGCCGAGTTTGTGGAGGTCGAGGGTGACGCTGTGGGCGCGGTGGAGGCCGTGGAGGAGGGTGCGGTGGGTGGGGCTGAAGAGGAGGGGTCCGCCGTAGGCGGCGTCGATGTGGAGTTCGGCGCCGTGGGTGGTGCAGAGGTCGGCGATGGCGTCGAGGGGGTCGATGGCGCCGGTGTCGGTGGTGCCCGCGGTGGCGATGACGAGGTGGGGGCGGTGGAGGGTGGTGAGGGCTTCGTCGAGGGCAGCGAGGTCCATGGTGCCGCCCGGGGCGGGTACGGCGACGGGTTCGGGGAGGCCGAGGAGCCAGGCGGCGCGGGCGATGCTGTGGTGGGTGGTGGTGGCGCAGACGGTTTGGACGGGGCCGTGGCGTTCGCGGGCGAGGAGGAGGGCGAGTTGGTTGGCTTCGGTGCCGCCGGTGGTGATGACGGCGTCGGGTGAGGGGGCGTGGGGGTAGATCTCGGTGGCGAGTGCGGTGGTGAGGTCGGCTTCGAGGGCGGTGGCGGCGGGGGCCTGGTCCCAGGAGTCCATGGAGGGGTTGAGGGCGCTGGCGGCGAGGTCGGCGGCGGCCGCGAGGGCGAGGGGCGGGGTGTGGAGGTGGGCGGCGCAGTGGGGGTGGGCGGGGTCGGCGGCGCCTTCGGTGAGGGCGGTGACGAGGGCGCGGAGGGCGTGGTGGGGGCCGGTGCCGTGGCCGGGGATGAGGGGGTGGGTGGCGGTGCGGGTGCGGGGGGTGACGGTGTCGGGTCCGCCGGCGGGGAGGGGGCCGTCCCGGAGGGCCGCGCCGTCGTGGAGTGCGGTGAGCACGGTGTCGATGAGGGGGCGCAGTGCGGCGGGCCCTGCGGTGCCTCCGGCGAGGGGTGGGGTGGGCATGGGTGGGGTGGTCCTTCGGGAGGGCGGGGGTGGACATGCCAGCTTGTCCCGGGTTTCGGGCGGCGCGGCCGAAGAGGTCAACGATCTGAACTCGAAAGGGGTACTGGTGGCCGGTGTGGGGTGTTTGCCGGGGGTTCGGGTGGTATAGGCGTGCGATCACGGGACGGGTGTGCGGGGCCTGTTCTCGCGGGGTGCGGGGGGCCGCCTCCGGCGGGGTCGACCGATCCCGGTGGAGTTGACTGATCCCGGTGGAGTTAACTGATCAATGAATTGCATAATTCTGCAATTCGCTACATGCTGTGGGGGCCGTTCCGCCGTCACCCCCGCGGCACGGCCCCCGCCCGGCTCCCCCGTCGGCGGTGGTGGCGCACTGCTGAGGAGAGGCCCGGAGCGATGGCGGTCCCCCTGTACCAGGCGAAGGCCGGCCGGGTGCGGGCGCTGCTGCCCGTACGTGCGGACTTCGTGGCCATGACCCGTAACCCCCGGCGGGATCTGCTCGCCGGGCTCACCGTGGCGGTCGTGGCGCTGCCGCTCGCGCTGGGCTTCGGGGTCTCCTCGGGGCTGGGCGCGGAGGCGGGGCTCGCGACGGCGGTGGTGGCGGGGGCGCTGGCCGCGGTGTTCGGCGGGTCGAACCTCCAGGTGTCGGGGCCGACCGGGGCGATGACGGTGGTCCTCGTGCCGATCGTCGCCGCGCACGGTCCGGGCGGGGTGCTGACCGTGGGGCTGATGGCGGGGGTCCTGCTGATCGGGCTGGCGCTGCTGCGGGCGGGGCGGGCCATGCGCTATGTGCCCGCTCCGGTGGTGGAGGGGTTCACGTTCGGTATCGCGGGGGTCATCGCCCTTCAGCAGGTTCCGAGCACGCTGGGCGTGGCCGTGCCCGAGGGCGACAAGGTGCTGGTGGTGGCGTGGCGGGCGGTACGGGGGTTCGCCGCGCACCCGGATCTGACGGCCGTGTCGATCGCCGCCGGGGTGGCCGGGCTGATGCTGCTGGGGGCGCGGCGCTTCCCGGCCGTGCCGTTCTCCGTGGTCGGGGTGGTGCTGGCGACGGTGGCGGTGGGGGTGTTCGGTCTGGATGCCGAGCCGATCGGGGCGCTGCCCGCCGGGCTGCCCGCGCCTTCGCTGGGGTTCGTGGAGGTGTCGGCGCTGGGTTCGCTGGTGGCCCCGGCGGTCGCGGTGGCGGCCCTGGCGGCGCTGGAGTCGTTGCTGTCGGCGACGGTGGCGGACGGGATGACCGTGGGCCAGAAGCACGACCCGGACCGGGAGTTGTTCGGTCAGGGGGTGGCGAATCTGGCGGCGCCGCTGTTCGGCGGCGTGCCCGCCACGGCGGCCATCGCCCGTACGGCGGTCAATGTCCGTACGGGCGCCTCGTCCCGGCTGGCGGCGTTGACGCATGCGGCGGTGCTGGCGGTGATCGTGTTCGCGGCGGCCCCGCTGGTCTCCCGTATCCCGCTCGCCGCGCTGGCCGGGGTGCTGCTGGCGACGGCGGTGCGGATGGTGGAGGTGGGGGCGTTGCGGGCGATGGCCCGGGCGACGCGTTCGGACGCGGTGGTGCTGGTGCTGACGGCCGTGGCGACCCTGGTGCTGGATCTGGTGCTGGCGGTGGTGATCGGGCTGGTGGTGGCGGGGGCGCTGGCGTTGCGGGCGGTGGCGGGCGAGGCGCGGATCGACCGGGTGGATCTGCGGGAGGGTGAGGGTACGGAGGCGGGGCCGCCGGGTGCGCACAGCGAGGAGGAGCACGCGCTGCTGGCCGAGCACATCGTGGCGTACCGGATCGAGGGCCCGCTGTTCTTCGCGGGGGCGCACCGTTTCCTGCTGACGCTCTCGGAGGTCGCGGACGTGCGGGTGGTAATCCTGCGGATGTCGCGGGTGACGACGGTGGACGCCTCGGGGGCGCTGGTGCTGAAGGACGCGGTGCACCGGCTGAACCGGCGGGGCATCACGGTGCTGGCCTCGGGCATCCGCCCCGGTCAGCGGCGCGCGCTGGAGTCGGTGGGGGTGCTGGAGCTGTTGGGGCGGGAGGGCCGGGAGTACGCGACCACGCCGGAGGCGATCGCGGGGGCGCGGGAGCGGTTGCGGGAGGCGGGGGTGCTGGTGCCGGGGGCGGCGGAGGCCGGGGCCGAGGCGTCCGTTCCGGTGCCGGGGGTCGCCGGGCGTGGTGCCGGGGCCGAGGAGGCCGGCGCGTGATCAAGCCCCATGATGCGTTGCCGTACCGCCATGTGCTGACGCTGCCCGCGACGGGCCCGGCGGTGCGGGTGGCGCGGGAGACGACGGAACAGGTGCTGGCGGAGTGGGGCGTGGGCCCGCAGGAGCCGTGCGCGGGGCCCGCGCTGCTGATCCTGAGCGAGCTGGTGGCCAACAGCGTGCGGCACGCCGCCGTGCTCTCCCCGCAGGTGACGGTCCTCTTCGCGGGCGGCCCGGACACGTTCGCGTTCGGTGTCCACGACCGCCACCCCTACCGTCCGGCGCTCTACACCTCGGCGGTGGCCGGGTCGGGGCGGGGTCTGGCCACGGTGGTGGAACTGACCCTGGAGCTGGGCGGCAGCGCGGTGGTGCGGGGCGACGCGGACGAGGGCGGGAAGAGCATCTGGATCACGCTGCCGCTCCGGCGGACCGCGGGGCCCCATGACCGGTCGTGGGCGGCCGGCCGCCCGTGAGATCAGGATTCCCGCTGCAAAAGCTGCGCGGGTGTGGGAAAGGCAGGAACGCACCATGAGCGACATCGTCGTGAAGGACAGCAACGGGAACGTACTGGCGGACGGTGACTCCGTGACCACGGTCAAGGACCTGAAGGTGAAGGGCACGTCGGAGACGCTCAAGCGCGGCACGCTCGTGAAGAACATCCGGCTCACCGGGCGGGCGGGTGAGGTCGAGTGCAACACGAAGAAGGTGAAGGGGCTCGTGCTGAGGACCGAGTTCCTCAAGAAGGCATGAACCGGCGGGCCCCGGTTCATCCTCGCGCCGTGAAGACGCGAGGATGAACCCATGGAGAAGAGAGTTCGCACAGCGCGCCACCGCGGCCTTCCGGTGTACGGAACGGGGACCCGTCGGTGAGTACACCGCTGTACCGGCTGAAGGCCGAGTTCTTCAAGACGCTGGGGCATCCGGTCAGGATCAGGGTGCTCGAACTGCTCAGTGAGCGTGAGCACGCGGTCTCGGAGATGCTGGCCGAGGTGGGGGTCGAGGCCGCCCATCTCTCGCAGCAGTTGGCGGTGTTGCGCCGCGCGGGTCTGGTCACGGCGCGGCGGGAGGGGTCCGCCGTGTACTACACGCTGGCCAACCCGGAGGTGGCGGAGCTGCTGAGGGTGGCGCGGACCATCCTGACCGAGGTGCTGACGGGCCAGGCCGAGCTGCTGGCGGACCTGCGGGCGACGGCCCCGGGGAGCGAGAGCCCGGGGAAGTAGGGGGCCCGGGAGGTAGAGGGGCCGGGGAGCGGAAGGCCGGGAAGCGGGAGGACCGGGGAAGGGGAGGGGCCGTGTGCCGGGCGGCCCCTCCCCTGTCGGCCCGGCGGTCTACTCGTTCGCCGTCCGTACGGCCAGGGCCCGGCGCAGGTCGTCGAGCTGGTCGACCAGTTTGCGGCGCAGGGCCGGGGTGAGGGCCGGGTCCTTGAGGGCCCGGGTGCCGGTGGCGAGGCTCTCGGTGTCGATGGCGTACGCGGGGAAGGCGTACCGTCCCGCCGCCTCGGCGATGGCCGGGCCCCGGCGGGCGGCGAGTGCGGTGGCGTCCGGGTAGAAGCGGTCCACGTACGGGGCGAGCAGCTCCTCCTGGCCGGGCTGCCAGAAGCCCTGGGCGGTGGCGCTGAACAGGTAGTTGGACAGGGTGTCGTCGCTGAACATCGCCTGCCAGGCGGTGGCCTTGGCTTCGGCGGTGGGCAGCGCGGCCCGGCAGCGGGCGGCGCCCTCGCGGCCGGTGGCGCTGGGGTCGGCGGCGAGTTCGGCGTCGATGGCGGCCCCGTCGATGGCGCCGAGGACGGCGAGGCGGGTGAGGATGCGCCAGCGCAGCTCGGGGTCGAGTTCGGGGCCGCCGTGGACGGTGCCTTCGGTGAGCCAGCTCTGGAGGGTGTCGGGCTGGGTGGCGGCGTCGATGAAGTGGCGTACGGCGATGAGGCGCAGGCCCGGCTGGGAGCCGTCCTCCGTACGGCGGATCAGGTCGCGGCAGAGGCTGGTGAGGGTGGCGAGGGCGGCGGGGCGGGCGGCGGGGGTGGTGTACCGGTCGGCGATCTGGCCGCCGGCGAAGGCCAGGACGCCCTGGACGAGGGCGAGGTCGCTCTCGTACGGGAGGTGGGTGCGGGCGGCGGTGAGGTGGCGCGCGGGGTCCAGCTCGCCGTCGCGGACCATGTCCCGGGCGGCGTTCCAGACGACGGCCCGGGTCAGGGCGTCGGGGATCGCGGAGAGGTGGCCGAGGGCGGTCTCCCAGGAGGCGGGGTCGAGCCGGATCTTGGCGTAGGTGAGGTCGCCGTCGTTGAGGACGACGAGGGCGGGGCGGCGGCCGGGGCGGACGAGGGGGGTGCCGTCGCCGGGGATGTCGGTCTCGAAGCGGTCGCGGGGGGCGAGGTGGCCGGGGCCCGCCTGGGTGTTGAGGGCGTGGTCGAAGGCGGAGACGGTGACGCGGTGGGGGCGGGTGCCGTCGCGGTCGACGGCCAGGGCCCAGGACTGCGCGGCTCCGGTGGGCGCGGTGGGTTCGTGGACGTGGGCGGTGAGGGTGTCGACGCCGGTGGTGCGGAGCCACTGTGCGGCCCAGGCGTGGACGTCGCGGTCGGTGGCGGAGGCGAGGTTGTCGAGGAAGTCGGCGAGGGTCGCGTTGCCGAACCTGTGGCGGGCGAAGTGGGTGTTGATCCCGGCGAGGAAGTCCTTCTCGCCGAGCCAGGCGACGAGCTGGCGGAGCGCGGAGGCGCCCTTGGCGTAGCTGATGCCGTCGAAGTTGAGGAGGGCGGAGGCGGTGTCGGGTACGGCGTCGGGGTCGGGGGCGACCGGGTGGGTGGAGGGGCGCTGGTCGGCGTCGTAGCCCCAGCCCTTGCGGGCGACGCCGAAGTCGACCCAGGTGTCGGGGAAGGGGGTCTCCCCTGCCCGGACGGAGTTGAGAGCTCGGGGAACGGTGGCTTCGGCGAGGGTCTGGTAGCCCATGTACTCGGCGAAGGACTCGTTGAGCCAGATGTCGTCCCACCAGCTGAGGGTGACGAGGTCGCCGAACCACATGTGGGCCATCTCGTGGGCGATGGTGACGGCGCGGCTCTGGCGTTCGGTGTCGGTGACGGCGGAGCGGAAGACGTATTCGTCGCGGAAGGTGACGAGTCCGGGGTTCTCCATGGCGCCCGCGTTGAACTCGGGGACGAACGCCTGGTCGTAGGAGTCGAACGGGTAGGGCTCGTCGAACTTTTCGTGGAAGCGGTCGTAGCAGGCGCGGGTGACGGAGAGGATCTCGTCGGCGTCGGCGTCGAGGTGGGGGGCGAGGGAGCGCCGGCAGTGGAGGCCGAAGGGGAGTCCGGCGTGCCGGGTGGTGACCGAGTGCCAGGGGCCGGCGGCGACGGCGGTGAGGTAGGTGGAGATGAGGGGGGTGGGGGCGATGGTCCAGCGCCCGTCCCCGGTGCGTGAGGCGATGCCGTTGCCGAGGACGGTCCAGCCTTCGGGGGCGGTGACGTCGATGGCGAAGACGGACTTGAGGTCGGGCTGGTCGAAGGCGGCGAAGACGCGCTGGACGTCGTCCAGGAACATCTGGGTGTAGACGTAGGTCTCGCCGTCGGCGGGGTCGGTGAAGCGGTGCATGCCCTCGCCGGTGCGCGAGTAGCTCATGGCGGCGTCCACGTGGAGTTCGTGGGTGCCGGGGGTGAGGCCGGTGAGGGGGTAGCGGTTCCCGTCCAGGAGGGCGGGGTCCAGGGGCTGTCCGTCCAGGGTGACCGAGCGCAGGGTGGCGGGCTTGACCTCGACGAAGGTGTCACCGGCGGTGCGGGCGGTGAACCGGACGGTGGTCCGGGAGTCGAAGGTCTCCTCGCCGGTGGTGAGGTCGAGGGCGATCGTGTACCGCTCCACGTCGAGGAACTGGGCTCGGGTCTGCGCTTCGTCGCGCGTCAGTACGGACATGGGGCCATGCTGCCGTACGGCTCCGGGGCTGTGCAGGGGCGTTCTCACAGGGCTGAGAGGTGCCGGGCCCGGGGGTCCGGGGCGGCCGAACCCAGGCCCGGACGTCTCGATCTTGATGCCTGTCAGCCCGAAATGCACCTAACGAACCATCACTTGGGGCACTTTCATCCATTTTTGGATGGTTCTCGCCAGCGAAATTTGGACACGAGGTAGGACGACCTTAAAGTCACATCGCACACTCCTCCTTCACACCTTCCACACGCCAGGAGCGGCCGGCTCATGCAAGGCACCATCGACGGTTTCAACTACGGTGCGGTGACCCCCGTGGTGGCGTACGTGATGGCCTGCCTGGGCAGCGCGCTGGGGCTGCGCTGCACCATCCGTTCGCTGCGCAACGACAGCTCCTGGAAGCCCGGCTGGCTCGCGCTCGGCGCGGCCGCCATCGGCTCGGGCATCTGGACGATGCACTTCATCGCCATGATGGGCTTCCGGGTGGCGGAGACGCCGGTCACCTACGACCTCCAGCAGACGGTCCTGAGCCTCGTGGTCGCGATCGTGGTGGTCGGCGTGGGGGTCTTCATCGTGGGGTACCGGGGGGCGACCCGTACGGCGCTGCTGTCGGCGGGCCTGGTCACCGGCCTCGGTGTCGCGGCGATGCACTACATCGGCATGGCGAGCATGCGGATGAACGGCCGGCTGGAGTACGACCCGGTGGCCGTCACCCTCTCCGTGGTGATCGCCGTCGCCGCCGCGACCGCCGCCCTGTGGGCCGCCGTGTCGGTCAAGGGCTTCCTGCCGAGCCTGGGCGCCAGCCTGGTGATGGGGGTCGCCGTCACCGGCATGCACTACACGGGGATGAGCGGCCTCTCCGTGCGGCTGCACGAGATCCACAACTCCCAGGCGCTGACCGGTGACCCGGCGGTCTCGATCGTGCTGCCGATGATGATCGGCCCTCTGACGTTCCTGCTGCTGGCGGGCGTGGTCGTGATGTTCGACCCGCTCCTCGTGCTCGGCGAGGGCGAATGGTCCGCCCCGGCCTCCGGGGGCGCCGGACAGCAGCCCTCGGGCGGGAGCCGGACCGCTCCGGCGGCCCCGGTCGCCCCGACGCCTCCCGACGTACCGGCCTACGACCGCCCGGAGGCCGCCCCGGCCTACGGCCGCCCGGAGGGATACGGGTCGGCGTACCCGCAGTCCTACGACCGGCCCGCCGACCCCGGGCCGGGGTACCCGCCGCAGTCCGGTCCGCGTCCCCCGTCCACCCCGCCGTCCTGGTGACACGGGCGGGGGCGCCTGCCTCAGGCCCCTGTCAAAGCCCCGTTCCCGGAGCCCGAGCCGGAGCCTGAACCGGTCCCGGAGCCTGCCCCGTTCCCCGCTTCCTCCGCGATCCGCTCGTGGTGGCGGATGACCTCCGCGATAATGAAGTTCAGCAGCTTCTCCGCGAACGCCGGGTCCAGGTTGGCGCTCTGCGCCAGCTGCCGCAGCCGGGCGATCTGACGGTTCTCGCGGGCCGGGTCGGCGGGCGGCAGCTGGTGGTCGGCCTTGAGCCGGCCGACCTGCTGCGTGGCTTTGAACCGCTCGGCGAGCATATGGACGACCGCGGCGTCGATGTTGTCGATGGACTCGCGCAGCCGGTCCAGTTCCGCCCGGACGGACGCGTCGATGTGCCGGGCCGCGTCGTTCTCGCTCGTACTCATGGTCAGCGAGCTTAGACGTCCGCCGCCACGGCCCGGTCATCGGCGGGTCGTCCGCCGCCACCGCCCGGTCATCGGCGGGTAGTCCGCCCTCAGGGCCCGATCATCGGCGGGTCGTCCGGGTCCGGCACCCGGTCGCTCCAGCCGCCGGGCACCGTACGCCCCTGCTGTTCCCGGAAGCGTACGGGGGCGGTGCCCACGCGGCGGGCGAAGAGGCGGGAGAAGTAGGCGGGGTCGTCGTAGCCGACGCGGCGGGCGACGGCGGCCACCGGGAGGTCGGTGGCGGCGAGGAGTTCCTTGGCCCGGCCGAGGCGGATGGTGAGCAGGTAGTCCTTGGGGCTGCACCCGGCGCCGCGCCGTACGGCGGTGCGCAGTTCGGCGGGGGTCATGCCGTGCTTCGCGGCGTGCTCGGCGACGGAGAGCGGCTGGTAGGCGTCGCGGGCCAGCGCCTGGAGGACCGGGTCCCCGTCGGGCCCGAGGTCGGCGCGGGCGCGGCGCAGCGAGACCAGGAGCTCGTGGACGGCGGCCCCGGTCTCCACCTCCAGGAGGGGGTTGCCCCGGCGGGCGGCGCGCACGATGCGGCCGACGGCGGCGCGGGGGGCGGCGGTGTCGGAGAGCGGGACCAGGGGGCGGTCGGGCTCGATGCAGCCGAGCTCGGTGTACGTGGCGGTGGCGGGGCCGGTGAAGTCGACGAAGCTCTCGTCCCAGCCGGTGCCGGGGTCGGCGCCGTAGTGGTGCGGGGTGCCGGGGGTCAGCCAGATGAGGGCGGGTGCGGTGACGGGGGTGCGGCGCCCGTCGGGGCCGCTGAACCAGCCGGTGCCGGAGTGGACGATCACGGCCACGTGGTGGTCCAGGGTGCGGGGGCCGACGGTGGGCAGCGCGCCGTGCTGGAGGCCGACGCCGAGGCAGACGAGGCCCAGGCGGTGGTGGAGCGGGCTGGGGGTGAAGAAGCGCATCCAGGTGTGGTACGTCGGCATGGCGCCGCTCCTCCCCAGGTCCCGCGTCCGTTGCGTCCAATCAGCAGCGATCTTTGTCCATGGACCGGGCGTGCGCCAGGGGTGAAAGTGGTCGGACCAATCCGCCCGGGGGCCGCCGGGCGGGGCCGAGCTCAGGAGCGTACGTACACGATGTCCGACTTCACCGTGGGGACCGACCACTTCCGGCTCGACGGGAGGCCCGTACGGCTGCTGTCGGGTGCCCTGCACTACTTCCGGGTGCACGAGGAGCAGTGGGAGCACCGGCTGTCGATGCTGGCGGCGATGGGGCTGAACTGCGTCGAGACGTACGTGCCGTGGAATCTGCACGAGCCGCGGGAGGGGACCTACCGGGAGGTGGGGGCGCTCGGCCGGTTCCTGGACGCGGTGGAGCGGGCCGGGCTGTGGGCGATCGTGCGCCCGGGTCCGTACATCTGTGCCGAGTGGGAGAACGGGGGGCTGCCGGTCTGGGTGACGGGCCGGTTCGGGCGGCGGGTGCGGACGCGGGACACGGGGTACCGGGCGGCGGTGGAGCGGTGGTTCCGGGTGCTGCTGCCGCAGGTGGTGGAGCGGGAGATCGGCCGGGGCGGTCCGGTGGTCCTGGTCCAGGCGGAGAACGAGTACGGGAGTTACGGCTCGGACGCGGTGTATCTGGAGTGGCTGGCGGGGCTGTTGCGGGAGTGCGGGGTGGGCGTTCCGCTGTTCACGTCGGACGGGCCGGAGGACCACATGCTGACGGGCGGGTCCGTGCCCGGTCTGCCTGCGACGGCGAACTTCGGGTCCGGTGCCCGGGAGGGGTTCGAGGTGCTGCGCCGCCATCAGCCGGAGGGGCCGCTGATGTGCATGGAGTTCTGGTGCGGCTGGTTCGACCACTGGGGGTCCGAGCCGGTCGTACGCGACGCGGAGCAGGCGGCCGGGGCGCTGCGGGAGATCCTGGAGTGCGGGGCGTCGGTGAACATCTACATGGCGCACGGCGGGACGAACTTCGCCGGGTGGGCGGGGGCGAACCGTTCCGGCCCGGTGCAGGACGGGGAGCTCCGGCCGACGGTGACGTCGTACGACTATGACGCGCCGGTCGACGAGTACGGGCGGGCCACGGAGAAGTTCCACCTGTTCCGGAAGGTGCTGGCGGAGTACGCGGAGGGCCCGCTGCCCGCGCTGCCGCCGGAGCCGAGGGGCCTGGCCGGGCCGGTGCGGGTGGAGCTGGACGGGTGGGCCGGGCTCGACGGCGTACTGGAGGCGCTGGGTGATCCGGAGGGGCCGGAGCAGGGGGTGGCGCCGACCTTCGAGGAGCTGGGCGTGGACCGGGGGCTGGTGCGCTACCGGGTGGCGGTGCCGGGGCCGCGCATCCCGTATCCGCTGCGTGCGGCGGGGTTGCGGGACCGGGCGGTGGTGTACGTGGACGGGGTGCGGGCGGGGGTGCTGACCGAGGAGGACGCCACGCTGCCGGAGCCGGTGGCGGGTCCGGCGGAGGTGGAGCTGTGGGTGGAGTCGCTGGGCCGGGTCAACTACGGGCCGCGGCTGGGTGAGCCGAAGGGGATCACGGGCGGGGTGCTGCACGAGCGGCAGTATCTGCACGGGGTACGGGCCCGGGGGCTGCGGCTGGACGCCTTCGAGGAGGCGGGCGCGGTGGCGGCGGTTCCGTTCGGGCCGGTGCCCTCGCCGGTGGGGGCGGCCGGGGTGACGGGGCTGTTCCGGGGGACGGTCAGCGTCGCGGGGACGGAGGGCCTCGGCCACGCGGGGCTGCGGCTGCCCGGCTGGACGCGGGGCTTCGTCTGGGTGAACGGTTTCTGCCTGGGCCGGTACTGGTCGGCGGGCCCGCAGGAGACCTTGTACGTGCCGGGTCCCGTGCTCCGTGAGGGCGTCAACGAGGTGTGGGTGCTGGAGCTGGAGGGCGCGGGCGGGGCGGGGGTGGAGCTGGGACCGGGAGCACCCGTCCGGTGATCGGGCGCTCCCGGGTGGTTCAGCCGTGATCATCCACGGGGTGGTTCAGCCGTGATCATCCGCCGGGTGGTTCAGCGGTGACCGTCCCTCACGGGTGGCGGCACAGGGGCCGTCCGGCCGTGACGGATCGCGGGTGTCAGAGCGTGCGGGCCGCCGAGGCGATGGCGGAGGCGAAGGTGGAGACCTCGGCGTAGACACCCGGGTAGCCGGGCCGGGCGCAGCCGTAACCCCAGCTGACGATGCCGACCTGGACCCACTCGCCCGCGTTGTCCCTGCGGAACATCGGGCCGCCGGAGTCGCCCTGGCAGGTGTCGATGCCGCCGGTGTCGGGGTACCCGGCGCAGATCTCCTCGGACGGGACGAAGCTGCTGCCGTAGGCGGAGCGGCAGGCCGCGTCGGAGACGAACGGGACGTTGGCCTTGAGCAGGTAGCGCTGCTGGCTGCCACCCTCGCGGTTGGCGCCCCAGCCGGCGACGGTGAAGGTGCCCTGGTTGTACGCGGTGGTGGTGGCGATCTTGAGGGTGGGCTGGTTGATGGGCTGGGCGAGCTTGATCAGCGCCCAGTCCTTGCCGGTGCCGTTGTAGCCGGGGGCGCGCAGGACCTTGGTGGACCGGACCTTGACGGCGTTCGGCGACTGGAGGTCGACGACGCCTCCGGTGACGGTGATCGAGGTGTTGTTGCCCGATCCGTTCACGCAGTGGGCGGCGGTGAGGACGATGTCCTGGGCGTAGAGGGCGCCGCCGCAGCCCATGGAGAGCCGGACCATGAAGGGGAACTCGCCCTGGGCGGCGCGGGTTCCGCCGACGACGGGGTTGGGGGCGGCGGTGGCGGTGAGGGGCTGGAGGCCGACGGCCGCGACGGCGACGGTGGCGACGACGACGGAACATCTCTTCAGCGCACGCAGGAGCTGCTTCACGGATGTGCCTTCTTTCGTGGGGGGTTGCGGTGGGAACCGTGACGGACACACCAAAGTTCGTCATGCACCCGTCAAGGCGATCCGATTATCGGGAGCCGGTGACCGCCGCCACAAGGCACACTTTTCGGCCAGACCCACGGGCGGCCGCCTCCCCCTCCGCGCGGCGCCCCGGCCTACAGTGGAGGTCCGTCGAGGGCGGGGGGCTCCTCCGCCGGACGGATCTGGAACGGGTCTGGAGCTGGTCCGGACGGATCTGGGGCGGATCTGGAGCGGGCCTGTACGGGTCTGGAACGGATGGGGGTACGGGCGTGAGCAACGGCAGTCCGGGCGCACCGGTCGTCCACGGCTTTCCGCATCTGGACACGGTCCGGTCCGCGATCACCGCGCTGTACCGGCGGCTCTCCCCGGACGGCGTCCACTCCTACGGCGCCAGCCTGGTCCCCGCCGACGCGGCCTTCTCCGACGCCGACGACCTCCATCTCGGCGCCCAGCGGGTGGCCCGCGCCCTGGTCCAGCACCTGCGGCTGCCCGACGCCCGCATGATCGTCGGCTTCCGCGCGATGGAGCACGCGGCGAGCGTGGAACTGGCCGCCGGACCCGAGTACTTCATCGAGCTCAACGACCGCTTCCGCACCCACCGCAGGGACATCGGCGCGGCGCTCGCCCACGAGGTCACCCATGTCCTGCTGCACCGGCTCGGCCTGGAGTTCCCCGGCACGCGGAGCAACGAGATCCTCACCGACACGGTGACCACCTATCTCGGTGCGGGCTGGCTGCTGCTGGACGCCTTCCGGGAGGACGCCACCTCCCGGCAGAAGCTCGGCTATCTGACGCCGGAGGAGTTCGGATACGTCCTGGCCAAGCGGGCGCTGGTGTTCGACGAGGACCCCTCGCCGTGGTTCACCAGCCCGCAGGCGTACACGGCGTACACCAAGGGGCGGGCCCAGGCCCTGCACGATCTGCGCAGGCCCCCGCTGACGGCGGCCGGCTGGGCGGGGCGGCGGCGCTACGCCAAGGACCGGCGGTACGCCCGGGACCACCCCGGCACGGGCGCGGACCCGGGCGTTCCGTACACCTTCGAGTCCGGCGCCGAGGGGCTGCGGGTCTCCTTCCCCTGCCCCACCTGCCACCAGCGCATCCGGCTCCCGGTCCGGGGCCGGGTCGCCGCCCGGTGCGGACTGTGTCGTACACGACTGGAGTGCGACACGTAGGCATGGTTTCGGCCACCGTAGGGTCGAAGCATGATGAACGAGCCGATCAGGGACGAACCAAGCCTGTTCGATGCGCTGTACGAGGACGAGGACGAGAACGCTGTCGTGCAGGCACTGCGCGCGGGTGCGCAGGCCGAGTCGACCGACGAGGAAGGCACGACGGCGCTCTATCTGGCGGCGGTCCACGACCGGCCGGAAGCGGTGAGGCTGCTGCTCACGGCGGGCGCCGACCCGAACCGGGCGAGCGGCCCCGAGGCGGGTGACCTGCCGCTGTGCGGGGCCGCGTGCGGCGGGCACACCGAGGTGGTGGCGGCGCTGCTGGCCGCCGGGGCGCGGCCGGATCTGCGTGAGGAGTTCGGGTTCACGGCGCTGCGCTGGGCGGTGGGTCTCGGCCACGCCTCCACGGTGGAGGTGCTGCTCGCCGGGGGCGCGGACCCGTTGCTGCCCGGTCCGCAAGGGGAGGCGATGCTGGTCCTGGCGGCGCGGCGCGGCTCACCTCGGACGGTGCGGGCGCTGCTGGAGTACGGGGCCGGGGCGGCGGGTCAGGAAGCGGTGGTGGACGCGGCCCTGGCCGAGGCCCGGCGGCTGGCCGGGGTGGACCTGGAGCGGGAGCTGCTGGGGCGGTTGGAGGAGACGGGCGTCTCCGGGCTCGACGCGATGGTCCGGCGGGATCTGGTCGAGGGCGAGGAGAGGGTGACCGTGGAGCTGCTGCGGGACGGGGTGGCGGAGGCGGGGACGGACCTGCACACGGGGCACGCGGAGATCGCGGCGCTGCTGGAGGCGGTCAGGGCCGGGGCGCCTTCCACTCCGCCCGGGTGAGGACGTACTCCACCTCGCCGTGCTCCGAGCCCTCGATGGCGTCCGGCCACTCCTCGGTGTAGGCGCGGAGGAAGGTCAGCCCCGCCTTCTCCATCACCCGCCGGGACCCCGTGTTGACGGCCATGGTGTTGGCGGTGACGCGCTCCGCCCCGAGGTCGGTGAACCCCTTGTCGATCAGGGCCCTGGCCCCCTCGGTGGCGTAACCCCGGCCCCAGGCGGCCCGGTTGAGCCGGTAGCCGAGCTCGACGGCGGTGGGGTCGTGGTCGGTGAGGGGCCGCAGCTCGAACCAGCCGAGGAAGGCGCCGGTGGTCTTCTCCTCCGCCGCCCAGAACCCCCGGGTCCCGGTGCACGGGTGGTCGTGGAGGAGCCGGGGCAGGGTCCGCTCCCGGATGGTGTCGGCGCTGACGGGCCGGCCGCCGTTGATGTACCGCATGACCTCGGGGTCGTTGTCGAGGGCGAGCAGGTGGGGGGCGTCGGCGGCCGTGAACGGGCGCAGCACGAGCCGGGCGGTCTCCAGGAAGACGGGCATGCGGTGATCCTCTCCGTACGCGGCCGGGTCCCGCCACCGGACGGGCGCGGGACTCACGGACCCAGCGGGTGGATGCGGAAGGTCAGCCCCTCCGGGCTCCTCAGCCGGGCGCGGGGCCTGCCGCACTCCCGGGACAGGGTGACGAGCTCGCACGCGTGCTCGCAGGCCCGGGTGACGACGCCTTCCACGTCGCGCACGCCGATGGCCAGCTCCCACTGCGGTGCGGAGGCTGCTCCGTAGGGGCCCTGGCGGAAGGTGACGCGGGCGAGAGGGGCGCCCGCCACCTCGGTGTAGAAGTCCCGGGCCCGCTGCGGGTCTTCGTGGACCAGGACCATATGGTGAGGGGCGGCCTCGATACGGGACGCGCCCTCGTCGTCCTCCGGGGGTTGCGGCGGCCACCCCGCGTACCCGGACGGCCGCCACAGGGAGAAGGCCGCGCCCATCGGGTCGATGAGGGTGGCGATCCGGCCCTGGTCGCCCGCGTCGAAGGGCGGTACGAGGATCTGCGCCCCGGTCTCCGCCGCCACGGCCGTACGGTGGTCCACGTCGTCGACCGCCAGGTAGAAGGCGATATGGGCGGGGGTCCCCGGCGGGTAGACCGGTTGCGCGAGGTCGCTGACCCCGCCGATGCGGTGGCCTCCGGCGGAGAACTTCACGGCCCGGCGCCAGTCCTCCTCGTCCACGGCGAAGTCCCACCCCAGCACCGAGGAGAAGAAGGCGGCGGTGCCGGAGGGGTCGTGGGTCTTGAGGTCCATCCAGCAGAACTCGTTCAGGGGGCCGTGCCGGGTCATCGTGCGCTCCTCGCTGTCCCCCACTGGGTACCGGGCGCGCGCACGCCTCCGCAAACGAATAACTTCCCCGCGCTGTACGGGATCGAGCGGTACGGGATCGCGCGGTACGAGATCGGCGTACGGGTTGGGCTTACGGGATCAGCGTACGAGACGGCCGTACGGGATCGCCGTACGGGACGGCCGTACCGGATCACGTACGGAATCGCCTACGACGCCCCGTACACCCCCTGCGGCACCTCCGCGTCCGCCAGCAGCCTGCGTACCGTCTCCCCCGCCTCGGCCGGGGATCTGCGGGCGCCCCGGTCGTCGGTGGGGCCGGGGCGCCAGCCCTCCATGACGGTGATGCGGCCCGCCTCGGCCTCGAAGACGCGGCCGGTCACCCCGTCGCTGGCCGCCGAGCCGAGCCAGACGACGAGGGGCGAGACGTTCTCGGGGGCCATCGCGTCGAACTCCCCCTCCCCCGGGGCCGCCATCGCCTCGGCGAAGGTCCGCTCGGTCATCCGGGTCCGGGCGGCCGGGGCGAGGGCGTTGACGTGGACTCCGTACCGGCCCAGTTCGGCCGCCGCGACCAGGGTGAGGGCGACGATCCCGGCCTTGGCCGCCGCGTAGTTGCCCTGGCCGACGCTGCCGAGGAGTCCGGCGCCGGAGCTGGTGTTGATCACCCGGGCGACGGGCGTGCGGCCCGCCTTGGCCTCGGCCCGCCAGTGGGCCGCCGCATGCTTCAACGGCAGGAAGTGGCCCTTGAGATGGACGCGCATCACCGCGTCCCAGTCGTCCTCGTCCAGGTTGACCAGCATCCGGTCGCGGAGGAAGCCCGCGTTGTTGACCAGGGTGTCGAGGCGGCCGAAGGCGTCCAGGGCGGTGGTGACGAGGGAGGCGGAGCCCTCGGCGGTGGCGATGTCGCCGTCGTGGCCGACCGCTTCGCCGCCCGCCGCCGCGATCTCCTCGACGACCCGGCGGGCGGGGCCGCCCGAACCGCCGTCGCCGCCGGGTCCGACGCCGAGATCGTTGACGACGACCCGGGCGCCTTCGGCGGCGAAGGCGAGGGCGTGGGCCCGGCCGAGGCCGCGCCCGGCGCCCGTGACGGCGACGACCCGGCCCGCGCAGAGCCGTCCGGTGAGGGGTGTGGTCATCGCATCTCCCGTTCGTGTGGGCCCGGTTGGCGGGCGGGGGTGTGACTGCTACCGTCCACCTAACAAATGTTTGGTGGAAAGGTAGCTGATCCTCCGATGACTGTCTCCACCGCGTCTCCCGCCGACGGCGTCCGCGTCGTCACCGTCGACCATCCGCCCGTCAACGCGCTTCCCGTGCGGGGCTGGTACGAGCTGGCCGACGCCGTCCGGGCGGCGGGCCGCGACCCGGAGGCGCGCTGCGTCGTCCTGGCCGCCGCCGGGCGCGGTTTCAACGCGGGGGTCGACATCAAGGAGTTGCAGCGCGATCCGGGGAACGCGGCGCTGATCGGCGTCAACCGGGGCTGCGCGGAGGCGTTCGAGGCGGTGTACGCGTGCGAGGTCCCGGTCGTCGCCGCCGTGCACGGGTTCTGTCTCGGCGGCGGCATCGGCCTCGCCGGGAACGCGGACGCGATCGTGGCGGGCGAGGACGCGGTCTTCGGCCTGCCGGAGCTGGACCGGGGCGCGCTCGGGGCGGCGACCCATCTGGCCCGGCTGGTCCCGCAGCATCTGATGCGGACGCTGTACTACACCGCGCGCACGGTGACGGCGGCGGAACTGCTCGCCCACGGGTCGGTCTGGCGGGTCGTCCCGGTGGATGAACTGCTGGACGCGGCGGTGGAGTTGGCGGCGGAGATCGCCCGTAAGGACGGAGGGCTGCTGCGGCTGGCGAAGGCCGCGCTCAACGGCATCGACCCCGTCGACGTACGGCGCAGCTACCGCTTCGAGCAGGGGTTCACCTTCGAGGCGGGCCTGTCCGGGACCGCCGGCCGGGTCCGTGACACCTTCGGCAAGGAGGCGTGAGCGATGACCGACCGGCCCGCCGCCCGCGACAAGACCATGACGCCGGAGGAGGTCGTCGCCCGGCTGGAGAGCGGCATGACGATCGGCATCGGCGGCTGGGGATCGCGCCGCAAACCGATGGCGCTGGTCAGGGCGTTGCTCCGGTCGCCCGTCACCGATCTGACGGTGATCTCCTACGGCGGCCCGGACATCGGCCTGCTCGCCGCCGGGGGCCGGATCGCCCGCCTGGTCACGGCGTTCGTGACGCTGGACTCCATCCCGCTGGAGCCGCACTACCGGGCCGCCCGGCAGCGGGGGGCGTTCACGCTGACGGAGATCGACGAGGCGATGTTCATGTGGGGGCTGCACGCGGCGGCGAACCGGCTGCCGTTCCTGCCGGTGCGGGCGGGGCTCGGCTCCGATGTGATGCGGGTCAACCCCGGCCTGCGCACGGTGACTTCGCCGTACGAGGACGGTGAGGAGCTCGTCGCGATGCCGGCCCTGCGGATGGACGCGGCGCTGGTCCACCTGAACCGGGCGGACCGGCTGGGCAACGGGCAGTACCTGGGCCCCGACCCGTACTTCGACGATCTGTTCTGCGAGGCGGCGGAGACGGCGTACGTCTCCTGCGAACGCCTGGTGGAGACAGCGGAGTTGACGAAGGGCGGTACGGCCCCGCAGACCCTCCTGGTCCAGCGGCACTCCGTCACCGGGGTCGTGGAGACGCCCGGCGGGGCGCACTTCACCTCGTGCGTGCCCGACCACCCCCGCGACGAGCCGTTCCAGAAGGCGTACGCGGCAGCGGCGGCGGACCCGGCGGCCTGGGCGGAGTTCAGCGCGCGCTTCCTGCCCCCGGACGGCGACGAGAAGAGCTACCGGCAGGCCGTCCGCACCTGGCACGAGGAGCAGAAGTGACCGCGTCCGCCACGGGGAGCGCCACCCGCGCCGAGTACTGCGTGATCGCCTGCGCGGAGGTCTGGCGCGGGAACGGAGAGGTGCTGGCCGCCCCGATGGGCGCGGTCCCGTCCGTCGGCGCGCGGCTGGCCCGGCTGACCTTCGCCCCCGAACTGCTGCTCACCGACGGCGAGGCGACGATCGTCGGCCCGGACGGCGAGGCGGAGGGCTGGCTCCCCTACCGCAGACACCTCACCCTGGTCACCGGCGGGCGGCGGCACGTGATGATGGGCGCGAGCCAGCTCGACCGGTTCGGCAACCAGAACATCTCCTGCATCGGTGACTGGGAGCAGCCCGCCCGCCAGCTGCTGGGCGTCCGGGGCGCACCCGTCAACACCCTGAACAACGCGGTGAGTTACTGGGTCCCCCGGCACTCGCCCCGGGTCTTCGTGGAGCGGGTCGACATGGTCTGCGGGGTCGGTCACGACAACGCGCGGGCGGCGGGCCCGTCCGCGACCCGCTTCCACCGCATCCCCCAAGTCGTCAGTGATCTGGGGGTGTTCGACTTCGGCACCCCGGACCGTTCGATGCGGCTGGTCTCGGTCCACCCCGGCGTCACGGTGGACCGGGTCCGCGAGGCGACGGGCTTCGCCCTCACCGTACCGGCCGACATCCCGTACACCCGGACCCCGACCCCGGCCGAACTGCGCCTGATCCGCGAGGTCATCGACCCCTCGGCCACCCGCGACCGCGAGGTGCGGCCCTGATGCGTACGGCGCTGACCGACCTCGTCGGCGTCCGCCACCCGATCGTGCAGACGGGCATGGGCTGGGTCTCCGGCCCCCGCCTGGTCACCGCGACGGCACGCGCGGGCGCGCTCGGCATCCTGGCCTCCGCGACCATGGCCCCGGACCAACTGCGGTCCGCCGTACGGGAGGTGAGGTCGCGGACGGACGCCCCGTTCGGCGTGAACCTCCGCGCGGACGCCGGGGACGCTCGGGAGCGGGTGCGGATCATCGTCGAGGAGGGCGTCCGGGTGGCGTCGTTCGCGCTCGCCCCGTCGAAGGAGCTCATCGCGGAGCTGAAGGACGCGGGGGTGGTGGTCGTCCCGTCGGTGGGGGCCCGGCGCCATGCGGAGAAGGTCGCGGCGTGGGGCGCGGACGCGGTGATCGTGCAGGGCGGCGAGGGCGGCGGCCACACGGGGAGCGTGGCGACGACGGTGCTGCTGCCCCAGGTGGTCGACGCGGTGGACATCCCGGTGGTCGCGGCGGGCGGCTTCCATGACGGGCGGGGGCTGGTGGCGGCGCTGGCGTACGGGGCGGCGGGCGTCGCGATGGGCACCCGGTTCCTGCTGACCTCGGACTCGACGGTGCCGGACGCGGTGAAGGCCCGTTATCTAGCGGCCACGGTCGAGGACATCACCCTGACGAGGGCCGTGGACGGGCTCCCGCACCGGATGCTCCGTACGGAGATGGTGGCGGAGCTGGAGGGTGCGGGGCGGGTGCGCGCCCTGTCCCGGGCGGTGCGGCACGCCGCCCGCTTCCGCCGGATCGCCGGGCTGACCTGGCCGCGCATGGTGCGGGACGGGCTGGCACTGCGGCACGGCAAGTCCCTGACCTGGAGCCAGGTGCTGCTGGCGGCGAACACCCCGATGCTGCTGAGGGCAGCCATGGTGGACGGCCGCACGGACCTGGGCATCATGGCGTCGGGCCAGGTGGCGGCCCTGATCGAGGACCTGCCGAGCGTGGCGGAGCTGGTGGCCCGGATCATGACGGAGGCGGACGGGACCTGCGCGGCCCTGCCCCCACCCGAGCACCACGGCCCGCCCGCGCGTCCGGCGGTTGAGGGCACCCCCGTCGGCCCCTCGCCGGACGACCGGGGCACCCTTTCGAGCCCACCCGGCGCTTGAGGACACCCGCGCCGAACGACCGGGCCACTGCTTCAAGCCTGTCCGGCGCTTGAGGACACCCCCGTCGCCCCCACGCGCCGGACGACCGGGGCCGCCTTTCAAGCCCGTCCGGCTTGAGGACACCCCCGTCGCCCCCGCGCCGGACGACCGGAACACCCTTTCTAGCCCGTCCGGCGATTGAGGACCGGGGTCCGGGGCGGAGCCCCGAAAGGCCCCGCCCCGGAACGCCTACGGCCGGATGAACCTACGCGGCCCGGCGCCGCCGCGCCGGAGCGCCGGAGCGGCCCGTGCTCCGGGGCTCGGCGCCGGACCGCGCCCCGCCGGAGCGGCCCGCGCCACCACCGGCCCCGGCGCCGCCCCCGGCACCCGCACCGGACCCGCGCCGCCCGCGCCCTCGGCTCCCGGAGCGCACCGCGCCCCCGCCGGAGCCGGCCGGGCCCGAACCGCCCGAGCGCGTCCGCTGCTTCGGCGGAGTCGGCTGCGGCACCTCGATGACGACCGCGATCCCGGAGGGCTCACGGGCCCCCGTGATCCGGCTGAGCTCCTCGTCGCCGGAGGTGACCCGCGTGGTGCGGGGCGCGATGCCCGCGTCCTGCATCAGCCGGGTCATCTCGCGCTTCTCGTCGGGCAGGACGAGCGTGACGACGCTGCCGGACTCCCCGGCGCGGGCCGTACGGCCGCCCCGGTGGAGGTAGTCCTTGTGGTCGGTGGGCGGGTCCACGTTGACGACCAGGTCCAGGTCGTCGACGTGGATGCCACGGGCCGCCACGTTCGTCGCGACGAGCGCGGTGACCTGGCCGTTCTTGAACTGGTCCAGGGTCCGGTTGCGCTGCGGCTGGGAGCGCCCGCCGTGCAGGGCGGCGGCCCGTACCCCGCTGGCCAGCAGCCGCTTGGCGAACCGGTCCGCGGCGCGCTTGGTGTCCACGAACATGATCACGCGGCCGTCGCGGGCGGCGATCTTCGTGGCGACGGCCTTCTTGTCCGTCTCGTCCAGGACGTGGAGCACGTGGTGCTCCATGGTGGTGACCGCACCGGCGGAGGGGTCGACGGAGTGGACGACCGGGTCGGTGAGGAACATCTTGACGAGGCGGTCGATGTTCTTGTCCAGGGTCGCGGAGAACAGCATCCGCTGCCCGTCCGCCTCGACCTGCTTGAGCAGGGCGACGACCTGCGGCATGAAGCCCATGTCGGCCATCTGGTCGGCCTCGTCGAGGACGGTGATGGCGACCTCGTCCAGGCGGCAGTCGCCGCGCTCGATGAGGTCCTTGAGCCGGCCCGGGGTGGCGACGAGGACTTCGGCGCCGCGCCGCAGGGTGGCGGACTGCTTGGTGATGGACATGCCGCCGACGACGGTGGCGAGCCGCAGGTTCACGGCGGTGGCGTACGGGGTGAGCGCGTCGGTGACCTGCTGGGCCAGCTCACGGGTGGGCACGAGGACCATGGCGAGCGGGGCACGCGGCTCGCTGCGGCGCCCGGCGGTGCGGGCGAGCAGGGCCAGACCGAAGGCGAGGGTCTTGCCGGAGCCGGTGCGGCCCCGGCCGAGGATGTCCCGGCCCGCCAGCGAGTTCGGCAGGGTCGCGCCCTGGATCGGGAACGGCTCGGTGACGCCCTGCGCGGCGAGGGTCTTCAGCAGCGCGGCAGGCATGTCCAGGTCGGCGAAGGCGCCGACGGAGGGCAGTGCGGGGGTCACCGTCTCCGGCAGGGTGAACTCCGCGGGCGGTGCGGCGGCGGGCTTGCGGCGGGCCGGGCCCTTGGAGCGGGCGGCGCCGCCCCGGGGGTTCGACGGGCTCTGCGCGCCCGCGCCCTGGCCACGGCCACGGGCCGGACGGGAGCGGGGGGTGCGGTCCTGGCGTTCGAAGCGAGTCATACGGAATTGCCCTTCCGAGGATTCCTGGGGGATTCCTGGGCAACTGCGGATGCGGATGACTGCGATGTGCTTGTCCTACCGCTGATCGTGCGCCCCCAGGATGTGCGCACAAAGCGGGTTGCTGCTCGGACAGCACAAACCGGGGCCCGCACCGTCACGGTGCGGGCCCCGGTCAGAGAGGTACGCGTCGCGGCAATCAGGCCGGGACGATGTTCTCCGCCTGCGGGCCCTTCTGGCCCTGCGTGACGTCGAAGGAGACCTTCTGGCCCTCCTGGAGCTCACGGAAGCCCGAGGTGGCGATGTTGGAGTAGTGGGCGAAGACGTCGGCGCCGCCGCCGTCCTGCTCGATGAAGCCGAAGCCCTTTTCCGAGTTGAACCACTTCACGGTACCGGTGGCCATGTCATTCTCCTAAAACAGGTGCAGTGCCGAGAATCCGCACTTTACGGATTCCAAGTCGCCGCATTGAGCCCCATCCGGAGAAAGCCGGAAAACAATAAAGCGCCTGAGGAAGCATTCCCGTCAGGCGCACATAAAGTTCATGGGTACCAAAACTGCAACGGGAACACCGTAGCACGTCCTCTCCTCGCACGGCGTGACGCGCCACACCACGGGAGGGAAAACTTGGCTGACCAGAAGGGGTACGGCCGGTGTCGCCCGAGTGGTCCGCCCCAGGCGCCCGTGGCCCGCCCCAGGCGCCCGCACGGCTCAGAGGCGTTCGACGATGGTCACATTGGCCTGTCCGCCGCCCTCGCACATGGTCTGGAGCCCGTAGCGGCCCCCGGTGCGTTCCAGTTCGTGCAGGAGTGTCGTCATCAGCTTGGCGCCGGTCGCGCCGAGCGGGTGGCCGAGCGCGATGGCTCCGCCGTTGACGTTGACGCGTTCGGGGTCCGCGCCGGTCTCCTTCAGCCAGGCGAGGACGACCGGTGCGAAAGCCTCGTTGATCTCGACGAGGTCGACGGCGTCGATGGTGAGCCCGGTCTTCTTCAGGGCGTGCGCGGTGGCGGGGATCGGGGCGGAGAGCATCCGGATCGGGTCCTCGCCGCGTACGGAGAGGTGGTGGACGCGGGCGCGCGGGGTGAGGCCGTGGTCGGCGACGGCCCGCTCCGAGGCGATGAGCAGGGCGGCGGCCCCGTCGGAGACCTGGGAGGAGCAGGCGGCGGTGATCGTGCCGCCGGGCAGGACGGGGGCGAGGGCGGCCATCTTCTCCAGGGTGGTGTCCCGGCGCGGCCCCTCGTCGGCGGTGACGTCCCCGTACGCGACGGTCTCGCGGGCGAAGCGGCCCTCGTCGATGGCGCGGACGGCCCGGCGGTGGGAGGTGAGGGCGAACTCCTCCATGTCCCGGCGGCCGATCCCCCACTTCTCGGCGATGAGCTGGGCGCCGTGGAACTGGTTGACGGGCGCGTCGCCGTACCGGGCGCGCCAGCCCTCGCTGCCCGCGTACGGGCCCTCGGTGAGGCCGAGGGGTTCGGCGGCCTGCCGGGAGGCGAAGGCGATCGGGATCTGGGTCATGCTCTGGACCCCGCCCGCCACCACCAGGTCCTGGGTGCCGGACAGCACGCCCTGGGCGGCGAAGTGCAGGGCCTGCTGGGAGGAGCCGCACTGCCGGTCGACGGTGACGCCGGGGACCTCCTCGGGGAGCCCGGCCGCCAGCCATGCCGTACGGGCGATGTCCCCGGCCTGCGGCCCCACGGTGTCCAGGCAGCCGAAGACCACGTCCTCCACGGCCGCCGGGTCGACGCCCGCGCGGGCGATGAGCTCCTTCAGGACGTGGGCGCCGAGGTCGGCGGGGTGGACGGCCCCGAGGCCGCCCTTGCGCCGTCCGACGGGGGTCCGTACCGCTTCGACAATGTAGGCATCGGCCATGGCTGCTGCTCCTCGGTCCTCAGGAGGGGGGCTGGGTACTCAGGGCGATCCCGTCCAGCACCATCGAGAGGTACTGGCGGGCGATCTCCTCGGGGCTGTGGTACCCGCCGGGCCGGTACCAGGAGGCCGCGACCCAGACGGTGTCGCGGACGAAGCGGTAGGTGAGGCGGATGTCCAGGTCGTCGCGGAAGGTGCCCTCGGCGACGCCGCGTTCCAGGGTGGAGAGCCACGCCTTCTCGAACTTCACCTGTGAGTCGGCGAGGTAGGCGAAGCGCGGCTGGGTGGCGAGGTGCCGGGACTCCTTCTGGTAGATCGCGACGGCGGGGCGGTGCCGGTCGATCTCCCGGAAGGACTCGGTGACCAGTGCCTCGATGGTCTCGCGGGGGCCGAGCCCGGCCGCCAGGACGGCGTCGTACCCCCGCCAGAGCTCGTCGAGGAAGGCGGAGAGGATCTCGTCGACCATCGATTCCTTGGAATCGAAGTGGTAGTAGAGGCTGCCGGCGAGCATCCCCGCCTCGTCCGCGATACGGCGGACGGTGGTGGCGTTGTATCCCTGGGCGGCGAAGACCTCGGCGGCGGTGGCGAGGAGTTCGCGGCGCCGTTCGGGGGTGGGGGTCACCTGGGGCTTCTTCTTGGTAGGCACCCCGCCATTGTCCGCCCACGGCCTGTGCGTTCACGCATGCTGGCTGCTGACGGCGACGACCTCGCCGGTCATGTAGGAGGAGTAGCCGCTCGCCAGGAAGACGATCACGTTGGCGATCTCCCAGGGTTCGGCGTACCGGCCGAACGCCTCCCTCTCCGTGAGTTCGGCGAGGAGTTCGGCGGAGGTGACCTTGGCCAGGTGGGGGTGCATGGCGAGGCTGGGGGCGACGGCGTTGACACGTACGCCGTAGTCGGCGGCCTCGAGCGCGGCGCAGCGGGTGAGGGCCATGACGCCCGCCTTGGCGGCGGCGTAGTGGGCCTGGCCGCGCTGGGCGCGCCAGCCGACGACGGAGGCGTTGTTGACGAGCACGCCTCCGGTGCCGGTGGCCCTGAAGGAGCGCAGGGCGGCGCGGGTGCAGCGGAAGGTGCCGTTCAGGGTGACATCGAGGACCCTGGTCCACTGCTCGTCGGTCATCCCGGTGAGCTCGGCGGTGCCGCCGAGGCCCGCGTTGTTGACGACGATGTCCAGGCGGCCGTGGGTGCGTTCGGCGTGGGCGAAGAGGGCCCGTACCTGCTCCTCGTCGGTGACATCGCAGGTCAGGCCGGTGACACGGTCGGCACCGAACTCCTCGGCGAGGGCGTGGGCGCTCTCCTTCAGCCGCCGGGCATGGGCGTCGCCGATCACGACGCGCGCGCCCTCCTCCAGGAAGCGGCGGGCGGTGGCGCCGCCGATCCCGGCTCCGGCGGCGGCGGTGACGACGGCGGTGCGACCGGCCAGCAGCCCGTGCCCCGGCAGGTAGTTCGGTGCGCTCATCGGCCCATCCCCACTGCTCCTCGACGGTGCTTGGGCCGTACGTTAACCTACCAAACACTTGTTAGGGAACAGCCTCACCGGACGACAGCCTCGCGGAAGACAGCCCACGGAAGGCAGGCCCCATGGATCTGGCGCGGACAGCACGGACCGAGGCACTGCGCGCCGAGGCGAGGGAGTGGCTGCGCGCCCATGTGCCCGCCCGGCCGCTCCCGTCCCTGGAGACGGCGGAGGGGTTCGCCGCGCACCGGGAGTGGGAGGCGGAGCTGTACGGGGGCGGGTGGTCGGCGGTCTCCTGGCCGGAGGAGTACGGGGGCCGGGGCGCGGATCTCTTCGGGTGGCTGGCGTTCGAGGAGGAGTACTGGGCGGCGGGCGCCCCCGGCCGGGTCTCCCAGAACGGGATCAGCCTCCTCGCCCCGACCCTCTTCGACCACGGCACCGCCGGGCAGCGGGCCCGGCTGCTGCCGCCGATGGCGGGCGGCGAGGTGATCTGGGCGCAGGCGTGGTCGGAGCCGGAGGCCGGTTCGGACCTGGCGGCGCTGCGGTCCCGGGCGGTGCGCACGGAGGGCGGCTGGCTGCTGTCGGGGCAGAAGACGTGGTCCTCGCGGGCGGCGTTCGCGGACCGGGCGTTCGGGATCTTCCGTACGGACCCGGGGGCGGCCAGACCCCACCAGGGGCTCACGTACCTGATGTTCGGCCTGCGCGACCCCAGGGTCACGGTCCGGCCGGTCGGGCGGCTGGACGGGAAGCCCGCGTTCGCCGAGGTCTTCCTCGACGAGGTCTTCGTACCGGACGAGGACGTCATCGGGGAGCCGGGGCAGGGCTGGCGCATCGCCATGTCGGCCACCGGTGCCGAGCGCGGCCTCACCCTCCGCTCCCCCGGCCGCTTCCTGGCCGCCGCCGACCGGCTGACGGAGCTGTGGCGGGAGGCGGGCGACCCGGCGGACACGGCGCTGCGGGACCGGGTGGCGGACGCGGTGATCGGGGCACGGGCCTACCAGCTGTTCACGGCCGCCTCCGCCTCCCGGTTCGCGGCGGGGGCGGCGCTCGGCGCGGAGTCCAGCCTGAACAAGGTGTTCTGGTCGCAGTACGACATCGCGCTGCACGAGACCGCGCTCGACCTGCTCGGCCCGGACGCGGAGGCGGCGGACGGGCCGTGGGCGGAGGGGTACGTCTTCGCGCTGGCGGGTCCGGTCTACGCGGGGACGAACGAGATCCAGCGCGACATCATCGCCGAGCGGCTGCTCGGCCTGCCGAAGGGACGGCGCTGATGCGTTTCCTGCTCACCGACGAGCAGCGGGAGTTCGCCCGCTCCCTGGACGCGCTGCTGACGGCGGCGGACACCCCCGCCGCCGTACGGGCGTGGGCCGCCGGAGACCGCGCGCCCGGGCTGGCCCTATGGCGGCGGCTCGCGGAGGCGGGGGTGTTCGCGCTGGCGGTCCCGGAGGCGTACGGGGGTGTGGGCCCGCTCCCGGTGGAGACGGCCGTCGCCTGCGGGGAGCTGGGCCGCCACGGGGTGCCGGGGCCGGTGGTGGAGAGCGTGGCGGCGGGGGTGCTGCTGGCGGAGGCGGGCGGTCAGGCGGCCCGGGAGTGGCTGCCGGGGATCGCGGACGGTACGGCGGTGGTGTCGCTGGCCCTGGAGGCGTACGGGCCGTACGCGCTGGACGCGGACGCGGCGGACGCGGTGCTGGTCGTGGCCGGGGACGAGCTGCGGCTCACGGCGGGGGCCGGGGAGCCGACGCGTTCGATGGACCCGGCGCGGCGGCTCTTCCGGCCCGGGGCGGGCGGCGAGGTGCTGGCCGCCGGTCCACGGGTGCGCGAGGCGGCGCGGGCGGCGGGCACCTGGGCCACCTTCGCGACGGCGGCCCAGGCACTCGGCTGCGGCGAGGAGTTGCTGCGGGCGACGGTGGCGTACGTGAAGCAGCGCACCCAGTTCGGTGTGCCCGTCGGCTCCTTCCAGGCGGTCAAGCACCGCCTCGCGGACACCCTGCTCGGCCTGGAGTTCGCGCGCCCGCTGCTGTACGGGGCGGCGGTGGAGCTGGCCCAGGGGGCGCCGGGGGCCGGGGCGGCGGTCGCGGCGGCGAAGGTGGCGGCGGGCGAGGCGGGGTACGCGGCGGCCCGCACCGCGCTGCAGCTGCACGGCGCGGTGGGGTACACCGAGGAGCTGGACCTCGCGTGGTGGCTGCGCCGGGCCCGGCCGCTGCGGGACGCGTGGGGGACGCCGTCGGCGTGCCGGGCGCGGGTGCTGGCGGGGTGACTGTACGCCGGGTTCAGTCCGCCTCCGGCCTCCGGATCGGCGTCACTTCCGGCGTACCGTACGCAGCGCCTGCCCCGGCCGCCATGAATCGATGACCAGGAAGTCGCCGTCCAGCCCGATGCGGACCACCTCGGTCAGCTCCGCCCGGAAGAGGTGGAAGGGCTGGGGCGGGTCGGCGTCCTCGATGACCCGGGCGAGGAACTCCGGGTCGGTGACCTCCACGGCCCGGCCGCTGACCCGGACGTCCCCGTCGTTCATCTCGGCGTCGGGCCCCGGGTTGGCGTGGAACGCGAAGCGGGGGTCGCGGCGCAGGTCCAGGGCCTTGCGGGAGTCCGGCATCATGCCGAGCAGCAGTTCACCGAAGCGGAAGTCGGCCTCCAGGCCGGTGACGCGGGGCGAGCCGTCCGCGCGCAGGGTGGCGAGGACATGGTGCTTGTAGAGCTGGAAGCGCCGGCGCACGGTGTCGGCGAAGACGGGCTCGGCGGCGGCGAAGGCGTCCCAGGAGACGGGGGAAGAGGGGGAGGAAGACGTCATGGGCGCCATGGAACACCCGATACCCGACACCTTCTGTCCGGTATCCCGGTCCGGCCCCGGTCTCTCACACGTCCGAGAACGTGATCACCACCGCCTGGCCCATCGTCCGCAGCACCCCGGGCGACGCGTCCTCGGCGAGCACCGCGTCGTAGCGGTCGAGCCGGAGGTCCGTACCGTCGAGCACGGCCCCGTCGTCCAGGGAGAGGGCGAGGACCGCGCCGCCCGGGGGCGCCATGAGGCGTACGGTGCCGCAGACGACGGCGGTCTCCGCCCGCGTACGCCCCCTGCGGTACATCACGTTGAGGTTGACGACCGGTCCGGCCAGCAGGAAGCCCTCGGTCGGGCGGTCGCCGGGGAAGTCGTGGGGCCACAGCGGCTCATCCACGATGTGGTGCTCGCCGCCGACGATCAGGTCCATGCCCGCGCCCTCGACGACGGTCAGGGTGCGGTCGATGCCCGGGAAGAGGGAGAAGGGACCGTCGGCGGTGACGTCCGCGAGGCTCACCCGCCAGGCGAACGGGTCGGCCCCGCCGGGAGCGGCCGCCACCTCGCGGGTGAGCCCGCCGCCGTTCTTCCAGGGGACGGGCGTACGGTCGGCGGCGCGCAGAATCCGCGTACTCATCGGACGATCCCCTGGGCCTCGGCGGCGGCCAGCCAGTGCGGGAACTCCGCGATCAGCCGGTCGTACAGTTCGGCGTCCGGGACCTTCCGGGGGTCGGGTCCGGCGTGGAAGTACCCGGCGTTGTCGACCGCCCGCTTGGCGGGGACGGCCAGCTCGTCGAGCTTGCGCAGGAAGTCGAACTGGGTGCTGCGGGTGTCGCCGAAGCCGATGAACTGCCAGAACAGCGGCAGCTTCGCGGCCTTGCAGAGATAGCGCTCGGCGGCGAGCTTGCTGGTGGGCCCGCCGTCCGTCTGGAAGACGACCAGGGCGGGCGCGGTGGAACCGCTGTCGAGGTAGTGGTCGATGACCGCGTCCATGGCGAGGTGGTAGTTCGTGCGGCCCATGTGCCCGAGGTTCGCCACGATCTTGTCGATGATCCCGTGGTGGTCGCTCAGCCCGGCCTCCCCGAACCCGTCGATGCCGGTGGAGAAGAACACCACGGGGACGCGTCCGTCGTCGTCGAGGTGGGCCGAGAGGCCCAGCACCTGGTCGGCCAGGGCCTGGACGCTGCCGTCCTTGTAGTACTCCCGCATCGAGCCCGAGTAGTCGAGGACCAGGTAGACGGCCGCCCGCCGGCCGCCCAGTCCGTGCTTGGCCAGCGAGACCCCGGCGCTCTTGTAGAGGCTGACGAGCCCGGGAGCCGTTTCCCGTACCTTCTCCAGGCTGATGGCCGGGCCGGTGCCCACGGCCGTGGTCGAACCGTGCATGACGGCGCCCCCGTTCTCCGTACTGCGGACTGCGGACCTCGAGGGTAGGCCACCGCCCGGCCCCCGGTCCGTGGGTCCTGACAACGCGTTCGCTATCTTGATCGCCGCCGACACCGGCCCCCGTTACGCACCCCCGAGTGAAGGAGCCGGCCATGGAGGCCGCCGCCACCACGTGTTACCGCCATCCGTCGTACGAGACGTATGTGCGCTGCACCCGCTGCGAGCGCAGCATCTGCCCGGAGTGCATGTGCGAGGCCGCCGTGGGTCACCACTGCCCGGAGTGTGTGAAGGAGGGGCGGCGCTCGGTGCGGCAGGCCCGGACCGTGTTCGGCGGGGCCGTGCCGGGGGCGGTGGCCCCGGTGGTGACGTACGTCCTGATGGCGCTCAACGTGCTGGCGTACGCCGTCGAGGTGGTCCGGCCCGAGACCGTGGACCGGTTCGCGGTGCTGGGCGCCGCGCTGACCGGGCCGGACGGGGAGCGGTACTACTACCGGGGCGAGGAGTACGCCGGGTACACGCTGACGGGGATCGCGGACGGCGAGTGGTACCGCCTGGTGACCGGGGCGTTCCTGCATCTGCCGCCGGACACCTCGTTCGGGGTGATGCACCTGCTGTTCAACATGTTCGCGCTGTGGAACATCGGGCGGGCGGTGGAGGGGCAGCTCGGCCGGGCCCGCTATCTGGCGCTGTACCTGCTGGCGGCGGTAGGCGGTTCGGTCGCCGTGTATCTGCTGGCCCCGGACACCACGACGGTCGGCGCCTCCGGTGCGGTGTTCGGGCTGGCCGCCGCGTACTGGGTCATCAACCGGCGGCTGGGCCGTGACATGGCGGCGGTCAACCGGTTCATGACGGGGTTCCTGCTCTGGATGGTGCTCTCGGCCCTGTTCACCTCGTGGCAGGGGCACCTGGGCGGGCTGCTGACCGGGGCGCTGGTGACGTACGGGCTCGCCTACGCCCCGGCGAGGCTGCGGACCGGGCCGCTCCAGGCGGCGGGCGGGGCGGTGCTGCTGGGGGTGTTCGCCGTGGCGGTGGTGGTGAGGACCTCGGCGCTGACGGGCGGCTGAGGGGCCCGGCGGGAAACCGGGCGGACCGGCCCCGGACGCGCCACGGCGCCCACTGAGTCCGGTCGGGGACAGGCGGGCGCCGCGTTCAGTTCCGCACGCCGTTGTACGGGACGATCGAAGGGGGCTCCCCCGGGCCGCGTGGCCCAGGGGGAACCCGGGTGGTGCTCAGACCAGCAGGGCGCGGTCCGTCGGGCGGACCGGGGCCGGCAGGGCGCTGGTCCCGGTCAGGAAGCGGTCCACTCCGCGGGCGGCGGAGCGGCCCTCGGCGATCGCCCAGACGATCAGCGACTGGCCGCGGCCCGCGTCACCGGCGACGAAGACGCCGTCGACGTTGGTCGCGTAGTGCTCGTCGCGGGCGACGTTGCCGCGCTGGTCGAGCTCCAGGCCGAACTGCTGGACCAGGCCGTTGGACTGGTCGGTTCCGGTGAAGCCCATGGCGAGGGTGACGAGCTGCGCGGGCAGGCGCCGCTCGGTGCCGGGCTTCTGCTCCAGCTTACCGTCCTTGAACTCCACCTCGACCAGGTGGAGGGCAGCCACGTTTCCGTCCTCGTCGCCCTCGAAGTGGGTGGTGGAGACGGAGTAGACCCGCTCGCCGCCCTCCTCGTGCGCGGAGGTGACCTTGTAGAGCATCGGGAAGGTCGGCCAGGGCTGGTTGGCGTTCCGCTCCTCGCCCGGCTTCGGCATGATCTCCAGCTGGGTGACGGAGGCGGCGCCCTGGCGGTGGGCGGTGCCCACGCAGTCGGCGCCGGTGTCGCCGCCGCCGATGACGACGACGTGCTTGCCGCCCGCGTGGATCGGGGCGACGGTCAGGTCGCCCTCCTGCACCTTGTTGGCGAGCGGGAGGTACTCCATGGCGAAGTGGACGCCGTTCAGCTCGCGGCCGGGGACCGGCAGGTCGCGGGAGACGGTGGCACCGGCCGCGATGACGACCGCGTCGTAGCGGCGGCGGAGCTTGGCGGCGTCGATGTCCTGGCCGATCTCCACCCCCGTACGGAACTTGGTGCCCTCCAGGCGCATCTGCTCGATGCGGCGGTTGATGTGCGACTTCTCCATCTTGAACTCGGGGATGCCGTAGCGGAGGAGGCCCCCGATGCGGTCCGCGCGCTCGTAGACGACGACGGTGTGACCGGCCCGGGTCAGCTGCTGGGCGGCGGCGAGTCCGGCCGGGCCCGAGCCGATGACGGCGACGGTCTTGCCGGAGAGGCGCTCGGGCGGCTGCGGGGTGACGTCGCCGCT
Organism: Kitasatospora albolonga; assembly: GCA_002082585.1. Classification (NCBI taxonomy): domain Bacteria; kingdom Bacillati; phylum Actinomycetota; class Actinomycetes; order Kitasatosporales; family Streptomycetaceae; genus Kitasatospora; species Kitasatospora albolonga. The sequence continues at coordinate 1,600,857 of CP020563.1, forward strand.
GTCCCACGCCTTGTCGATGATGGAGACCTCGACGTTCTTGATGGTGACGGCGGGCTGGTTGATGCCGAGGACGCACGCCGACTCGCAGGGCGCCGGGCAGAGCCGCCCGGTGAACTCCGGGAAGTTGTTCGTGGCGTGCAGCCGCTCGGAGGCGGCCGTCCAGTCCTCGCGGTAGGCGTAGTCGTTCCACTCGGGGATGAGGTTTCCGAGCGGGCAGCCGTTGTGGCAGAACGGGATGCCGCAGTCCATGCAGCGGCCGGCCTGCTTGCTGATGATCGGGAGCAGCGAGCCCGGAACGTAGACCTCGTTCCAGTCCTTGACGCGCTCGGCCACAGGGCGGGTCTTGGCGACCTCGCGCCCGGTGGTCAGGAAGCCCTTGGGGTCAGCCATTGGTCGCCGCCTCCATCATCTTCTCGGTGGTCTCCTGCTCGGAGAGACCGGCGAGCTCAGCGGCGTCCTTGGCGGCGAGCACTGCCTTGTACGTGGACGGGATGATCTTGCTGAAGCGGGTCACGGCGGTGTCCCACTCGGCGAGGAGCTTCTCCGCGACGGTGGAGCCGGTCTCCTCGTGGTGGCGGCGCACGACGTCGTGCAGCCACTGCCGGTCGGTGTCGTCCAGCTCCTCGACCGCGCCGAGGTTGCCGACGTTGACGTGGTCCCGGTTGAGGTCGATGACGTACGCGATACCGCCCGACATCCCGGCGGCGAAGTTGCGGCCGGTCTCGCCGAGGACGACGGCGTGGCCGCCGGTCATGTACTCGCAGCCGTGGTCGCCCACGCCCTCGGAGACGACGAGGGCGCCGGAGTTGCGGACGCAGAAGCGCTCACCGGTACGGCCCCGGAGGAACAGCTCGCCGCCGGTCGCGCCGTAGCCGATGGTGTTGCCGGCGATGGTGGAGTACTCGGCGAGGTGGTCGGCGCCCCGGTCGGGGCGGACGACGACCCGGCCGCCGGAGAGGCCCTTGCCGACGTAGTCGTTGGCGTCGCCCTCCAGGCGCAGGGTGACCCCGCGCGGGAGGAAGGCGCCGAAGGACTGTCCGGCCGAGCCGGTGAAGGTGATGTCGATGGTGTTCTCGGGCAGGCCCGCACCGCCGAACTTCTTGGTCACCTCGTGGCCGAGCATGGTGCCGACCGTGCGGTTGATGTTGCGGATGGCGACCTGGGCCCGGACCGGCTGGGCGGCCTCGGGGCTGTCGGCGCCGAGCGCGTCGGCGGCCAGCTTGATCAGCTCGTTGTCGAGCGCCTTGGTCAGCCCGTGGTCCTGCTCGACGATCCGGTGGCGGACCGCGCCCTCGGGCAGCTCGGGCACGTGGAAGAGCGGGGCGAGGTCGAGGCCCTGCGCCTTCCAGTGGGTGATCGCCCGGTCGGTGTCGAGGAGCTCGGCGTGGCCGACGGCCTCCTCGATGGAGCGGAAGCCGAGCTCGGCGAGGATCTCGCGGACCTCTTCGGCGATGAACTCGAAGAAGTTGACGACGTACTCGGCCTTGCCGGAGAACCGGTCGCGCAGGACCGGGTTCTGGGTGGCGATGCCGACCGGGCAGGTGTCCAGGTGGCAGACGCGCATCATGACGCAGCCGGAGACGACGAGCGGCGCGGTCGCGAAACCGAACTCCTCGGCGCCGAGCAGCGCGGCGATGACGACGTCACGGCCGGTCTTGAGCTGGCCGTCGGTCTGCACGACGATGCGGTCGCGCAGCCCGTTGAGGAGCAGGGTCTGCTGGGTCTCGGCGAGGCCGAGCTCCCAGGGGCCGCCCGCGTGCTTGAGGGAGGTGAGCGGGGAGGCGCCCGTTCCGCCGTCGTGGCCGGAGATGAGGACGACGTCCGCGTGGGCCTTGGAGACACCGGCGGCGACCGTGCCGACGCCGACCTCGGAGACCAGCTTCACGTGGATGCGGGCCACGGGGTTGGCGTTCTTGAGGTCGTGGATCAGCTGCGCGAGGTCTTCGATGGAGTAGATGTCGTGGTGCGGCGGCGGCGAGATGAGGCCGACGCCGGGGGTGGAGTGCCGGGTCTTGGCGACCCACGGGTAGACCTTGTGGCCGGGCAGCTGGCCGCCCTCGCCGGGCTTGGCGCCCTGGGCCATCTTGATCTGGATGTCGTCCGCGTTGACCAGGTATTCGCTGGTCACACCGAAGCGGCCGGAGGCGACCTGCTTGATGGAGGAGCGGCGCGCCGGGTCGTAGAGGCGCTCGGGGTCCTCGCCGCCCTCGCCGGTGTTGGACTTGCCGCCGAGCTGGTTCATCGCGATGGCGAGGGTCTCGTGGGCCTCGCGGGAGATGGAGCCGTACGACATGGCGCCCGTGGAGAACCGCTTGACGATCTCGGAGGCGGGCTCGACCTCGTCGACGGGGATCGGGGCCCGGTCGGAGGTGAAGCCGAAGAGGCCGCGGAGCGTCATGAGGCGCTCGGACTGCTCGTTCACCCGGTCCGTGTACTGCTTGAAGATGTCGTAGCGCCGGTTGCGGGTGGCGTGCTGGAGGCGGAAGACCGTCTCCGGGTCGAAGAGGTGCGGCTCGCCCTCGCGGCGCCACTGGTACTCGCCGCCGATCTCCAGCGCGCGGTGGGAGGCCGCGATGCCGGAGGCGGGGTACGCCTTGGTGTGCCGGGCGGCGACCTCCTTGGCGATGACCTCCAGGCCGGCGCCGCCGATCTTGGTGGCGGTGCCGTTGAAGTACGTGGCGACGAACTCCTCGTCCAGGCCGACGGCCTCGAAGACCTGGGCGCCCCGGTAGGAGGCGACGGTGGAGATGCCCATCTTGGACATGACCTTCAGGACGCCCTTGCCGAGGGCGTAGATCAGGTTCCGGATGGCCTGCTCGGCCTCGGTGTTCTGGATGAACGTACCGGCGCGGACCAGGTCCTCGACGGACTCCATGGCGAGGTACGGGTTGACGGCGGCGGCGCCGTAGCCGATGAGCAGGGCGACGTGGTGGACCTCGCGGACGTCCCCGGCCTCGACCAGCAGCCCCACCTGGGTGCGCTGCTTGGTGCGGATGAGGTGGTGGTGGACGGCGGAGGTGAGCAGCAGCGAGGGGATCGGGGCGTGCTCGGCGTCGGAGTGCCGGTCGGAGAGGACGATGAGGCGGGCGCCGTCCTCGATGGCGGCGTCGACCTCGGCGCAGATGGCCTCGATCCGGGCGGCGAGCGCGTCGCCGCCGCCGCTGACCCGGTAGAGCCCGGCGAGGGTGGCGGCCTTCATGCCCGGCATGTCGCCGTCGGCGTTGATGTGTATCAGCTTGGCGAGCTCGTCGTTGTCGATCACCGGGAACGGCAGCGTGACGCTGCGGCAGGTGGCCGCGTTCGGCTCCAGGATGTTGCCCTGGGGGCCGAGCGAGGAGCGCAGCGAGGTGACGAGCTCCTCGCGGATGGCGTCCAGCGGCGGGTTGGTGACCTGGGCGAAGAGCTGGGTGAAGTAGTCGAAGAGGAGCCGGGGGCGCTCGGAGAGCGCGGCGATGGGCGAGTCGGTGCCCATGGAGCCGAGCGGCTCTCCGGCGGTGCGGGCCATCGGGGCGAGGATGACGCGCAGCTCTTCCTCGGTGTAGCCGAAGGTCTGCTGGCGGCGGGTGACCGAGGCGTGGGTGTGCACGATGTGCTCGCGCTCGGGCAGGTCGCTCAGCTCGATCTCGCCGGTCTCCAGCCACTCCTGGTAGGGCTGCTCGGCGGCGAGGGACGCCTTGATCTCGTCGTCCTCGATGATGCGGTGCTCGGCGGTGTCGACGAGGAACATCTTGCCGGGCTGGAGGCGGCCCTTGCGGACGACCTTGGCCGGGTCGATGTCGAGGACGCCGACCTCGGAGGAGAGGACCACGAGGCCGTCGTCGGTGACCCAGTAGCGGCCGGGGCGCAGACCGTTGCGGTCGAGGACCGCGCCGACCTGCACGCCGTCGGTGAAGGTGACACAGGCCGGGCCGTCCCAGGGCTCCATCATCGTGGAGTGGTACTGGTAGAAGGCGCGCCGGGCCGGGTCCATCGAGTCGTGGTTCTCCCACGCCTCGGGGACCATCATCAGCACCGCGTGCGGCAGCGAGCGCCCGCCGAGGTGGAGCAGCTCCAGGACCTCGTCGAAGGAGGCGGAGTCGGAGGCGTCCGGGGTGCAGACGGGGAAGATCCGGTCGAGCTGGGCCGGTCCGAAGAGGGAGGACGCGAGCTGGGACTCTCGGGCCTTCATCCAGTTGCGGTTGCCCTTGACCGTGTTGATCTCGCCGTTGTGGGCGACGAAGCGGTACGGGTGGGCCAGCGGCCAGCTCGGGAAGGTGTTGGTCGAGAAGCGGGAGTGGACCAGCGCGACCGTGGAGGCGAAGCGGCGGTCGGAGAGGTCGGGGAAGAACGGCTCCAGCTGCCCGGTGGTGAGCATGCCCTTGTAGACGATGGTGCGGGCGGAGAGCGAGGGGAAGTACACCCCGGCCTCCCGCTCGGCACGCTTGCGCAGGACGAACGCCTTGCGGTCCAGGACGATGCCGGTGGACTCGCCGTCGGCGACGAAGAGCTGGCGGAACTCGGGCATGGTGGCGCGGGCGCCGTTGCCGAGGAGTGCGGGGGTGACCGGGACATCGCGCCAGCCGAGGACGGTGAGGCCCTCCTGGGTGGCGATCTCCTCGATCGCGCGGACGGCCTCGGTGGAGCCGTCGGCGGGGAGGAAGGCGATGCCGACGGCGTACGAACCCGCCTCGGGCAGCTCAAAAGGGGTCTCGGCGCGCAGGAAGGCGTCGGGGACCTGGCACAGGATGCCGGCGCCGTCGCCGGAGTCGGGCTCGGAGCCGGTGGCGCCGCGGTGTTCGAGGTTGCGCAGTACGGTCAGCGCCTGCTCGACCAGCTCATGGCTGGCCACACCGGTCAGAGTGGCCACGAACCCGACGCCACAGGCGTCGTGCTCGTTACGGGGGTCGTACATCCCCTGCTGGGCGGGGCGACCGTCCATGGGCGACCAGGCGTCGATACGCATCGGCTCTCCCGTCGTCGTCGTGGCATTTGCGGTGCCGAGGGACGACGTTGGCCCTCTGCGAAATTTCGTGCAGGTTACATGATGGGGCGCTTCTCAAGAAGCGGAAGGTCTGTTCCAACATGCGGACACTGTGGTGACCGGACGTCACTGGATGACCAGGGATGAACCGGCTTGACCAGGGGGTGTGGGCCGCTGCCGGAAGGATCGGCGCCCAGGAGTCGCAGAGAGCAGGCGTCGTTGCCTGCGGTGCCTACGGCTCATGCCCGGCGGCAAAGGAAACGAAACCACCGAGTAACGGCTACTTATGTGTAGCCCTGCATAGAGTCCCATTTTACGGCCGTGGGGCCCGGCCCGCCCAGGGGGCGGCGCCAAGACGTACGTCACACGGGTCACCGGGCGGTTGGGCCGTTCGGGCGAGGCCGTTACTCCCCTTGCGCACCCCCCTGACCTCACCCGACCGCGACACCGAACAGGGTGCCGAGTCCGTACGTCAGCGCCGCGGCCGCACCGCCGAGGGCGAGCTGCCGCAGCCCGCTGAACCACCAGCTGCGGGCCGTCACCCGGGCCACCACCGCGCCGCAGGCGAAGAGACCGGCCAGCGCGAGGAGCACCGAGGGCCACAGGGCGCTCGCCCCGAGGAGATAGGGCAGGACGGGCAGCAGGGCGCCGAGGGCGAAGGCGCCGAAGGAGGAGACGGCGGCCACGAGCGGGGAGGGCAGGTCGTTCGGGTCGATGCCGAGCTCCTCGCGGGCGTGGATCTCCAGCGCCTGCTCCGGGTCGCGCGAGAGCTGCCGGGCGACCTCACCGGCCAGCGGGGCGTCCACGCCCCGGGCCTCGTAGAGGGCGGCGAGCTCGGCCATCTCGTCCTTGGGGTGCTTACGGAGCTCCCGGCGCTCGACGGCCAGCTCGGCTTCCACCAGCTCCCGCTGCGAGGCCACGGAGGTGTACTCACCGGCCGCCATGGAGAAGGCCCCGGCCGCGAGCCCCGCGAGTCCGGTGATGACGATGGTCTGCTGGGAGACCGCACCGCCCGCGACACCGGTCATCAGGGCGAGGTTGGAGACCAGGCCGTCCATGGCGCCGAAGACGGCGGGGCGCAGCCAGCCGCCGTTCACATCCCGGTGGGTGTGGTTGTCCCGGTGCGCCTCGTGCAGGACGGCGTCGGTCTCGATGATGGCCACTGCTCACTTCTCCCTATGCGGTACAACTTTCGACAAAGTCCAAACTACGCCTGCCCCGCGATCTTCGCCAGGAAGGCAGCCCTGCCTTACCACCGCTCTGACCTGCGAAGAAAGGCCAGGCTCGCCTTTCCTGCGGTCATCCGAACGGCCCCTTTCGGCGGCAGTCCGGCCGTCGGCGGTCCTCCGCGTGGGAGGGATGGCAGGAAAGCGCGGGTCAGGGATGCGGAGACGACGGACAGGGCCCGGTTCGGGGGCCCGGGCCCCGCCGGAGGGACGGAGGGCGACGCGATGGACACGGCCGTCGGCAAGGAACGGGCCAGGGGTGCGCTGCTGGGGCTGGCGGTCGGCGACGCGCTCGGTGCCCCGGCGGAGAATCTGCGGCCCTCCGAGATCCGCCGCCGCTGGGGGCGGATCGAGGGGTTCGTGAGCGAGGACCCGGCGGGGACCGACGACACGGAGTACGCGATCTTCTCCGGGCTGCTGCTCGCCCGGCACGGCTCCGCGCTCACCGTCTCCCATGTGGAGCGGGCCTGGCACCACTGGATCGCCGATCTGGACGAGGGCCCGTTCCGGGGCGCCGGGTTCAGTGAGCGCGGCACGCTGGAGAACCTGCGCCGGGGCCTCGCCGCCCCGATCTCCGCCCAGCACCGGCACGCCTGGAGCGACGGGCTGGCGATGCGGGCGGCCCCCTTCGGGGTCTTCGCGGCCGGGCGCCCCGCCGAGGCGGCGCGGCTGGTGGCGGTGGACGGCCGGGTGAGCCACGAGGGCGAGGGGATCTACGGGGGCCAGGCGGTGGCGGCCGGGGTGGCGGCGGCGATGGTCGGCGCGGGTCTCGCCTCGGTGATCGCGGCGGCGCTGTCGGTGGTCCCGATGGACTCCTGGACGGCCCGCTCGCTGCGCCGCGCGGTGGCGGCGGCCCAGCGCCCGTACCCGGACCGGCTGACGATGGAGCGGGCGGTGCGGTCGGCGGTGGTGATCGGCGGCTACCCGTGGACGGACCTCGCGCCGGAGGCGGTGGGCCTGGCGTTCGGCGCGTTCACGGCGGCCCGGGGCGACTTCCGTACGGCGGTGCTGACCGCCGTCAACATGGGGCGCGACGCGGATACGACGGCGGCGGTGGCGGGGTCCCTGGCCGGGGCGCTGCACGGGGCGGGCGCGATCCCGCCGGAGTGGGCGTCGGCGATCGGCCCGGTGCGCGGGAGCTGCCTGCCCTCGATGCGGGGCTACCACGTGCTGGACATCGCGGACCTGCTGACACCGGAGGGCCCGGAAGGCGTTCAGGGGCAGGTCGGCGGTGGGCGCGAGCCTTCCGTCGTACGGGACATGGCGTCCGTGTCCGCGTCCTTCGAGCCCGTACGGGAGGACGGGCGATGACGACCGGACGGGAGGCGGCCCCCCGGGACCCCGCGCCGCGCCCCGCACACACGGCGGCCACCTGGCGGCACGGACGGCGACCACGGAAGGCGGGACGATGACCACCGCACGCGAGACGGCTGTCGGGGGCCCCACGGTGGCAGGGGGAACGGGAGGCCCGGAGGTGACGACCGTACGCGAGACGACTGCGGGAAACCCGACGGTCACAGGGGGCACGGAAGGCCCGGGCGTGGCCGCCGGAGGGGCTGATCGACCGCGTACGGAAACGGGAGGAGACGGCACCGGAGGCCGGGCAGGGACCGCCGGAGGAGCTGATCAACCACGTACGGGAACGGGAGAAAGCGGCACCGGAGGCCCGGCAGGAGGCACCGCACCCGGGACGGCCTCAAGAGGCCCGGCGGTGACCACCGCCCACGGACGGGCCGACGCGCCGCCCGCATGCGAAGCCGCCCCCGCCCCCGTCACCCCCACCCGCCGCGCCCGGATCGAGGGCATGCTCCTCGGGCTGGCCTCCGGGGACGCCGCCGGGTGGCCCGCCGCCCGGCACCGGGCCGCCCGGATGCCCGAGTGGACCCGGCGGCTCACCCGGGAGCTGGACACCTTCGCCGAGCAGAACGCCACCACCACGCTCCCCGTGCCCATCGCCCTCAACCAGCCGCCCGAGCCCCTGCGGCTCGGCCCCTCCGACGACGCCGAGTGGGCCGCGTTCGCCGGGCGTACGGTGCTGGCGGCGGCGGCCGACGAGGCGTACGGGCTCTCCCCCGGCCGCCGGATGCGGGACGCGGTGGACCGGGCCTGGAACGCGCTGGCCGCCACCGTCGCCGAGGCCGGCGCCCGGGCCCCCGAGGTGGAGGCGGCCGTGCTCCCGCTGCGCGCCCGGATCTCGGTACGGGCCGGGCTCGGCAACCTGGCCGCCGGGCTCCGGCCGCCCGCCACCGGGCACGACAACCCGCACTACTTCGACGACGCCGCCTGTGTCCGGGCCGCCGTCCTCGCCGTGGTCCACCCCGGCGCCCCGGAGGAGGCGGCGGCGCTCGCGGAGTTCGACGCCCGCTACACCCAGGACGGCGACGGGGTGCACGGGGCGCGGGCGGTGGCCGCCGCGATCGCCGTGGCGCTGGCCGGGGCGGACGTCGACACGGTGGTGAACGCCGCCCTCGCCGAGCTCCCGGAGGGCACCGAGATCGCCCGCAACGCCACGCACACGGTCCGCCTGGCCCGGGAGTTCGCCGACGAGCCCGCCGGGGCGTTCGCCCTGGTCCCGGTCCTGGAACACCAGATCGTGGACCACGTCTACAGCTACGGGATCGCGGCGGCGGAGACCGTACCGGTCGCGCTCGCCCTCACCACCGCAGCCCGGGGCGAGATCGCCCAGGCGATCCCGGCCGCCGCCTGCCTCTCCCGGGTCGCGGACTCCGCGCCCGCCCTGGCCGGGGCGCTGACCGGGGCGATCGGCTCGGTCAGCGCCGTACCGGCGGGGTGGCGCGAGGCGTGCCGGACGCTCGCGGGGTGTGCGCTGCCCCGGCTCGCGGGCACGGACCTGATCGAACTCGCCGGGCTGCTGGCAGCCACGGAACCGGCCACCCCGGGTGGACAATTCCGGCATGACGCCCACAACGGCCACAGCTCCCGCCGCTTCGACCCCGCAGACCTCCCCGGCCACGCCCACACTCGATGACCGCATCACCCGCGCCCTCGTCGGCGCGGCCGTGGGGGACGCCCTCGGCGGCCCGGTCGAGGGCTGGACCCCCGAGCAGATCGCCGAACGCCACGGCGGCCGGGTGACCGGGATCGTCGGCCCCTGGCACGGCGAGAACTGGCGCACCGCCCGCCCCATCGCCCCGTACCACAAGGGCGACGGGCATGTCACCGACGACACCCTGATGACCCACGCCCTGGTCCGGGTCTACGGCCGGGTCCGCGACCACCTCGACGCGTACGCCGTAGCCGACCACCTCGTACCGGACCTCCTCTCCCCCCGCTGGATTCCCGAGCTGGAGGCCGAGGCGCTGCCGCTCCAGCGGATCTTCCTCGCGGAGAAGTGGCTCGTGGCCCGGCTGCACTACGGGCACGTCGACCCGCGCGAGGCCGGTGCGGGCAACATCGTCAACTGCGGGGCCGCGATGTACATGGCCCCGGTGGGCCTGGTCAACGCCGGTCACCCGGAGGCCGCGTACACCGAGGCGCTGGAGGTCGCCGCGCCCCACCAGTCCTCGTACGGGCGGGAGGCCGCCGGGGTCTTCGCGGCGGCCGTCGCCGCCGCCTGCCGACCGGGCGCGACCCCGGGCACGGTGATCGAGGCCGCCCTCGCGCTCGCCAAGGACGGCACCCGGTCCGCGATCGAGGCCGTCTGCGAAGTGGCCTCGCACCACGAGGAGTTCGAGTCCGCGCTCGCCCCGCTGCGGGCGGCGGTGGAGCCGTTCGACACGGTCGGCCCCGACTACCGCTCCCCCTCCCTCGGCGCCCGCCGCCCCTCCCGGCTGCACGCCATCGAGGAACTGCCCATCGCGCTGGGCCTGTTGCTGGTAGGGGGCGGTGACTACCGGCGTACGGTGCTCGGTTCGGTCAACTACGGCCGGGACTGCGACTCCATCGCCACGATGAGCGGCGCCATCGCGGGGGCGCTGGGCGCCGAAGTCCCCGCCGAGTGGGCGGACACGGTCGCGGAGGCGAGCCGCCTGGACCTGGAGGCCCCGGCCCGGACGCTGGCGGAGGTCGCCCGGGAGGTCTTCACCCGGGACCTGGAGCGCCGCCGGGCCCACGAGGAGGCGTTCACCGCACTGGCCGGTGAGCGGTGAGCGTCCACCCGGCACGGGAGCGTCCGGAGGACCGGCGCCTCCGCCCGGCACGGGGGCGACCGGACCCGCCGCAGGACCAGGGCGCCCACTCGCTACAGGGCCCGGGCGCCCGCCCGCCCCGGGACCGGCCTGTCCGCCTCACCTGGGTGCAGCCCGAGGACCTGGTCGGGCACGAGCTGCGGCAGGCCGCGCTGGACGGGCGGGACGCCGGGGAGATCGAGAGGCGGTGGTACGCGGCCGGGGGCGCCCCCGCCCCGGACCGCGCGGGCGCCTCCGAGCCACCCGCACCGGCGCGGCTGCGCGCCCTGGCCGGGCAGCTCCTCGACGAACTCGCCCAGCTGGATTCACCGTTGGCCACCGACGAGCCGACCCGGCTGGACCAGATCATCGCCGCCTGCCCGCAGTGGCCGGGCCCGGCGGAGACTGGTCCGGCGGAGACCGGACAGGCCGCCACGAGCCGGGACGGGACAGCCACCGCAGACCGGAACGGGCCAACCGTCACGGACCCGGGCAGCCCGACCGTCACGGGCCAGGACAGAACGGCCGCCGCAGACCGGGACGGGACGACCGCCGTCGCCCCGGCTCGGACACCCGCCGACCCGCACCGGACAGACACCACCCACCAGGGCGGAACGCCCGGTCCCGGCCCGTCCCGGCTGCCCGCCGCCGTCCGGGCTCGGCCACCCCTCGCCCGGGACCCGGCGCCCACCACCCCCGCCCGTCTCCACGCCGCCTGGCTGGGCCGGGCGGTGGGCTGTCTGCTCGGGAAGCCGGTGGAGAAGCTGCCCCTGGCCGGTATCCGCGCCCTCGCCCGCGCCACCGGCAACTGGCCCCTGGCCACCTGGTTCACCGCCCGTGGTGTGCCCGCCGAGCTGCTCGCCGCCTACCCGTGGAACCGTCGTTCGGCCCCGACCTCCCTCGCCGAGAACATCGACGGCATGCCGGAGGACGACGACCTCAACTACCCGCTCCTCACCCTGCTGTTGCTCCAGCGGCACGGGCGTGCCTTCACCACCGCCGACCTGGCCCGCCTCTGGCTGGACGAGCTCCCGGCCGGCCGGACCTTCACCGCCGAGCGGATCGCGTACGGGAATCTCCTCGCGGGCGTCGAGCCCCCGGAGACGGCCCGCCTCCGCAACCCGTTCCGTGAGTGGATCGGCGCCCAGATCCGGGCCGACGTGCACGGCTGGACCCACCCCGGCGACCCGGCCGGGGCCGCCGCCCAGGCCCACCGGGACGCGGTCCTCACCCACACCGGCAACGGCGTGTACGGGGCGATGTTCACCGCGGCCGCGCTCGCCGTCGCGGCGGGCGGGGAGAGCGATGTGCACGGCTGCCTGGCCGCCGGGCTGCGGGTCGTGCCGCCGCGGTCGCGGTACGCCCACGCAATCCGGTTCGGCATCGAAACCGCCCGTACGGAAGGGGAGTTCGACGCGGTCGTGGACCGGCTGCACGCCGCGTACGGCGCCACCCACCACTGGGTGCACGTACTCCCCAACGCCGCCCTGCTCGCCGCCGCCCTCACCCACGCCGACGGCGACTTCACCCGGTCCATCGGCAACGCGGTCTCCGGCGGCTGGGACACCGACTCCAACGGGGCCACCGCCGGATCGCTCGCCGGGCTCCTCGCGGGCACCCCGGCCGCCCTGCCCGACCACTGGACCGCCCCGCTCAAGAACCGCCTCGCCACCTCCGTACCCGGCTACGACCAGGCCGGGTTCGACACCCTCGCCGCACTGACCCACCAGGAGGCTCTGCGCCCATGACCCGTATCGCGGTGCTCGGCAGCACCAACATGGACCTCGTCGCCTACACCGCCCGCGCCCCGGAACGCGGGGAGACCGTCACCGGGCGGGAGTTCCGGACGGTCCCCGGCGGCAAGGGCGCCAACCAGGCCGTCGCCGCCGCCCGCGCGGGCGGGGAGGTGACGATGATCGGCGCGGTCGGCGACGACGCGTACGGCGCGCAGTTGCGCGACGGCCTCGAACACGCGGGAGTCGACACGGACTTGCTGCACACCGCCGAGGGCCCCAGCGGCACCGCGCACATCGTGGTGGACGACTCCGGGTCCAACGCGATCGTGGTGATCCCCGGCGCCAACGGCGTCGTCACCGCGCTCGGCCCCGGCGAGATCGCGGCGATCGCCGCCGCCGAGCTGCTGCTGATGCAGCTCGAACTCCCGCTCTCCGCCGTCGTGGAGGGCGCCCGGGCGGCCCGGTCCCAGGGCGTACGGACCATCCTGACCCCCTCCCCCGTACAGCCGCTGCCCGATGAACTCCTGGACCACATCGACCTGTTGGTCCCCAACGAGTACGAGGCCGCCGAACTCTCCGGGCAGGCCGAACCGCACGCCGCAGCCCAGATCCTGCTGCGGCAGGTGCCCGAGGTCATCATCACGCTCGGTGCGAAGGGGTGCCTGTACGCAGCCCGGGGCGGCGAGCCGGTGCTGTTCGCGGCGCCCGAGGTGAGCGCCGTCGACACGACCGGGGCCGGGGACACGTTCGTCGGGGCGCTGGCGGTGGCGCTCGGGGAGGGGCGGCCGGTGGCGAAGGCGCTGGCGTTCGCCTCCTCGGCCGCCGCGCTCTGCGTGCAGAAACCGGGCGCGTCCACGTCCATGCCATACCGGAGCGAGATCGAGGCCGATGCCGTATGAGTACGACAGCAGCGGGGCCCCTGACCGGGCTGAAGGTCATCGACCTCGCCACCCTCTTCGCCGGACCGCTCGCCGCCACCATGCTCGGGGACTTCGGCGCCGATGTGATCAAGGTCGAGCACCCCCGTAAACCGGACCCCTCGCGCGGCCACGGGCCCGCCAAGGACGGCGTCGGCCTCTGGTGGAAGCTGCTCGGCCGCAACAAGCGCACGCTCACGCTCGACCTCTCCGCCCCCGGCGGCCGGGACGTGCTGCTGCGACTGGCCGCCGAGACCGATGTGATCGTGGAGAACTTCCGGCCGGGGACGCTGGAGCGCTGGGGGCTCGGTCCCGAGGAGCTGCACGCGGTCAACCCGCGGCTGGTGCTGGCCCGGGTCACCGGCTTCGGCCAGTTCGGGCCGTACGCGCACCGGCCCGGGTTCGGCACGCTGGCGGAGGCGATGAGCGGGTTCGCGGCGATCACCGGGGAGCCGGACGGGCCGCCGACGCTGCCGCCGTTCGGGCTGGCGGACTCGATCGCGGCGCTGGCGACGGCGTACGCGGTGATGGCCGCGCTCGCCGGACGGGAGAGGACGGGCGAGGGGCAGGTGGTGGACCTGGCGATCATCGAGCCGATCCTGACCGTGCTGGGCCCGCAGCCGCTCTGGTACGACCAGCTCGGTTACGTCCAGCCGCGCACCGGCAACCGCTCCCGCAACAACGCCCCACGCAACACCTACCGCACCGCCGACGGCCACTGGGTCGCGGTCTCCACCTCCGCCCAGTCGGTGGCGGAGCGGGTGATGCGGCTGGTCGGCCGCCCGGAGCTGATCGAGGAGCCGTGGTTCGGCTCGGGCACCGGCCGGGCCGAGCACACCGAGGAGCTCGACGCGGCGGTCGGCCACTGGATCTCCCGGCACAGCCGCGAGGAGGTGCTCAACGGCTTCGAGAAGGCGGAGGCCGCCGTGGCGCCGATCCATGACGTACGGGAGGTGATGGAGGACCCGCAGTACCGGGCGCTGGGCACGATCGCCGAGGTCGACGACCCGGAGCTGGGACCGCTGCGGATGCAGAACGTCCTCTTCCGGCTCTCGGAGACCCCGGGCGCCATCCGCTGGGCGGGCCGCCCGCACGGCGCGGACACCGAGGAGATCCTGCACGGGCTCGGCCTCTCCGCCACCCGGATCGCGGCGCTGCGGGACCAGGGGGCGCTGTGAGCGACTGCCCGGCCCCCGCCGCTCCCCCGCTGCCGGAGGACATCCCGCCGGTCGGCCGCCCCCCGCTGACCTGGCTGTACGTCCCCGGGGACCGGCCGGAGACGGTGGCCAAGGCGCTCGGCTGCGGGGCGGACGTGGTCATCGTGGATCTGGAGGACGCGGTCGCCCCCGACCGCAAGGAGTACGCGCGCGCCGCCACCGCCGAGCTCCTCGCGGACCCGGTGACCGCCGTACCCCTTCATGTCCGGGTGCACGGCGAGGACGACATCCGGGCGCTGACGGGGCTGCCGGGTCTGTCCGGGTTCCGGCTGCCCAAGATCACGCACGCGGTCTCCGTGCACCATGTGGCGGCGGTGGCCCCCGGCGTACCGCTGTATCCGCTGCTGGAGTCGGCGCTCGCCCTGGAGCACGCGTACTCGATCGCCTCGGCCGGCCCCGCCGTCCGGGGCATCGCGCTGGGCGAGGCGGATCTCCGTGCCGATCTGGGCGTACGGGAGGACAGCGGGCTGGACTGGTCGCGCAGCCGACTCGTGGTGGCGGCCCGGGCGGCCGCGCTGCCGCCGCCCGCGCAGTCGGTCTTCCCGGACGTGCGGGACCTGGACGGGCTGTGGGCCTCGTGCGTACGGGGACGGGGGCTCGGGCTGCTGGGGCGGGCGGCGATCCATCCGCGTCAGCTGGAGGTGATCGAGCGGGCGTTCCGGCCGACGGCCCGGGAGATCGAGGAGGCCGAGGAGATCGTCGCGGCGTCGGCGGTGGAGGCGGGGGCGCTGGCGCTGCCGGACGGGCGGTTCGTGGACGCGGCGGTGGTGGCGTCGGCGCGCCGCACACTGGCGATCGCCGGGCGGTCCTGAGGTTTTCCCAGGTCCGCCCGGCGATCGGGGGTGGTTCGCGCGCGGGAGGTCAGCTCTTGTCGGCTGCCTCGGGGGCGTTCTTCTTCAGCGGGTCGCTGTCGGCGCTGTCGGTGTCCGGCGCGTCCTTCTTCAGCGGGTCGCCGTCCGTGCTGTCGGCCTCGGGAGCGTCCGTGCCGTCCGCGTCGTCGTCCTTCTTCTCGGCGGCTGCGGCGGCCCCGGCGGCCTTGTCCGGCTCGACGATCTCCTCGCGGCCCGGGCGGAGCCTGGCGGAGATCACGATGTACGCGACGGCGAGGGCGAAGACGATGATCGCGGTCCACACGTTCAGCCGCAGGCCGAGGATGTGGTGGGCCTCGTCGACCCGCATGTACTCGATCCAGGCGCGTCCGGCGCAGTAGGCCGCGACGTACAGCGCGAAGGCCCGTCCGTGGCCGAGCTTGAAGCGGCGGTCGGCCCAGATGACGAGGAGGGCGACGCCGATGCACCACAGCGACTCGTACAGGAAGGTCGGGTGGTACGTCCCGGCGACCCGGTTCGGGCCCTCGCTGATCTCCAGCGCCCAGGGGAGGTCGGTCGGCTTTCCGTACAGCTCCTGGTTGAACCAGTTGCCCCAGCGGCCGATGGCCTGGGCGACGGCGATACCGGGGGCCAGCGCGTCCGCCCAGGCGGGCAGCGGGATGCCCCGGCGGCGGCAGCCGATCCAGGCGCCGACCGCGCCGAGGGCGATGGCGCCCCAGATGCCGAGACCGCCCTCCCAGATCTTGAAGGCGTCGACCCAGTTCTGGCCTTCGCTGAAGTAGAGCTGGTAGTCGGTGATCACGTGGTAGAGCCGGCCGCCGACGAGGCCGAAGGGCACGGCCCAGACGGCGATGTCGGCGACGGTGCCCGCTTTGCCGCCACGGGCGACCCAGCGCTTGTTGCCGATCCAGACGGCGACGAAGACACCGATGATGATGCAGAACGCGTAGCCGCGCAGCGGGATCGGGCCGAGCTCGATCACGCCGGTCGACGGGCTGGGAATGGAGGCAAGGTTCATGACGGGGTCGACGCTACCCTGCCGGGCGGTGGGTACGGCAAGCCGCCCGGCAACTTCTGGGTAACGGGGCCACGCTCACGGGCCCCCGGGTCCCTTTCCCCGGACCCCTCAGGAAGCGGGCGCGGACGGGGTGGCGGTGCCGGGCTTCTTGCCCTTGTTGGCCTCCATGACCCACTTCTTCAGGTTCTCCACGGAGATCTGCTCGTCGCCCTTCTTCGGGAAGATCGACTCGCCGTTGAGGAGCGCGGTCGGGGTGCCCTGGAAGCCGCCCTCGCGGAACGCGGTGTCGGACTTCTGGACCCAGCTGTCGTGGGTGCCCTCCTCCACACAGCTGCGGAACTCCGGCGTGTCGAGCCCCTTCACCTCACCGGCCAGCTCGATCAGCCGGCTGTTCTTGGCGAAGGCGTCGTCGGGCTCGGGCGGCTGGTTGCGGAAGAGGACGTCGTGGTACGGGGCGAACTTGCCGACGTCCTGGGCGCAGGCGGCGGCGTTGGCGGCGCGCAGCGAGCCCTTGCCGCCGAGGTTGCCGTCGATGATCGTCGCCAGGTGGTAGTCCACCTTGAGCTGCCCCGCCTCGACCAGCTCCGTGATGGTCTCCCGGAAGGCGTTCTCGAACTGGGCGCAGACCGGGCAGCGGAAGTCCTCCCAGATCGTGAGCGTGGACGGGGCGTCGGACGCGCCGACCGGCAGGGTCAGGGCGTCCTCGCCGGTCGCCCCCGACGGGGTGATGGCGGGGCCGGAGGCGCTGTCGCCGCCGCTGTCCTTGCCCACGTTGGCCGCGATCAGGCCGACCACTCCGGCCAGCGCCAGCACCCCGACCACGGCCGAGGCGACGATCAGCGTACGGCGGCGCTTCTCGCGCCCCTTGTCCTGCTCGCGCTGCTGGGCCAGGCGCTCACGCGCGCTTCTTTTTCCCTGAGGAATGTTGTCGCTCACACCCGCAGCAACGAACCGGGGAGGCACGTACGCGCCTCCCCGGTCCACAATCCACCCATTCGGGTGATTCGGGCGTCAGCCCTTTCGAACACCCTGCGCACCGGTCTCCGAGCGCCAGTCAGCGCTTTCGGACGCCCTGCGCCAGTTCGCCCGCGAGCGAGCGGACGGCGTCGAGACCGGCGGCCTCGTCGGGGGCGTCCAGGATCGCCTTGACGAAGGCCGAGCCGACGATCACGCCGTCGGCGAAGCCCGCGACCTCGGTGGCCTGGGCGGCGTTGGAGACGCCGAGGCCGACGCAGACCGGCAGGTCGGTGGTGGCGCGGGTGCGCCCCACCAGTTCCTTGGCCTGGGCGCCGACGGAGGCGCGGGTTCCGGTGACGCCCATCAGGGAGGCCGCGTACACGAAGCCGGAACCGGCCTCGGTGATGGTGGCCAGACGGGCGTCCTTGCTGCTGGGAGCGACGACGAACACGGTGGCGAGGCCGTGCTTGTCGGCGTGCTCGCGCCACAGCGCGGACTCCTGGACCGGCAGGTCGGGCAGGATGCACCCGGCGCCGCCCGCCTCGGCCAGCTCGGCGGTGAAGCGCTCGACGCCGTACCGGTCGATGGGGTTCCAGTACGTCATGACCAGGATCGGCACCCCGGTGGCCTCGTACGCCTCGCGGACCGTACGCATCACGTCCGCGATCCGGACCCCGCCGCGCAGGGCGATGTCGTCGGCGGTCTGGATGACCGGACCGTCGAGGACCGGGTCGCTGTGCGGCAGCCCGACCTCGACGACGTCCGCGCCGCCCGCGACGACGGCCTTGACCGCCTCGATGCCGCCGTCCACGGTCGGGAAACCGGCCGGGAGGTAGGCGATGAGCGCGGCCCGGTCCTCGGCCTTCGCGGCGGCGAGGGTGGCGCTCAACAGCTCGATGTTGCCGCTCACTTGGCGTCTCCCTCGATCTCGGCGCGGTCGCTGTCGGCGTCCGCCTCGACGGCGGCGTCGGTGTCGTACAGGCCGAAGTAGCGGGCGGCCGTGTCCATGTCCTTGTCGCCCCGGCCGGACAGGTTGACGAGGATCAGCCCGTCCCTGCCCAGCTCCTTGCCCAGGTCCAGCGCACCGGCCAGCGCGTGCGCGCTCTCGATCGCCGGGATGATGCCCTCGGTACGGGAGAGGAGGCGCAGGGCCTGCATGGCGGCGTCGTCGGTGACGGCCCGGTACTCGCCGCGCCCGATGTCCTTGAGGTAGGAGTGCTCGGGGCCGATGCCCGGGTAGTCCAGGCCCGCCGAGATGGAGTACGGCTCGGTGATCTGGCCCTCGTCGTCCTGGAGGACGTAACTGCGCGAGCCGTGCAGGATGCCCGGCTCCCCCGCCGTCAGGGTCGCCGCGTGCTCGCCGGTCTCCACACCGTGCCCGGCGGGCTCGCAGCCCACCAGGCGGACATCGGTGTCGGGGATGAAGGCGTGGAAGAGGCCGATGGCGTTGGAGCCGCCGCCGACACAGGCGACCGCCGCGTCGGGGAGGCGGCCGGCGCGCTCCAGGAGCTGGCGGCGGGCCTCGACGCCGATGACCCGGTGGAAGTCGCGGACCATCGCCGGGAAGGGGTGCGGACCCGCGACCGTACCGAAGAGGTAGTGCGTACGGTCCACATTGGCGACCCAGTCGCGGAACGCCTCGTTGATGGCGTCCTTCAGGGTGCGCGAGCCGGACTTCACGGCGACGACCTCGGCGCCGAGCATGCGCATCCGGGCCACGTTGAGCGCCTGGCGCTCGGTGTCGATCTCGCCCATGTAGATGGTGCAGTCGAGACCGAAGAGGGCGCAGGCCGTGGCGGTGGCGACACCGTGCTGACCGGCGCCGGTCTCTGCGATGACCCGGGTCTTGCCCATGCGCTTGGTGAGCAGCGCCTGGCCCAGCACGTTGTTGATCTTGTGCGAGCCGGTGTGGTTCAGGTCCTCCCGCTTGAGGAAGATCCTCGCCCCGCCCGCGTGTTCGGCGAAGCGCGGGACCTCGGTCAGCGCGCTGGGGCGGCCGGTGTAGTTGACCATCAGCTCGTTGAGCTCGGCGGCGAACGCCGGGTCGGACTTGGCCTTGTCGTACTCGACGGCGACCTCGTCCACGGCGGCGACGAGCGCCTCCGGGATGAACTTGCCGCCGTAGGCGCCGAAGTAGCCCTCGGCGCTGGGGATCAGACCTTCGGGGTCCGGAATGAAGAACTCGGACGTCATGCGACATGCTCCTCGACGTGCATGGCAACGGGTGGGTTCACCGTATGCGCGGAGCGGCGAGCGCCACCGGGACCGGCATGCGGTCGCGGCGGTGCGGTCGTACGTACGAGGGGATGGGGGTGGTGCGGTACGTCGGCCGGGGCTCGCCTACAGCGCGGACCCCGGGCGCCATCGCATCCCGTTCACCTGGCCGGGCTCGTCCCCGATGACGTACCGCACACGCCGTCCGTGCACGCGCCGGGCGGGGGCGCGGCAGCCGCGCGGCCTGCACCCGCGCGCCAGCGGGGCGTGCGGGTCCCGCGCCGGGGCCCCGGCGGGGCGCAGGCCCGGCCGGGTGCGGAGCGCGGGGCGACGGTCGGTCAT
Source organism: Kitasatospora albolonga (assembly GCA_002082585.1). NCBI lineage: Bacteria > Bacillati > Actinomycetota > Actinomycetes > Kitasatosporales > Streptomycetaceae > Kitasatospora > Kitasatospora albolonga. Next base: position 1,620,401 of record CP020563.1, read on the forward strand.
GGGTCGTGGGGCTCCCGGTCAGCCGCGGCCGTGGCGGAGCGCCGGGTGGGCGCCCGCGGCGACCAGGTCGGCGACGGCGGCGCGCGGGTCGCGGCCGGTGACCAGGGACTCGCCGACCAGGACGGCGTCGGCGCCCGCGTTGGCGTACGCGATCAGGTCGTGCGGGCCCCGGACGCCGGACTCGGCGACCTTGACGATGTGGTCGGGGATCTCGGGGGCGACGCGCTCGAAGGTGGAGCGGTCGACCTTGAGGTCCTTCAGGTTGCGCGCGTTGACGCCGATGATCTTCGCTCCGGCGTCCACAGCGCGCTCCGCCTCCTCCTCGTCGTGCGCCTCGACGAGCGGGGTGAGCCCGATGGACTCGGCGCGCTCGATGAGGGAGACCAGGGCCTCCTGGTCGAGGGCGGCGACGATCAGCAGGGCGAGGTCGGCGCCGTACGCCCGGGCCTCCCACAGCTGGTACGAGGTGACGATGAAGTCCTTGCGCAGGATCGGGGTGTCGACCTTGGCGCGGACGGCCTCCAGGTCGGCGAGCGAACCGCCGAAGCGGCGCTCCTCGGTGAGGACCGAGATGACGGACGCGCCGCCCGCCTCGTAGTCCGCGGCGAGCGCGGCGGGGTCCGCGATGGCGGCCAGGGCCCCCTTGGACGGGGACGAGCGCTTGACCTCGCAGATGACGGTGACGCCCTCGCCGCGCAGGGCGGCGACTCCGTCCTTGGCCTGGGGGGCGCGGGCCGCGCGCTCCTTCAGCTCGTCGAGGCTGACGCGCGCCTGCCGCTCCGCGAGGTCGGCGCGAACGCCGTCGATGATCTCGTCGAGCACACTCACGCGAGCGGCCCCCTTCCGGAACGGTTGACGGTGAACAGGATCAGCCGTACCGATGGTATCCGCAGGAGGCCCCGGGGCCCGCATCAGGCCACGCCGCGTCCCACTACCTGGGCATTCAGGGCGCCAGCGCCGCCCCGAACGGCAGATTCCGGACCACGGTGAAGACCAGGAGGACGGCTCCCAGGGCCCACCACCAGACGGGTGCCAGAGCGATCCGCAGGGGCTGCCCGCGCCAGGAGCGGACCAGCCAGAGGACCCAGACCGCGGCGAAGAGGACGTAGCCGACGACGGCGACCGCGTTGGCGGAGAGCGCGGCGCCGAGGTCGCCGTGAACGAACGCGTGGGCACTGCGGAGCCCGCCGCAGCCGGGGCAGAACGCGCCGGTGACCCTGAGCAGCGGGCAGACGGGGTAGTGCCCGGGCTCGTTGGGGTCGACGGCCCCGACGTACGCGAAGGCACCGGCTACGGCGGCGAGGGTGCCGAGGGGGGCGGCCAGCCGTCGCATGCGTCCGGGGCCGCCCCGGTCCGCCCGGGGCCCTTCCGGGCCCGTCCGGCTTCCTTCCGGAGCTGTGGCGCTTCCGCTCCGGGCCGTCCGGCTTCCTCCCGGACCTGTGGCACTTCCGCTCCGGCCCGTCCGGTCTTCGGGGCCGGAACCGGGGTGGTTGGTGCCCAACCAGCCTGTCCCGCCTTCGGGGGCGGAACCGGGGTGGGCGGTGCCCAACCAGCCCGTCCGGCGTTTGAGGACGGAACCGTGGCTGTGGGGGGCGGACACCTGCGAGGGGCTCTCGCCCGAGGGGCCTGTGAGCTGCGGGCTCTCCCCGGCGAGGGTTCCGTCCTCAAACGCCGGACGGGCTTGGTGGGGGCCCTGGCCGGCTTGGTGGGGCCCCGGGCCGACTGGATGGGGACCCGGGCCGACCTGGCGGGGGCCCGGATCGGCTGGGGTGGGTGCGGCCATGTCCGGCGTCGGGCAGACCGTCAGCGGCATGTTCCAGGGGCCGACGCCCTGGGGCTCGGCCTGCGGGTCCGGGTCCGGGGGCCGGGCGGCGGAGGGGGGAGGAGAGGCGTCCACCCGGTGATTGTCGCCGTTCATACGGAAAGGCGCAGCCCACCGGGGGCTGCGCCTTGCTGCGTGTCGGCCGCGCGGCCGGGCCGGGGCGCCCTCCGCACGGCGTGCGGCCGGGGCCGGCTCCGGGTCAGCGCGAGACCTGGGCCTCTCCGGCGCGCGCCCGGGCCGCCGCCATCTCGGCGGACTCCTTCGGCATGCCGAGACCGGCGAGCTTCATGGCGTACCCGACGATGCCGCCGGCGAAGATCACGACGATACCGGCCCAGAAACCGAGGTGGTTGTTGGCCACCATGAAGACGCCTGCGACGCAGAAACCGATGAAGGCGATGATGACACCGGTCCAGGCGGCCGGGGTGTGTCCGTGGCTGCTGCCCGCCATGAGTTGCTCCCTGTTGGTGTTGCGCGTGGGTACCGCTGTAGCTGTCGCTCGACGGCTCGCTTCCATTGTCCCGTACGGGACGGCGGGACGTGAGCGGGGGGTCACCCCTCGGGAGTGTCTAGGGCCTCTCGCCCGTCGGGTCCTCGCCCCGGTCCAGGGCCTTCCACAGCTCCTCGGGCCGGTCCGGGTCGGGGGCGGTGCGGGGCGCCTTGCGGGGGCGCGGGGTGCCGTCGCGCTCGTAGCGGCCCGACATCGTGGGCCAGCGGCTGCCGTAGCGCAGGGCCAGCAGCCCGGCGAGCAGGATCAGCAGGCCCCCGGCGGCGGTGACGTACGGCCAGGCGGTGTGGGTGAGGGCGTCGATGGTGGCCGCCGCGTCCCCGGTGGCGCGGGCGGCCTCCGCGTCGAGGGCCGTCCGGTCGGAGGCGCCCGCCCAGGCGCTGATCGCGGCCCCGAGGCCGCTGAGCGCGAGCAGGACGGCGACGGTGCGGCGGCCCGCGCCCCGGACGGCGAAGACCGCGACGAGGGCGGCCAGGCCGACGATCGCCAGGGCGGCCGGGACGCCGGTGACGTCCTGGCCGTCGGCGGTCAGCGGCAGGGCGCCCCCGCCGGTGGCCGCCCGGCCCTCGGCCCAGGTCCGGCCGGAGGCCAGGAGGACGACGGTCGAACCGGCCGCCCCCAGGAGCAGCCCGGCCGCGAGGGACCGGCGGCTGCCCGTGGAGTCGGGCGCGGAACCGGGGGCCGGGTCGGCCACGGAACCGGGGCCCGACGCGGACTCGGGACCGGAGTCCGAGGCGGACTCGGGACCGGAGTCCGAGGCGGACTCGGGACCCGGGGCCGGGTCCGCTGCGGAACCGGAGTCGGACGCGGAACCGGGGGTGGCGGCGGGCTCGGTGGTTCGGGCACGGGGCGGGGGTACGGGGACAGCACTCACGCGTTCCACTATCCCCTACCGCCTCAGCGGTCGTGGAGCCGGTTGGCGGTATGGACGGCGCGCAGGACGGCGGCGGCCTTGTTGCGGCACTCGGTGTCCTCCGCGACCGGGTCCGAGTCGGCGACGACACCGGCACCCGCCTGCACGTACGCCGTACCGTCACGCAGCAGCGCGGTGCGGATGGCGATCGCGGTGTCGGAGTCCCCGGCGAAGTCGAGATAGCCGACGCAGCCTCCGTACAGCCCCCGGCGGCTCGGTTCCAGCTCCTCGATGATCTGCATCGCGCGGGGCTTGGGGGCGCCGGAGAGGGTGCCCGCGGGGAAGCAGGCGGTGAGGACGTCGAAGGCGGTGCGGTCCTCGGTGACGCGGCCGGTGACGGTGGAGACGATGTGCATGACGTGGGAGTACCGCTCGATCGACATGAAGTCGACGACCTCCACGCTGCCCGGTTCGCAGACCCGCCCCAGGTCGTTGCGGCCGAGGTCGACGAGCATCAGGTGCTCGGCGCGCTCCTTGGGGTCGGCGAGCAGTTCCTCGGCGAGCGCCTGGTCCTCCTGCGGGGTGGCGCCCCGGTGCCGGGTCCCGGCGATCGGGTGGACCATCGCGCGGCCGTCCTCGACCTTGACGAGGGCCTCGGGGCTGGAGCCGACGACGTCGAACCCGTCGAAGCGGAAGAGATACATGTACGGCGACGGGTTGGTGGCCCGCAGCACCCGGTAGACGTCCAGGGCGCTCGCCGTGCACGGGGTCTCGAAGCGCTGGGAGGGCACGACCTGGAACGCCTCGCCCGCCCGGATGCGCTCCTTGATGTCCTCCACGGCCTCCTGGTACGCCTCGCCGCCCCAGAGCGCGGTGTACGGCGGCAGCTCGGACGGGGGCAGGACGGCCGGGGCGTTCTCCACCGGGCGGCGCAGGTCCTGTTCCATCGCGTCGAGGCGGGCGACGGCGTCCGCGTACGCCTCGTCGACGCCGGTGGAGAGGTCGTTGTGGTTGATCGCGTTGGCGATCAGCAGGACCGTGCCGTTCTGGTGGTCGAGGACGGCGAGGTCCGAGGTGAGGAGCATGGTCAGCTCGGGGAGCTTCAGGTCGTCGCCGCCGTGCTCGCCGATCTTCTCCAGGCGGCGGACGACGTCGTAGCCGAGGTAGCCGACCATGCCGCCGGTGAACGGGGGGAGGCCCGCGTCGCCCACCAGGTCGCGGGGGGTGTGCAGGGTCTCGACGGTGGCGCGCAGGGCCTCCAGCGGGTCGCCGTCGACCGGGACGCCGACGGGCGGGGTGCCGAGCCAGTGGGCCGCGCCGTCGCGGGCGGTGAGGGTGGCGTCGCTGCGGACGCCGATGAAGGAGTAGCGCGACCAGGTGCGGCCGTTCTCCGCGGACTCCAGCAGGAAGGTGCCGGGGCGCTCGGCGGCGAGCTTGCGGTACAGCCCGACCGGGGTGTCGCCGTCCGCGAGGAGGCGGCGGCTGACGGGGACGACACGGCGGTCGACGGCCAGCTTGCGGAAGGTGTCGAGATCCATGGCCGGACCTTAGCTGTCGAGGAGGGTGAGGACGTCGGCGTCGAAACAGGTGCGGTCGCCCGTGTGGCAGGCGACGCCCGTCTGGTCGACCTTGACGAGCACGGTGTCGGCGTCGCAGTCCAGGGCGACGGACTTCACCCGCTGGATGTGGCCGGAGGTGTCGCCCTTGACCCAGTACTCCTGGCGGCTGCGCGACCAGTAGGTGCAGCGGCCCGTGGTGAGGGTGCGGTGCAGCGCCTCGTCGTCCATCCAGCCGAGCATCAGCACCTCGCCCGTGTCGTACTGCTGGGCGATGGCCGGGACCAGTCCGTCGGCGCCGCGCCTGAGGCGGGCGGCGATGGCGGGGTCGAGGCTGCTGGCGGGCGGCGTGGGGCCGGGCGTGCTGGTCATGGCCCCATTGTGCCGTGGCGGCGCGGGCTTCCCGGGCGGACGTCCACTGGGCGGACCGGGGGTGACCGCCGTACGCTGGCGGGCATGTCGACCCATGCGAAGCGTGAACGTCTTCTGCTCGCCGACCTGTTGGAGGCGGCGGGACCCGAGGCCCTGACCCTGTGCGACGGTTGGAAGACCCGCGACCTGGCCGCCCATGTGGTGGTCCGTGAGCGCCGCGCCGACGCGGCGGGCGGGCTGGTGATCGGCGCCCTGAAGGGCCGGCTGGAGCGGGTGCAGGCGGAGTTCACGGCGAAGCCGTACGAGGAACTGATCCAGCTCATCCGTACGGGCCCGCCCCGGTTCTCGCCGATGTCCCTGAAGCAGATCGACGAGGCGGCGAACACGGTGGAGTTCTTCATCCACGCGGAGGACGTGCGCCGGGCCCAGCCGGACTGGTCGCGGCGCGAGCTGGACCCGGTCTTCGCCGACGCGCTCTGGGCACGGACCGAGAAGACCGCCCGGCTGCTGGGGCGCAAGTCCCCGGTGGGCCTGGTGCTGCGCCGCCCGGACGGCCGTACGGCGGTGGCGCACAAGGGCGCCCCGGTGGTGACGGTGACCGGGGAGCCCTCGGAGCTGCTGCTGTTCGCGTTCGGGCGGCAGGACGCGGCGGACGTGCAGGTGGAGGGCGAGAAGGACGCGGTGGACCGGCTGCACCGGGCCGCGCTGGGGATGTAGCGGGCCTGGGGAGGGGCGCTACGTCCCCAGCAGCCGCCGGGCCGCCAGGGCGAGGGAGACCTCCACGGCGTCCCGGGGGCGGGTCAGACAGCGGCCCGTGAGCTGTTCGAAGCGGCGGAGCCGGTTGAGGACGGTGTTCCGGTGGCAGTAGAGCCGCGCGCCCGCCCGCTGTGCCGAGCCGTCCGCGTCCAGCCAGGCCGTCAGCGTCTCCACGATGACGTCCCGGTCGGAGGGGTCGAGCCGGTCCAGCGGGCCGAGCACCCGGTCGGCGAGGGCGGAGCCGAGGGCCGGGGAGGAGACGACGAGGGCGTCCGGGAGGTGCTCGTCGAGCAGGACGGTGCCCCCGGTGGCCGGGCAGGCCCGCAGCGCGGTCTCCGCCAGCCGCCGGGCGTCCCCGAGCGCGGCCAGCCCGTCGACGGCGGAGCCGATGCCCGCCCGGGTGCCGGTGGCGGCGGAGGCATCGAGCGCGGCGGCGATGGCGTGCAGCTCGCCGAGGTCGCCCGCCTCGCCGGTGAGCGGGAGGATCGCGAACTCGGCGTCGGGGCCGGAGTGCCAGAGGGGGGCGGCGGGGCGGTACGGGGGCGCGTGCGGGGCGGTGTGCGGCGCGATGTGCGGTCCGGTGTGCGACCTCGCGTGGGGTCCGGCGTACGGCTCCGTGTCCGAGGGGCGGTCCGGGGGCGCGTGCGGTCCGGCGTGCGGTCCGGCGTACGGCTCCGTGTCCGAGGGGCGGTCCGGGGGCGCGTGCGGTCCGGCGTACGGCTCCGCTTCCGAGGGGCGGTCGGGGCCGGGCCGCGTGCGCGGGAGCTGGGCCGTGTCGGGGCCCGTCCGCCCGTACGGGGTGGTCGTCGCGGTCGCCGGGGCCGTGGAAGCCATCGGAGCCGTGGGAGCCGTCAGGGCCGGGTCCGGCGAGGACACCGCCGACAGGGACGCGACCGGCAGGCTCAGGGGCGGCCGGGCGGCGGCCCCCGGCTGTCGCGGTCCGCGCGGGGCGGAGGCGACCGCGAGTACGGCGTACCGCCCCTGTTCCGGCAGGCCCAGCATGGCCGCCGCCTCGCCGAGGTCCGCGATCCGGGCGGTCCCGTCGAGCAGCGCCGCGATCATCAGCCGCTGCTGGTTCTCGCGCCGCCAGGACAGCCGCCGCTCGGCCTGCCGGTAGGCGTCCGCGACGATCCCGCAGTGCTCGTCGACGAAGTTCCACACATCGGCGGCGACATGGACGAGCAGCCGTACGTCGTCGGGGTCGCGGCGGGCCGTCTCGTCCACCAGGTCCTGCCAGACCATCGCCCCGCCCATCCGGAAGGCGTGCAGGACGGCGTCGAGCGGGACGCCCTGTCCGGCGCGGATCTCGCCGATCCAGCGGGAGGTGCGGTGGGCGGCGTCGCGGTACTCCCGGGGCTGGATCAGGGAGCCGACGTTGTGCCGCAGGGAGTGGTGGACCTCCTGCCAGACCTCGGCCCGGTCGGAGTCGATCGCCGCCCGGTAGCCGGGCTCCTGCTCGTACAGGGCCTCGACAAGCCGGTCGGTGAGGGCCGGGAGCGAGGCGACGAGGGTCCGGGCGGCCCGGTGCAGCACCTCCACGGACGCGCGGTCGGCCAGGGAACGGAAGCGCTGGGGCAAGGGCGCCGCGGTGTGGGTGCCGTGCGGCACCGCGATCCGCGGACGTACGACCTGGGGCATGGCGGCCTCCACCGGGAATCGGCCGGCTGTGCGTACGGCCGGCCCGGAGCGCCCGGCCCGGCGGGGCAGGGCACAGCCGAATGATCCTGACGCCCGCAGAATGGCATACCGCCCGGTCGGTACCTAGGGGTCTGCGCGGAACTTGTCATCACGGTCTCGCAACCACCCGTCCGTCACGGGCCCGGCGGGCTCCGCGAGCCGGACGGCCGGGACCAGCTACCCCCACCGCCCGTACACACCGGAACCAGCTCCCCCCGCCGCCCATACACACCGGAACCAACTCCCCCGCCACCCATTACATACGCGTCGGCGGCATCACCCGTCCCGGCGGACCGGACCGGTGATGCCGCCTCGGCTCCGTACGGACTCAGCGGACCGGGTGTCCCGCCTCCCGCAGCGCGTTCTTGACCTCGGAGATCCGCAGGTCGCCGAAGTGGAACACCGACGCAGCCAGCACCGCGTCCGCGCCCGCCTCGATCGCCGGGGCGAAGTCCGCGAGGCGGCCCGCGCCGCCGGAGGCGATGACGGGGACGGTGACGTGCTTGCGTACCGCCTCGATCATCTCCGTGTCGTACCCGTCCTTCGTGCCGTCCGCGTCCATCGAGTTGAGCAGGATCTCGCCCGCGCCCAGCTCGGCGGCCCGGTGGGCCCACTCGACGGCGTCGATGCCGGTGCCCTTGCGGCCGCCGTGGGTGGTGACCTCGAAGGTGCCCTCCGGGGTGCGGCGGGCGTCGACCGAGAGCACCAGGACCTGGCGGCCGAAGCGTTCGGCGATCTCGCGGATGAGGTCGGGGCGGGCGATGGCGGCGGTGTTGACGCCGACCTTGTCCGCCCCGGCGCGCAGCAGCTTGTCCACGTCGTCGGGGGTGCGGACGCCGCCGCCCACCGTGAGCGGGATGAAGACCTGCTCGGCGGTGCGGCGGACCACGTCGTACGTGGTCTCGCGGTCGCCGCTGGAGGCGGTGATGTCGAGGAAGGTCAGCTCGTCGGCGCCCTCGGCGTCGTACAGCTTGGCCATCTCGACGGGGTCGCCCGCATCGCGCAGGTTCTGGAAGTTGACGCCCTTGACGACCCGGCCGTTGTCGACGTCGAGGCAGGGGATGACCCGTACGGCGAGGCTCACTTCGCGCCTCCCCGGTACGCCTCGACCTCGACCTCGACGACCAGGCTCGGGTCGACGAACCCGGACACGATGATCATGGAGGCGGCGGGGCGGACGGCGTCGAACAGCTCCTTGTGGGCGCGGCCGATCTCGTCCACGTCCCGGGCGTGCGTGATGTACATCCGGGTGCGGACGACGTCCTCGCGGCCCAGGCCCACCTGTTCCAGCGCCGCGAACGCGACGTCGAAGGAGGTGATGGCCTGCTCGTACGGGGAGCCCGCGGCGATCTGGCCGTTGACCACGGAGGTGCATCCGGCGACCAGGACGAGGCCGCCCGGGAGTTCGACGGCGCGCGAGTAGCCGAACTTCTCCTCCCAGGGGGCGCCGGTGGAGATCCGGCGCACAGCGGAAGCGGCGTCCGTCATACGGCGACCGCCTTCAGCGCCTCTTCCAGCGTGAACGCCTTCGCGTACAGCGCCTTGCCGACGATCGCGCCCTCGACGCCTTCGGGGACGAGGAGGGAGATCGCGCGGAGGTCGTCCAGGGAGGAGACCCCGCCGGAGGCGACGACCGGGCGGTCGGTGACCGCGCAGACGTCCCGCAGGAGGCCCAGGTTCGGGCCCTGGAGCGTGCCGTCCTTGGCGATGTCGGTGACCACGTACCGCGCGCAGCCCTCGGCGTCGAGGCGGGCGAGGGTCTCGTAGAGGTCGCCGCCGTCGCGGGTCCAGCCCCGGCCGCGCAGGGTGGTGCCCCGGACGTCGAGGCCGACGGCGATCTTGTCGCCGTGCTCGGCGATGACCTTGGCGACCCACTCCGGGGTCTCCAGGGCGGCCGTGCCGAGGTTGACGCGGCGGCAGCCGGTGGCGAGGGCGGCGGCGAGCGAGGCGTCGTCGCGGATGCCGCCGGAGAGCTCGACCTTGATGTCCATGGCCCCGGCGACCTCGGCGATCAGCTCCCGGTTGTCCCCGGTGCCGAAGGCGGCGTCCAGGTCGACGAGGTGCAGCCACTCGGCACCGGCGCTCTGCCAGGCGAGGGCGGCCTCCAGCGGGGAGCCGTAGGAGGTCTCGGAGCCGGACTCGCCGTGGACGAGGCGGACGGCCTGGCCGTCACGGACGTCGACGGCGGGGAGCAGTTCAAGCTTCGGCATTACAGCGTCTCGATCCAGTTGGTCAGCAGCTGGGCGCCGGCATCGCCGGACTTCTCGGGGTGGAACTGGGTGGCCCACAGCGCGCCGTTCTCCACGGCGGCCACGAACCGTTCGCCGTGCGTGGCCCAAGTGACCTTGGGGGCACGGATCTTGGCGTTGGTCACTTCGAGGGACCAGTCGTGCGCCGCGTAGGAGTGCACGAAGTAGAAGCGGGCCTCGGGGTCCAGGCCCGCGAAGAGCCGGGAGCCCTCGGGGGCCTCGACGGTGTTCCAGCCCATGTGCGGGACGACGTCGGCCTTCAGGGGGCCGACCGTGCCGGGCCACTCGTCCAGGCCCTCGGTCTCCACACCGTGCTCGATCCCCTTCTCGAAGAGGATCTGCATCCCGACGCAGATGCCCATGACGGGGCGTCCGCCGGAGAGCCTGCGGCCGATGATCCAGTCGCCGCGGGCCCGCTTCAGCCCGTCCATGCAGGCGGAGAACGCGCCGACGCCGGGGACGAGGAGCCCGTCGGCGTTCATCGCGCGGTCGTAGTCGCGGGTGATCTCGACGTCCGCGCCGACGTGGGCGAGGGCCCGCTCGGCGGAGCGGACGTTGCCAAAGCCGTAGTCGAAGACGACGACCTTCTTGGTGTCAGTCATGGTCCGCCCCTCAGTCCCACAGGCCCTGAATCCGCAGGATGCCCGCCACCAGGCACATCACGGAGCCGATCGACAGCAGGACGATGACGCCCTTGGGCATCCCCTGCTTCACGAAGGAGTAGACGCCGCCGGCCAGGAAGAGGCCGACGACGATCAGGATGGTGTTGAGGCCGGTCACAGGGCGCCCTTCGTGGAGGGCAGGATGCCGGCGGCGCGCGGGTCGTGCTCGGAGGCGTACCGCAGGGCGCGGGCGAGCGCCTTGAACTGGCACTCCACGATGTGGTGGGCGTTGCGCCCGTACGGGACGTGGATGTGCAGGGCGATCTGGGCCTGGGCGACGAAGGACTCGAAGATGTGGCGGGTCATCGTCGTGTCGTACGTGCCGATCATCGGGGCCATGTTCTCCGGCTCGGTGTGTACCAGATAGGGGCGGCCGGAGAGGTCGACGGTGACCTGGGCGAGCGACTCGTCCAGGGGCACGGTGCAGTTGCCGAAGCGGTAGATGCCGACCTTGTCGCCGAGGGCCTGCTTGAAGGCGGCGCCGAGCGCGAGGGCGGTGTCCTCGATGGTGTGGTGGGTGTCGATGTGCAGGTCGCCCTCGGTCTTGACCGTGAGGTCGAAGAGGCCGTGGCGGCCGAGCTGGTCGAGCATGTGGTCGTAGAAGCCGACCCCGGTGGCGACATCGACCTTTCCGCTGCCGTCGAGGTTGATCTCGACCAGCACGGATGTTTCCTTGGTGGTGCGTTCCACGCGGCCTACGCGGGGGCTCATGCGTCGTGCTCCTTCTTGAGTTCGCGTACCGCATCGAGGAACGCGTCGTTCTCGGCCGGGGTTCCTGCGGTGACCCGCAGCCATCCCGGTACGCCGTTGTCCCGGACCAGGACGCCCCGGTCGAGGATCTGCTGCCAGGCGGTGTGGCTGTCGTCGAAGCGGCCGAACTGGACGAAGTTGGCGTCCGACTCGGTGACCTCGTAGCCGATGGCGCGCAGCTCGGCCACCAGCCGGTCGCGCTCGCTCTTGAGCTGCGCGACGTACCCCAGCAGCGTATCGGTGTGCTCCAGGGCGGCGAGCGCGGTGGCCTGGGTGATCGAGGAGAGGTGGTACGGCAGCCGCACCAGCTGGACCGCGTCGACCACGGCCGGGTCGGCGGCGAGGTAGCCCAGGCGCAGCCCGGCCGCGCCGAACGCCTTGGACATGGTCCGCGAGACGATCAGGTTACGGCGGCCCGCGATGAGCGGGAGCAGCGAGGGGTGGTGGCTGAACTCGCCGTACGCCTCGTCCACGACGACGATCGAAGGACCGGCGGCCTGGGCGGCGTCGTAGAGGGCGAGGACGGTGTCGGCGTCGACGGCGGTGCCGGTGGGGTTGTTGGGCGAGGTGATGAAGACGACCTCGGGGCGGTGCTCGGCGATGGCGGCGCGGGCGGCCGCCACGTCGATGGTGAAGTCCTCGCCTCGCGGGCCGGAGATCCAGCCGGTGCCGGTGCCGCGCGAGATGAGGGCGTGCATCGAGTACGAGGGTTCGAAGCCGATCGCGGTGCGGCCGGGCCCGCCGAAGGTCTGGAGCAGCTGCTGAAGGACCTCGTTGGAGCCGTTGGCCGCCCATACGTGGGCTGCCGTGACCTCGTGCCCGGCGGTGCGGGTGAGGTAGCGGGCCAGCTCGGTGCGGAGCTCGACGGCGTCCCGGTCGGGGTAGCGGTTGAGGTCGCGGGCGGCCTCGCGGACCCGCTCCGCGATGCGGTCGACCAGGGCGTCGGGGAGCGGATACGGGTTCTCGTTGGTGTTGAGGCGTACGGGGACGTCGAGTTGCGGCGCTCCGTACGGGGACTGGCCGCGCAGCTCGTCGCGGATGGGGAGCTCGTCCCAGGGGTTGCGGGGCTCGTTCCCGGCCTCGGCGTTACGAGGGGTGGTGCTGCCGTTCGTCACTGCTGGGGGACCTTCCATCCGAACCTTGCCTTGAGCGCGGCGCCGTGGGCGGGGAGGTCCTCCGCCTCGGCGAGGGTCACGACATGGTGGGTGACCTCCGCGAGGGCGTCGCGGCTGTAGTCGACGATGTGGATGCCGCGCAGGAAGGACTGCACGGAGAGGCCCGAGGAGTGGCAGGCGCAGCCGCCGGTGGGCAGGACGTGGTTGGAGCCCGCGCAGTAGTCGCCCAGCGAGACGGGTGCCCAGGGGCCGACGAAGATCGCTCCGGCGTTGCGGACCCGGTCGGCGACGGCGGCGGCGTCGGCGGTCTGGATCTCCAGGTGCTCGGCCCCGTAGGCGTCGACGACCTTGAGGCCGTCCTCGACGGAGGAGACCAGGACGATCGCGGACTGGCGCCCGGCGAGCGCGGGCTCGATGCGGTCGGTGACGTGCTTGGTGGCGGCGACCTGGGGGATCAGCTCCGCCTCGGTGGCGGCGGCCAGCTCCTCGGAGTCGGTGACCAGGACGGCGGCGGCCATCGGGTCGTGCTCGGCCTGGCTGATCAGGTCGGCGGCGACGTGCACCGGGTCGGCGGTGTGGTCGGCGAGGATCGCGATCTCGGTGGGCCCGGCCTCGGCGTCGATGCCGATGCGGCCCTTGAGGAGGCGCTTGGCGGCGGCGACGTAGATGTTGCCGGGGCCGGTGACCAGGTTGACCGGGGCGCAGTCCTCGGTGCCGTACGCGAACATCGCGACGGCCTGGGCGCCGCCCGCCGCGTACACCTCGTCCACGCCGAGCAGGGCGCAGGCGGCGAGGATCGTGGGGTGCGGGAGGCCGTCGAACTCCTTCTGCGGCGGGGAGGCCACGGCGATGCCCTCGACGCCCGCCTCCTGGGCCGGGACGACGTTCATCACGACGGAGGAGGGGTAGACCGAGCGGCCGCCGGGGACGTAGAGCCCGACGCGCTCGACGGGGACCCACTTCTCGGTGACGGTGCCGCCGGGGACGACCTGGGTGGTGTGCGGGGTGCGGCGCTGCTCGCGGTGGACGAGGCGGGCGCGGCGGATCGACTCCTCCAGCGCGGCGCGGACGGCCGGGTCCAGCTCCGCCAGGGCCTTCGTCAGCGCCTCGGCGGGCACCCGGACCGACGAGATCCGGACACCGTCGAACTTCTCCCCCCACTCGATCACTGCCGCGGAGCCACGATGGCGTACGTCCTCGCAGATGGGCCGCACCGTCTCCAGGGCGGCTTCCACGTCGAACTCGGCACGGGGCAGCAGGTCGCGCAGGGCCGCACCCTCGGGGAGGGTGTCGCCGCGCAGATCGATTCGAGAGATCACACCGCAATTCTCGCAGACCGCTCCGGACGCCCGGTCGCCCGTATCACTGGCTGATACATGGGTCGCGCGCATCAGTGGCTGCTACGTGTCTCGGCCAACTCGGGCCGCACCTGTTGTCACTGCTGACCGATAGCTTTCACGCCGTCACGCAGAGGGAAAGACACGACTACAGCATGTGTGCACGGAGGGAGCGGCCGTGACCGAGCCGCACGAAGGCGATATCCCGGACGGCCTCAGCGCGGCGGAGCTGGGCATGTGGCAGTCCTTCCGCAACGGGACCACCTACGACTTACGGACCTACGACCCCACCCGCAACGATCCGTTCGCCCCGCATGTGTGGGGGCCCGAGCGCAGTGTCGGGGCGCGCACGGTGGCGCGGCTGCTGCTGAGCGGGCCGCCCGCGAGACCCGGCCGGGTGGCGGCGCTCAAGCTCCGGGGGGTGCGGATCACCGGGAAGCTGGACCTGGCGGGCGGCCGGGTCTCGCCGTACGTGGAGCTGACCGGGTGCCGCTTCGAGCAGGAGGTGGTGCTGCCGGAGTGCCACTTCACGACGTTACGGATGGTGGGCTGTCTGCTGCCCCGGCTGGAGGCGGCCCGGCTGCACACGGAGGGCGATCTGCATCTGCCGCGCTGCCGGATCGACCGGGGCATCCGGCTCACCGACGCGCAGATCGGCACGGATCTGCTGATCAACCAGCTCAGTGTGGGGCCCGACCGGCACGGCCGGGCGTTCGTCGGGGACGGTATGGCGGTCGCCCAGGACCTCCAGGCCGAGATGATCGAGACGCACGGGGAGCTGAGCCTGCGCGGGGCGAAGGTGGGCGGTTCGCTGAGTCTGCGCGGCAGCCACTTGCGGGCGGCGGAGGACCGGCGGGCGCTGAACGCGCCGCAGCTGACGGTGGAGCGCACGCTCTACATGTCCGAGGCGTGGGTGAGCGTCGAGACGGGGAACCAGGGCACGACTCCCCCGTACGGCGTGGTCTACGCCCCGACCCCGGCGCGCGGGACCCGGTCGCAGATCGTGGAGTGCAAGGGCGGGGTGCGGCTGGACGACGGGCGGTTCGGGGACGCGGTGGACCTGCACAAGGCCCGGTTCACGCTGACCCGGCAGGAGGAGCTGTCGCTGCGCCGGATCGTCACGCCGGAGCTGCGGTTCAACGCGGAGCGCCCGGAGGAGGGGCGGGTCGTGCTGAACGGCGCGCGGGTGGTGACCCTGATCGACCTGTCCACCAGCTGGCCGGGGCCCGGGGGGCTGGCGATGGGCGGTTTCGTCTACGAGAACCTCGTCCCCTATGGCCATTTCCCGCTCTCGCGGCGGCTGGAGTGGGTGCTGGCGGCGACTCCGGAGTACGTCCCCGAGCCGTACGAGCGCCTCGCGACGGTGATGCGCAGCTGCGGCGAGGACGCGGACGCGCGGGAGGTGCTGCTGGCCAAGCAGCGGCGGCGCCGCGAGACGCTGCCGCCCGCCGCGAAGGCGTGGGGGTTCCTCCAGGACTGGACGGTGGCGTACGGGTACCGGCCGGGGCGGGCGCTGGTGTGGATGGCGGTGCTGTGGGCGGCGGGGACGGCGGCGTTCTCGCGGTACGACCCGGCGCCGATCAAGGACGACGAGTCGCCGCTGTGGAACCCGGCGCTCTATGCGCTGGACCTCCTCATCCCGGTGATCAACCTCGGCCAGGACGGATATTGGCGGATGGAGGGCGGCTGGCAGTGGGCGGCGGCCTGTCTGGTGCTCGTGGGGTGGATTCTGGCCACGACGGTGGCCGCCGGAGCCTCCCGGCTGCTGCGCAGGGGGTGACGGAAAGGGCAGCTGGAACCAGGTGAGGGGACCCCGGACCGGCGGGTCCGGGGTCGCCCCGGGGCGGGTACGGCACCGGCAGCACCCCACCCGCAGAGTCGCTTTCAAGCCACCGGCGGACATTTCCTTTGCCCGTTCTTGACCCGCCCCTGTACAACCCATTCACTCGGCACAGAAGCTTCACAGCGCACCCCTGGCGCCGCCCTCACCAGCGCTTTTCAATGGTCTGCACCATGGCCTTCCTTCGTGCTCTGCTCAGCACCGCGCGCATGATCCGGCACAGCCCCCCGCTGTCCGCCGGACTGCCCGCGGACGACGCCGTGCTGCTCGACGCCCCCGACGAGCGGCTCTCCCCGGCGCTGGTGGCCGCTGCCCTGGGCGACCACGGACCGGCCGCCGGACTGCTCGCCGCCACCCGGTCGGACGCCGACTGGGAGATGCGCGACCGCTATCTCGGCCGGCTCGTCACCTTCGCCCGCCACCGGGACGGCTGGCTCACCGACTGGCTGGCCGCCGCCCCGCGCGACCCCGACGCCCTGCTGGTCAAGGCGGAGCTCGCGGTCCGGCGGGCCTGGGAGTCGCCCGCCCGCGCGGAGCGGCTCCACGAGGTGGGCCCGATGATCACCGCGGCCGCCGAGGCCGACCCGCGCGACCCGGTGCCGTGGCGCCTGGCCCTGGACCACGCCCGGGGCACCCACGCCACGCACACGGCCTTCGAATCGCTGTGGGAGCAGGCGGTACGGCGCTCCGCGCACCACTACGGCTGCCATGTGGCGGCCCTGCGCTACCTCTCCGCCGCCTGGTACGGCTCGCACCGCGAGTGCTTCGACTTCGCCGAGCGGGCCGCCGAGGACGCCGTGCCCGACTCCCTGGTGCAGGCCCTCCCGGTCCGGGCGGCCTTCGCTCTGCTCCTGGACACCCAGGCGGCGGGCCGGACCACCTCCGTACTGGAGGAGCGGATCGACGCGGCGGCCGACGCGGCCATCCGGCTGTCGGCCGCGCACCGGCCCGGCGACCCGTGGCCCGCCGAGGTCCGCAACCTCCTCGCGTACGTGCTCCTCGCCCGGGGCCGCTGGGCCGAGGCGCTGGACCAGTTCACGCTGATCGGGCGGCACGCGACCTCGTTCCCGTGGTCCTCGCTCTCCGACGACGCGCTGGGCCGGTTCCTCGACGCCCGGGACGGCGCGCGGCTCCAGGTGGCCTCCATGACCCCCTTGCGCAACCGGGCCGACCGCGGCCGTCCGCGCGGCCATTACGCTTGAGCGTTGTGACCACCGCCCGTCTTCCCCTGTTCCCGCTCAACGTGGTGCTGTTCCCCGGCCTCGTGCTGCCGCTCAACGTCTTCGAGGAGCGGTATCGCGCCATGATGCGGGAGCTGCTCAAGAGCGACGAGGACGAGCCCCGCCGCTTCGTCGTGGTCGCGATCCGCGACGGCCGCGAGACCGCGGTGACGGGCACCGGCATGCCGGACCCCGTCGCCTCCGCGCCCCCGGCCGAACGCGCCCCCGCCGAGGGCTTCGGCCCCGACCCGATCCAGACCTTCCACCGCGTCGGCTGCGTGGCCGACGCGGCGACCATCCGCGAGCGCCCGGACGGCAGCTTCGAGGTCCTGGCCACCGGCACCACCCGGGTCAGGCTGCTCTCCGTCGACGCGAGCGGCCCGTATCTGAGCGCCGAGGTCGAGGAGGTGACCGAGGAGCCCCCGGCCGAGGACGAGGCGGACGAGGCCGGAGCCCTGGCCGAAGGCGTCCTGCGGGCCTTCCGCGCCTACCAGAAGCGGCTGGCCGGGGCGAACGAACGCTCCCTCGCCACCAGCTCCGAGCTCCCCGACGACCCCTCCGTCATCTCCTACCTGGTCGCGGCGGCCACGGTCCTGGACACCCCCACCAAACAGCGCCTGCTCCAGGCCCCGGACACCGCGACCCGCCTGCGCGAGGAGCTGACGCTGCTGCGCCGGGAGACGGCGGTCATCCGCCACCTGCCCTCGCTCCCCGCCCCCGACCTGACCCGCGCCCCCACCCACCCCAACTGAACGAGGCCCTCCGGTGGCGAAGAAGCCGAAGAAGCAGTCGGGCGGCACCCCCGCCACGGTCGCCCTGACCGCGGCGGGCACCGCCTTCACCGTCCACGCCTACGAGCACGACCCGGCCTCCCCCTCCTACGGCGAGGAGGCCGCCGAGGCCCTGGGCGTCTCCCCCGACCGGGTCTTCAAGACTCTGGTCGCGGACGTGGACGGCGAACTGACGGTCGCGGTCGTCCCGGTGGCCGGCTCCCTGGACCTCAAGGCCCTGGCGGCGGCGGTGGGCGGCAAACGCGCCACGATGGCGGACCCGGCAGCCGCGGAACGCACCACGGGCTACGTACGCGGCGGCATCTCCCCCCTGGGCCAGCGCAAACGCCTGCGTACGGTGCTGGACGCGTCGGCCCGGTCGCACGCGACGGTGTGCGTGTCGGCGGGGCGAAGGGGCCTGGAGGTGGAGCTGTCGGCGGAGGACCTGGCGGAGCTGACGGGGGCGGTGTTCGCGGAGATCGGCCGGGTCTGAAGGATCTCCTCAAGCGCCGGAGGGGCTGGATTTTCCAGCCCCTGCGGCTTCCCTTCCAGCCCCTGCGGCTTCTCTTTCAGCCCCTTCGCCTTCTCTTTCAGCCCCTCCGGCGTTTGAGGAGCGGGGTCCGGGGCGGAGCCCCGGTTTCGGGAAGGGGCGGGTAGGGGAACAAGCCCGCCGCAGGCGCCGCACCCGCACCGCCGGACCACCCGCTAGGACGCCCCCGACCCCCCACCCACCACAGGCGGCTTCGGCGGCACACCGGCCCCAGGAGCCCCGGACCCAGGAGCCCCAGGCCCCCCGGGCGCCCCCTCCCCCGGCCCCCCGTAATACGCGGACCACCCCGCCCCACCCCACTCCGGCTCGGGGTCCCGAGGCCCGAACACCCCGGTCAACGCCAGATGCGCGGCCATCGCCACGATCGACCACACGAGTACGGCCACCGCCGCCGCGTGCAGTTCCAGCGGCGCGTCGAACGCCACCCCCTTGCCGACCTCCCGGGCCCGGGACACCACGTCGGAGGACGGCCCCAGCCAGACCCCGACCCGCCAGGCCACCAGCGAGCCGAGCACCCCGCCCAGCGCGAGCCCCAGCACCACGTAGACGCCACCGCGCCGCAGCCGCCAGAAGACGGCCGCCGCCGACACCAGGCCGAACGCCACGGCCAGCAGGACAAACGTTCCGTCCGCCCCGATCGCCTCCTCGCCCTCGCTGTTCTCCAGGAAGACGGCGCTGCCGTCGGAGACCAGGGGCACCCGGGGCGCGAGCCACAGCCACAGCAGCCCGAGGGCGATACCGGAGAGCGTCAGCAGCGCGACGACCGCGGCGGCCTGACGGAGCTCCGTCGCCGTGTCCGGGTCGTCCGGCGAGCCGTACGCGGGCGCGAGATGGGAGCCCGAGGGCGGGGCCTGCCACGGATCGTGGGGGTTCGGCTGGTGAGGCGGCGTCAGAGGTGCGGTCACCGTGCCATCGTGCCAGGCCACCCTGTGCGGCGCCTCACCGGCCGCCGCACGCGTGAAGGGCGGGCCACCGACGTACGAACCGCCCCCGTCGAACCCGCCCCTACCGAACGGCCGCCCGCCGGTACGCCCACGTGGCCACGGCCAGCGACAGCACCCCCACCACCGCGCAGATCGCGAGGAAGAAGCCGATCATGCCCCAGTCCGGAGAGGCGTCGAAGGAGCGGGCCAGCGCCTCGACCCCGTACGTCGAGGGCAGCAGATCGCGCGCCCAGCCCACCGGCCCCGGCAGCCGGTCGGCAGGCAGGACGCCGAGGAGCAGGGCGGCGGACATGCCCAGCTGCCCCAGCAGCGTGGCCAGCTCCTGGCGCGGGGCGAGCAGCCCCAGGGCGGCCCCCAGTCCGGCCAGGGCCGCGCCGGAGAGCGGGATGACGGCGACCAGGACCCACAGATGGGTCAGCGGGAGCTGGAACAGCACGCTCCCGGCGACCGCCGTGAAGACCGTGCCGGGCACGGTGAACGAGGCGTACGCCGCCGCCGCACCCAGCACCACGGCGGCGGGCGGCACCGGCAGGGTGGCGTAGTGGTCGAGCCCGCCGCCCGCCCGCAGCTGGCCGAAGTACTGGGCGAGCAGGTTGAGCGCGACGAACGCCACGACCAGCACGCTGGAACCGGCGACCACCGCGCGGGCCTCGGCCCCGCCGTCGACGACGCCCCGCATCAGGACCATGATCCCGACGGACTGGAAGGTGGCCACGAAGAGCAGCGGGATACGGGCGACCCGCGCCCGGGAGAGCTGGGCGCGGTAGACGGCGGCCAGCGAGGGCAGCAGCCGGGCGCGCGGCGCGAGGGGGGCGGGCACGGTCCGCGCGGCGGAGCCGGGACCGGAGGGGCCGGGCAGGGGCCGGACACGCGCGGGTGCGGTCCGGGCCGGAATGATGCTCGTCACCTGAGGCCGCTCCCCTTACACCCGCCCGGCGCATGCGCCGCGCCCACCACTGCGTACCGCATCACGTCTCCGTACCGCATGACGTCCCGCGCCCGCGCGGCGTTCAGCGCCCGCGTCCCGCGTTCGTGCGACGCGGCGTTCAGCGCCCGCGTCCCGCGTCCGTGCGTCCTCACGCCTTCACCAGCCCTTTGCTCGCATTGGCCGCGTCCCCGCCGAGCGCCAGGTACACATCTTCCAGGCTGGGTGTGGCCAGGGTGAAATCGTCCAGCGCGGCGAAGGCCGCGCCGCCCGTCACCGCGGCGACCGCGGCCCGCGCCTCGTCGGGGCCGAGCCGCAGCACCCAGCGCCGCCCGGACTCCTGGGCGGACGGGCGCAGCGCGGCGACCTCCGGGACGTCCAGCGGGGCCCGCTCGCGCCACATGAGCTCGACGCGGACCTCCCCGGCGACCTTCTCCTTGAGTCCGGAGGGGGTGTCGCAGGCGATGACCCGGCCGCGCTCCAGGACGGCGACCCGGTCGAGGACGGTCTCGGCCTCGATGACGTTGTGGGTGACCAGCAGCACCGTGGCCCCGCGCTCGGCCCGGCGGCGGTCGACGGCGGCCCAGACGGCCCGCCGGGCCACCGGGTCCATTCCGGTCGTGGGCTCGTCCAGGACCAGCACGGGCCGGTCCCCGACGAGCGTGGCGGCGAAGCAGGCGAGCCTGCGCTGACCGCCGGAGAGCTTCTTCAGGGGCCGCCCGGCCAGTTCGGTGAGGCCGAGCTCCTCCAGTACGGCGTCGCGTTCGGCACGCGCCTCGCGGACGTGGAGCCCGCGCAGCCGCCCGGTGGTCTCGGCCGCCAGGGAGACGGTCAGCTCGTCCAGGGCGGTGGATTCCTGCCCGAGGTAGCCGATCAGCCGGGAGGCCCGCTCGGGGTGGCGTACGAGGTCGTGGCCGAGGACCTCGACGGAGCCGGAGTCGGGCCGCATCAGCCCGGTGAGCTGGCGCACCAGCGTGGACTTCCCGGCGCCGTTGGGGCCGAGCAGCCCGAAGATCTCGCCGCGCTCGACGTCGAGGCTGATCCCGTCGGTGGCGCGGACCTCGGGGGTGGCGGGTGCGCCTCGGCGGCCCCGGACGGCGGGGTAGGTCTTGACGAGGTCACGCACCGCGCACACGGTGCCGTTGTCGCGCTGCGCCTGTGCTGTGCCCGTACTCACGAGGTACGAGGGTACGGGGTCACATGCCCCGGTTCGCGCCCGGGGCCGCCACGCGTCGCGGAACCCCGGCACGACCTGCGGGAGGCACCCGCCCCGGTCCGCGGGAAAGGCCCTACTCCGCGGCGGGCACGTGTTCGGCCGCCGCGCGCACGTCGATCTCGCGCCAGAACCCGGCCCGGATCGCGTAGCGGTCGTGCTCGTCGATCTGGTCGTCCTTGTGGGCGAGGAGGCCGAAGCGGGCCGCGTACCGCAGGAGTTCGCCGTCGATGCGGTGCGGGATGCGGGGGTACATGGTGGAGAGCTTCTGGAGGTGGACGGTCTCCGGGAGGCGTTCCATCCAGCGCCGGGCGAAGACCTGGCCCACCTCGAAGGGGTCGCCGCCGACGGTGGTGATGTCCTCCTCCCGGTCGGCCCAGCGCTGTTCGGCGCTGGTGAGCTGGGCGAGGGTGGGCAGGGACGCGGTCTCGGCCGGTTCGCCGAGGGGGCCGCCGCGTTCGACCCAGCCCTTGTCGGAGGACCAGCGCAGGGTGGCGTTGGCCGGGGTGGCGTGCTGGGCGGCGCTGCGGTCGGGGTGGGTGGAGTGGGCGCGGAGGGCGGCGAGGTCCTTGGGGGTGGGGACGGTCTTGTGGCCGGAGGCGGGCGGGGCCTCGGAGCGGCCGGTCCCGGCGGGCTCGGCGGGGCCGTCGGGGGCGGCGGCCGCCCGGGCGGCCTGGGCCGCCGCTTCGGAGGCCCGTTCGGCGGAGGCGGCGAGGGCGGCCTCCGGGAGGGGCGCGGAGAGGATGGCGGCGATCTCGGGGCGCGGGGCGGGCGGCGGGGGGAAGTTGCCGCCGGTGTCCTTGGCGCGGACGGCCTTGGTGATCCAGGCCCGGTCGAGGACCCGCCGCTCGTCGGCCTCCGCGACCAGGTCCTCGGACTGGTTGTAGTCGCCGTCGGCGGCCTGGACGGCCCAGAGGTGGACGGCGACGCCGTGCTCCTTGGCGGACATGAGGCCGGGCAGCAGATCGCCGTCGCCGGTCACCAGGACCACATCGGAACAGGCCCGGTTCCTGGCCAGCTCGGTCAGCTCGGCGTGCATGGCGGCGTCCACGCCCTTCTGCGCCCAGCGTCCGTCGCTGCGGGTCAGGGCTCCCAGCCGTACGGTCACCCGGGGCATCACGCGGAGCCTGCGGTGCTCCGGCTGGGGCACCCGGTCGGGGGCGCCGTCGAACCAGTAGATCCGCAGCAGCGGCTGCTGGGTGTCGGCCTCGGCCCGCTCGCGCAGCCCCTGGATGAGGGCGGCGTGGTCGACGGTGATGCGGGACCGGGCGGGCTCTCCGGCCAGCAGGCTCGCGGCTGCGCCCAGCAAGTAGCCTGCGTCCACCAGGACGACGCAACGGTCCACGCGTTCCACCCTCTTCCAGGAATTCGGGAACGGTTCAGCGGCCCGCCCCTCGATGCACGGGTCCGCTTACCCAGGGTTTCCTTCGAGTCTGCCCGACCGCGCAAGGGTTGACGGCCGGAACTCGATCATCGGCGTGGCGAATCGGGAAAGAGCTGGAAAAGGTTCCGGGGCGGGCGGTGGGAAGGGGCCCACTGCGGATACCGCTACGCACGGTAATGATCCAACATGCACGGTTTGTGTGGCCATGTGAGTCTGACAACGGTCCTGGACCCCCAGGATTCCCCACAGGAGGCATACACCATGGCCAAGAACAAGAACCGCAAGCAGGGCAGCCAGCACGACCGCGCGTCCGCGTCGGAGCGCAGCGCCGAGCAGGCCAAGTCGACGGCGTACGAGTCGCAGACCCAGCCGCAGACGCAGGCCCAGGGCAGCCCGTCCGACGTGGCGCGCAAGCACCAGCGGCGCTTCGGTCACAACTGAAGCGCGCATATGACGCGCATGTCCGACGCGCGCCACTGACGCGTCGGCCGCTCGCGGTCGAGACACGAGAGGGGCGTCCCGCACGGTGCGGGACGCCCCTCTCGTCGTTTCCGTACCGCCCGGAACTCAGCCGGCCAGGCAGGCGGGCCCGAGCAGCACCTTCAGATCGCCGAAGAGGGCCGAGTCGGCCTTGACCCGGTGCCGGTCGAGCCGCAGGACGGTCGTGGTGCGGGGGCCCTGGAGCCTGATCCGTACCTCGGTGTCGCCCCGGTGGTGGCTGAGCACCTCGCCGAGCCGGGTGACCATCGGCGGGGTGATCTTCACGGTGGGGATGGTGAGGATGACGGGCGCGTTGGTCCCGGCGTTGGAGATGTCGGGGACCTGCATCTCCATGGCGACCAGCCGGGGCACGTCCTCGCGCTTGTCGAGCCGTCCCTTGACGAAGACGACGGTGTCCTCGACGAGCTGGGTGGAGACCAGCTGGTAGGTGGCGGGGAAGAACATGCACTCGATGGAGCCCGCCAGGTCCTCCACGGTGGCGATGGCCCAGGCGTTGCCCTGCTTGGTCATCTTGCGCTGGAGGCCGGAGATGATGCCGCCGACGGTGACGACCGAGCCGTCGGAGTAGTCCCCGCCGGTGAGCTGGGAGATCGAGGCGTCGGCCTTGTCGGAGAGGACGTGCTCCAGGCCGAAGAGCGGGTGGTCGGAGACGTACAGGCCGAGCATCTCCCGCTCCTGGGCGAGCAGGTAGGACTTCTCCCACTCGATGTCGGAGAACTCCACGTCGAGCCCGAAGCCCGGCTCGTCGCTCTCCTCCTCGCCCATGCCGCCGAAGAGGTCGAACTGGCCCTCGGCCTCCTTGCGCTTGACCTGGACCACGTTGTCGATCATCGGTTCGTGGTGGGCGACGAGCCCCTTGCGGGTGTGGCCCATCTCGTCGAAGGCACCGGCCTTGATCAGCGATTCGACGGTGCGCTTGTTGCAGACGATCGCCTCGACCTTGTCGAGGAAGTCGGGGAAGGAGCTGTACTTCCCCTTGGCCTTGCGGGAGCGGATGATCGAGTCCACGACGTTCTGGCCGACGTTGCGGATGGCGGTCAGGCCGAACAGGATCACGTCGTCGCCCTGGGCCGCGAAGTTGGACAGCGACTCGTTGACGTTGGGCGGCAGCACCTTGATGCCCATGCGGCGGCACTCGTTGAGGTAGACCGCGGACTTGTCCTTGTCGTCCTTGACCGAGGTCAGCAGGGCCGCCATGTACTCGGCGGGGTAGTTCGCCTTCAGGTAGGCGGTCCAGTAGGTGACCAGGCCGTACGCCGAGGAGTGCGCCTTGTTGAACGCGTACCCGGCGAACGGCACCAGGACGTCCCAGAGCGCCTTGATCGCCTCGTCGGAGAAGCCCTTGTCGCGGGCGCCCTTCTCGAAGAGGACGAAGTTCTTCGCCAGCTCCTCGGGCTTCTTCTTGCCCATCACGCGGCGCAGGATGTCGGCCTCGCCGAGCGAGTACCCGGCGACGATCTGGGCGGCCTTCTGGACCTGCTCCTGGTAGACGATCAGGCCGTAGGTGAGGCCGAGGACCTCCTTGAGGGGCTCCTCCAGCTCCGGGTGGATCGGGGTGATCTCCTGGCGGCCGTTCTTGCGCTCCGCGTAGTTCGTGTGCGAGTTCATGCCCATCGGGCCCGGCCGGTAGAGGGCCGAGACGGCGGAGATGTCCTCGAAGTTGTCGGGCTGCATCTGGCGGAGCAGGGAGCGCATCGGCCCGCCGTCGAACTGGAAGACGCCGAGCGTGTCACCGCGGCAGAGCAGTTCGTACGTCTTGGGGTCGTCCAGCGGCAGGGAGAGCATCTCCAGGTCGATGCCCTTGTTGGACTTCACCATCTTGATGGCGTCGTCCATGATCGTCAGGTTGCGCAGGCCGAGGAAGTCCATCTTCAGCAGGCCGAGCGACTCGCACTGCGGGTAGTCCCACTGCGTGATGGTGACGCCGTCGGTGTGCCGGACCCAGACCGGGGCGTGGTCGACGATCGGCTCGCTGGACATGATGACGCCGGCGGCGTGCACGCCCATCTGCCGGACCAGGCCCTCGACGCCCCTCGCGGTGTCGATGACCTTCTTGACGTCCGGCTCGTTCTCGTACATCCCCCGGATCTCGCCCGCCTCGCTGTAGCGCGGGTGCTTGGGGTTGGTGATGCCGTCGAGGTCGATGCCCTTGCCGAGGACGTCGGCGGGCATCGCCTTGGTGAGGCGGTCGCCCATGGCGTAGGGGTAGCCCAGCACACGGGCCGAGTCCTTGATGGCGTTCTTCGCCTTGATCTTGCCGTACGTGCCGATCATGGCGACCTTGTCGGCGCCGTACTTCTCGGTCACGTACCGGATCACCTCGACGCGCCGACGCTCGTCGAAGTCGATGTCGACATCGGGCATCGAGACGCGCTCGGGGTTGAGGAACCGCTCGAAGATCAGCCCGTGCTCGATCGGGTCGAGGTCGGTGATGCCCATCGCGTACGCCACGATCGAACCGGCCGCCGAACCACGGCCGGGTCCCACCGCGATGCCGTTGTTCTTGGCCCACATGATGAAGTCGGCGACAACCAGGAAGTACCCCGGGAACCCCATCTGGATGATGATGTCCATCTCGTACTCGACCTGCTTCTGCCGGTCCTCGGGGACGCCGTTCGGGAAGCGGCGCTTCATCCCGTTGCGGACCTCCTCCTGGAACCAGGTGACCTCCGTGAAGCCGTCCGGGATGTCGAACTTCGGCATGAGGTTCTTCGCCTCGAACATGCCGGAGGTGTCGATCTGCTGGGCGACCAGGAGGGTGTTGGCGCACCCCTCCTGCCAGGCGTCGGAGGAGTCGACGGCGTACATCTCGTCCGTCGTCTTCAGGTAGTAGCCGGTGCCGTCGAAGCGGAAGCGGTCCGGGTCGGAGAGGTTCTTGCCGGTCTGGATGCAGAGCAGGGCGTCGTGGGCGGTGGCCTCGTGCGCGTACGTGTAGTGGGAGTCGTTGGTGACCAGCGGCGGGATGCCCAGCTTCTTGCCGATCTCCAGCAGCCCGTCGCGGACCCGGCGCTCGATCTCGATGCCGTGGTCCATCAGCTCCAGGAAGTACCTGCCCTCGCCGAAGATGTCCTTGTAGTCCGAGGCCGCCTGGACCGCCTCGTCGAACTGGCCGAGCCGCAGCCGGGTCTGCACCTCTCCGGAGGGGCAGCCGGTGGAGGCGATGAGCCCCTCGGACCACTGGGAGATGGTCTCCTTGTCCATCCGGGGCCACTTCTGGAGCCAGCCCTCGGCGTACGCGTCCGAGGAGAGCCGGAAGAGGTTGTGCAGCCCGGTCTTGTTCGCCGCCCAGATCGTCTTGTGGGTGTAACCACCGGAACCGGACACGTCGTCACGCTTCTGGTGCGGCTGCCCCCACTGCACCTTGCGCTTGTGCTTGCGCGACTCGGGGGCCACGTACGCCTCGATGCCGATGATCGGCGTGACCTCTGCCTTCTTCGCCGAGTGGAAGAAGTCGTAGGCCCCGTGCAGGTTGCCGTGGTCGGTCATCGCGATGTGCGTCATGCCCATCTCGTTGGCCGCCTCGAACATGTCCTTGAGCCGCGCCGCACCGTCCAGCAGCGAGTACTGGGTATGAACGTGCAGGTGCGTGAAGGGCGGCTTGGTCACGGCGTCGGGCCTCCGGGAAGTCGGGCGATGACGGACGGGGGGACAGCGTGGAAGTCTACGACGTGATGGCGCCGGACGACGGGCACTCCCGGCTTCCGCCGAGCGTTGGAGAGGGCAGGACACGTGTCCGTTTTGTCATGCACTCCATCACGCTCGCAGTCGAGCGGTCACGGGTCCGGCCAGGCACGCCAGCTACAGCGGGAGGCAGCAAGAAATGTCGGAAACGCAGACCGGCGCGGCGCGGCGCGGGGAGCAGATTCTCGCCGTTTTCGACACCGCCTTCGGAGAGCTGCTGGCCGCCGATCCGGCCGCCTTCCGGGTCAAGTTCCGCAAGATGGCGGGCTCGGCCTTCGCCTTCTACCGGGGCACGGCCTGCCTGTTCTACACCGACCTGGAGCGCGAGCAGCGCGGCGGGCCGTATCTGGACGAGCGCACCGGCCGGGTCTGGATTCACGGTGATCTCCACGCGGAGAACTTCGGCACCTACATGGACGCCAACGGCCGCCTCGTCTTCAACGTCAACGACTTCGACGAGGCGTACGTGGGCCCCTTCACCTGGGACCTGAAGCGGTTCGCCGCCTCCGTGGCGCTGATCGGGTACGCCAAGGCGCTGTCCGACGAGCAGATCACCGACCTGGTCCGGATCTTCGCCGGGGCCTACCGGGAGCGCATCCACGCGCTGGCGACGGGCGCGAAGAACGACGAGGTGCCGCCCTTCACGCTGGACACGGCTCAGGGGCCGCTGCTGGACGCGCTGCGGGCCGCCCGTTCGCTGACCCGGTTCTCGCTGCTGGACTCGATGACGGTGATCCGGGACTTCGAGCGCCGGTTCGCGGACGGCGGCGGGGCGATCGACCTGGACGCCGCCACGCGGTACAAGGTGCTGGCCGCGTTCGACGGCTATCTGGAGACGCTGCCGGAGTCGAGCCTGACCCGCCCCGACTCCTACCGGGTCAAGGACGTGGTGGGCCGCCGGGGCATCGGCATCGGATCGGCCGGGCTGCCCTCGTACAACATCCTCCTGGAGGGCAACAGCGACGCCCTGGAGAACGATGTGGTGATCTACCTCAAGCAGGCGCAGACCCCGGCGGTCTCCCGGCACATCACGGACGCCGCCGTGCGGGACTACTTCCAGCACGAGGGCCACCGCACGGTGATCTCGCAGCGGGCGCTCCAGGCGCACGCGGACCCGTGGCTGGGCTGGACCGAGCTGGACGGGGCGGGCCAGCTGGTCGCCGAGGTCTCGCCGTACGCGGTCGACCTGGACTGGTCCGAGATCGACGAGGTGGACGAGATCGCGGCGGTGGTCGCCGATCTGGGCCGGGCGACGGCCACCATGCACGCGGCGGCGGACGACGAGAGCGGCCACTCGCTGGTGCCGTTCTCCACGGAGCGGGCGATCGACGCGGCCATCGCGGCCGACGAGGAGGGGTTCGGCGAGCTGCTGGTGGACTTCGCCCACAGCTACGGCGCACGGGCCCGTGCGGACCACCAGATCTTCGTGGACCTCTTCCGCAACGGCCGCATCCCGGGCCTGTAGGCCGCACCGGGCCGTCACACCCGGTCGGGGAGCGGGCGACTCTCAGCCTCTTTTAAGGTCCGCTTACCTCACGACATGACACACTTTCCGGCGATGGACATCTCAGGTACGCAGCTCAGGGTGGCGCGCGCGGCGCTTTTCGCCGCGCTCGTCGTCACCCTGTCCACCGCGTCCCACGTCCTGCTCTCCGGGGTCCCGCTGCCGCTGACCGCGGTGGGGCTGCTCGCCGTAGCCGTCTTCGCCGTGGCCTACGCGCTGGCCGGGCGGGAGCGCGGTTTCGGTGCGATCGCGGGGCTGCTCGTCCCGCTGGAGCTGGCGGCCGACACCTTCTTCACCGCGGGCCAGCACCTCTGTTACGGGGCGGCAGGCGGGCCCATCGCGGGTCCGCTGCGCTCGGTGGGCTTCGACGTGCTGTGCGGCGGCGAGGCGGGCGCGGTGGGCACCCCGCTCGCCGGGGTGACGGGCGCGGGCGACCGCGCGGCGGCCCTGCTGGCCCAGCCCGGTCCGGCCGTGCCGTGGCTGCTGCTCACCGCCCATGTGGCCGTCGGCCTGCTCGCCGCCGCCTGGCTGCGGCGCGGGGAGGCGGCGCTGGCGGGGCTGCTGCGGGCGGCGGCGCTGGTGGCGTTCCGGCCGCTGCTCGTCGCGGTCGCGGTGGTGCGCGGTGGCCTGCGGTCCGCGGCCGGTCTCCGCCGGGCCGCCGGGCGGGCGCACCCGATCGCCCCGGCCCGTCTCCTCGTGCACTCCGTGGCCCGGAGGGGACCGCCGCTCACGGCGTACGCCTCTGCCTGAGGGCAGGGCGCCGACACCGGGCAGCACCCCTTCCACTCCCCACGTATTCACGGAGAAACGAACCATGAGCAAGCGCAACACCCAGGAGAACAAGGCAGCGGCCCGTGAGCGGCTGCGCGCCGAGCGCGAGCGCCAGGCCAAGAAGGACCGGACGCGCAAGCAGGTCGTCGTCGGGGTCTCGGTCGTCGCCGCCCTCGCCGTCGTCGGCGGGATCAGCTACGGCGTGATGCAGCTGAACAAGCCCAGCGCCTGGGAGGCCGCCGCCGACGCGAAGAACGTCAGCGTCCCGAAGAACGCCTCGGGCGAGAACGGCACCACCGTGGTGATCGGCAAGTCCGACGCCAAGAAGACCCTGGAGCTGTACGAGGACTCGCGCTGCCCGGTCTGCGCCACCTTCGAGCAGGGCGTCGGCGAGACGCTCGCGAAGGACGTCGAGGACGGGAAGTACAAGGTCCAGTACGTCGGCGCGACCTTCATCGACAACATCGACAACGGTGAGGGCTCCAAGAACGCCCTGAGCGCGCTCGGCGCGGCGCTGAACGTGAGCCCCGAGGCGTTCATGGACTACAAGGCCGCGCTGTACTCCGCAAAGTTCCACCCCGAGGAGCGCGACGACAAGTTCGCCAAGGACAGCTATCTGATCGAGATCGCGGACTCGGTGGACGCCCTGAAGGGCAACAAGGACTTCCGGAAGGACGTCGAGGACGGTACGTACGACGCCTGGGCGATGAAGATGTCCGCGGCGTTCGGCAAGAGCGATGTGCAGGGCACGCCGACGCTGAAGATGGACGGCAAGAAGGTCACGGTCGAGGGCACCGACAACGCCCCGATGACGGCGGCCGACTTCAGGGCGGCGGTCGACAAGGCGCTGAAGGCGTAACGGCTCCGGCTCCCGGCCTCCGGGCCCCGTAACTCCGGACGGCTCGGACTCCGGACGGCTCGGACTCCGGCCCCGGGCCCGGTGCTTGCGGCCTCCGGCCCCGTACTCCGGACGGCTCGGCGGCCTCCCGGGGACCATCAGCTGACGGGCGGGCGAACTTCCTCTGTTCGCCCGCCCGTTCGCTGTACGCGCCAGTAGGGTGATGGGCCGTGACCAGTCGACACGTTTCCTCACCGAGCCGCCGCACGGTCGTCCGGGCCGCCGCCGCGACCGCCGCAGCCGTCCCCGTACTCTCCGCCACCGCGGACGCCGACGCCAGTGCTCCGGCTTCCGCCTCCGCCCCGTCGGAGGCAGCGGCCCCGGCACCCGCCTTCCTGCACGGCGTCGCCTCCGGTGATCCGCTGCCCGACGGTGTCCTGCTGTGGAGCCGGGTCACCCCCGAGCCCGGCGCGGAGCCCGGTTCGGGGCGCGGGGCCGATACGCCGGTGCGCTGGGAGGTGGCGGAGGACCGGGAGTTCACCGCGACAGCCGCGAGCGGGGCGACGCTCGCCTCGGCCCTCTCCGACCACACGGTGAAGGCCGACGTCCGCGGACTGCGGCCGGCCACGACGTACTACTTCCGCTTCACGGCGGGCGGCCAGGGCCCCGGGGGCGGCGAGGTCCACTCCCCCACCGGCCGCACCCGCACCGCGCCCGCCGTCGGGGCGGACGTGGCGGGGCTCCGCTTCGGGGTGGTGTCCTGCGCCAACTGGGAGGCCGGCTGGTTCTCCGCGTACCGGCATCTCGCCGCCCGCCCCGACCTGGACGCGGTGCTGCACCTGGGCGACTACCTGTACGAGTACGCGACCGGCGGCTACCCGACCCAGGGCGCGGCCCTGCGCGAGCACCGGCCCGCCCACGAGATCCTGGACCTCGCCGACTACCGGGCCCGGCACGGCAACTACAAGACCGACGCCGACCTCCAGTCGCTGCACGCGGCCCACCCGGTCATCGCGATCTGGGACGACCACGAGTTCGCCAACGACGCCTGGTCGGGCGGGGCGCAGAACCACACCCCGGGTACGGAGGGGGTGTGGGAGCAGCGGGTGGCGGCGGCCAAGCAGGCGTACTTCGAGTGGATGCCGGTCCGCGCCTCCACCGAGGGGACGGTCTACCGGCGGCTGCGGTTCGGGCGGCTGGCCGATCTGCACCTGCTGGACCTGCGGAGCTTCCGGTCGCGGCAGGCGTCCATCGGCAGCGGCGCGGTGGACGACCCGGAGCGTACGATCACGGGCCGGGCGCAGCTGGACTGGCTGAAGGCGGGGCTGGCCGGGTCGGACGCGGTGTGGAAGCTGGTCGGTACGTCGGTGATGATCTCGCCGGTCGCCTTCGGCGCGCTCCCCGCGCATCTGCTGGAGCCGCTCGCCGGGCTGCTGGGGCTGCCGAAGGAGGGGCTCGCGGTCAACGTGGACCAGTGGGACGGGTACACCGACGACCGCCGGGAGCTGATCGGGCATCTGCGGGAGCGGGGGATCACCGACACGGTGTTCCTGACCGGCGATGTCCACATGGCCTGGGCCAACGATGTGCCGGTGCGGGCCGCCACATATCCGCTGTCGCCCTCGGCCGCGACGGAGTTCGTCGTCACGTCGGTGACCTCGGGCAACCTGGACGACATCCTGAGGGTCGCGCCGCACACCGTGTCGCTCGTCGCGGCGGCGGCCGTGCGGGGGGCCAACCGCCATGTGAAGTGGGTGGACATGGACTCGCACGGCTACGGCGTCCTGGACGTCACCGCCGGGCACGCGCAGATGGACTACTACGTGCTCTCCGACCGGACGGCCAGGGACGCCACGTCCTCCTGGGCGCGCTCCTACCGGACGCGGCGGGGCACCCAGAAGGCCGAGCGGGCGGACCGGCCGGTCCGCTGAGGGCCGCCTACAGGGTGGCCAGGAAGCCGAGGGCGACCTTCCAGGTCTGCTCGGCGGCGGCCCGGTCGTAGTCGTGGAGGTCGGGGTCGGTGAAGAGGTGGCCGGCCCCGGGGTAGCGGTAGATCTCCACGTCGGCGCCCGTGCGCTGCATCTGGAGGTACCAGCTGTTGAGCCAGTCATGGGACTCGAAGGGGTCCGGGTCCGCCACATGCAGCTGGACCGGCAGCTCCTCCACCGTCGCGTTCTCCGCGATGTCCGAGGTGCCGTGGAAGAGCAGCAGCCCGCGCGCCTTCGCGTCCCCGAGCGCCAGGGTCTGGGCGGTCGCCGCGCCGAGGGAGAACCCGGCGTAGACGAGTCCCAGGTCCGAGTAGGGGGCGGCGGCCAGCACCGCGCGCTTCAGCAGCTCCTCCTTGCCGACCTCCTCCTTGAAGGCCAGGCCCTCCTCCACCGTGCCGAAGGTGTGGCCCTCGAAGAGATCGGGCACGCGCACCTCGTGGCCGGCGTCCCTCAGGCGCGCGGCCGCCGCGTGCACCGCGGGCGTGAGCCCGTAGGTCGAGTGGAAAAGCATGATGTCCATGAGGCCCATGGTGCCAGTTGTGCCCCCCAGCTTGGAGGACGAGGCGATGGAGACCGTGCTGCGCCCGCTGATCGTGATCGGCGGTTCCGTGGTGATCACCCTGCTGGTCGGCTGGCTGGTCGACCGGCTGCTGCGCAGGGCCGACAGCCGCCACCACGAGACCCCGCTCTGGGGTCTGCTGCGGCGCTGCCGGCCACCGCTGCAAGTCGTGATCATCACCGCGCTGCTGCGGGGCAGCTACCGCCAGTCGGGCATCGCCTGGGTGTGGGAGCACCGGGTCGGGATCGGCCAGGCCCTCACGCTCGTCCTGATCGGCGCCTCCGCCTGGCTGGTGGTCCGGATCGCGGTGACGGTCGTGGAGGCCACCTACGCCCGGTACGCGACGGCCACCCGCGATCCGGCCCGGGTGCGCCGGGTCCGTACGCAGGTCACGCTGATCCAGCGGGTCGTCATCGCGGTCGTGACGGTGGTCGCGATCGCCGCGATGCTGCTGACGTTCCCGGCGATGCGCGCGGTCGGCACCTCGATGCTGGCCTCGGCCGGGGTGCTCGGCATCGTCGCCGGTGTCGCGGCGCAGTCGACGCTCGGCAACCTCTTCGCCGGGCTCCAGATCGCCTTCGGCGACATGGTCCGGATCGGCGACACCGTGGTGGTGGACGGCGAGTGGGGGACCATCGAGGAGATCACGCTGACGTTCCTGGCGGTACGGACCTGGGACGAGCGGCGGATCACGATGCCGGTCTCGTACTTCACGAGCAAGCCGTTCGAGAACTGGTCGCGCGGCGGGGTCCAGATGACCGGCACGGTCTTCTTCCACCTCGACCACGCGGCGCCGGTGGCCGCGATGCGCCGGAAGCTGCGGGACATCCTGGGCGACATCGCCGCCTGGGACGGCCGGGACTGGTCGCTGGCCGTCACCGACACGACCCCGACCACGATCCAGGTGCGGGCGGTGGTCACGGCGAAGGACGCGGACGACATCTGGACGGTGCGGTGCGCGGTGCGCGAGCAGCTGATCGGCTGGCTGCGCGACCACCACCCGTACGCGCTGCCGCGCGTCGCCGCCTCCCCCGCCGCGCTGCCGCCGGGCGAGCAGTGGGCGGAGCTGACGGGCGCGGAGCCCCGGCCTTCCCGCAACGGCACGGGCCCCGACCGCGACCCGGACGACTCCAAGGCGCCCCGGACGGGCCGCGGCTGAGATCCCTCCCGTACGCTCCGGGGCCCCGGCGTCAGCGCAGTGAGCGGAAGTCCAGCTGGCGCAGCACCCGGTCCACGACCTCCGGGTCGGAACCGGCCTCGTTGCGGGCGGAGAGCACCTCGTGGCGGGCGGCCGACATCATCTCGCGCTGGACGCGGCTGACCGCCTTGAACCGCTCGACGCGCTGGGCGTACGCCTCGCGCCGCTCCTCGTCGACGATCTCCGGGTTGATCCGGGCCCCGATGTCGTACGCGGCCTTCTGGAGCCGCTCCACGACCTCTTCCGGGAACTCCTCGACCTCCTGGATCTCCTTGAGGCGGTGCTTGGCGGCCTTGGCCGCGCGCAGGGCGAGGTCCCGCTCCAGGGCCTCCTCGGCGGCGGCGTCGGCGCGCACCCGGAGCTTGCGGACCAGCCAGGGCAGGGTGAGGCCCTGGAAGACGAGGGTGACCATGATCACGCAGAAGGCGATGAAGATAATCTCGTCGCGGCCGGGGAAGGGCTGTCCGTCGTCGGTCTCCAGCGGGATGGCGAGCGCCAGCGCGACGGAGGCCACCCCGCGCATCCCGGCCCACCACATGACGACGGTCTCCCGCCAGCCGGTGGGGATCTCCTCGCTGACGTCCCGCCGGGTGTGCAGCTTCTTGGCGAGCCAGGTGGCGGGGAGCAGCCAGGCCAGCCGGACCCCGATGACGACCGCGACGACGACGAGCCCCCAGCCGAGCATCTGGAACTCGCGCCCGTCGGAGGTGCCGAACACACTGTGCAGCTCCAGGCCGATCAGCCCGAAGGCCACACCGGTGACCAGGGTGTCGACGATCTCCCAGAAGGTACGTCCGGTGAGCCTGCCCAGCACGTCGTCGGCGTCGGCGGTGTGCTCGGCGAGGTAGAGCGCGATGGTCAGGACGGCGAGCACGCCGGAGCCCATCAGCTCCTCCGACAGGACGTAGGCCACGAAGGGCACGAGCAGGCTCAGCCCGACCTGGAGGGTGGCGTCGCCGAGCATCCCCATCAGCTTGATGGTGAGCCAGCCGAGCGCGAGGCCGACGGCGACCGCGACCACGGCGGAGAGGATCAGCTGCCCGAACGCCTCGGGCACCGAGAAGGTCCCGCTCACCGCCGCGGCGATGGCCACGTGGTAGAGCACGATGGCGGTGACGTCGTTGAAGAGGCCCTCGCCCTCCAGGATCGAGACGAGCCGCCGCGGCAGTCCGACCGAGCCCGCGACGGCGGTCGCGGCGACCGGGTCGGGCGGGGCGACGAGCGCGCCCAGCGCCACGGCGGCGGCGATCGGCAGCCCGGGCACGATGGAGTTGGCGACGGCGGCGACGGCGGCCGTGGTGACGAAGACCAGGGCGACGGCCAGCAGGAAGATCGGGCGTTTGTTGGCGGCGAACTGGCGCCAGGAGGTGCGCTGCACGGAGGCGTAGAGCAGCGGCGGCAGCAGGGCCGGGAGGATGATCTCGGGCGGGATGTCGACGTTCGGGACGAAGGGCGCGAACGCCATCGCGACCCCGGCGAGCGTCATCAGGACCGGTGCGGGCAGCCCGAGCCGGGCGCCGAGGGGCACCGTGACCACAGCTCCGAGCAGCAACAGGAGCAGCAGGGCCATCTGATCCACGGGAGGGGCCTTCCGGAGCGTGCGGTTCCGGGCCGGTCACCGGGCCGACGCACAGGTCACGGCCGCGCCGCGCCCAGGGGGGCCGACCGGGGTGAGCGGCCGTCGGGGCCCGGCCGGGTCGGCGGCCGAGCGGGAACTCCACCCTGCCACGCACGGCCCGCGGGAGGGCCGGGACCCCCCGGCGGCGGACGTCAGTCCTGGTGCAGTTCGCGCCGCATCGCCCGGTGCGGAATGCCCGCGTCCGGGAACTCGGGGCCGTACACGACGTAACCGAGCCGCTCGTAGAAGCCGAGGGCGTGCGTCTGGGCGTGCAGGTCCACGGCGGTCAGGCCGAGTCCGGCCGCCTCGTCCTCGATGGCGCGCACCAGGGCGGCGCCGACACCGAGGCCGCGCGCCCGCCGGGTCACGGCGAGCCGCCCGAGCGAGCCGACGGCGGGGTCGCCGCCGGTCTTCCCGGCCGCGGCGTCCCCGTAGAGCAGCCGCCCGGTGCCGAGCGCGGTGCCGTCCGCCGCGACCGCCAGGACGTGCACGGCGGTGGCGTCGTAGGCGTCGTACTCGATCTCCTCGGGCACGTCCTGCTCACCGACGAAGACGTCCTTGCGCACCTGGAAGCAGGCGGCGAGGTCGCCCTCCCCGACGGCCCTGCGGGTGGTGTACGGGGGTGGGGCGGCGGTCACTGGCTCTCCGCGGAGATGGTGTCCAGGGCGTGCTGGAGGTCGGCCGGGTAGGTGCTGGAGAACTCCACCCAGCTGCCGTCGCTCGGGTGCTCGAAGCCCAGGCGCACCGCGTGCAGCCACTGCCGGGTCAGCCCGAGCCGCTTGGCCAGGGTCGGGTCGGCGCCGTACGTCAGGTCGCCGACGCAGGGGTGGCGGTGGGCGGACATGTGGACCCGGATCTGGTGGGTGCGGCCGGTCTCCAGCTTGATGTCCAGGAGGCTGGCGGCGCGGTACGCCTCGATGAGGTCGTAGTGGGTCACCGACGGCTTGCCCTCGGCGGTGACGGCCCACTTGTAGTCGTGGTTGGGGTGGCGCCCGATGGGGGCGTCGATGGTGCCGCTCATCGGGTCCGGGTGGCCCTGGACGAGGGCGTGGTACTTCTTGTCGACGACCCGGTCGCGGAACTGGGCCTTGAGCAGGGTGTACGCGCGCTCGGACTTGGCGACGACCATCAGGCCGGAGGTGCCGACGTCGAGGCGGTGCACGATGCCCTGGCGCTCGGCGGCGCCGGAGGTCGAGATCCGGTACCCGGCGGCGGCGAGGCCGCCGATGACGGTGGTGCCGGTCCAGCCGGGGCTGGGGTGGGCCGCGACACCGACCGGCTTCATGATGACCACGATGTCGTCGTCGTCATGGACGATCTCCATGCCCTCGACGGGCTCGGCGACGATCTGGACGGGGGCGGGCGCCCCCGGCATCTCGACCTCCAGCCAGGCACCGCCGTGCACGCGCTCGGACTTGCCGGCCACCGAACCGTCCACCTGGACCTTCCCGGCGGCGGCCAGCTCGGCGGCCTTGGTGCGGGAGAAACCGAACATACGGGCGATGGCGGCGTCGACACGCTCGCCTTCCAGGCCGTCCGGTACGGGCAGGGTGCGGATCTCGGGGTGCGTACTCACCAGTCGAGTATGCCTTGCGCGCCACGCTCCCCGCGCAGCCCGGTCGGCCCCTGTGGACAGTCGGCCCCTGTGGACAGTCAGTCCTTGTGGACAGTCAGTCCTTGTGGACGGTCCCGTCGGGGTCCAGCCCCTTGAAGGAGAGGATCACGATGAGGATGCCGCCGCAGACGATGGCGGAGTCGGCGAGGTTGAAGACGGCGAAGTGCTTGGGGGCGATGAAGTCGACCACCGCCCCTTCGAAGACACCGGGCGCCCGGAAGATCCGGTCGGTGAGGTTGCCGAGCGCACCGCCCAGGAGCAGTCCCAGGGCGATGGCCCACGGCAGGCTGTAGAGCTTGCGGGCCAGCCGGATGACGACCACGATCACCCCGGCCGCGATGATCGTGAAGATCACCGTGAACGCCTCGCCGAACCCGAACGCGGCGCCCGGATTGCGCAGCGCCCGGAACTGGAGCCAGTCGCCGATGATGTCGATCGGCGGCTGGTGCTCCAGCTTGGCGACCACGATCAGCTTGGAGACCAGGTCCAGCAGGTAGGCGACGATCGCGACGCCGACGAGCACCAGGATCTTGCGCTTGCCCGTGCCCGCGTTCACGGCGGCGTCGGCGGCCGTGGAGCCGCTTCCGTCCGTGTGCTCGGTCTCGGGATCTTCCGGCGTACCGATGATGCGCTCCGCCTCTGCCACGTGAGTCCCTCAACCTAGGTGCCTGACTGAGGAGAGGGTACGACACACCTGTACGGGTCAGCCGCGCCGCTCCTGCTTCTGTTTGTCCTCGACACAGAGGGTGGCGCGGGGAAATGCCTGCATCCGTGCCTTGCCGATCGGTTTGCCGCAGATCTCGCAGAGCCCGTAGGTCCCCGCTTCGAGCCGGGCAAGGGCCCGCTCGGTCTGTTCCAGCATCTCCTGGGCGTTGGCGGCGAGCGCCAGCTCGTGTTCGCGCGTGATGTTCTTGGTGCCCGTGTCGGCCTCGTCGTCACCGGCCCCGTCGCCGGAGTCCCGCATCAGCCCGGCGAGCGCCGCGCCCGAGGTCTCCAGCTCGTCGCGGAGCCGCGTGATCTCACCGGTCAGCAGCGTCCGGGCCTCGGTCACCTCCTCGGGCGTCCAGGGGTCCTCCCCGGGCCGTACCGCCAGTTCGCCGGGGGCGGCGGCCGCGACGGCTCCCCGGGCCGACGGCACGGCCGCTGCCTCGTCCGGACCGGCTGCGGGACTCGCGCTCTTCTTGGCTACCACCGTGTGGGCTCCCGTCTCCTCGGCGGCCTGGGCCGCCCCCGTGGCCGTCTGTGCGGCCGTCTTCGAAGCCTTCTTGGCCGCGCTCTTCTTCGCGGGGCTCTTCTTGGCGCTCGCGGTGCTCTTCTTGGCGGCGGTCTTCTTCGCCGCCGCCTTCTTTGCAGGCGCTTTCTTCGCAGCTGTCTTCTTGGCGGCCGCCTTCTTGGCAGCCGCCTTCTTGGAGGGCGCCTTCCCGGGCGCCTGCTCGGTATCCGCCCCGTCCGGGGACGTGACGTCGGCCGGTGGCTTCCCGTCGGCCTTCTGCCCGGCCGCGGTCTCTTCCGCCGTCTTCTTCGCCACCATGGCCGCGGCCCCTTCACATATTGTGATCTTGCTCGCGAATCGTGCTGGGACGATAAATCGACCCCAGCCCCGCGGCAACGGGGCACGCCGCCCTTTCGCCCCTCCCCGTACCCGCTCGTGGCGCGCCTGCATCCGTTGTTCCCAGCTCCCCGCCCGGTAATCCGCCCCAGGACGCCCCCGCACCCCCGCGGAGAACTCCGTACGCCCCCGACTGGCCATTCGGGTCACGCCCGGGGCCCCGGTTAAACCGGTCGGCCGACGGCCGTACGGGCCCGTACACTGGGCCCAGCGAGAGGCATGGATGGGACGAGTAGCGCCGTACGCAGCCAGCAGCGACCCGGGGACGGTGGGAGCCCGGGGGTGAGCGCGTCGTGAAGATCACCCCGGAGCCGCCGGAAGAAAGCCTTGGACGTGTGGGTTCCGCCCACCGGCCCCCAGGCCGCTAGACCCGGCATCGCGACCCCAATGAGGGGGCCACGGGCGCACGCCCGGGGCCAAGGAGGGTGGTACCGCGGGAGCCGATGCGCTCTCGTCCCTCCGACGGAAGTGGAAGACGTCCGCCGGAGGAAGCCGCACATGACATCGCCGCAGTACCGCCAGGTACCCGCCCAGGTCGACCTGCCCGCGCTGGAGCACGCCGTTCTCGACTTCTGGCGAGAGAACAAGGTGTTCGCCAAGAGCCTGGACCAGTCCGAGGGCCGCCCGGAGTGGGTCTTCTACGAGGGCCCTCCGACCGCCAACGGCATGCCCGGCGCCCACCACATCGAGGCCCGCGTCTTCAAGGACGTCTTCCCCCGCTTCCGCACCATGCAGGGCTACCACGTGGGCCGCAAGGCAGGCTGGGACTGCCACGGCCTGCCGGTCGAGCTGGCCGTGGAGAAGGAGCTGGGCTTCAACGGCAAGAAGGACATCGAGGCGTTCGGCATCGCCGAGTTCAACGCCAAGTGCCGTGAGTCGGTGACCCGGCACACCGACGCCTTCGCCGAGCTCACGACCCGTATGGGGTACTGGGTCGACCTGGACGACGCGTACCGCACGATGGACCCGGAGTACGTCGACTCCGTCTGGTGGTCGCTGAAGGAGATCTTCAACAAGGACCTGCTCGTCCAGGACCACCGCGTCGCCCCCTGGTGTCCGCGCTGCGGCACGGGCCTCTCCGACCACGAGCTGGCCCAGGGGTACGAGACGGTCGTCG
Source organism: Kitasatospora albolonga (assembly GCA_002082585.1). Classification (NCBI taxonomy): domain Bacteria; kingdom Bacillati; phylum Actinomycetota; class Actinomycetes; order Kitasatosporales; family Streptomycetaceae; genus Kitasatospora; species Kitasatospora albolonga. The sequence continues at coordinate 1,659,903 of CP020563.1, forward strand.
ACCCCTCCGTCTTCGTCCGCTTCCCCCTCACCAGCGGCCCGCTGGCAGGCGAGGCGGCCCTCCTGGTCTGGACGACGACCCCCTGGACCCTGGTCTCCAACACGGCGGTCGCCGCGCACCCCGAGGTCCGGTACGTCGTCGCGACCAACGGCGAGGAGAAGCTCGTCGTCGCCGAACCTCTGGTGGAAAAGGCCCTCGGCGAGGGCTGGGAGGTGACCGGCCAGTCGTTCACCGGCGCCGAGATGGAGCGCTGGAGCTACGAGCGCCCCTTCACCCTGGTCGACTTCCCGGCCGAGGCCCACTACGTGGTCAACGCCGAGTACGTCACGACCGAGGACGGTACGGGTCTGGTCCACCAGTCCCCCGCGTTCGGCGCCGACGACCTCCTGGTCTGCCGCTCCTACGGCCTCCCGGTGGTCAACCCGGTCCGCCCCGACGGCACGTTCGAGGAAGACCTCCCCCTGGTCGGCGGCGTCTTCTTCAAGAAGGCCGACGAAGCGCTCACCGCGGACCTGGACACGCGCGGCAAGCTCTTCCGCCATGTCCCGTACGAGCACAGCTACCCGCACTGCTGGCGCTGCCACACGGCGCTGCTCTACTACGCGCAGCCGTCCTGGTACATCAGGACGACGGCCATCAAGGACCGTCTCCTTCAGGAGAACGAAAAGACCAACTGGTTCCCGGACTCGGTCAAGAACGGTCGTTTCGGCGACTGGCTGAACAACAACGTGGACTGGGCGCTCTCCCGCAACCGCTACTGGGGCACGCCGCTGCCGATCTGGCGCTGCGAGGACAACCACCTGACGTGCGTGGGCTCGCGCGCCGAACTGACGGAACTCACAGGCACCGACCAGTCATCGCTCGACCCCCACCGCCCGTTCATCGACGAGATCACCTTCACCTGCACGCACGAGAACTGCCAGCTGGAGGCGTACCGCGTCCCGGAGGTCATCGACGCCTGGTACGACTCGGGTTCGATGCCGTTCGCGCAGTGGGGCTACCCGTACAAGAACAAGGAGGTCTTCGAGAGCCGCTACCCCGCGCAGTTCATCTCGGAGGCCATCGACCAGACCCGCGGCTGGTTCTACACGCTGATGGCGGTGGGAACGCTGGTCTTCGACAAGTCCTCGTACGAGAACGTGGTCTGCCTGGGCCACATCCTCGCCGAGGACGGCCGCAAGATGTCCAAGCACCTGGGCAACATCCTCCAGCCGATCCCGCTGATGGACCAGCACGGCGCGGACGCGGTCCGCTGGTTCATGGCGGCCGGCGGCTCCCCCTGGGCGGCGCGCCGGGTGGGTCACGGAACGATCCAGGAGGTGGTCCGCAAGACGCTCCTGACGTACTGGAACACGGTGGCGTTCCAGGCCCTGTACGCCCGCACGTCCGGCTGGGCCCCCTCCGAGGCCGACCCGGCCCCGGCGGACCGCACGGTCCTGGACCGCTGGCTGCTGAGCGAACTCAACGTCCTGGTCGACCAGATGACGGTCGCGATGGAGGGCTACGACACCCAGCGCGCCGGCAAGCTGCTCTCGGCGTTCGTGGACGACCTCTCCAACTGGTACGTACGCCGCTCGCGCCGCCGCTTCTGGCAGGGCGACAAGGCGGCCCTGCGCACGCTGCACGAGGTGGTCGAGACGGTGACGCGGCTGATGGCCCCGCTGGTCCCGTTCATCACGGAGCGGGTCTGGCAGGACCTGATCGCGCCGGTCACGCCGGAGGCCCCGGAGTCGGTGCACCTCTCCTCCTGGCCGAAGCCGGACACGACGGCGATCGACCCGACCCTGTCGACCCAGATGGCGCTGGTGCGCCGCCTGGTGGAGCTGGGCCGGGCGACGCGGGCGGAGTCGGGCGTCAAGACGCGCCAGCCCCTGTCCCGTGCCCTCGTCGCGGCGAACGGCTTCGAGTCCCTCGCTCCGGACCTGCGTGCGCAGATCACGGAAGAGCTGAACGTCACATCGCTCGCCTCGCTCTCGGAGGTCGGCGGCTCGCTGGTCGACACGACGGCGAAGGCGAACTTCCGGGCGCTGGGCAAGCGGTTCGGCAAGGGCGTCCAGGCGGTGGCCAAGGCGGTGGCCGAGGCGGACGCGGCGGCGCTCTCCCTGGCCCTGCGCGAGGGCACGGCGACAGTCGAGGTGGAGGGCGAGCGGATCACCCTCGCCCCGGATGAGGTGATCATCACGGAGACCCCGCGCGAGGGCTGGTCGGTCGCCTCGGACTCGGGCGCGACGGTCGCCCTGGACCTGGAGATCACCCCGGAACTGCGCCGCGCGGGCCTGGCCCGTGACGCGATCCGCCTGATCCAGGAGGCCCGCAAGAACAGCGGCCTGGACGTGGCGGACCGCATCGCCGTCCGCTGGACGACGACGTCCGAGGCCACACGGGAGGCCCTCACGGAGCACACCCCCCTGATCTCGGACGAGGTCCTGGCCGTGGACTACGCGGAGGGTGTGGCGGACGACACGTACGGCGAGCCGTTCGAGGACGAGGGCCTGGCCCTCACGTTCCGCCTGCGGAAGCGGTAGCCGGTACGTCTACGAGGGGCCCGGCCGGACACGTTCCGGCCGGGCCCTTCCGCGTACCCCCTCAGGGGCTCCGCCCCGAACCCCCGCGCCTCAAACGCCGGCGAGGCTGTCTATGCCGCTCCGCCCCCACCCAGCCCGTCCGCCTTCTCTTCCAGCCCCTCCGGCGTTTGAGGAGCGGGGTCCGGGGCGGAGCCCCGAAAACCCCAGCCCGTCCGGCGCTTGAGAACAAGGGGTCCGGGGCAGCGCCCCGGTTTCGGGAAGGGGCGGGTAGGGGAACAAGCCCGCCGCAGGCGCCCCCACCCGCGCCCCACCCCGCTCCTCAGCCCACCCACCCCCACCCCACTTCCCCCAGCAACAACGGCGACGCCCACGCCAAAGGGCCGGGCCCCGGGGAAAACCCCGGGGCCCGGCCCTGACTGCCGACGACGGCTACGCGCTCACCGAGCGCGAACCGATCAGTTGTCGTCCTCGTCGATCAAGAACCCCCGCATCGGCGACGGCGCCTGCTGCATCGGCTGCGGCGCCTGCGGCCGAACCGGTGCCATCGGCTGCGTCATCGCGGGCGACATCTGCTGCTGGCCACCGTAGGACGGCGCACCGCCCATGGACTGGCCGCCACCCATCTGCTGGCCGCCGTGGCCACCGTGGTTGGAGCTGCCCATGGAGTGACCCATCGCACCCGCACCGGCCGGAGCCAGCGAGGGGGACGGCGGCAGCGAAGCGGTCGCCGGAGTCCGCGGCGGGGCGAGCGAGTCGTCCGACTGGGTCTCCAGCTGACGCAGCTGGCTCTCCAGGTAGGACTTCAGCCGCGTGCGGTACTCGCGCTCGAAGCCGCGCAGGTCCTCGACCTTGCGCTCCAGCGTCGCGCGGGCCGACTCCAGCGAGCCCATCGCCACGCGGTGCTTCTCCTGCGCGTCCCGCTCCAGGGCGTCGGCCTTGGCGCGCGCGTCGCGCTCCAGACCCTCGGCACGGCTCCGCGCCTCGCCGACGATCTTGTTGGCCTCGGAACGGGCCTCCGCGATCGCCTGGTCGGCGGTCTGCTGCGCGAGCGAGAGGACACGGGCGGCGCTGTCGCCACCGGGGCCCTGCCCCTGCTGCTGCATCTGCGGCTGCTGCATCTGCTGCATCTGCTGCTGGGGGTGCTGACCCATGGGGCCGCCCATCGGGCCACCCATGGGACCGCCCTGCATCGGGCCGGGGCCGTGCGGACCCTGCGGGCCGCCGTGGCCGCCCTGGGGGCCGTGACCGCTGGGACCGGCAGGCAGCTGCGGGGCGCCACCGGGCAGCTGGGGCGGACCCATCTGCGGGGGCTGCTGCTGCTGCGGCGGTCCTGATATGGCGGCGGGAACGGGCGCGCCCGGGCGGTCCTGCTGCTCCGGGGGCTTGCGCATACCCTGCTGCTGTTGCTGCTGGTTCTGCGCGGCGGCACGCGTCGCGGCGGCCAGCTTGGCGCGCAGGTCCTCGTTCTCACGGAGCAGACGGGTCAGCTCCGCTTCGACCTCGTCGAGAAAGGCATCGACCTCGTCCTCGTCATAGCCTTCTCGGAGGCGGACGGTCGTGAACTGCTTGTTCCGCACGTCCTCGGGGGTCAACGGCATCTCTTCTTCACCTCTACGTAGTCGTCGGCAGTCGGCAAGACCGTATCGCTCACAACCGGATCACAACGCTGATCAGGATGTAGACGATGATCATCAGAACGAAGAAGGACAGGTCGAGTGCCACGCCCCCGAGACGCAGCGGCGGAATGAACCGCCGCAGAAGCTTGAGCGGTGGATCGGTGACAGTGTAGGTGGCCTCAAGTACGACCACCATCGCCTTGCCGGGTTGCCATGAACGTGCGAACTGGAAGACGTAGTCCATGACCAGCCGGAAGATCAGCACGATGAGGAAACACATCAGCGCGATATAGACCACATCCAGTGCGACGCCCATGTCTCGCGCTTCCCTCTCCCCTGGCTCTCGTTGCTCCGGCCTCGTGGCCGGTACCGGCCTCGCGGCCGGGTCGTTCCCGGTGTCGTGTTCTCAGCTCTGGTTGAAGAATCCGCCCTCTGCGATGCGGGCCTTGTCCTCCGCCGTGACATCGACGTTAGCAGGCGACAACAGGAACACCTTCTGCGTCACGCGTTCAATGCTGCCATGGAGCCCGAAGACGAGTCCTGCGGCAAAGTCGACAAGTCGCTTCGCGTCCGTATCGTCCATCTCCGTGAGATTCATGATCACCGGAGTGCCCTCACGGAAGTGTTCCCCGATGGTACGGGCCTCGTTGTAGGTCCTGGGGTGCAGCGTGGTGATGCGGTACGGCTCCCGCTCGGACACGACCTTGGGCATGATCACCGGTGCGTTCTTCTCCATGTTCGGACGTTCGGGTGTGATGGATGCCACGGGGGCGATCCGGGCGGGTCGCGCGCTTTCCGCGGGGAGCTGAACCGGCTCGCGCTGGGCGGGCGGTTGCACTACTCGTACCGGTTCGTCCCTTTCGCGCTCGCGCTCACGCTCGCGTTCCACCTGGTGCGGCGGCTGGTGCCGACGCCGCTCGGGCTCCGGCTCGGGCTCGAAGTCGTCATCGGGGTCGAAGCCCCGGCCGTCGTACCCATCGTCCTCCACGAGGCCGAGGTAGACCGCCATCTTGCGCATAGCGCCGGCCATTTCCTGAGTCCTCCGCTCTGTGGTGGATCGGCATTCGTCACCAAGTGCCAGCGATCCACGGTGGTCTGCCCGTTCAGCTGGGGAATGACCATATTTTCTGCTGTGGTCCGACTTGCTTCGCGACGTTACCCGAGCCCGGGTCGGACTCCGAGTACCGCCGTACCGACGCGTACATGTGTCGCTCCGGCCGCCACCGCGTCCTCCAGGTCCGCACTCATGCCTGCGGAGACCATCGTGGCAGCCGGATGACCGGTGCGCAGGCCGGATGCGAATTCCATCAGCCGGTCGAACGCGGCGCGTTGCCGTCCGGCAAACGGTCCGGCGAGCGGCGCCACGGTCATCAGGCCGTCGAGCCGCAGCCCCTCGGCCGCGTCGACCGCCGCGGCCAACTCCTCGATCCCGTCCGGCGCAACCCCGCCGCGCTCCCCGCGCTCGCCGCTCTCCGCGTCCAGGGCGACCTGGATCAGACAGCCGAGCTCGCGCCCGGCGCGGACCGCGGCGGCCGAGAGGGCGGTGACGAGCTTGATCCGGTCCACCGACTGCACGACATCGGCATAACTCGTCACAGATCGAACCTTGTTCGTCTGCAATTGTCCGACAAAGTGCCATGTCAGGGAAAGATCCGCACAAGCGGTGGCTTTCGGTGCCGCGTCCTGGTCACGATTCTCGGCGACATGGCGCACACCGAGTTCATGCAGCATCCGCACGTCGCTCGCGGGGTAGGTCTTGGTGACCACGATCAGGGTCACCTCCTCGCGCTTGCGCCCGGCCGCCGCGCAGGCGGAGGTGATCCTTTCCTCCACCCGTGCGAGGTTCGCCGCGAGTTCAGCCTTACGGTCCGTCATGCCCTATCAGTCCAACCAGACATATCCGGCGAGCCGCCCGGTGGTGCGGTCGCGTCGGTACGAGAAGTGGTCGCCCGATTCACGGGTGCAGACCGGCGAACGGTGCCGCTCGCCCACGCCGAACAGGGCCAGCTGGGAGTGGACTCCGCCGGTGATGTCCACCGCCGGGGTCCCCCAGCTGGTCTCGGCCCAGGTGTCGGGGATGACCGCGGTGATCTCGGCCCGCATCTCCTCCGGCACTTCGTAGCACCGCCCGCAGACGGCCGGTCCGGTGTACGCGGTCATCCGGGAGGGGCGTGCGCCCAGCTCGGTCATGACCCGGATCACCGCCGGCACGACTCCGGCGAGCAGTCCCGGCCGCCCGGCGTGCGCCGCCCCGACGATTCCGGCGACCGGGTCGGCGAGGAGGATGGGGGTGCAGTCGGCGGTGAGGACCGCGAGCGGCAGTCCGCGCCGCGTGGTCACCACCCCGTCCACCGCCGGAATCTCCGCGTCCGCGCCCCAGGGGCCGTCGACGACCGCCACGTCCCGGCCGTGCACCTGGTTCATCCAGACGACGGTGGCCGGGTCGAGGCCGAGCTCGCGGGCCGCGCGCTCCCGGTTCGCGCCGACGGCGGCGGGGTCGTCACCGACCGCGCCGCCGAGGTTGAGCTCACCGAACGGAGCGGCGCTCACCCCGCCCCACCGGTCGGTGAAGGCGAAATGAGCGCTGCCCGTGGCGGATTCCGCCCGATGCCGGACTATCACTTCAGGAAGTCCGGTACGTCCAGCTCCTCGGCCTGGGTGTCCTGGTAGGGACGGGCCGGCGGGACGTGCGGCGGGGAGACCGGCGAGAGCGGGCTCTCGTTCGCGGCCGACGCGGGGGCGGGCTCGGCCGGGGCCGGGCTCTCCTCGCGCGGCGGTACGGACCCGAGTCCGCCCGAGGGGCGCGCGGGCTCGGCGGGCCTGGCCGGGGCGGCCGGCTCCTCCCGCTTGTTCGTGTTCGCGCCGAGGGCGCTCTCGCGCCGGGCGGGCGGCTGTCCGCCGTCGAAGCCCGCCGCGATCACCGTGACACGGACCTCGTCGCCCAGGGCGTCGTCGATGACGGCGCCGAAGATGATGTTGGCCTCGGGGTGCGCCGCCTCGCTCACCAGCTGGGCGGCCTCGTTGATCTCGAAGAGACCGAGGTCGCTGCCGCCGGAGATGGAGAGCAGGACACCGCGGGCGCCGTCGATGGACGCCTCCAGGAGCGGTGAGGAGATCGCCATCTCCGCCGCCGCCACCGCGCGGTCGTCGCCGCGGGCGGAGCCGATGCCCATGAGCGCCGATCCGGCCTCGGACATGACCGACTTGACGTCGGCGAAGTCGAGGTTGATCAGACCCGGGGTGGTGATGAGGTCGGTGATGCCCTGGACGCCCGAGAGCAGCACCTGGTCGGCCGACTTGAAGGCGTCGAGCACGCTGACCTGGCGGTCCGAGATGGACAGCAGGCGGTCGTTGGGGATGACGATGAGGGTGTCGACCTCTTCGCGGAGCTCGGCGATGCCGTCCTCCGCCTGGTTGGCGCGCCGTCGGCCCTCGAAGGTGAACGGGCGGGTGACCACACCGATCGTCAGGGCGCCGAGCGAGCGCGCGATGTTGGCGACGACGGGTGCGCCGCCGGTGCCGGTGCCGCCGCCCTCTCCGGCGGTGACGAAGACCATGTCGGCCCCCTTGAGGACCTCCTCGATCTCCTCACGGTGGTCCTCTGCCGCCTTACGACCGACGGCCGGGTTCGCCCCGGCGCCGAGGCCCCGGGTGAGTTCGCGGCCGACGTCGAGCTTGACGTCGGCGTCGCTCATCAACAGGGCCTGTGCGTCCGTGTTGATCGCGATGAACTCGACGCCCTTGAGACCGACCTCGATCATTCGGTTGATGGCATTGACACCACCGCCGCCGACACCGATGACCTTGATGACTGCGAGGTAGTTCTGCGGTGCTGCCACGTCGAAGGCCTCTCGCCTCGAGTTACGTGTCGTCGCTCTGCGGGGGACCCGCGGCGACGACTGATGTCGATGGGGACGGTCCGAACGCCGACCCAAACCCTAACGTTCAACTTTAGGGTTACCAGTGTGTCTGCTTCCTGGACTCTTCCGAACAGGACACTAAGTCGACAAGTGGCGCCCGTTCAACGAACACGCCGAACCTCCCGTTTTTCTTTTCACCCTATGTGATCACCCGTAGCGATGACCAACCAGGGTGCTGGCCAGCACAAATGCACGTCAACTCCCTGATACCGCCGGGGCGGTGGGGGCACTTACGTCGAAGTGTCCCCCTCGGGGAGCCGCTTTCATCAGAGCCGCGAGCACGCGCGCCTTCACGGCCCCGTCCTCACCACTGCCCCAGGTCACCACACGATCACGCGTCAGCCGCAAGGAGATCGCGTCGTACGAGGTGACCCGTACGGCCACGGTGTCCTCGGCGACCCCCTGGGGCAGGTCGCCCGCGACCCGTACGGCTTCCCGCAACAGACGGTCACTGCCGAACCGGCGCAGACTGGCCGACCGGTCGGGGGCGAGCTCCAGCAGGGGTACCCCCTTGGGCGCCTTGTCCACCGTGGCGAACCGGACGCCCTTGGCGTCCACTTCGACGAACTTCGCACCCTTTTCGACCAGCAGGACCGGCTTGCGTTCGGTCACCTTAAGGCCGATGCCGTGCGGCCAGGACCGTACGACATCCACCGAGTCGATACGAGGCAGCTTCTGGCGCAACCTGGCCTCGATCCCGTCGGTGTCGACGGAGGCCAGGGGGGCTCCGACCGGCACCGCGGCGACCGCTTCCACTTCCTGACGGGTCAGCACCTCGACCCCGGTGGTGGAGACGCGTTCGACGCGGAGCCAGGAGGACCCGTAGAGCGCCCAGACGGCGAACGCGGTGAGCAGGGCCACCGCGACGCCGATCAGGATCAGGAGCGCGCGGCGGCCGATCCGGCGCTCCCCGGGGCCGATGTGCGGCGGGCGGGCGGCGGCGTCCGTACGCCCCGCTGCGCCGCGCTGGGCGGTCGTCGGTCCGGCCACGCTCGCTCCTTCGCCGGACCCGGGGCGAGCGCCCCGGGTCCGCACCGCCTCACGCCTGGCGGCGGGAGGCAATCGCTTCGTACACCATGCCGACGAGCAGGTCGTCGGCGTCGCGCCGGCCGAACTCGGCGGCGGCACGGGACATTTCGTACAGCCGGTGGGGGTCCGACAGCACCGGCAGGACGTTGCCCTGGACCCACTCGGGGGTCAGCGCCGCGTCGTCCACCAGCAGTCCGCCGCCCGCGTTGACCACCGGCTGGGCGTTCAGCCGCTGTTCGCCGTTGCCGATGGGCAGCGGGACGTAGGCGGCGGGGAGCCCGACGGCGGAGAGTTCGGCGACGGTCATCGCGCCCGCGCGGCAGAGCATCATGTCGGCCGCGGCGTACGCGAGGTCCATCCGGTCCACGTACGGTACCGGGATATAGGGCGGCATCCCGGGCATGTTGTCGATCCGCGGCAATTCGTTCTTCGGGCCGACCACATGGAGGATCTGGATTCCGGAGCGCTGGAGCAGCGGCGCGACCCGCTGGACCACCTCGTTGAGGTGGCGGGCGCCCTGCGAGCCGCCGGAGACCAGCAGCGTGGGCAGGTTGGGGTCGAGGCCGAAGGAGGCGCGGGCCTCCGGGCGGACCCGGGCCCGGTCCAGGGTGGCGATGGTGCGGCGCAGCGGGATGCCGATGTAGCGGGCGCCGCGCAGCTTGCTGTCCGGCGTGGAGACGGCGACCCCGTGGGCGTACCGCGAGCCGATCTTGTTGGCGAGGCCGGGGCGGGCGTTGGCCTCGTGGACCACGATGGGGACGCCGACGCGCTTGGCGGCGAGGTAGCCGGGCAGCGCGACGTAACCGCCGAAGCCGACCACGCAGTCCGCCTTGGTGCGCTCCAGGACCTGCTCGGCGGCCTTGATGGTGCCGCGCAGCCGGCCCGGGACGGTGATCAGCTCGGGGGTGGGCTTACGGGGCAGGGGTACGGCCGGGATGAGGGCGAGCTCGTACCCCCGCTCGGGTACGAGCCTGGTCTCCAGGCCGCGTTCCGTGCCGAGGGCGGTGATGCCCACGGTCGGGTCCTGCCTGCGCAGGGCGTCTGCGAGGGCAAGCGCGGGCTCGATGTGCCCGGCGGTCCCCCCGCCGGCGAGTACGACATGCACCGAAATTCACCGCTCTCCGGACGGACGCTTCGTGACGCGCCGTCTCATCGTCTTCCAACTCACCCCGGGCCTCCGCATGGCCAGGGCCGCCTTCGCGGCGGGATCGTTCCGCGCGAAGGCGATCATGAGCCCGACCGCGAACATCGTCGGCAGCAGGGCGGACCCTCCGTAGGAGAACAGCGGGAGCGGGACACCGGCGATCGGCAACAGGCCGAGCACCGCACCGATGTTGATCACGGCCTGGGCCATGATCCAGGTGGTCACGCCTCCCGCGGCATACCTGACGAAGGGGTCCTCCGTGCGTCCGGCCACGCGGATACCCGCATAGCCTAGAGCCGCGAACAGGGCGAGCACGGACAGCGTCCCCGCCAGACCCAGCTCCTCACCGGTGATCGCGAAGATGAAGTCGGTGTGAGCTTCCGGGAGTTGACCCCATTTTTCCACACTCGCGCCCAGCCCGGAACCGAACCATCCGCCGGAGGCCAGGGCGTAGATTCCGTGGGCGGCCTGCCAGCAGCCGTCATCCGGATCGGGTTCGCCGATGATGCCCATGCAGGAGAGCCGGGACATCCGGTTGGGGCTGGTCCAGATCAGCAGGAAGGCGAGGACGGCGGCGAAGGCGAGCACCCCGGCGAAGAGCCGGGTGGGGGCACCGGCCAGCCAGAGCAGGCCGAAGAGGATCGCCGTGAGGATGATCGCGGTCCCCATGTCACCGCCGAGCATGATCAGCCCGAGCAGCATGAAGGCGACCGGGACCAACGGAACGAGCATGTGCTTCCACTGCGTCAGCAGCCGTTTGTCCTGCTTGCGGGCGAGCAGGTCGGCGCCCCAGAGGATGAGCGCGAGCTTGCCGAACTCACTGGGCTGGAGCTGGAACGGGCCCGCGATATAGATCCAGTTCTGGTTGCCGCCGCGGGAGAGCCCGATCCCCGGCACCTGGACCAGGACCATCAGGAAGACCGTCACCATGAGCATCGGGTAGGCCAGTCCGCGGTGGAGCTTCACCGGCATCCTGGAGGCAATCAGCATCAGCGCGCCCCCGATGACGGCGGCGACGAACTGCTTGCCGAAGAAGTACGTCGACGACTTGTCGATGGTCAACGCCTTGATCATCGAGGCGGAGTAGACCATCACGAGGCCGAGCACGGTGATCAGGAGGCTGGCGCCGAGGATCACGTAGTAGGCGGTCAGGGGCCGGTCCCAGGCCCGGCGTGCCTGCTCGTAGAGGCGCCGTACGCCGCCGCCGCGCGGGGTGCGGGGGGCCGGGGAGCCACGTCCGGCGCCACGGGGGGGCGCCGGACGGCGGCCGCGTACGGCGGAGCTCTTCTCGGCCGGCATTGTCGCTGTCCCCTCCACTGCTCGTGCCCGGGGGCGCGGCCCCGGCGCGGAGCCCGGTCGGTCAGGCGCTCGTCTCGGCACGTGCGCGGACCGCGTCCGCGAACGCCTCGCCCCGCTTGTTGTAGTTGGTGAACATGTCCATCGAGGCGCAGGCCGGGGCCAGCAGCACCGTGTCGCCCGGGCGCGCGAGCCGGGCGGCGTGCTCGACGGCCTCGGACATCGCCCCAGTGTCGGTCCGGTCGAGGTCGACCACCGGTACTTCGGGGGCGTGTCGCGTCAGGGCTTCACGGATCAGCGCGCGGTCGGCGCCCATCAGCACGACCCCGCGCAGCCGCTTCGCCGCACCGGTGACCAGCTCGTCGAAGGTGGCGCCCTTGGCCAGTCCCCCGGCGATCCAGACGATGGAGTCGTAGGCGGCGAGGGATGCCTCGGTGGCGTGGGTGTTGGTGGCCTTGGAGTCATCTACGTAGGCCACGTCCCCGATGTCCGCGACGTGTTCGATGCGGTGGGCGTCGGGGCGGAAGTTACGCAGCCCGTCCCGTACGGCGGCCGGTTCCACGCCGAAGGCGCGGGCGAGGGCGGCGGCGGCGAGCGCGTTGGCGATGTTGTGCGGGGCCGGCGGGTTGACGTCGGAGACCTCGGCGAGCTCCTGGGCCTGCTTCTGCCGGTTGGCCACGAAGGCCCGGTCGACGAGGATGCCGTCGACCACGCCGAGCTGCGAGGGGCCGGGGGTGCCGAGGGTGAAGCCGATGGCGCGGCAGCCCTCCTCGACGTCGGCCTCGCGGACCAGGTCCTCGGTGGCGGGGTCGGCCGCGTTGTAGACGCAGGCGACCGTGTTGCCCTCGTAGACCCGGCCCTTGTCGGCGGCGTATGCCTCCATCGAGCCGTGCCAGTCGAGGTGGTCCGGGGCGAGGTTGAGGACGGCGGCGGAGTGGGCGCGCAGGGAGGGTGCCCAGTGCAGCTGGTAGCTGGAGAGTTCGACGGCGAGGACGTCGTACTCCTGCTCGCCGAGCACGGCGTCGAGCAGCGAGACGCCGATGTTGCCGACCGCCGCGGTGCGCAGCCCGGCCGCTTCGAGGATCGAGGCCAGCATCCGTACGGTGGTGGTCTTGCCGTTGGTGCCGGTGACGGCGAGCCAGGGGGCGGCCTTGCGGCCGTTGGTGCCGCGCAGCCGCCAGGCCAGCTCGACATCGCCCCAGATGTCGACGCCCGCCTCGGCGGCGGCCAGGAAGAGCGGCTTGTCCGGCTGCCAGCCGGGGGCGGTGACGACGAGTTCCGTGGACGGCGGCAGGGTGGCGCCGTCGCCGAGGCGCACGGTGATGCCGAGCGCCTCCAGTTCGGCCGCCTGCGCGCGGGCGCGCTCGTCCTCGCCGTCGTTGACGACGGTGACGACCGCGCCGCGCTCGTGCAGGGCGCGGGCCGCGGGGATGCCGCTGACGCCGAGTCCGGCGACGGTGAGGTGCTTGCCCTGCCAGTCCACGGTGCTCACTTCTTGGCTGCCCATCCCGCGTAGAAGATGCCGAGGCCGACGATCACGCACATGCCCTGGATGATCCAGAAGCGGACCACGACAAGGACTTCGGACCACCCCTTGAGTTCGAAGTGGTGCTGGAGCGGTGCCATCCGGAAGACCCGCTTGCCGGTCATCTTGAACGAACCGACCTGGATGACCACGGACATGGTGATCATCACGAAGAGGCCGCCGAGGATGGCGAGCAGGAACTCGGTGCGGGAGAGGATCGCGAGGCCCGCGAGGGCGCCGCCCAGGGCGAGCGAGCCGGTGTCGCCCATGAAGATCTTGGCGGGCGAGGTGTTCCACCACAGGAAGCCGAAGCAGGCGCCCATCAGGGCGGCGGCGACGACGGCGAGGTCGAGCGGGTCGCGTACCTCGAAACAGGCGCTGGGGTTGGTCAGGTTGGCGGCGTTGGCGCAGGACTCCTGGAACTGCCAGAGACCGATGAAGGTGTAGGCGCCGAAGACCATCACCGAGGCGCCGGTGGCCAGTCCGTCGAGGCCGTCCGTGAGGTTCACGCCGTTGGACATGGCGAGGATCATGAACAGCGCCCAGACGCAGAACAGCACCGGGCCGATCGACCAGCCGAAGTCCTCCACGAAGGAGAGCCGGGTGGAGGCGGGGGTGTTGCCCCGGGAGTCCGCGAACTGGAGCGAGAGCACCGCGAAGGCGATGCCGACGATCAGCTGGCCGGCCATCTTCGCCTTGGCCCGCAGGCCCAGCGAACGCTGCTTGACGATCTTGATGTAGTCGTCGAGGAAGCCGACGAGGCCCATCCCGGCCATCAGGAACAGCACGAGGATGCCGGAGTACCGCATGTCCTCGCCAGTGATGACCTTCGCGAGGACGTACGCGATGATCGTCGCCAGGATGAAGGCGATGCCGCCCATCGTGGGCGTGCCCTTCTTGCTGCCGTGGGTGCGCGGGCCGTCGTCCCGGATGAACTGCCCGTATCCCTTGCGGGCCAGCAGCTTGATCAGCAGGGGGGTACCGACCAGGGTCAGGAAGAGCCCGATGGCCCCCGCGAAGAGGATCTGCCTCATCGGCCGGCGACCTCGCCCTCGGTCGCGTTCTCCAGCAGTGCCTGGGCGACCTTCTCCAGGCCGACCGACCGGGACGCCTTCACCAGCACGACGTCTCCCGGGCGCAGTTCACTGCGCAACAGGTCGACGGCCGCCTGCGCGTCGGACACGTGCACCGACTCCTCACCCCACGAACCCTCGTTGTATGCGCCCAGTTGCAGCCAGGAGGCTTCTCTCCCCCCGACAGCGACGAGCTTGCTGACGTTGAGCCGGACGGCGAGCCGTCCGACCGCGTCGTGCTCGGCGAGCGACGCGTCACCGAGCTCGGCCATCTGACCGAGCACCGCCCAGGTGCGCCCCCCGTCGGCCGCTCGGGCCTGGCCCATGGCGGCCAGCGCACGCAGTGCGGCTCTCATGGATTCGGGGTTCGCGTTGTAGGCGTCGTTGACGACCGTCACACCATCCGGACGCTCGGTGACCTCCATGCGCCAGCGGGAGAGGGTGCCCGCCTCCGAGAGCGCCTCGGCGATCTCGGTCACGGACATGCCCAACTCATGGGCGACGGCGGCCGCGGCGAGCGCGTTCGACACGTGGTGCTCACCGTACAGGCGCAAGGTCACGTCGCTGCACCCGGTGGGTGTGTGGAGCTCGAACGCGGGCCGCCCGTCGGGGGTCATCCGGACCTTCTCGCCCCGTACGTCCGCTTCCGGGGCTTCTCCGAAGAGCAGGACGCGGGCCTTGGTGCGCGAAGCCATCGCGCGTACGAGGCGGTCGTCGGCGTTGAGCACGGCGCAGCCGTCCTCGGGGAGCGCCTCGACCAGCTCGCCCTTGGCCTGGGCGATCGCCTCGCGGCTGCCGAACTCCCCGAGGTGGGCGGAGCCGACGTTGAGGACCAGGCCGATGCGGGGCGGGGTCAGCTCGGCGAGGTAGTGGATGTGCCCGATGCCCCGGGCGCCCATCTCCAGGACCAGGTGCTGGGTCTCGGAGGTGGCGGTGAGGGCGGTGAGGGGCAGGCCGATCTCGTTGTTGAGGGAGCCGGGCGTCCAGACCGTGGGGGCCTTGCGCTCCAGGAGCTGGGCGATCAGGTCCTTGGTGGACGTCTTGCCCGCGGAGCCGGTGAGCGCGACGACGGTGGTGCCGAGGCGTTCGACGACGGTACGGGCGAGCGCGCCGAGCGCGCCGACGACGTCGTTCACGACGATCGCCGGGACGCCGACGGGGCGGGCGGCCAGGACGGCTGCCGCGCCCGCCTCGACGGCGCGCTGCGCGTAGTCGTGGCCGTCCACGTGCTCACCGGCGAACGCGGCGAACAGGCTGCCGGGACCGGCCTCGCGGGAGTCGATGACGACGGGGCCGGTGACGGTGACTGCCGGGTCCGGTATGTCGTGCGGCTGCCCGCCGACGATGTCCGCGATCTCGGCGAGGGAAAGGGTGATCACTTGGTCATCCCTGACTGTTGTTCTCGTGGTGAGGGGCACGGTCCCCCAGGGACCGCTCGATGGCGTCGTGCAGGACCTTGCGGTCGTCGAAGGGGCGTACGACCCCGTGGATGTCCTGGCCCTGCTCGTGGCCCTTGCCCGCGACGAGGACGGTGTCGCCGGGTTCGGCGCGGGCGACGGCGGCGGCGACGGCCGAGGCCCGGTCGGCGTCGACCAGGACGTCACCGCGTTCGTGGACGGGGACCTCGGCGGCGCCGGAGAGCATCGCGGCGAGGATCGCGAGGGGGTCCTCGGAGCGGGGGTTGTCGGAGGTCAGTACGGCGGTGTCGGCGAGGCGGGCGGCGGCGGCGCCCATCGGGCCGCGCTTGGTGGTGTCGCGGTCGCCGCCGCAGCCGAGGACGATGTGCACCTTGCCCTCGGTGACCTTGCGCAGGGAGCGCAGGACGGACTCGACGGCGTCGGTCTTGTGGGCGTAGTCGACGACGGCGAGGTACGGCTGTCCGGCGTCCACCCGCTCCAGGCGGCCGGGGACCCCGGGGACGGCAGCGATGCCGTCGGCGGCGGTCTGCGGGTCGACGCCCGCGACGGCCAGGGTGACGATCGCGGCGAGGGTGTTGGCCACGTTGAACGGGCCGGGCAGCGGGGCGCGGGCGGTGATCCGCTCGCCCCCCGGGCCGATGGCGGTGAAGGTGCTGTCCTGGGGGCCGACCTTGACGTCCTCGGCGTGCCAGTCGGCGTCCGGGTGGCCCTCGGCGGAGAAGGTGGTGACGGGGACGCCGGACTCGGTGATGAGCCTGCGGCCGTACGCGTCGTCGAAGTTCACCACGCCCCGGTGGGAGCGCTCGGGGGTGAAGAGCTGGGCCTTGGCCTGGAAGTAGTCCTCCATGCCGGAGTGGAACTCCATGTGCTCCGGGCTGAGGTTGTTGAAGACGGCGACGTCGAAGACGCAGCCGTCGACCCGGCCGAGCACGAGGGCGTGGCTGGAGACCTCCATCGCGACGGCCTCGACGCCGCGTTCGCGCATGACGGCGAACAGGGCCTGGAGGTCGGTGGCTTCGGGGGTGGTGCGCTCGGACTTGATGCGCTCGTCGCCGATGCGCATCTCGACGGTGCCGATGAGCCCGGTGGCCCGGCCTGCGGCGCGCAGTCCGCCCTCGACGAGGTACGCGGTGGTGGTCTTGCCGGAGGTTCCGGTGATGCCGAGCTGGAGGAGGCCGATGCCGGGCCGCCCGTAGATGTCGGCGGCCAGCTCGCCCATGACGGCGCGCGGGTCCTCGGCGACCAGGACCGGCAGGCCGGTGGCGGCGGCGCGGTCGGCGCCCGTCGGGTCGGTGAGGACGGCGACGGCGCCGAGGCCCGCGGCCTGGGCGGCGAAGTCGGCGCCGTGGAGGCGGGCGCCGGGCAGGGCCGCGTACACGTCTCCGGGGCGTACGGCCCGCGAGTCGTGGGTGATGCCGGTGACGTCACCGGCGCCGGCCGCTTCGACGCCGAGCCGGTCGGCCAGCTCGGCGAGGGGGGTGGGCCGGAGCCGGTCCGGTCGGGGCGCTCCCGGGTAGGTCACAGGCGCGTCCTTCTGAGAGGTTTGGGACTGATCAGCGTGGGGCACGGCGGTGAGCGTACCGGGCCGGTGCGGGCTCTCGCGAAGCGAGGGACCGGGTCCCGGGAAGTTCTCGTTCCGGTTCCCGGGATCGGGGGTGATGGTTGTCACTGAGGGTTCCCTTGGGGGGATGCTCGCGCATCCCCCTGTTCACTCGCCGGGTTTGAAGGACACCGGCAGCCGGGGCGGCTTGCTGCCGGACGGTGGGACCTGGAGCGTCTTGAGCGCGAACTCCATGACCTGCTTGTGGATCGGGCCGCAGATCTGGCCGCCGAAGTAGCTTCCCTTGGTGGGGTTCTGGATCGCGCAGTAGACGGTGATCTGCGGATCGTCGGCCGGGGCGAAACCGGCGAAGGAGGACGTGTAGCCCTTGTAGACGCCGCGCACCGGGTCGACCCGGTTGGCGGTACCGGTCTTGCCCGCGCCCCGGTAGCCGGGGATGGCGGCCTTGGTGCCGGTGCCCTCCTCGTCGCCGACGACGGATTCCAGCATGGCCGCCAGGGTCCTGGCGGTCTTCTCGCTGACCACCCGGGTCTCCTCGGGCGCGTCGGCGGGGGTGAAGCGGCCGTCGGCGCCCTTGGTGCCCCGTACGAGGGTGGGGGCGATCCGGACCCCTCCGTTGGCGATGGTGGAGTAGACCGAGGCGGCCTGGACGGCGTTGACCGAGAGGCCCTGGCCGAAGGGGATCGTGTACTGCTGCGAGGTCGACCACTTCTTGGGGTGGGCCAGGAGGCCGGGCGACTCGCCGGGGTAGCCGAGCCCGGTCGTCGCGCCGAGGCCGAACTTGCGCAGGTAGTCGTAGAGCACCTGGTTGGCCTCGGCCTGGGTTTCGCCGAGCTGACCGGTCGCCAGGATGGTGCCGATGTTGCTGGACTTGGCGAGGACCCCGTTGAGCGTGAGGTACCAGGTGGGGTGGTCGACGTCGTCCCGGAAGAGCCGGTCGCCCCGGTGCAGCCGGTTGGGGACGGTGACATGGGTGCCGGGCGTGGCGGCCCCCTCCTCCAGCACAGCGGCAATCGACATGACCTTGCTGGTGGAGCCGGGCTCGTACACGTCCTGGAGGGCCGCGTTACCGAGCGAGGCGGCGGTGGCCTGGGAGAGGTCGTTGGGGTCGTAGCCGGGCGCGTTGGCCATGGCCAGCAGCTCGCCGGTCCGGGTGTTCTGGACGATGACGTAACCCCGGTCGGCCTTGGACTTGGCGACCTGGTCGCTGATGGCCTTCTGGGCGGCCCACTGGATGTCGCGGTCGATGGTCAGCTCGACGTCGGAGCCGGGCACGGCCGGGACCTCGCTGCCGCCCGCCGTGGGCACGCGACGGCCGCCGGACTGGGCGTAACGGATCTTGCCGTCCTCGCCCGCGAGCTCCTTGTCCAGCAGCGATTCGATACCGCCGCCGCCCTTGCCGTCGGCGGTGACGAACCCCAGTATCCCGGCGGCGAGATCCCCGTTGGGATAGACCCGCTTGGTGGTCGGCTCCTGGAGGACCCCGGCCAGGACGTTGGCGCCCGTGCCGCCGTTGCGCTTGTCCTCCAGGGCCTTCTCGGCGAAGACGGCCTTGAGGTCCTTGATCTGCTTCCAGACCTGGGGGGTCTGGCGGTACGCCAGCACGGTGTAGCGGCTCTTGGGGGTGGAGAGCTTCTTGACGAGCTCGTCGACGTCCTTGCCGAGGATCGGAGCGAGGAGGGCGGCGGCCTGCTGGGGCGCGTCGGGGGCCTTGCTGTCCTCGGGCGTGAACATCTTCGGGTCGGCCGTGATGTTGTGCGCGTCCACGCTGGTGGCCAGCGCGACGCCCCTGCGGTCGGTGATCTCCCCGCGCTCGGCGGCGACCGTGTACTCGAGATAGCGGTTCTTCTCGGCCTTGGCCGCGTACGCGCTGGCGTCGACGGCCTGCACCTGGAGGAGCCGGGCCACGAAGAGCAGCATGATCAGCGTCAGCCCGAGGCTGACGAGCCGCAGCCGGGGGCGCGGGCTGCCCAGGCGCAGGGAGCGGGGCGCGCGCCCGCGTGCGGTGGTGCGCCCCGGGGCGGGGCGGGGGCGGCGGGCCGGGGGGCGCGCGCCGGAGCGGCCGTTCGCCCCGCTGCGGGGGCGTGCCGGGCCGGGTACGCGGCGGCGCGGTGGTTCCTTGGGCGGCACTGTGTCACCTGCCGGGGGTGGTCGGGGACGCGGACGGCGGGGCGTTCTGTACGGCGGGGCCGGGTTCGGGGGTGGGGGTGGCTTCGGGGGCGGCGTCGGGGGCGTTCTCCGGTGCGGCACCCGGTTCGGCCGCCGGGGCGGAGGGGGTCGCGGATGCGGCGGGGTCGGCTCCGGCGGCGGCGTCCTCGTTCCCGGCCTCCTCGTCGGCCTCTTCTTCGGCGCCGGGGCTCGGGCTGGGGCTGGGCGACGGTGGCGCGGTGGCCTTCGTGGGGACGCCCCGGACCGTGCCGTCGGGGTTGAGGAAGGCGGGGCTGCCGCCGGGGACCATGCCCAGTTCCCGGGCGCGGCGCTCCAGGGCGTCGGGCTGGGAGTAGCTGTCGACGTCGCGCTGGAGGGCCTGCTGCTCGTCGGTGAGTTCGGTGGTCTCCCGTTTGAGCTCGCTGAGCCTGAACGACCCTTCGTTGAGCGCGGAGTTGAGCAGGAGCAGGGTGATGAGCCCGCCGCCCAGGAGGAGCACGACCAGCAGGACGAAGGGGGTGCGGGCCGCGCTGCTGGGTCCCGTGGACGGCATCAGCCGGGCGAGCCGTCCGGCGCGCCCTTTCAGCCCCGCGGCCGGCCTGCTCACCGCGCGCCCCCCGGGGTGTTCATCGCTCGTCCTCACGGATGCGCTGGGCGCCGCGCAGCCGGGCGGGGGCGGCGCGCCGGTTCTCGGCGACCTCCTCCTCGGTGGGCAGCTCGGCGCCCCGGGTGAGGAGCTTGAGGCGGGGCTGGTAGCGCTCGGGGACGACGGGCAGTCCGGGGGGCGCGGTGTTGGCGGCGCCGGCCGCGAAGACCTGCTTGACCAGCCGGTCCTCCAGCGAGTGGTAGGACAGGACCGCGATCCGGCCGCCGACCGCGAGGCTCTCCACGGCCGCCGGGATGGCCCGCTCCAGCACGCTCAGCTCGCCGTTGACCTCGATGCGCAGGGCCTGGAAGGTGCGCTTGGCCGGGTTGCCGCCGGTGCGCTTGGCGGCCTGCGGCAGGGCGTCGCGGATCAGCTCGACGAGCCGGGCGCTGTTGCTGAACGGCTCCTTCTCGCGCTCGCGCACGACGGCGGAGACGATCCGCTTGGCCTGCTTCTCCTCGCCGTACGCCCGCAGAATCCGTACGAGTTCACCGGGCGGGTAGGTGTTGAGCACCTCGGCGGCGCCGATGCCGGTGGACTGGTCCATGCGCATGTCGAGCGGGGCGTCCTGGGCGTACGCGAAGCCCCGGTCGGCCTCGTCGAGCTGCATGGAGGAGACGCCGAGGTCGAAGAGGACGCCCTGCACCCTGGGGACGCCGAGCCGGGCGAGGACGTCGGGGAGTTCGTCGTAGACGGCGTGGACGAGGGTGGCGCGGTCGCCGTAGGGGGCGAGCCGCTCGCCGGAGAGCCGCAGGGCCTCCTTGTCGCGGTCCAGGGCGATCAGCCGGGCGGTGGGGAAGGTCTCCAGCAGCGCCTCGCTGTGGCCGCCGAGGCCGAGGGTGCAGTCGACGACCACGGGCTCCGGGTGGGCCTGGTCCCGCAGAGCCGGGGCCAACAGGTCCAGGCACCGCTGGAGCATCACCGGGACGTGTCGGGTCTGGCTCAATGCGCCCTCTCAGGCTCTGTTCCCGCGCGGCCGGTACGTACGTCCTGGTCCCCGCCCGCTCCGAAGGGGAGGTCCGCCGGCGCCGGGGAAGGGGCGTCGGCCGACCGGGAGCGGGAGAGGGCCGGGCCGCACGTACGCCGCACATCACGGGGGAAAAACGGAATATGCAGGAGGTGCGGGGGGGGGTGCGGAGTGGGGGTTCCGGGGTTCTTCTTCAGTATGCGTACGGGGTGCGTGCTCAGTATGAGTACGGGGTTTCGGGCGGGGCTTCGGGATGGTGACTTCGCGTTACTTTAGTCCACCCTGCCATTCGATCGATTCGCGATCAACGAACCGGGCAGCGAGTCGCTCCACCCGCCCGGAAGCGGCGGCCTCACCCGAACGGGCGCGTTTCGTGGTGCCTGTGGGTTAGCTCACAACAAGGTGCGTTGACGTTCTTTGTCCGCTCTCACAGCCCGTCCGGACCAGGGGGGAAGGCTAACGTCGTAGCCATGTCGACTTCCGCTCACTCCCCCGCCCCGACCGCGCCCTCCCCCGCCGCCGCGCTCCGCGAGGGGGGCCAGGTCACCGACCAGCTGGTCGAGGCGAACTCCCGGTACGCCAAGGGCTTCCGCGACCCCGGCATGGACGCCAGGCCGGTGCTCCAGGTCGCCATCGTCGCCTGCATGGACGCCCGCCTCGACCTCCACGCCGCGCTGGGTCTCGAACTCGGCGACTGCCACACCATCCGCAACGCAGGCGGGGTCGTCACCGACGACGTCATCCGCTCGCTCACCATCAGCCAGCGGGCGCTCGGCACCCGCAGCATCGTCCTCATCCACCACACCGGCTGCGGCCTGGAGTCCATCACCGAGGAGTTCCGGCAGGACCTGGAGCGCGAGGTCGGCCAGCGGCCGGTCTGGGCGGTGGAGGCGTACACGGACGCCGACCAGGACGTACGCCAGTCCATGCAGCGGGTGCGGACCTCGCCGTTCCTCCTCCACAACGACGACATCCGCGGTTTCGTCTTCGACGTGACGACCGGCCTGCTCCGCGAGATCGAGCCCACGCCCTGACCCTCCGCGCCTTCCGCCCGCCCCGCCCCACCCGGCCCTCATCCCGCCCGTTTCCGTAGCTCACCGTGTGCGAAACGTGACAGAAACTGACATATCGCACCCACTTATCCACAGGCGAGTGACACGAAGCGGTAACGGCAACAAGAATGCGGGTGTGACCTCCCCCGGGACCTTCCGGAGGAGTGTCCGAATTTCGGGGTGGGCCGGGCGGGTACGCGCACCGGCCCGTGCGCAAAAAGGGCCGAGGAGGGCCGGGTGACGACCTATGACGACCGATCGAGCCTCACAGATCTGACCACCACAGCGGAGCGGGTGCGCAGGTCGGTGGAGGGTGTGATCGAGGGCAAGCCCGAGGTCGTACGGCTTTCGCTGACCGTGCTGCTCGCGGAGGGGCATCTCCTCATCGAGGATGTCCCCGGGGTCGGCAAGACCATGCTGGCCAAGGCCCTGGCGCGGTCCATCGACTGTTCGGTGCGGCGCATCCAGTTCACGCCGGACCTGCTGCCGTCCGACATCACCGGGGTGTCGATCTTCGACCAGCAGCGCCGCGACTTCGAGTTCAAGCCCGGCGCCATCTTCGCCCAGATCGTGATCGGCGACGAGATCAACCGCGCCTCGCCGAAGACGCAGTCGGCGCTGCTGGAGTCGATGGAGGAGCGCCAGGTCACCATCGACGGGCAGACGTACGAGCTGCCCGACCCCTTCATGGTGGTGGCCACCCAGAACCCGGTGGAGATGGAGGGCACCTATCCGCTGCCCGAGGCCCAGCGCGACCGTTTCATGGCCCGGGTCTCCATCGGCTACCCCAGCCCGGAGGCCGAGCTGCAGATGCTCGATGTGCACGGGGGCCTCTCCCCGCTGGACGACCTCCAGCCGGTGGCGCACGCCCACGACATCGTGAAGCTGATCGACGCGGTCCGCGCGGTGCACGTCGCCGAGGCCGTCCGGCGGTACGCGGTGGATCTCGTCGCCGCCACCCGCAGCCACCCGGACCTCAGACTCGGCGCCTCGCCGCGCGCGACGCTGCACCTGCTGCGCGCCGCGAAGGCGTCGGCGGCCCTCGGCGGCCGGGACTACGCCCTGCCGGACGACGTCCAGGCGCTGGCCGCCCCCGTGCTCGCCCACCGGCTGCTGCCCACCGCACAGGCCCAGCTGAACCGCCGCACGGCGGAGCAGGTGGTGCAGGAGATCATCCAGCGCACTCCGGTCCCGGCCGAGCCCGGCGCCGTGCGCGGCGGCCCCGTGCCCCCGCCGGGCGCACACGGGCCGGGCGGCCCGCTGTACGGCCAGCAGCAGCCCGGCGCCCGGCGGCTGTGATGACGGCCGGCGAGCCCGGCGCCGTGCAGGACGGCTCCAGCAAGGGCGGCCTCCGCGCGTCCCTGGGCGGCCTCACCACCCGGGGGCGCTCGTTCCTCGCCGCCGGGGTGGCCGCCGCCGTCTGCGCCTACGTCCTGGGCCAGGCGGACCTGCTGCGCGTCGGCCTGCTGCTGGCCGTGCTGCCGCTGGTCTGCGTGACCGTGCTCTACCGCACCCGCTACCGGGTGACGGGGACCCGGTGGCTCTCCCCCTCCCGGGTGCCCGCGGGCTCGGAGGCCCGGGTGCACCTGCGGATGGACAATGTGTCCCGGCTCCCCACGGGGCTGCTGATGCTCCAGGACCGTGTGCCGTACGTGCTGGGGCCCCGGCCCCGGTTCGTGCTGGACCGGGTGGAGGCGGGCGGCCGGCGCGAGGTGTCCTACCGGGTCCGCTCGGACCTGCGCGGCCGCTATCCGCTGGGCCCGTTGCAGCTGCGGCTCAGCGACCCGTTCGGGATGTGCGAGCTGACGCGTTCCTTCAGCGCGTACGACACCCTCGTCGTCATCCCGCGTACGGTTCCGCTGCCCGCCCTGGGGCTCGCGGGCGAGGCATCGGGGTACGGCGACGGGCGTCAGCGCTCGCTCGCCCTCGCCGGGGAGGACGACATCATCCCGCGCGGCTACCGGCACGGCGACGATCTGCGGCGGGTCCACTGGCGCTCCACCGCGCGCTACGGCGAGCTGATGGTGCGCCGCGAGGAGCAGCCGCAGCGGGCCAGGTGCACGGTGCTGCTGGACACCCGGCAGATCGCCTACGCGGGGGCCGGGCCGGATTCGGCGTTCGAGTGGGCGGTCTCGGGGGCGGCCTCCGCGCTGGTGCACATGCTGGAGCGCGGCTTCGCCGTACGGCTCCTCACCGATGACGGGAACGCGGTGCCCGGCGAGGGCTCCGACGGCTTCGCGGGCTCGACCCAGGAGTCCGCGGACTCGGCGGGGCTGATGCTCGACACCCTCGCGGTCGTCGACCACTCGGACGGCGGCGGGCTCTCGCGCGCCCACGACGTGCTGCGCGGCGGCAACGAGGGGCTGCTGATCGCCTTCTTCGGCGATCTCGACGAGGAGCAGACCTCGGTCGTGACCCGGATGCGGCAGCGCACGGGCGCGGCGGTCGCCTTCGTCCTGGACAGCGCGCGCTGGACGGGCGGTGGCGCGGGTCCGGCGGGTCCGGCCGAGGAGCGGCTGCGGCAGCTGCGGGAGGCCGGCTGGGTCGTGGTGCCCGTGCCTCCGGGGGCCGATCTGCCCGCGCTGTGGCAGCAGGCGGCCCGGATGCGCGCCGACACGCAGTCCGCCGGAAGCGGCGGTTCGACAGGTTTCGCGGGGGGATGGTCATGAGCGGGCGGGCCCGGCTGGCGCTGTGCGCCTTTGCGGCGACACTCCTGGCTGCGGGGGCCCTGCTGCCGCTGGTGGAGGGGGCGGGCTGGGTCCTCCAGGCGGCGTTGCTGCTCGGGGTCCAGAGCGGGGTGGGCGCGCTCGCCCGGCGGGTGCCGCTGGCCCGGTCGCTGACCATCGCCTGCCAGACGCTGGTGACCCTGCTGCTGCTGACCGTGGTCTTCGCCCGGGACCAGGCCCTCTTCGGTGTGCTGCCGGGCCCGGACGCCTTCGTACGGCTCGGTGAGCTGCTGGTGGCGGGCGGCGAGGACGTCGGTACGTACGCCACCCCGGCCCCGATGACGGACGGCATCCGGCTGCTGGTGGTCGGCGGGGTGGTGCTGATCGGGCTCGCGGTGGACGCCCTCGCGGTGACCTTCCGCAGCGCGGCCCCGGCCGGGCTGCCGCTGCTCGCGCTGTACTCGGTCGCCGCCGGGCTCGGCGACGGCGGGACGGGCTGGCTCTGGTTCCTGCTCGCCGCCTCCGGCTATCTGCTGCTCCTGCTGGCCGAGGGCCGCGACCGGCTCTGCCAGTGGGGGCGCGTCTTCAGCGGCGCCGGCCGGTCCGCCGGGGGGCTGGCGGACGGCCTGTCCGGCCGGGGCGGCACGTACGCACCGGTCCGTACCGGGCGGCGCATCGGCGTCCTGGCGCTGGGCATCGCCCTGGCCGTCCCCCTGGCCCTGCCCGCCCTGGACAGCGGTCTGCTGGGCGGACAGGGCCGGGGCAGCGGCAAGGGCAGCGGGGGCGGCACCATCTCCGCGGTGAACCCGCTGGTGTCGCTGAAGGACAACCTCAACCAGCCGGACAACCGGGAGGTGATGACCTACCGCACCAACGCCAAGGACCCCCGGGAGCTCTATCTGCGGATTCTGTCCCTGGACGCGTTCAACGGCAGCGAGTGGCGCTCCTCCACCCGCCGTCTGACCGATGTGCCCGGCCGCCTCCCGCTCCCCACCGGGCTGAGCGCGGACGTCGCCACCACGGAGATCCGGACGAACATCTCCGCGTCGCCCTCGTACCAGCAGAACTATCTGCCGCTCCCCTACCCGGCGAGCGAGGTGTCGATCGACGGCCGCTGGCGGTACGAGCCGGAGGGCCGGACGCTCATCGGCGACAACGGGCAGAACACCGGCGGAGCGCAGTACGAGGTCAGCAGCCTGGTCGTCGAGCCGACGGCGGAGCAGCTGGCCGCCGCCGGGGCGCCGCCGCAGAAGCTGCGGGAGGAGTACACCCAGGTCCCCGACTCGCTGCCGGACGTGGTCGCCGCGACCGCCGAGCAGATCACCGAGGGCTCGGCCAACGCCTACGAACGGGCCGTGAAGCTCCAGGACTGGTTCACGTCGGAGGGCGGCTTCACGTACAACACGTCGGTCAGTTCGGGGACGGGCTCGACGGCCATAGCGCGGTTCCTCCGGGACAAGGAGGGGTTCTGCGTCCACTTCTCCTTCACGATGGCGGCGATGGCCCGGACGCTGGACATCCCCGCCCGGGTCGCGGTGGGCTTCACCCCGGGGACCCTCCAGGCGGACGGCTCGACCTCGGTCGGGCTGCGGGACGCCCACGCCTGGCCCGAGCTGTACTTCGAAGGCGTCGGGTGGACCCGGTTCGAGCCCACCCCCAGCCGGGGGAGCGCGCCGCCGTACACGCAGCCGGAAACCCCCACGGGCGGTGCGAGCGATCCGGCCGAGCCGTCGGCCGACACCTCCGACGCCCCGTCGCAGGCTCCCACCGCCCCGGAAAGCTGCTCGCCGCAGCTGCGCCAACAGGGTGAGTGCGGCCTCTCGGCGGCGCCCGCTCCGATGTCCGAGGGCGACGGGGGCACTCCGGCCGGCACCGTGCTGCTGACGGTCCTCGGGGCGCTGCTGGTCCTGCTGCTGCCCCTGCTGCCGCTGCTCTGGCGGACCAGGGCGAGAAACCGGCGGCTCGGTTCCGGAGGGCGTACACCCGCGGACGCGGCGGCCCGGGCCCTGGCGGCCTGGCAGGAGATCACCGACAGCGCCTGGGACTACGGCATCGCGCCGGACGAGTCCCTGACGCCCCGGGGGGCCGCGGCCCGGATCGTGCGGCTCGGCGGGCTGGACACCATGGCGGCCGAGGCCGTGCACCGGATCTCGGGCGCGGTGGAACAGGTGCTGTACGCCCCCGAACCGCGCCCCGCGGCCGGTCTGACCGAGGACGTGCTGACGGTACGGGCGGGGCTGGACGCCTCGGCCGGCCGAGGCGCACGGCTGCGGGCGAAGCTGGCACCCCGCTCGGCCGTCCGGGTGGCGTGGGCGGTCTCGGACCGCTGGACGACGCTCGCGCAGCGGTGGACGGAGCGTCCGGGGCGCGGCCGCTGGACGGCCCGGCTGCGCCGCCTCTCCCGCCAGCACGGCTGAGGGGGAGGCGGCGGGGCACCCCGCGCCCATTCGTCCACACGGGCGCGGGGTGCTCGTCGCCCACGGTCGCGGACCGGCGGACCGGCAGGCCGCCCGTTCGTCCACACGGGCGCGGGTGCCCCGCCGCCACCTCACAGGCACGGGCGTGGGTACGCCCCGCGTCGCACAGGTACACAGGTATGGGTGAGGGGCGGCCGCGGAAATGCGGCCGCCCCTCACCCATCAGGGTCCTGCGTCGTACCGGGCACGGGCCCGCCCCGCCATGAGCGCCGGAGCCGGGCCGGTGATCTTCTACTGGCCCTGTTCGTCGCGGCGGCGCTGCCACCGCTGCTCGATACGGTTCATCACGGACCGGCGCTGTCTTGGCCGACGGCGCGAGCCGCTGTCCCCGGCGTCCCCGACGGCCTGCTGCTGTTCACCGGGTTTGGGCGCCTTGCGCCATCCGGTGACCGCGAGCACGGCACAGCCGAGCATGACGAGGAAGCCCACCACGCTGATCCAGATCTGCTGGGCGACCATTCCGGCCATGAGGAGCGCGATACCCACCAGGAAGCCAGCGACCGCCTGGTAGACCCTTTTCCGGGTGTACGTACGCAGCCCGCTTCCCTCGAGCGCTGTCGCGAACTTGGGATCTTCGGCGTACAGCGCTCGCTCCATCTGCTCGAGCATGCGCTGCTCGTGCTCCGAGAGCGGCACGGAGTCCTCCTCGTCGTCGGCCGCGGGGGCGACCGGTATGCGGCCCTTCCAGGATAGGCAGGGATTCGCCCCCGTGAAACCCGCCCTCTAGCGTTCAGCCAGTCCGGACCGCTATGTCGGTTCGGCTGCTGAGGCGTAGATTCCCCGACGACCGATCCGTCATGCCGGATGGTGTCACCCGATCATACGGGGCTCCTGCCCGCTACGGGGCTCCCGAGTCCCACTCCGTTGGCAGCTTCGTTGCTGATCAGCCCCGCTCCGGCCGTCGCGGGGTCCGTCACGGGCCGGTCCGCGCGTCCGGTTCAGGGGCGCTTCTCGCCGAGAACGTGCAGCTGGGTCGCGACGGAGTGGAAGGCGGGCAGCTCCGCGACGGCGGCTTCGAGCTTGAGGAGCGCGTCCATGGCGCCGGGCTCGGTATCCACCAGGGCGCCCGGTACGAGGTCGGCGAAGACCCGCACGCCGTGCACCGCGCCGACCCGCAGACCGGCCCCGGAGACGAGCTCCGAGAGCTGCTCGGCGGTGAAGCGGCGGGGCACCGGGTCGCCCTCGCCCCAGCGGCCCGCCGGGTCCTCCAGCGCCTGCCGGGCCTCGGTGAAGTGACCGGCGAGCGCACGGCCCAGGACGGCCCCGCCCAGGCCCGCGGCCAGCAGGCTGAGGGCGCCGGAGGGGCGCAGGGCCGCCACCGCGTTCCGTACGCCCTCGGCGGGCTCGTCGACGTACTCCAGGACGCCGTGGCAGAGCACCGCGTCGAAGCCGTCGCGCTCCACGACGTCGAAGAGGCCGAGGATGTCGCCCTGGACGCCCCGGACGCGGTCGGCGACCCCGGCCTCGGCGGCGCGGCGCTCCAGCGCGAAGAGCGCGTTGGGGCTGGGGTCGACGACGGTGACCCGGTGGCCGAGCAGGGCGGCGGGCACCGCGAAGTTCCCGGTGCCGCCACCGGTGTCCAGAACATCCAGGGCGTCCCGGCCGGCCGCCTCGGCCTGACGGTCCAGAGCGTCCTTGAGGACCTCCCAGACCACGGCGGTACGGAGGGAGGCGCGGGGGCGCGGCTGGTCCGACACGGCAGATGACTCCTCGGCACGGTGCCGCCTGGGACGGCGGAGCGTGAACAGTGCAGGTGGTGTGGTGAGCGTCCACCACCCTATTGCCTCGCGCCGCCGTCCCGGTCATCCGGCACCGGACCGGCTCACGGGGTGCCGGACCTCCCCGCCCTCGGCTGCGGGAGCACCGGCTGGAGCACCAGCAGCCGCTCCACCAGGCGCAGGAACTGGGCGGCGTCGCGCAGCAGGTCGTCCGCGTCGCGGCTGCTGGCGGCCCCGGGCATGCCCGCCTCCGCGCGGGCCCGGCGCGGTGCGCCGGAGGCGAAGAGGTCGCTCCATTCGGTGAGCTCGGGAGCTATCTCCGGGAGGACCTCCCAGGCGCTCCGGATGCGGTCGCGGTGGCGCTTGTTCGTCTCGGGGCGGCCACGGGCGGCCAGCACGGCCGCCGCCGTGCGCAGGGCCGCGAGGTGGGCGGTGGCGTAGCGCTCGTTCGGTTCGTGGAGCACGGCGGCCTCGTCCAGGCCGCTGCGGGCCTTGGCGAGGAGGTCGAGGGCGGCGGGCGGCGCGGTGGTGCGGCGCAGCACGGGGTGCACATCGTCGGCGGGACCGGTCAGTGAGGGGGCAGGGCTGCCTGCGCGGCGCCGCGGGGCGGCGGCTGCGGACGAGCTGGCCATGACGAACCTCCTGTCGTCGTGTGACGGCTCCGTGGCCGTATGTGTCCATGGTGGCGGCCCCCACTGACAATCGGTCAGAACCCTTCCCTGACCTGCCGTTTTGCTTCGAGCGAGAGTTCGGGCTAACTTTTTGCACTGACCGGTCAGTTCAAAGAATGTCGCAGCAGAATCACGGACACGATCCAGGGGAGGGTCTGTGGAGAGCCCGCACGGCGCATCGGTAGGCGCCGAGGACTTCGGACTCAAGGGGCCGCGCGGCTGGGCCTTTCGCCATGTGGGGTTCAGCGCTCCTCCGGGGTCGCTCGTCGGCATCGAGGGGCCGTCCGGCTCCGGACGTACCTGCCTTCTGCTCGCCCTGACCGGCCGCATGCGCGCCACCGAGGGCAGCGCGCGGGTCGGCGGGCTGGAGCTGCCCCGCAAGGCGGCCCCCGTCCGCAGGATCGCCGCGCTGGGCCCGGTCCCCGGTGTCAGCGAGCTGGACCCCGCCTTCACCGTCGCCGAGCACCTGCGCGAACGGGCCCTGCTCCAGGGCCGCTACGGGGCCTCCCTGCGCTCCCTGCTGCGTCCGCGCGCCGAGCGCCGGGCCACCGCCCGGGCCCGGATCGACGCGGCGCTGGAAGCCGCGGGGCTGGACACCGCCGCCCTGCCGAAGGCCGAACGGACCTCCGTACGGGATCTGGAGCGGATCGAGGCGCTGCGGCTCTCGGTCGCCCTGGCGCTGATCGGCACCCCCCGGCTGCTCGCCCTGGACGACGCCGACCTCAAGCTCTCCCCCGCCGAACGCGCCGACGCCTGGGCGCTGCTGCGCTCCGTCGCCGAGGCCGGCACCACCGTGCTCGCCGTGTGCAGCGAGGCCCCCGAGGGCGTCCGGGTCGTCCGTACCTCGCCTGCCGCCGAAGACGCCCTCACCAAGTCCGCCTCCGAGGACGCCCCCACCGCACCCACCACCGAAGAGGAGACGGCCGATGCGTTCGCCGAAACTGGCCGCGCTTGAGCTGAGGCGGTTCCGCAGGGGGAAGCTGCCGGCCGCCGCGCTGGTCGCCCTGCTGCTCCTGCCGCTGCTCTACGGCGCCCTGTACCTGTTCTCGTTCTGGGACCCGTACGGGAACCTCGACAAGCTGCCCGTCGCGCTGGTCAACAACGACAAGGGCGCCACCAGCGACGGCAAGCGCGTCAACGCGGGCGACGAGATCAGTGAGAAGCTGCTCGACTCCAACGTCTTCGCGTGGCACGAGGTGAGTTCCGCCGAGGCCGACAAAGGCGTCGAGGACGGGACGTACTACCTCTCGCTGACGATGCCGTCCGACTTCAGCAAGAAGATCGCGTCCAGCGGCGGGGACTCCCCCGAGACGGGCGCGCTCCAGGTGCGGACGAACGACGCCAACAACTACATCGTCGGGCAGATCTCCAAGACGGTCTTCGGAGAGGTGCGCAACGCCGCCTCCACCAACGCCTCGCGGGGCTTCCTGGACCGGATCTTCATCAACTTCTCCGATCTGCACGACAAGACCGCCGACGCGGCCAAGGGCGCCGACGACCTCAAGGGCGGCATATCAAAGGCGAAGAAGGGCTCCAAGGAGCTCGCGGACGGTCTCAAGGACTCCAAGGCGGGCACCGAGCGGCTCTCCGACGGGATCGTCAAGCTGAACACCGGTGCGGGCGAAGTCGCCTCCGGCGCCCGTCAGGTGGCCGGCGGCACCCAGGCCCTGGCCGACAAGGTCAACGGCGCCGCCGGTGAGGCCCGCCCCTTCTTCACGTACTTCAAGGAGAACGGGAAGAGCATCGGGGAGGCCGCCCGGCTGGCCGCCGACGGGGCGAAGACCACGCGTGAGGACCTCGGCAAGCTGGTGGCCGCCGCCCCGAAGGCGGCAGCCGACGCCCGCACCGCCGCCGACGAGCTCGGCGAGGTCCACCGCGCCCGGTGCGAGGAAGCGGAGGAGCCCGACGAGGCGTCCTGCCCCGCGCTGAAGAAGGCCAGCGACGCGGCGTCCGACGTCGCCACGACGGCGGCCGAGGTGAGCAGTCTGGTCACCAGCCAGAACGGCGAACTGAAGACGCTCAGCAGCCACCTGGCCGCCTTCCAGAAGCAGGCCGAGAACCTGGCGAAGCGCGCGCCGACCCTGGAGTCCGACCTGGAGAGGGCCGTCAAGGACATCAACGCCCTCAACACCGGCGCCCAGAAGGTCGCCAAGGGCGCGGTGGCGCTGCACACCGGCCTCGGCAACGCCCGTACCGGCTCGGCCGACCTCAACACCGGCGTCGGCAAGCTCAAGACGGGTGCCGAGAACCTGGACGGCGGGCTGTTCCGGCTCGGCGACGGCTCGGCCGAGCTCGCCCAGGGTCTGCACGACGGCGCGGAGAAGATCCCGGACTACGAGAAGAAGGACCGCGACGCGCGGACCGACGTCATGGCCGACCCGGTGAAGCTGGCCTCCAAGTCCCTTCACGCGGCACCCAATTACGGCACCGGTTTCGCCCCGTACTTCATCCCGCTCTCCCTCTGGGTCGGCGCGATGGTCGCTTATATGATCATCCAGCCGCTGAACAAGCGGGCGCTCTCCACCGGGGCCTCCGCCTGGCGGATCGCCCTCGCCGGATGGCTCCCGGTCGCCGCCATCGGCGTCCTCCAGGTCGGCGCCCTGATCGCCGTCCTGCACTGGGGCCTCGGGCTGGAGATGGAGCGCTCCGCCGGAACGGTCGCCTTCCTGGCCCTGGTGACCTGCTGCTTCGCCTCGATCGTGCAGTGGCTGAACGCCTGCTTCGGCGCGGCGGGACGCATCCTGGTGCTGGTCGTGCTGATGCTCCAGCTGACCTCGGCCGGAGGCACGTACCCCGTCCAGACCAGCCCCGGCTTCTTCGGCGCGATCCACCCGTACCTGCCCATGACGTACGTCGTGGAGGGGCTGCGCAGGCTCATCACCGGCGGCCCGCTCGGCCCGGTCTGGCTGGGCTGCGCGGTGCTGGGCGCCTTCACCCTCGGCGCGCTCGCCCTGACCGCGTGGACCGCGCGCCGCAAGCAGGTGTGGAGCCTGAGCCGGCTGCACCCGGAGCTGAGCCTGTGAGCGCGCCGGAAGCTGGGAGAATCAGCGGCATGGAAAGCAGTGGCACCACGCGCCGCCAGGCCACCCGGCAGAGGCTCTACGAGGCGGCGGTGACCCTCATCGCCGAGCAGGGGTTCTCGGCGACCACCGTGGACGAGATCGCCGAACGGGCCGGGGTCGCCAAGGGCACGGTCTATTACAACTTCAAGAGCAAGACCGAGCTGTTCGAGGAGCTGCTCCGGCACGGCGTCGGGCTCCTCACCGCCTCGCTGCGGGCCGCTGCCGAGGAGTCCGAGGAGCGCGGCGGCACCCGGGTCGAGGCGCTGGACGCGATGATCCGGGCCGGTCTCGCCTTCATCGACCGCTACCCGGCCTTCACCCAGCTGTACGTGGCCGAGCTCTGGCGCACCAACCGCGCCTGGCAGTCCACGCTGCTGGTGGTGCGGCAGGAGGCCGTCGCGGTGGTGGAGAGCGTGCTGCGCGAGGCGGTGAAGAGCGGTGAGCTCAGCGAGGAGATCGACATCCCGCTGACGGCCGCGGCCCTGGTCGGGATGGTGCTGGTGGCGGCGCTGGACTGGCAGGCGTTCCAGCCGGAGCGCTCGATCGACGAGGTCCACTCGGCGCTGTCGCTGCTGCTGCACGGGCGGGTCAGCGGGCACTGAGACCCGGGGACTCCGAGGCACGGCCCCGGAGCAACACGGTCCCTGAGACGCACGCTCCCGGAGGCGCATGTCCGGGGAGACGCACGGTCCCGGACATGCGCGGTCACCGAGGCACACGGTCGCCGGAGAAACACGAAGACGCCGGCCGCTGGAGTTCGCATCCCCCGCGAACTCCACCGGACCGGCGTCTTCCGTGCAGCCGTCGGACCCGTTCCCCGTGACCCCGTATGTCCCCCGTGGTCCCCGGGTCCTCCGTCGTGCACCCCCGTTCCGTCAGGGGCCGCGCCCGGACCGCCGCCCCGTGCCGGCGGTCCGGGCGCCGCGCCCCTTCCGTGGTCATCACTCTTCCGTCCGCGCAGGTCCGGGCCCATCCGCTCGCCTACTCATCTCGTCTCCTGAGTACGGGTACTCAGAAGTGCGCACCCGGCCCCACCCGGCCGCCGGGACCGGTCGTTACGATCTCCCCCGTGTCCGTAATCCCTCTGGTGTTCACAAGTGGCTGGGCGAGCGGGATCAACGCCTACGCGGTGGTCCTGCTGCTCGGTCTGTTCGGCGCGACCGGCGTCTCCGACGAGGTGCCCGCCGCGTTGCAGCGCACCGATGTGCTGATCGTGGCCGGTGTGCTCTTCCTGTGCGAGGTGGTGGCTGACAAGATCCCGTACGTGGACTCCGTCTGGGACACCGCGCACACGGTGATCCGCCCGGTGACGGGCGCGGTGATCGCGGCCCTGCTCGCCGGGGAGAGCGGTTCGCTGCCGGAGCTGGCGGCCGGGGCGATCGGCGGTTCGACGGCGCTGATGAGCCATCTGGTGAAGGCCGGTACGCGGATGGCGGTCAACACCTCCCCCGAACCCTTCAGCAACATCGGGATGAGCATCGCCGAGGACCTCGGTGTGGCCGGGGTCGTCACGTTCGCCATATTCAACCCGGTGGCGGCGGCCGTGATCGCCGGGGTGCTGCTGGTCCTCGGGATCGTCCTCGTGGTCTTCCTGACCTCCCGGATTCGCCGCTTCCTGCGCCGCCGGGCCCAGCGCCGCGAGGAGAAACGCCTGGCCGGAGCGGACGGCCCCTGGCCTCCCGGCTGAGTTGTCAGTGGCGGTCGCTAAAGTCACCGGCATGGCACGAATTGCGGTGATCGGCGCCGGGACGGGCGCCATGGCGGCGGCCGCCCGGCTCGCCGTCGCGGGCAACAAGGTGACGGTGTACGAGCGCTCCGCGAGCTACGGCGGCTCGCTCGGCCGCCATGAGCACGAGGGCTTCGTCTTCGACACCGGCCCCGGTCTGCTGCATCTGCCCGCCGTCCAGCGGGACCTTTTCGTGAAGACCGGCAAGGAGTCCCTGGAGCAGTGCGTGACGCTGACCCAGGTCGACCCGGCGAGCCGCCATCTCTTCGCGGACGGCACGGCGGTGTCCCTGCCCAACGCCTCCCGGGCCGGGGTAGCCTCCGCCCTGGACGCGGCACTCGGCGGCGGTGCCGGGGAGCGGTGGACCGGGTTCCTGGAGCGGGCCCGGGACGCCTGGGACCGCTCGCGCCGCCCGCTGCTGGAGGAGCCGCTGCGGGCGGACCACCAGGTGCTGGGGCGCGACCCGTATCCGGCGCTGAGGCAGCGGCGGCTGCTGCGCACCCGGCAGGCGTCGACCGTGGCGGAGATCGGCGCCTGGGAGCTGGGGGACGCCCGGCTCGCCGCCCTGCTCGACGGCTACGCCCTCTCCTACGGCCTGGACCCGCGCACCGCGCCCGCGAGCGCCGCGCTGCTGCCGTACATGGAGCAGTCTTTCGGCAGCTGGTACGTGATGGGCGGGATGCGGGAGCTGGCCCGGGCGGTGTACGAGCGGTGCGTGGCCCGGCGGGTGGCCTTCGTCTTCGGGGCCGAGGTGGTCCGGGTCGTCGAGAAGGACGGCCGGGCGGCGGGCGTGGAGCTGGCGGGCGGTGCGGTGGCCGAGGCCGACCGGGTGGTGCTGGGGGTCCGGCCGCACGCCGGTCTGGTGCCGGGTCAGCAGGTGTGGGGCGCGGGCGATGTGACGGTCCGGGAAGGCTCCGTGCCGGGGCGGTTCACGGTGCTGCTGTCGCTGCGCGGGGGCCGGGAGGCGGACGCGGTGCACCGGACGGTGGTGCACAGCGCCGACGGGGCGGCGGAGCAGGAGGCGGTGTTCGGGGGGCGGGTCGCCGCGCACCCCACGGTGACGGTGCTGCGCCCCGACGACCCGGCGACCCGCCCGGACGCGGCGCACGAGGCGGTGACGCTGACAGCGGTGGTGGCCCCCCGGGGTCCGGTGGAGTGGACGGACCCGGCGGTGCGGCAGCGGTTCGCGGAGCTGCTGGTGGAGCGGGCGGAGGCGGCCGTTCCGGGGCTGCGGGAGCGCGTCCTGCACACGGAGGTCCGTACGCCTGCGGAGACCGAGGCCGAGACGGGGGCGGCGGGCGGTGCGGTGCCGCCGCCCGCTCTGGCCGGGGCGGCGGGCGCCCATCTGCACCCGGGGAACCTCACCCGGCTGCCGGGGCTGTATCTGGCGGGCGGCTGGTCGCACCCGGGCGGCGGGCTCGCGCACGCCGGGATGTCGGGAACGCTGGTGGCCGGACTCGTGGTGGAGGGCGACGACTTCCGGGGCTCGCAGTGAGGAGACGGGGCGGCGGTCGGCCTCGCCGAGAGGTGGAGTGGAGCGCCGGTCGCCCGCGCTGCTGATGCGAGAGCGGAACGCCGGTCACACACTCCGCTGATCCGGGAGCGGAACGCAGCTCGCCCGCGCCGCTGGTCCGGGAGCGAGGCGCCGGTCGCCCGCCTCCGCCGGAGCGACCCGACCGCCCCCGTCCCCGCCGCTGCGCCCCGACCGCCCCCGCAGCCTGCCCGTCGGCGTCGAGCTCCGTCGGCACCGCCCGCCGTCAGTAGCGGTACTGCCCGTTCAGTAGCGGTACTGCTCGTTCTGGCCGGTGTCGTAGCCGTTGTTGCCATACGGAGTGGGCTGGGCGGGCTGCTCCGGAGGCATCGGGGGGTACTGCTCGGCGTCCCGCTGCTGCGGGACCCAGACGCCCCCGGGCGGGGTGTCGGTGCCGTACGCGTCCGTGCCGTAGCTCTGGGCGTAGGGGTCGGCGTAGCTCTGGCGGCCGCCCTGGCTGTCGTAGCCGTTGCCGCTGCCATTGCCGTAGGCGTCGTAACCGCCGTAGGAGGCCGACCCGTTGGTGGTGCCGATGTACGGGTCGGAGTAGGCGGCGTAGCTCTGCTGGCCGTTCCCGTAGTCGTACGGCCCCGTGTAGGTGTCCTGGGCCTGCTGCTGGTCGTAGCCGGAGTACGGGTCGTACGCGGCGAACTGCGGCTGCGACCGGTCCGAGGGGTCCGCCTCGTACGGCTGCTGGTCCGGGCCGGGGCCGGAGTCGGTGCCGCGGCCGTCCGCCGGGTAACCGGAATCGCTGTATACGCCGTACTGGCCGGTGTCGTCGGGCAGCGGCAGCGGCTCGTACACGGAGGTGGCGGGGTCGGACGCGGCGGCCTGAGCCCCCGTACGGTCGAAGTCGGAGTCGAAACCCGAGTCGAAACCGGAATCGAAGTCGGAGCCGGTCCCTGGGGTGGTGGCAGGGGCCGAGACCTCCAGGTCGGAGACCTCCAGCGTGGGCTCCTTGGCGGCCGCGCGCTCGCCGCCGCCCTTGCGCCGGCGGCTCTCCCCCGGGCTGCCGCCTATGGCCCAGCCGGTGGAGAAGCCGCGCCGGAAGGAGAGCGTCACGAAGGTCTGGCCGGTGGCGAAGGCGAGCGTGCCGACGACGATGACCGCACGGGAGCCGAGCAGCACCCCGATGACCACGGTGAGGAACCCGGCGAAGGCGAGCAGCCGCCAGCGCAGCCGCGCCTTGTACTGCAGCAGTACCTCACCCAGCAGCCACAGTGCCACCAAGCCGAATGCGATGTAGAGGACCGTCCAGCCCACGCCCGCCCCCTCCTGCGGCCGCAGCCGCGCGGGGGCGGGTACGGCCGGTCACGACTGCTTGTGCAGTCCGAGATTCTCGTAGATTTCGAGCGTTGCCGTCGAGTTGTTGAGCGTGATGAAGTGGAGCCCGGGCACACCCTCGGACAGCAGCTTCGCGCAGAACTCCGTTGCGAACTCGATACCAAGGGAGCGTACAGCGGCCGGATCGTCCTTGACCGCGAGGATGCGCTCTTTCAGCGGCGTCGGCACGGTCGCGTTGCTGAGCTGCGAGAATCTTTCCAGTTGCTTCACACTGGTGAGCGGCATGACCTCGGGGATCACGGGCGTTTCGCAACCGGCGGCGACCACGCGGTCACGCATCCGCAGGTAGTCCTCCGGGCGGAAGAACATCTGGGTGATCGCGTAGTCGGCCCCGGCGCGGCACTTGTCCACGAAGTGGCCGATGTCCGTCTCCCAGTCGGTGGAGCGCGGGTGCATCTCGGGAAACGCGGCGACGCCGACGCAGAAGTCGCCGGACTCCTTGATGAGGCGGACGAGGTCGGCCGCGTACTTCACGCCCTGCGGGTGCTCGACCCACTCGCCCATCGGGTCGCCGGGCGGGTCGCCGCGGACCGCGAGGATGTTCCTGATCCCGGCGTCGGCGTACTGGCCGATCATGTTGCGCAGCTCGGCGATCGAGTGGCTGACGGCGGTGAGGTGGGCGACCGGGGTGAGCGTGGAGTCGGCGGCGATCTGCTGGGTCGCCCGCACCGTCCCGGCGCGGGTGGAGCCACCGGCCCCGTACGTCACCGAGACGAAGCTCGGGCGGACCGCCTCGACCCGGCGCAGCGCGTTCCAGAGGTTGCGCTCGCCCTTCTCGGTCTTGGGCGCCCAGAACTCGAAGGAGTACGAGGTCTTGCCGGTCGCGAGCAGGTCACGCACCGTGCGTGCGTGGTCCGTCCTGGTGGAAGCTGTCCCAAGGGCCATAGGGGGAGGTTAACCAGGGGGTGGACACTCCCCCAACCAGAGCAAGGGATTTCGTCTCATTTCGCCGGTTTGTTGTCCACCCCTTGGACAGCTGCGGTAAAACCGCGCCCGATGAAGGCGGCTGCTCAGAGCGCGTGCGCCCGGACCCTCTTCGCCAGCTCCGCGGTGGCCGCCGCCGGGTCGGTGGCCTCGGTGATCGCGCGGACGACCACGATCCGGCGGGCCCCGGCCGCCAGCACCTCGTCCAGGTTGCCCGCGTCGATGCCGCCGATGGCGAACCAGGGGCGCGGCTGGTCCAGGGAGGCGGCGTACCGCACGAGGCCGAGGCCGGGGGCGTGACGGCCGGGCTTGGTGGGGGTGGGCCAGCAGGGGCCGGTGCAGAAGTAGTCCACGCCCTCCTGGGCGACGGCGGCGTCGACCTCGGACTCGGCGTGCGTGGAGCGGCCGATCACCCGGTCCTGCCCGATGATCGCGCGGGCGGCGGACACGGGCAGGTCGCCCTGGCCCAGGTGCAGGACGTCGGCGCCGATGGCGTGGGCGACGTCGGCCCGGTCGTTGACGGCGAGGAGCTTGCCGTGGCGGCGGCAGGCGTCGGCGAGGACCGCGAGGTGTTCCAGCTCCTCGGCGGCCTCCATGCCCTTGTCACGGAGCTGGACGATGTCGACGCCACTGGAGAGCACCGCGTCCAGGAAGGCCGGGAGGTCGCCCTGCCTCTTACGGGCGTCCGTGCAGAGGTAGAGCCGGGCGTCGGACAGCTGCTCGCGAGGCGTGGGCATGGTGGAGTCCCCCCGTGGTCGTGGCGGGGCACGGGCCCCACGCGCTGCGCGGGGCCCGTACGCCGCTTCCTGATCGTGTCGGTCAGACGGCGAGCGCCTGGGCGCGGCGCTTCACCTCCGTACCGCGATTCTCGCTCAGCGCCTGGGCGGGGGTGCCGGGCAGGGTCGGGTCGGGAGTGAAGAGCCACTCCAGCATCTCTTCGTCGGAGAAGCCGTCGTCCCTCAGGAGGGTCAGGGTGCCGGAGAGGCCCTTGACCACCTTGCTGCCGTCGATGAAGGCGGCAGGCACCTGAAGTGTCCGGTTCTCACCACGGCGTACGGCGATGAGCTGGCCCTCCTTGACCAGCTGCCGGACGCGCGTCACCTCGACATCGAGCTTTTCCGCGATGTCGGGGAGGTGGAGCCAGGCGGGGACGAGAGCATCGGTCTTTGCGTCAATCTCGGTCACAGGGACAAGCGTGCCATCCGGGACTGACAGCCGGTAGCCGGGCCGACCGTACGGGGGTCGGCCCGGGGGCTCACAGGGCGGTCGACTTCAGCGGTACGGCGGGGTCGGCGACCCGCTCCGGATCGAGGACGGCCCCGGACTCGATGAGCCTGCGGCCCTGGGCGAGGTCGCGCGGGCGGCCCACCGCGAGCACGGCGACCAGGGCCCCGGCCTTCAGCCAGCACACCGACCAGGCCGCCCCGGCGCCGTCGCCGCGCCACACCAGGGTGTCGGCGTGGGCGTGGTGTCCGGCGTACTGCACGAAGCGGCCGAACTGCTCGGACCAGAAGTACGGGACGGGGTCGTGGACGGGGAGCGGATCGCCGGACTCCGCCGCCAGGATCGCGGCGGCGACGGTCCGGGGGCCCTGGAGGGCGTTGTCCCAGTGGTGGATCAGCAGGCGTTCGCCGTAGCGGGCGGAGGGGAAGGAGGCGCAGTCCCCGACGGCGTACACATCGGGCAGGGAGGTGCGCAGGGAGGCGTCGGCGGTGATCGAGCCGTCCGGGCCGCGTTCGATCCCGGAGCCGGTGAGCCAGCCGGTGGCGGGGCGGGCGCCGATGCCGACGACGACGGCCCCGGCGGGCAGCGTCCGGCCGTCGTCGAGGACGACCGTGCCCTCCTCGACGCGGTCGACCCGGGCGTCGGTGAGGAGTTCGGCGCCGCTCTCCGCGTACCAGTCGGCCATCGGGGCGGCGACCTCGGCGGGCAGGGTTCCGGCCAGCGGGCGGGCGGCGGCCTCCACGACGGTGACCGCGCAGCCCGCGGCGCGGGCGGCGGTGGCGAACTCGGCGCCGATCCACCCCGCGCCGACGACCACCACGTCGTGCCGCCGCTCCAGGACGGGGCGCAGCCGGGCGGCGTCGTCCAGGGTGCGCAGCAGGTGGACGCCCCGGACACCTTCGGTGCCGGGCAGGGTGATGGGCTCCGCGCCGGTCGCCAGGACCAGGACGTCATAGGGGACGGGCCCCTCGGCGGTCTCCAGCAGGTGGCCGTCGGCGCGCAGGGCGGTGACGTCCAGGCCGAGCCGGAGCGTGATGTCCAGCGCCTCGAAGTCGATGTCGAAGGCGGAGTCCTCGGCGGCCCCGAGCAGCACCGCCTTGGAGAGCGGCGGCCGGTCGTAGGGCTGGTGGGGCTCGGCGCCGATCAGGGTGACCGGGCCGGTGAAGCCTGCTTCCCGCAGGGCGACGGCGGTCTGCACGCCCGCCATGCCCGCTCCGACGACCACGACGTTCCGTGCCGTCCGCCCCGTCGCGTGGTGTTCCGTCTGCTCGCTCACGCGCACAGTCTATTCATCTGACAGGCCGTCAGATGGCAGCTCCTCCACCACACTCGTCCCGCTGCCCTCCTGGGACTCCCACTCCCAGCGCTCCTCCAGCCGCACCCGGCCGTCCGCGAGGTCGGTGACGGTGGAGCGGCAGTGGCCGGACGAGGTCGTTCCGTCCCGCTTGAGCTGGACGTAACGGAAGTCGAGCGCGTCCCCTGCGCGGGTGCCGACGAGATGGCCGCGGACCACGTCACCGCCCGCGTACTCGGCCCAGACCGTGCCGTCCTGCTCGTGGTACGTGAAGCGGGTACGGGTGCCGACCTGGCCGGGGGCCTGGTCGGCGACGGGCGAGAGGACGAGTCCGTCGAGCGAACGGGCCACGGTCGCTGCTCCCTACTCGGCGTCGAGGTACTGGGGTTAGTCTGGCCACGGTAGAACACTCGCGGGAGCCCGGGCGCACCGGGCTGAGAGGGAGGCTGGACGGCCTCCGACCGTACGAACCTGATCCGGGTCATGCCGGCGAAGGGAGGGGCTGGACACCCATGCGCGTCTCGGGGAAGACCTCCGGTAACCCGGGGGAAGGCTCAGGAACCGATGTCCTCGTCATCGGGGGCGGCATCATCGGCCTGGTCACCGCTTGGCGGGCGGCCCAGCGCGGGCTGGCCGTCACCGTGGCCGATCCCGATCCGGGCGGCGGGGCCGCCCGGGTCGCGGCGGGCATGCTGGCCGCCGTCACCGAACTGCACTACGGCGAGGAGATGCTGCTCGGCCTCAACCTCGCCTCCGCCGCCCGCTATCCGGAGTTCGTCGCGGAGCTGGAGGCGGCGAGCGGCCGGGAGACCGGCTTCCGCACCTGCGGGACGCTGGCCGTCGCGCTGGACTCCGACGACCGGGCGCATCTGCGGGAGCTGCACGCCCTCCAGGAGCGCTCGGGTCTGGAGTCGGTCTGGCTGAGCGGCCGGGAGTGCCGCCGTCTGGAGCCGATGCTCGCGCCGGGCGTACGGGGCGGGCTGCGGGTCGACGGCGACCACCAGGTGGACCCGCGCCGGCTCGCCGCCGCGCTGCTGGCCGCCTGCGAGCGGGCGGGGGTGGATTTCCGGCGGGCCCCGGCGGAGCGGCTCACCGTCGCCGGGGGCCGGGCGGCGGGAGCGGTGCTCGGTGACGGTACGGGGATCGAGGCCGACCGGGTCGTCCTGGCGGCGGGCAGCCTCAGCGGGCGGCTCGCGGGGCTCCCGGAGGAGCTCGTGCCGCCGGTCCGCCCGGTCAAGGGCCAGGTCCTGCGGCTCACCGTGCCCCCGGCGTACGCCCCCTTCCTCAGCCGGACCGTGCGCGCCGTCGTCCGGGGCGGCCACATCTATCTCGTACCGCGCGAGAACGGGGAGCTGGTCGTCGGCGCCACCAGCGAGGAGATGGGCTGGGACACCACCGTCACCGCGGGCGGGGTCTACGAGCTGCTGCGCGACGCCCATGAGCTGGTGCCCGGCATCACCGAGCTGCCGCTCACCGAGACCCGGGCCGGACTGCGCCCCGCCTCCCCCGACAACGCCCCGCTGCTCGGCCCGACCGCCCTGCCCGGCCTCCTCCTCGCCACCGGCCACCACCGCAACGGCGTGCTGCTGACGCCCGTCACGGGCGACGCGATGGCCGAGGCGCTGACCACCGGCGAACTGCCCGAGGTGGCCCGCCCGTTCGCCCCGGGCCGGTTCGCGTCCGCCGGAGCCGCCCCCGTACCCGCCCCCGTACTCCAGGAGCAGTCCGTATGAGTCCTCAGGTATCCGTCTCGGTCAACGGGGAACCGCGCACCCTCGACGCGGGCACCGCGCTGGACCGTCTCGTCGCCACCCTGACCGCCGCGCCCTCCGGGGTCGCCGCCGCCGTCAACGAGTGCGTGGTGCCGCGCGGCCGGTGGGCCGCCACCACGCTCGGCGAGGGCGACCGCGTCGAAGTCCTGACCGCCGTACAGGGAGGCTGACCGTGTCCGACGACGTCTTCACCCTGGGACCGGCCGCCTTCGGCTCCCGGCTGATCATGGGGACCGGCGGGGCGCCGAGCCTGGAGGTGCTGGAGCGGTCCCTGATCGCGTCCGGGACGGAGATGACCACCGTCGCCATGCGCCGGCTCGACCCGACCGTGCGGGGCTCGGTCCTCTCCGTGCTGGAGCGGCTCTCCATCCAGGTGCTGCCGAACACGGCGGGCTGCTACACGGCGGGCGAGGCCGTCCTCACCGCCCGGCTGGCCCGGGAGGCGCTCGGCACCGACTGGATCAAGCTGGAGGTCATCGCCGACGAGCGGACCCTGCTGCCCGACCCGGTCGAGCTGCTGGACGCGGCCGAGATCCTGGTCGACGACGGGTTCACCGTGCTGCCGTACACCAACGACGACCCGGTCCTCGCGCGGAAGCTGGAGGACGTGGGGTGTTCGGCGATCATGCCGCTGGGCTCCCCCATCGGCTCCGGTCTCGGCATCCGCAACCCGCACAACTTCGAGCTGATCGTGGAGCGGGCCGGGGTGCCGGTGATCCTGGACGCGGGGGCCGGGACCGCGTCGGACGCGGCGCAGGCGATGGAGCTGGGGTGCGCGGCGGTGATGCTCGCCTCGGCGGTGACCCGGGCCCAGGAGCCGGAGCTGATGGCGGCGGCGATGCGGCACGCGGTGGACGGCGGGCGGCTGGCGTACCGGGCGGGCCGCATCCCCCGCCGCCACT
The DNA here is from genome assembly GCA_002082585.1 of Kitasatospora albolonga. Classification (NCBI taxonomy): domain Bacteria; kingdom Bacillati; phylum Actinomycetota; class Actinomycetes; order Kitasatosporales; family Streptomycetaceae; genus Kitasatospora; species Kitasatospora albolonga. Next base: position 1,703,134 of record CP020563.1, read on the forward strand.
TCGCCGAGGCGTCGTCCCCGGCGGACGGGCGGGCGGTGCTCGACCCGGAGCGGCCGGCGTTCTGAGCCGCCGGTACGGGGGCGGGGGCCGGGCGCCCGCGCAAGGCCGGTCACCTGGGGCGTGTCCCTGTCACAGGTCCGTAAGGGAACGGCCCCGGGAGAGCCCCGGTCCGTCCGGGGTACCGGCGGCGCCTCGTAGACTCTCGGGGTGGACACGACCCTCCAGGACCCCCTCGTCGGGCAGCTGCTCGACGGCCGGTATCGCATTGAGGCGCGCATCGCCGTCGGCGGGATGGCCACGGTCTACCGGGCCGTGGACACCCGCCTGGACCGGGTGCTCGCCCTCAAGGTGATGCACCCGGCGCTCGCGACCGACGCCGCCTTCGTCGAGCGGTTCATCCGCGAGGCCAAGTCGGTGGCGCGGCTGGCCCACCCCAACGTCGTCGCGGTCTTCGACCAGGGCGCCCAGGGCGCGTACGTCTACCTCGCGATGGAGTACGTGGCGGGCTGCACCCTGCGTGACGTCCTGCGCGAGCGCGGCGCCCTCCAGCCCCGGGCGGCCCTGGACATCCTGGAGCCGGTCCTCGCCGCGCTCGGCGCCGCGCACCGGGCCGGGTTCGTGCACCGCGACATGAAGCCGGAGAACGTCCTGATAGGGGACGACGGCCGGGTGAAGGTCGCCGACTTCGGCCTGGTCAGGGCGGTCGGCACGGCCACCGACACCACCGGTTCGCTGCTGGGCACGGTCTCGTATCTGGCCCCCGAGCAGATCGAGCACGGCACGGCCGACACCCGCAGTGACGTGTACGCCTGCGGGGTCGTGCTGTACGAGATGCTGACCGGCGCCAAGCCGCACACCGGCGAGAACGCCGCCCAGGTCATCTACCAGCACCTCAACACCGATGTCCCGGCCCCCTCCGCCGCCGTGCCGGGGCTCCCCGTCGCGCTGGACTCCCTGGTGGCGAGCGCCACCGCCCGGAACCCCGAGGTGCGCCCGCACGACGCGGTGCTGCTCCTCGCCGAGGCCCGGGAGGCCCGCGCCCAGCTGAGCGACGCCGAGCTGGACGCCGTACCGCCGCAGGCGCTGTCGGACACCCACGACGGCGCGCAGGACCGTACGAGCGTGATCCCGCGGGCCCTTCCGGCGGACGGGTCCGGGGACGGCGTGCACCGCACGAGCCGGCTGGAGATGCCGCCGCCGGTCGCCCCGCCCCGGCGCCGGGCGGGCCCGCGCGGCCCGTTCGGCGGCCCGCACCGCAAGCTGATCACCGTCATCGCCGCCGTCCTGCTGACGCTGGGCGTCGGGGCGGGCGTCTGGTACATCAACTCCGGGCAGTTCACCCAGGTCCCCTCGCTCCTCGGCCAGACCCAGAAGGCGGCGGAGCAGCGGCTCGCGGCCGAGGGGCTCGGGCTGAAGGGCGTCGAGCGGGTCTTCAGCGACACGGTCGAGCGGGGCTCGGTGGTCGGCAGCGACCCCGCCTCGGGCGACCGGATCAGGGGCAACGGCTCGGTGACGCTCGTCGTCTCGCGCGGCCCCGAGATCGTCCGGGTCCCCGATGTCTCGGGCTCCTCCCTCGCGGACGCCCGGCGCGCCCTGAAGAAGGTGGGCCTGCTCCCCGGGATGGTGACCAAGGAGTTCAGCGAAGACGTGGCCCGCGGCGAGGTGATCCGTACGGAGCCCCGCGCGGGCACCGACCGGACCCCGGACACGGCCGTGGCCCTGGTCGTCAGCAAGGGCAGCCCCATCGGCGTACCGGACCTCACCGGCCTCTCGGTCGAGGCCGCCACCGCGAAGCTCGAAGGGGAGGGGCTGAAGGCCGAGGTGCTGCCCGGCCGGGTCCACTCCTCCGAGGCCGAGGGGAACATCGCCCGGCAGTCCCCGGGCGAGGGCACCGAAGCGGCGGAGGGCGACACCATCGAGCTGACCGTCTCCAAGGGCCCCCGGATGCTGGACGTCCCCGACGTCACCGGCCGGGACGTCGACGAGGCCAGGGCCACCCTGGAGGAGGCGGGCTTCGAGGTCAAGGTCGACCGGCCGTTCCTCTCGTTCAGCGACACGATCGCGCGCCAGTCCGTGCGGGGCGGCGAACAGGCCCCCGAGGGCTCCACCATCACCATCAGGACCAAGGGGTTCTAGCCCGCCATGAGAAAGCCGGAAGCCATCCATGCGTAACCCTGTGGGCGGACACGTCCCCGTGGCAGGCGGTCTCGCCAAGGTCGGTCTCTCCTACGCGCGGGAGCTGGGGGCCGAGTCCGTGCAGGTCTTCGTCGCCAACCCGCGCGGCTGGGCGACGCCCGCCGGGAACCCGGCGCAGGACGAGCTGTTCCGCTCGGAGTGCGCGGCGGCCTCGATACCGGCGTACGTCCACGCCCCGTATCTGATCAACTTCGGCTCGCACACCGGGGCGACCGTCGAGAAGTCCGTGGAGTCGCTGCGCCACTCACTGCGCCGGGCCCGGCAGATCGGGGCGCTGGGCGTGGTGGTGCACACCGGCTCCGCGACCGGCGGGCGGCCCCGCTCCGAGGCGCTGGCCCAGGTGCGCGAGCACATGCTGCCGCTGCTGGACGAGCTGACCCATGACGACGACCCGTATCTGCTGCTGGAGTCCACGGCGGGCCAGGGCTCCTCGCTCTGCTCCCGTACATGGGACTTCGGGCCGTACTTCGAGGCGCTGGACGCCCACCCGAAGCTGGGGATCTGCCTGGACACCTGCCACATCTACGCGGCGGGCCACGATCTGACCGGCCCCTCGGGGATGCGGCAGACGCTCGATCTGCTGGTGGAGACGGTCGGCGAGGGGCGGCTGAAGCTGATCCACGCCAATGACTCCAAGGATGTCGTGGGCGCCCACAAGGACCGGCACGAGAACATCGGCGCGGGCCACATCGGCGCGGAGCCCTTCCGGGAGCTGTTCGCGCACCCGGCGACCGAGGGCGTACCGCTGATCATCGAGACGCCCGGCGGCAAGGAGGGGCACGCGGCGGACGTGGCCCGGCTGAAGGAGCTGCGGGGCTAGGGCCTCTCGTTTGGATCATGCCGGGCTCGCGGGCCCCGGCACGCACATCTGCGGCGTTGTCGTCGGTCGCCGACGCTCCGCGTCGACTCCCTCCTCCGCCTTGCAGCTGCACGCACCAGACCCCGCTCCCTGATCCGGCCTGATCCAAACGAAAGACCCTAGAGCTACAGCTCGGGGCCCTCGCCCGGCTCCTCCTGGTACGAATAGCGCTGCTCGCGCCAGGGGTCACCGATGTTGTGGTAGCCCCGCTCCTCCCAGAACCCGCGCCGGTCGGCCGTCATGTACTCGACGCCCCGGACCCACTTCGGGCCCTTCCAGGCGTACAGGTGCGGGACGACGAGGCGCAGCGGGAAGCCGTGCTCGGCGGTGAGGAGTTCGCCGTCCTTGTGGGTGGCGAAAAGCGTGCGCTCGGAGGCGAAGTCGGCCAGACGCAGGTTCGAGGAGAAGCCGTACTCGGCCCACACCATCACATGGGTGACATCGGGGCCGGGCGGGGCCAGATCGAGCACCGTACGGGCGAGGACTCCGCCCCATTCGGCGCCGATCATGCTGAATTTCGTCACGCAGTGCAGATCGGCGACGACCGAGGAGAACGGCAGCGCCGAGAAGTCCTGATGGTTCCAGCAGTGCTTGTCGCCGTCGGCGGTGGCCCCGAAGACCCGGAACTCCCAGCGCTCGGGCTTGAACTTGGGAACGGGCCCGTAGTGGGTGACCGGCCATCCGCGTTGCAGTCGCTGTCCTGGGGGAAGCTCCGACTGCTCCGCTCCGCTTCTCTCCCGGTTTTCCGGCTGACCCATGTCTCCATGGTGACAGACAGGCAGGGGTGGTCATGACCAGGGCAGACCCCCGTGGCGGTCCCGGGGGGTCAACTCGTACTAAGCGTGCACTTACTGGACGGCCGGTGGACGCGGTGCGAGGATGCGGCCATCTTGTCGATCACGTTTTGGAAGGAGCCTCTGCGATGCAGGGCGACCCCGAGGTCCTTGAGTTCCTCAATGAGCAGCTGACCGCCGAACTGACCGCTATCAACCAGTACTTCCTGCATGCGAAAATGCAGGACAACTTCGGCTGGACCAAGCTCGCCAAGTACACCCGGGCCGAGTCCTTCGACGAGATGAAGCACGCCGAGATCCTCACCGACCGGATTCTCTTCCTGGACGGGCTGCCCAACTACCAGCGGCTCTTCCACGTCCGGGTGGGCCAGACGGTCACCGAGATGTTCCAGGCGGACCGCCAGGTCGAGGTGGAGGCGATCGACCGCCTCAAGCGCGGGATCGAGCTGATGCGCGCCAAGGGGGACATCACCTCGGCGAACATCTTCGAGTCCATCCTGGCGGACGAGGAGCACCACATCGACTACCTCGACACCCAGCTGGAGCTGGTGGAGAAGCTCGGTGAGCCGCTCTACATCGCGCAGCTGATCGAGCAGCCGGAGAGCTGACGGTCCCGCTGCACGGAAGACGTCGTACGGAAGGGCTCCCCGCCGTACGGACAGGTCAGGCCGCGTCGGGGAGACGGATGTCCTGGGCCGCCACCGGCATGCCCACCGGGCCGCCGACCGCCGCCGTCACGGGCTCCCGCTGCTGACCCACGAGGTCGCGGCGCGAGCAGTCGCGCCCCAGCAGGGCCTGGATGCGTCGGACACAGCCGCCGCAGTCCGTGCCCGCCTTGCAGGCCGAAGCGATCTGGCGGGGGGTGCAGGCACCGGCGTCCGCATGCTTCTTGACCTGCGCCTCGGTGATGCCGAAGCAGGAACAGACGTACATGCGGTTCACCTCCCTGCGGGCCGGTCGCTGGTGCCGTCCCCGTCTTCGTCGGTGAGGCTAACCTAACCTTACCCGTCCGGCGAGCCGCGCAAAAGCCCGGGAACGGACTGTGGGGCACGGATCACATCGATCCGTGCCCCACAGGTGCGACTGGCGGGAATACCTACTGGTCGCGGTACATCTCGGCGACGAGGAAGGCCAGGTCGAGCGACTGGCTGCGGTTGAGCCGGGGGTCGCAGGCCGTCTCGTAGCGCTGGTGCAGATCGTCCACGAAGATCTCGTGGCCGCCGCCCACGCACTCGGTGACATCGTCGCCGGTCAGCTCCACGTGGATGCCGCCCGGGTGGGTGCCGAGGCCCTTGTGGACCTCGAAGAAGCCCTTGACCTCGTCCAGGACGTCGTCGAAGCGGCGCGTCTTGTGGCCGGAGGCGGCCTCGAAGGTGTTGCCGTGCATCGGGTCGGTCACCCAGGCCACGGTGGCGCCGGAGGCGGTGACCTTCTCGACCAGCTCGGGCAGCTTGTCGCGGACCTTGTCGGCGCCCATGCGGACGATGAAGGTCAGCCGGCCGGGCTCGCGCTCGGGGTCCAGGCGGTCGATGTAGCCGAGTGCCTCGTCGACGGTGGTCGTCGGGCCGAGCTTGATGCCGATCGGGTTGCGGACCTTCGAGGCGAACTCGATGTGCGCGCCGTCCATCTGGCGGGTGCGCTCACCGATCCAGACCATGTGGCCGGAGGTGTCGTACAGCTCGCCGGTGCGGGAGTCCGTGCGGGTCAGCGCCGACTCGTAGTCCAGCAGCAGCGCCTCGTGCGAGGCGTAGAACTCGACCGCCTTGAACTCGGCCGGGTCGGTGCCGCACGCCTTCATGAAGTTCAGCGCGTTGTCGATCTCGCGGGCCAGGGCCTCGTAGCGCTGGCCGGAGGGGGACGACTTCACGAAGTCCTGGTTCCAGGCGTGCACCTGGCGCAGGTCGGCGTAGCCGCCGGTGGTGAAGGCGCGGACCAGGTTCAGCGTGGAGGAGGACGCGTGGTACATCTGCTTCAGCCGCGCGGGGTCCGGGACGCGGGCCTCCTCGGTGAAGGCGAAGCCGTTCACCGAGTCGCCCCGGTACGTCGGCAGGGTCACGCCGTCGCGGGTCTCGGTCGACTTGGAGCGCGGCTTGGAGTACTGGCCCGCGATCCGGCCGACCTTCACGACGGGCACGGAGGCGGCGTAGGTCAGGACAGCGCTCATCTGGAGCAGCGTCTTCAGCTTGGCCCGGATGTGCTCGGCGGACACGGCGTCGAAAGCCTCGGCGCAGTCGCCGCCCTGGAGCAGGAACGCCTCGCCCTTGGCGACGGCTCCCAGGCGGGCGCGCAGCTGGTCGCACTCGCCCGCGAAGACGAGCGGCGGATACGACGCGAGGTCCGCGAGTACATCGCGCAGCGCCTCGGAGTCGGGGTACTCGGGCTGCTGCGCCGCGGGAAGGTCTCGCCAGGTGTTGCCACCGGCGGCGGAGGTATTGGCGTTCACGGTCACGTGGACAACACTACGGGGTCGCGGGGGCCGTCCATTCGAGCGCTCAATAGTTGAGACAGGCGCTCGGCTGCCGGGGATGTCCGCTAGGGTCGCACCATGTCGACGCAACAGTTCCCGCTCTCGATCCAGGACTGGTGGTGGACCGCTCATCCGGCGGCCCGCTGATTCATCGCGCTGACACACTTCGCGAAGGCCGCCCGAGGGGCGGCCTTTCCTGCGTTTCCCGGAGCCGTTCCTCTCCCCTGTGAGTCCCGTACGCGACGCCGTACGGGCCGTCCGGAAGGAACCCGCTCCCATGTCCCGTACGTCTTCCCGCCCCGCCCCCGATGTCGTCCGCCTGCTGCTGGCCGAGGACGCCCCGCCGTTCGCCCTGCTGCGCCGGCGTACGCCCGGCCGTGACCACGATCACGTGGAGGTGCTGACCGGCGGGGTCCGGGAGGTGGCGCGGCTGGCCGATCTGCCGGTGGGCGCGTCGCCCGCGCTGGCCCTGGTGCCGTTCCGGCAGATCGCCGAGCGCGGCTTCGACGTCCGCGACGACGGGACCCCGCTGAGCGTGCTGGTGGCGGAGGAGCGCCATGAGCTGGAGCTGTCGGAGGTGCTGGCGGCGCTGCCCGCGCATGACGTGACGGTGGAGGACCGCGGCTTCGACGTGCCGGACGGGGAGTACGCGGAGATCGTCCGGCGGGTGATCCGGGACGAGATCGGGCAGGGCGAGGGCGCGAACTTCGTGATCCGGCGGACGTTCCGGGGCGGGATCGCGGGGTTCGGGCGGGCGGACGCGCTGGCGCTGTTCCGGCGGCTGCTGGCGGGCGAGCGGGGCGCGTACTGGACGTTCGTCGTACACACCGGGGACAGGACGCTGGTCGGGGCCAGCCCCGAGGTGCATGTGCGGATGTCCGGCGGGACGGTCGTGATGAACCCGATCAGCGGGACCTACCGCTACCCGGACGGGGGGCCGACCGCCGAGAGCCTGCTCGCGTTCCTCGGGGACCGCAAGGAGAGCGAGGAGCTGTCCATGGTGGTGGACGAGGAGCTGAAGATGATGTGCACGGTGGGCGACAGGGGCGGGGTGGTGGTCGGGCCCCGGCTGAAGGAGATGGCGCACCTCGCCCACACGGAGTACGAGCTGCGGGGGCGGTCCTCGCTGGATGTCCGGGACGTCCTGCGCGAGACCATGTTCGCGGCCACCGTCACCGGCTCCCCGGTGCAGAACGCCTGCCGGGTGATCGAGCGGTACGAGCGGGGCGGGCGCGGCTACTACGCGGGCGCGCTGGCCCTGCTGGGGCAGGACGGCAACGGGGCGCAGACGCTGGACTCCCCGATCCTGATCCGTACGGCCGACATCGCCCCGGACGGTTCGCTGGAGGTGCCCGTCGGCGCCACCCTCGTACGCCACTCGGACCCGGAGAGCGAGGTCGCGGAGACGCATGCCAAGGCGGCCGGGGTGCTGGCGGCGCTCGGGGTGCGGCCGGGGCGGCCGGAGGCGGAGGCGGACCGGCCGCGGCTGGCCGCCGATCCCCGGGTGCGGGCGGCGCTGGACGACCGGCGCGGCTTGTTGGCCCCGTTCTGGCTGCGGATGCAGGAGCGCACCCGGGATCTGGCGGGGCACGCGCTGGTGGTGGACGGCGAGGACACGTTCACCGCGATGCTGGCGCACCTGCTGCGCTCTTCCGGCCTCGATGTGTCGGTGCGCCGGTACGACGAGCCGGGGCTGCGCGAGGCGGTACGGGCGCACACGGGGCCGGTCGTGCTGGGCCCCGGCCCCGGGAACCCGGGCGACCTGGCCGACCCGAAGATGCGGCTGCTGCGGGAGCTGGCGGCGGAGCTGGTACGGGAGCACCGGTACGGGCTGCTCGGTGTCTGCCTCGGCCATGAGCTGATCGCGGCGGAACTGGGGCTGGAGATCGTGCGCAAGGCGGTGCCGTACCAGGGGGCGCAGACCAGGATCGAGCTGTTCGGGCGGCCGGAGACGGTCGGCTTCTACAACAGCTTCACCGCCCGCTGCGACGCCCCGGCCGCCGTCGAGCTGGCCGCGCACGGCATCGAGGTGAGCCGGGACGGGGAGAGCGGTGAGCTGCACGCGCTGCGCGGGCCCGGCTTCGCCTCGGTGCAGTTCCACCCGGAGTCGGTGCTGACCGTGCGCGGGGCGGCGATCGTGACGGAGCTGCTGGCGGGGCTGCCGGTGCCGGGCTGAGCCCTCCGGTTCAGATACGCGGCACGAGCACGTTCTCGCTGGGGCGGCGGGCCAGGTAGTCGGTGACGTTCTGGACGGTCGCGTCGATGATCTGGCCCACCGCGTCCTCGGTGTAGTACGCCTGGTGCGAGGTGACGATCACGTTGGGGAAGGTGACGAGACGGGCCAGGGTGTCGTCATCGACGCCCTCCAGGGACTTGTCCAGGAAGAAGAGCCCGGCCTCCGCCTCGTACACGTCGAGTCCGACCCCGAGGAAGCGCCCGGCGCGCAACTCGGTGACCAGGGCGGCGGTGTCGATGAGGCCGCCGCGGCTGGAGTTGACGAGGATCGCGTCGTCCTTCATCGACTTCAGGGCGGCCTCGTTGATGATGTGGTGGGTGGCGGGCAGCAGCGGGACGTGCAGGCTGACCAGGTCGGCCTCGGCGAAGAGGCGCTCCTTCTCGACGTACTCCATGCCGAGCTCCAGGCAGGCCGGGTTCTCCACGACGTCCCAGCCGAGCAGCTTCATCCCGAAGCCGTGGGCGATCCGGGTGAACGCCTCACCGATCTTGCCGGTGCCGACGACGCCGACGGTCCGGCCGTGCATGTCCCGGCCGAGCAGCCCGTCGAGGCGGAAGTCGAAGTCGCGGGTGCGGCTCGCGGCCCGGATGACGCGCCGGTTGACCGCCATGGCCAGGGTCCAGGCGAATTCGGCGACCGAGTACGGCGAGTAGTACGAGACCCGGGCGACGCGCAGGGCCAGCCGCTCGGCCACCTCCAGGTCGATGTTGTTGAAGCCGGTGGAGCGCTGGGCGATCATCTGGGTGCCGCCGGCGGCCAGGGTCTGGAGGACCTTGGCGTCGAGGTCGGCGTTGACGCTGGTGGAGATGATCTCGTACCCCGCCGCGATGGGGGCGGTGTCCCGGTTCAGGAAGACGTCCAGGCAGCGGACCTCGTGCAGCCCCCGGAAAGCCTTCTCGATCAGGGGCTTCTCGTCGGACTGCACACCGAAGGCCAGGATTTCCACGGGGTCTCCCGATCTGTGTCGGTACGCGGGGCCGGGCGGGGCCGCCGCATACGCGCGAAGGGTCCGGACATCGCGAATATACGGCTCCGCCCCCTGGCCCGCCCGGTGCCGGACGGCCCCCGCCGAGGGCCCGGAGGTCCCGGCCGGGCCCGCCCGGGCGCCGGATCAGACGTCGTCGAGGCCGCGCTCGATCGCGTACCGCACGAGCTCCACCCGGTTGTGCAGCTGGAGCTTTCCGAGGGTGTTCTGCACATGGTTCTGCACGGTGCGGTGCGAGATGACCAGGCGTTCGGCGATCTGCTTGTACGAGAGCCCCTTGGCGACCAGCCGCAGCACCTCGGTCTCCCGGTCGGTGAGCTGCGGGGCCTTGGGCTCGTCGGAGGCGGCGGGCGCGGGGTCGGAGGCGAGCCTGCGGTACTCGCCGAGGACCAGTCCCGCGAGGCCCGGGGTGAAGACCGGGTCGCCGTTCGCGGTGGAGCGGACGGCCTCGGTCAGCTCCTGGGTGGAGGCGGACTTCAGCAGATAGCCGGTGGCCCCGGACTTCACCGCCTCCAGGACGTCGGCGTGCTCGCCGCTCGCGGAGAGGACCAGGACGCGCAGGCCCGGGTGGGAGCCGACGAGCTCCTTGCAGACCTGGACGCCGGGCATACCGGGGAGGTTCAGATCGAGGACCAGGACGTCGGGCCGGGCCGCCCCGGCCCGGCGGACCGCCTGCGGGCCGTCCCCGGCGGTCGCGACGACGTCGAAGCCGGACTCGGCGAGGTCGCGGGCGACGGCGTCACGCCACATCGGGTGGTCGTCGACCACCATGACCCTGATGGGCCGGGCGGCGGCCTCCGCGCCGTCCTGCTCCGGTGCGTCCTGTGGTGCGTTCTGCGTACTCATCGGGCCGATCCTGCCTTCCCCCGGGAAACCTTCGGTGCTTTCGGAACTTTCAACTCGACCTCGGTGCCCTGTCCCGGCACCGAGATCACCTCGGCCGTGCCGCCGAGATCGCGCAGCCGGCCGCGGATGGAGAGCGCGACCCCCATCCGTCCCTCCCCCTCCGCCTGGGCGAGGCGCCCCTCCGGGATGCCGGGGCCGTCGTCCCGGACGGTCACGATCACCTCGCCGGGCTCGTCCTCGACCAGAATCCACGCCTGGGCCCCGTCCCCGGCGTGCACCCGCACATTGTCCAGGGCGGCACTGACGGCGGCGGCCAGCTCGCGGGCGGCCGCAGCGGGCAGGAGCACCGGAGCGCCGGGCTCCGCGAAGCTGGTACGGGAACCGGCGTGCGGGGCGAGCAGGGCGCGCAGGTCGCAGGGGGCCCCGTCGTCGCCGGGGCTCTCCTCGTCCACGTCGACCGTGCGGACGACCGCGCCCTCGGCGGCGTCCTCGGAAACCCGGGTCGGCGGCAGCAGACCGCTGGAGACCAGGGTGCGCAGGGCGACCTCCTGCTCCCCGGCCATCCGGCCCAGCTCGGCCGCCTCGCCGCCGATCGCGGTGCCCCGGCGCTGCACCATCGCGAGGACCTGGAGCACGCTGTCGTGGATGTCTCGGGCGAGCCGTTCGCGCTCGCGGGTGGCGGCCTCGATCTCCAGGGCGCGGGCCAGGGTGCGTTCACTGGCGCGGGCGACCTCGACGACGTACCCGATGGCTATGGAGGCGACCCAGACCAGCAGGACGTTGTGGTAGGTGTCCCGGCTGGGTTCGCCGCGCTGGACGATGTTGGCGACGGCGACAAAGGTGGAGGCGAAGGCCGCCCACCGCCAGCCGCCCTTGATGGCGAAGGCGAGGACCGCTCCGGCCGTCCAGATCGAGGGGAGCGTCGGGCCGTCGAAGGTCTGGGAGTGGAGGTCGGCGAGCGGGGTCAGCAGGATGCCGGTCAGCGCGACGACGAGATCGGCCCCGAGGAAGCGCTTGGTGCAGCTCGCCGCCGAGCGGACCTTGGGCAGGGTGGCGAGCGTCCACACGAAGAGGAACGCGAGATACGCGAAGGCCACCCAGGGCCGCTCGAACTTCTCCCGGCCGAAGACGGCCAGCAGCACCGCGTAGAGCATGGTCAGGACGCGGTAGCCCGTCAGCGCCCGCCACAGCGGCTGCTCGACCGACATCCGTACGACCCGCTCGCGCCTGGCCATGAACCCACCCCCCGGACGGTGCGACGCGGTTACGCGCCGGACCGTTCCGTTCCGTTCTCGTCGCCCGTCCGTGCCTGCTGCTTCCGGTCGCGCCTGGCCTCCTCCGCCTTCGCCTTCGCCTCGTCGGCGATCTGGCGCTTGGCGGCGGTGGCGTAGATGTCCACGTACTCCTGGCCGGAAAGCTTCATGATCTCGTACATGACCTCGTCGGTCACCGAGCGCAGGATGAAGCGGTCGCCGTCCATGCCCTGGTAGCGGCTGAAGTCCAGCGGCTTGCCGATCCTGATGCCGGGACGCATCAGCTTGGGCACCACCTGGCCGGGCGGCTGGATCTTCTCGGTGTCGATCATCGCGACCGGGATGACGGGGGCGCCGGTGGCCAGCGCCACCCGGGCCAGACCGCCGGGCTTGCCCCGGTAGAGGCGGCCGTCGGGCGAGCGGGTGCCCTCCGGGTAGATGCCGAAGAGGCCGCCGCTCTCGACGACCTGGATGCCCGCCCTGATGGCGGCCTCACCGGCGCCGCGCGCTCCGGAGCGGTCCACGGGGAGCTGGCCGACGCCCTTGAAGAAGGCGGCGGTGAGCCTGCCCTTCACGCCGGGGGCCGTGAAGTACTCGGCCTTGGCGATGAACGTGACCTTGCGGTCCAGGACAGCGGGGAGGAAGAAGGAGTCGGAGAAGGAGAGGTGGTTGCTCGCGAGGATCGCCGGCCCCTGCTCGGGGATGTTCTCCAGACCCTCCACCCACGGCCGGAAGGCGAGCTTCAGGGACCCGCCGATGGAGAACTTCATTGCGCCGTAGATCAACTGTGGTGCCTCCTGTGTGCTGTCGGTCAGACCTTAACCTGTGCGCTCCCGGCGCCCGGGGCCCGGCACGGGCCGTGGGCGGGCGCCCACGGCCCGTGCCGGGCGGGCGGCGGGGGCCGTGACGGCCCTGGTCGGTGTCGGTCCGGTCGCGTACGGTGAAGTCATCCGTCGAGCACTCCCCCGGTGCGCGCCCCTCCCCCGCCCCGCCTCACGAACAGGAGACCCCGGTGCCGGTCCTCCCTGGAGCCGAGCCGTTCCGCCACGAGGGCGGAGAGGACGGCGTCCTCCTCTGTCATGGCTTCACCGGCTCGCCGCAGTCGCTGCGCCCCTGGGCCGACTTCCTCGCCGAGCGCGGGCTGACCGTCTCGCTGCCGCTGCTGCCGGGCCACGGCACCCGCTGGGAGGACATGGCGGTCACCGGCTGGCAGGACTGGTACGCGGAGGTGGACCGCGAGCTGCGGGTGCTGCGCGAGAAGTGCGAGCGGGTCTTCGTCTTCGGGCTCTCCATGGGCGGTGCGCTCTCCCTGCGGCTGGCGGCCCGGCACGGGGACGCGATCAGCGGGCTGGTGCTGGTCAACCCGGCCAACAAGGTGCACGGCCTCTCCGCGTACGCGCTGCCGGTCGCCCGCCATCTGGTGCGTACGACGAAGGGGCTGGCCGACGACATCGCGCTCCCCGGTTCGCACGAGGTGGGCTACGACCGGGTGCCGCTGCACGCGGCCCACTCGGTGCGGAAGTTCTTCCGGCTGGTCGACGGGGAGCTGCCCCAGGTGACCCAGCCGGTGGTGCTGCTGCACAGCCCGCAGGACCATGTCGTGCCCCCGGCGGACAGCGCCCGCATCCTCAGCAGGATCTCCTCCACGGACGTCACGGAAATCCTGCTGGAACAGAGCTACCACGTCGCGACGTTGGACCATGATGCGGAGCGGATCTTCGATGAGAGCTACCGGTTCATCGGCCGTCTCGCACCGAACGTCGGGAAGAAGGGGAGCACGTCCGGTGGCTGAGCACGACGCTGAACGCACAGGCGGCGACGAGGGGCGCGAACCGCGCCCCGCGGAGAGCGCGGCCGTCCCCGAGGGGACGAAGGCCGCTGTTCCGGAGGGCGCTGTCCCGGAAGGGGCGGGGCCGGAGAAGCTGGAGAAGCGGGCCGACGAGGAGCCCGTGATCGACGAGGAGGCGGCCTGGGCCGCGATCGTCGCGGGGTACGGGGAGGAGCCGCCGGACCCGCCGGGCGCCAAGCCCTTCAAGTCGGTCGAGGACCTCGCCCTGCTGGAGGACGACCAGCGCAATGTGCTGGGGCCGGACAGCGGCCGGGGCGGCGACCCGGCGGACAAGGGGTCGGGGAAGAAGCCCCCGAAGCCGCCGGAGAAGAAGCCGCTCGGCAGCTCCGTCGTCTTCGCGCCCGGCGTCGCGGGCCCCCGCGACTACGAGCTGGCCGAGTCCAAGGACGACGGCATCGACCTCCCGGACGACGGCGAGGAGGGCCACTTCGTGCCCCCGGAGCCGCCGCCGCTGCCGGAGGCCGACACCACGGCGAAGTTCGCCTGGCTCGCGGTGATCGGCGGTCCGGTCCTGATGCTGCTGGCGGTGCTGTTCCAGTGGGACATGACGTGGTGGCTCACCACGCTCTGCATCGGCGGTTTCCTCGGCGGCTTCGTCACCCTGGTGGCCCGGATGCCGCACGACGACGATGACGACCCGTACGGGGACCCGGGGCGCGGCGCGGTGGTGTAGCCGCCCGGGCGGCCGGGGTGCGGCGCGGTCGTGCGGACACCGGCCGGCCGGGGCGCGGGACTGTGCCCGTCATCCGGCCGGGACCCTGAGGGCGGCCAGCACCGGCAGATGGTCGGTGGCCGCTCTCAGGTCCGCCCCGCTCACCCCGGGGAGCCCGTCCGGGACCCCGCAGCCGAGCACCTCGATGCCCGGGGTCGCGAACACCGCGTCGATGCGCTTACGGGGCTCGTCCGGCGGGAACGTCAGCTCCCCGCCCCAGGGGGCGACGGCCCGGCAGTCCTGGAGGTGCCCGGCCAGCTGCCGGAACGCCTTCCCGGTCGGTACGTCGTTGAGGTCGCCGCCCGCCACGGCGTGCTCCACGCCCATCGCCGCCAGCCGCTCCAGCACCATCCCCGCCTGGGCGAGGCGCTCCTCGCGCTGGAGGCTCAGATGGCAGCTCAGCACCCCGAGCCGGACCCCGCCGATGCGGACGACGGCGGTGGCGAGGCCCCGGCGGTGCAGGCCCGGGGTGAGCGGCAGCAGGACGTCCTCGGTGCGCTCGACGGCGGCCCGCAGCGAGCAGAGCAGCAGCGGCCCGGCGGCCGTGGCACCGCCGCTGAGGACCACCAGATCGCTGCTCCGGGCCAGCCGGGCGGCGGCCTTGCGCCAGCGGAAGAAGCGCGGCGCCTCCTGGACGAGGACGAGATCGGGGGCGCAGGCGCGGATGACCCGGGCCAGGGCCGCCGTGTCGTCGTGCATCGACCGGACGTTGTAGCTCAGCACCCGGATCACGGCTGAACCGTCCGGCTCGGTACGGGAGTCGGGCAGTGGCGTCAGGACCATGCGGGCCACGATACGACGGACGCCCGCCGCTGCCCCGGAGGGCGGCGACGGGCGTCCGCTGCGTCGTACCGCAGGGAACTCAGCCCTGGCGGGCGAGGTCGGCCGCGCCCACCAGCCCTGCCTTGCCGCCGAGTTGGGCGGCGAGCACCTGGGCGTGCGGGCGCCACTGGCCGCCGATCAGCCAGCGCCGGAACGACTTGCGGATCGGGTCGAGGACGAGCTCGCCCTCGTCCGATACGCCGCCGCCGACGATGAACGCGGACGGGTCGAACAGCGAGGCGAGGTCGGCCAGTCCGGCCCCGGCCCAGCGGGCCAGCTCGCGGAACGAGTCGACCGCGACCGGGTCGCCCCGGCGGGCGGCCTCGCTGATGTGCTTGCCCTCGATGCCGTCCACCGTGCCGTCGCCGAGGCCCAGCAGGACGGCGGCGTTCTCCGGGGTGGCGTTGGCGCGCTGCTTCGCGTACCGCACGAGGGCGCGGCCGGAGGCGTACTGCTCCCAGCAGCCCTGGCTGCCGCAGCCGCAGAGCAGACCGTCCGGGACGACCCGGATGTGGCCGAACTCGGCGGCCACACCGAAGCGTCCGCGCCGCAGCTTGTTGCCGATGATGATGCCACCGCCGAGGCCGGTGCCGAGCGTGATGCAGATGACGTCGTCGTGGCCCTGGCCGGCTCCGAAGCGGTACTCGCCCCAGGCCGCCGCGTTGGCGTCGTTCTCGACGACGACGGGCAGGCCGACGCGCTGCTCGACCTTGTCCTTGAGCGGCTCGTGGCGCCAGTCGATGTTGGGCGCGAACAGGACGGTGGCGCGCTTGTCGTCGACATAACCGGCGGCGCCGATGCCGACGGCCTCCACGTCGTGTCCCTCGCTCGCCCCGGCCACCGCCGAGCAGATCGCGTCGACGATGCCTTCGGCCGTCGGGGGCGTCGCCACCTTGAACGTCGAGAGGATGCGACCCTCTTCGTCGACCACTCCAGCCGCGATCTTCGTGCCGCCGATATCGACGCCGATGGTGAGTCCCATGAATCCCTCAGTTCCGGTCGAGCCCCGCTAAGGGCAACCGTACCCGAGGCGGGGCACCGGCCCGGCCCGGACCGATCAGTCCAGGTCGATGCGTTCGGTGCCGGAGGGGCCTTCGTCGCGCGGGTCGGAGGGGTCGTCGGCGGCCTTTCCGGCGGGCTTCTCCGAGGGGCCGGAGGCCGGGTCGGCGGCGGTGCGGGTCCAGCGGCTCTCCTGGCCCTCCACCGCCGAGCGGTAGGCGGCCAGCAGCTCGTTGCCCGCGGCGGCGAGGTGGTCGAAGACCTGCGGGTTGCGTTCGATGACCGGCTCCACGGCGGACTTCGCCTGCCGGATGGCCTGCTGGACCGCGCCCTGGGCGGCGGCGCCGAACAGCGGGGTCTGGAGCGAGGAGACCTTGTCGGCGACCGCGTCGACGAGCTTGCGCAGCTCCTCGGCGGCGGAGCCGGGCTGCGGGCCGTACTGCGCGCGGCGGCGGGCCTTCTCGGCGGCGAGGTCCTCGGCGCAGGCGTCGGCCCACGCGTCGCCGTCGAAGGGACGATCGGTGGCTTCACTCATGACGGGCTCCTGCGACACGGGGTACCGGCCACCGGCGGCCTGCGCCGGCGGGACTCGTACCACCGACGTTACCCGAACGGCCGCACACCGTTCAGGGCGTACGGGGCCAGAGCCCGGGGTCGGGGGTGAAGCGGACGCGCAGGACGCCGTCGGTCAGGGCCGCGCCGGAGACCGTGCAGCGGCGCAGGGCCGAGGCGACCTTGATGATCCGGTGGAACGGGCCCACGGTCAGGAGGAGTTCCTCACCCCGGCGGACCAGCCGCAAGTCCTCCTTGACCGCGCCGGGCAGCGGCAGGCACCAGGTCAGCTCGGCCGGAGTGCCGCTCTCCCCCGGCTCTCCCTCGATCCACCACGGGTCCTCCGCCCTCCCCGCCTCGCGCCCGTCCGGCGCGGGGACGGCGAGCGCGGCCAGGTCGTCGCTGGTGCGGGGGTCGCGGCCGAGGTGGGCGGCCTCATGGACGGGGACCTCCGGGGCCCACTCCTCGTGCCAGTGGCCCAGGCACTTCTCCTGCCGGGCGGCGAGATCGGCGAACCAGGGGTCGGACGAGTGGCGGGGCAGGACGCGGTTGGCGACCAGGAGGTCGGCGCGGAGCCCGTGCAGGGCGAGGCCGGTGCGGGCGGCGCGCAGGGCGTCCCCGGCGGCGGACCCGGGTTCGGCGACCAGGCGGAGCGTGGTGGCGCGGTCCTCGACCAGGGCCTGGACGGCGGCCAGCTCGGCGTCCTTGCGGGCGGCGGCCTCGTACAGCCACTGGGCGGGCATCGGGACCCCGGCGAGCTGGGCGAGGACGGGGCGCAGGGCGCGGGCGGCCTGGCGTTCGGCGGGCAGGAGGCGGCGCAGATAGCGGCGGAGCTGCTCGGGCAGGGCCAGCAGGGCGAGGGCCTGGTCGAGCGGCGGGAGGTCCACGACGAGGGTGCCGTAACCGGCGGTGGACCAGTCCCCGGCGGCGGCCCGGTGCAGGGTGTGCAGGAGGGCGAGCTGCGGGGAGCCGGGGAGTTCGGTGAGCTCCTCGCCGTCCAGCCGCCCGGCGCCGACGAGATCCAGGACGCCGGAGGCGCGCTGCTGGAGCTCGGTGAGCTCGGCGCGGAAGTGGGCGCCGGAGTCGATGCGGGCGTGGTCGAGCCGGTCGGTGACCCGGGTGGGTTCCGTACCGGCCGGGAGGCCGGGTATGGGCGCGGCGGAGACCAGGAGGGTGCGGCTGCCGTGCGCGGCGGCGGCCAGGGCGGTCGCCGCCGCGAGGGTGGTACGGCCCGCGCCGCCGGGGCCGGTGACCAGGACCGTACGCATCGGGCTCAGCCCTGCGGGATGGACTCGACGCGCTTCTTCAGACCGGCGAGCGCGCGGTCGATGATGACCTTCTCGGCCTTGCGCTTGATCATGCCGAGGAGCGGGATCTTGACGTCGACGGCGAGCTTGTAGGTGACCTCGGTCCGCACCCCGCCGGCCATCGGCGCGAGGGCGTACGTGCCGTCCAGGGAGCGCAGCATCTGGGACTTGACCAGGGTCCAGCTGACTTCCTTGTCGCCGAGCCAGGTGTACTCCAGGACGTGGTCGTCCTTGATCGCTCCGGCGTCCAGGACGAGGCGGACCTGTTCGGCGCGGCCCTGGTCGTTCACGGCCAGCACCTCGGCCTCCTTCACCTCGCCGGTCCACTCCGGGTAGCGGGCGAAGTCGGCGATCACGCTCATGACGTCGGCCGGTGCCGCCTCGATCGTGATGCTCGAGCTGGTGTGTTCAGCCATCGCCGTGGCCCTCCAGTGCGGTGTAACCGGTCGCGTTCGGCAGAAGCCTGCCGCTGTGCAGGCTATCGCGTGCCCGCCGCGCCCCGGTCCACGGCCCGGGACCTTCCGGTCACCAGGTCAGCGCCCAGGGTGTGCCGGTGGAGGCGAAGTGGCCGACGTTGACGCACTCGGTGGTGCCGATCCGCATCCGGCGGACCAGCGGCTGGTGAACATGGCCGAAAAGCGCGTACCGGGGGCGGGTGGTGCGGATGGCCTCCAGCAGGGCGGTGCTGCCGCGTTCGAAGCGGCGGGCGACGGTGTCGTATGTCAGCTCGGGAACCTCGGGCGGGATGTGCGAGCAGAGCACGTCGACCGGGCCGAGCGCCTCGACCTTGGCCGCGTACTCCTCGTCGCTGATCTCGTACGGGGTGTTCATCGGGGTCCTGAGGCCGCCGCCGACGAAGCCGAAGACCCGGCCGCCGATCTCGACCCGCTCGCCGTCCAGCACGGTGGTGCCGGGGCGGGCGTACTCGGGCCACAGACGGGGGACGTCGACGTTGCCGTAGGTGGCGTACGTCGGGGTGGGGAAGGCGGCGAAGAGTTCGGCGTACTGCCGGCGCACCGCGCCGATGATCTCGGTGTTGCGGTCGCGGCCCGCCCACAGCTCGCGGCCGAAGGCGCGGGCCTCCTCGTAGCGGCGGGCGGTGCGCAGCGCAACGATGCGGCTGGCGTTCTCCTTGCCGAACAGGGCGGGGAAGATGCCGCGCGAGTGGTCGGCGTAGTCGAGGAAGAGCACCAGGTCACCGAGGCAGATCAGGGCGTCGGCACCGTCCCCGGCACGGGCCAGGGCCTCGGTGTTGCCGTGGACGTCGCTGACCACGTGAATCCGGGTGGAGCGCCGTGCGCCCGCCACCGGCCCGGCCGGTTCGCTGCCTCGCATGCGGATCAGCCTAGGACCCCTGCCCCTTACCCGGTAGACCGGCCGGACCTGCGGTTACTTCCGAGTCGTCGCGGCGGTGGACTACTGTGCGCGAAAGGGCCATTTATCTGTGTGATGCATAAGACATCTGGCCGGAACCCCCTATCGGGAACCAGGTACCGATGGGTAACGTCCGGGCAGTCCAGTCGTGCTCACCCCCCTGAGCACCCGCCATTCTTGGACCGCAGCCGGTGCGTCACACAGAGCCGTGGCACCGGAGCCCGATGAGGAGCAGCAGTCTTGCGCGAGTTCAGCCTTCCGGCCCTGTACGAGGTCCCGACGGACGGCAATCTGACGGATCTGATCCGCCGCAACGCCGCTCAGCATCCCGATGTCGCGGTGATGAGCCGCAAGGTGGCCGGTGCCTGGACCGATGTCAGCGCCACCCAGTTCCTGGCCGAGGTGAGAGCCGCCGCCAAAGGGCTGATCGCCTCGGGCGTGGGGCCCGGCGACCGGGTCGCCCTGATGTCGCGCACCCGGTTCGAGTGGGTGCTGCTGGACTTCGCGATCTGGAGCGCGGGCGCGGTGACCGTGCCGGTGTACGAGACCAGCTCCGCCGAGCAGGTGCAGTGGATTCTCGGTGACTCCGGGGCGGTGGCGGTGGTCGTGGAGAGCGACGCGCACGCGGCCGCGGTGGAGTCCGTACGGGAGGGGCTGCCGGAGCTCGCGCACGTCTGGCAGATCGAGGCGGGCGCGGTGAAGGCCCTGGGCGAGGCGGGCGCCGAGGTCCCGGACGAGACCATGGACGCGCGGATGGTCAGCGCCAAGGCGGACGACCCGGCCACCATCGTCTACACCTCCGGCACCACGGGCCGCCCCAAGGGCTGTGTGCTCACCCACCGCAGCTTCTTCGCGGAGTGCGGCAACGTGGTGGAGCGGCTGAAGCCCCTGTTCCGTACAGGCGAGTGCTCGGTGCTGCTGTTCCTGCCCGCCGCGCACGTCTTCGGCCGGATGGTCGAGGTGGCCTCGGTGATGGCCCCGATCCGGCTCGGCTGCGTCCCCGACATCAAGAACCTCACCGATGAGCTGGCCACGTTCCGGCCGACCCTGATCCTCGGGGTGCCCCGGGTCTTCGAGAAGGTCTACAACGCGGCGCGCGCCAAGGCGCAGGCCGACGGCAAGGGCAAGATCTTCGACCGGGCCGCCGACACGGCGATCGCCTACAGCCGGGCGCTCTCCACCCCGCAGGGCCCCTCGCTGGGGCTGAAGCTGAAGCACAAGCTGTTCGACAAGCTGGTCTTCGGCAAGCTGCGCGCGGTCCTCGGCGGCAAGGGCGAGTTCGCGATCTCCGGCGGGGCCCCGCTCGGTGAGCGGCTCGGCCACTTCTACCGGGGCATCGGCTTCACGGTCCTGGAGGGCTACGGCCTGACCGAGAGCTGCGCGGCCACCGCGTTCAACCCGTGGGACCGGCAGAAGATCGGTACGGTCGGCCAGCCGCTGCCCGGCTCGGTGGTGCGGATCGCGGACGACGGCGAGGTGCTGCTCCACGGCGAGCACCTGTTCACCGGGTACTGGAAGAACGAGTCGGCGTCCGCCGAGGCGCTGGCCGACGGCTGGTTCCACACCGGGGACATCGGCACGCTCGACGAGGACGGCTATCTGGCGATCACCGGCCGCAAGAAGGAGATCATCGTCACGGCGGGCGGCAAGAACGTGGCCCCCGCGGTGATCGAGGACCGCATCCGCGCCCACGCCCTGGTCGCCGAGTGCATGGTGGTCGGCGACGGCCGCCCGTTCGTGGGCGCGCTGGTCACCCTGGACGAGGAGTTCCTGAGCCGCTGGGCCGAGGAGCACGGCAAGCCGGCCGGTTCGACGGCCCTGTCGCTGCGGGAGGACCCGGAGCTGCTGGCGGAGGTGCAGCGGGCGGTGGACAACGGCAACGCGGCGGTCTCCAAGGCCGAGTCCGTACGCAAGTTCCGTATCCTGCCCGCCCAGTTCACCGAGGAGGCGGGCCACATCACACCGTCGCTGAAGCTGAAGCGGAACGTGGTGGCGAAGGACTTCGCGGACGAGGTGGAGTCGATCTACCGCGCCTGAGTGTTACGCGTACGGAGAGGGGGCCCGCGCCTTTCGAGGCGCGGGCCCCCTCTCCGTACGCACAGCAAAGGCCCTCAGGGAGTCACAGCAGGGTCTTCAGCTTCTCCGCCAGCAGGTCCCAGCGCCACTTCTCCTCGACCCAGGCGCGTCCGCGCTCCCCCATCCGCCGCCGCAGCTCCGCGTCCCCGAGCAGCGTCACGATCCGGTCCGCCGCCTCCTCCGGGCTGCCCCCGCGCACCACCCACCCGGTCTCGCCGTCGAGCACCGCGTCCGGCGCGCCGCCCGAGTCCCCGGCCACCACCGGCAGCCCGGTCGCGGACGCCTCCAGGTAGACGATGCCGAGCCCCTCCACGTCCAGCCCCCGCCGCCGGGTCCGGCACGGCATGGCGAAGACGTCCCCGGCCCCGTAGTGCGCGGGCAGCTCCTCCCACGGCACGGGCCCGGTGAACCGCACCGAGTCCGCCACCCCGGTCTCCGCCGCGAGCCGCTTCAGCTCCTTGGCGTACGGGCCGCCGCCGACGATCAGCAGCACCGCGTCCGGGAGCTGCGCGAGGATCGCGGGCATGGCCAGGATCAGCGTGTCCTGGCCCTTGCGCGGCACCAGGCGCGAGACGCAGACGACCACGGGCCGGTCGGAGAGGCCGAGGCGGGCGCGGACCCGGTCGCCGCCGGAGGCCGGGTGGAAGGTCTTCTCGTCGACGCCCGGCGGCAGCTGCACCATGCGGGCGGCGGCCTCCGGGGTAAGGGCGGCGGCGATGCGGGAGCGGGTGTACTCACCCAGATAGGTGATCGTGTCCGTGCCCTCCCCGACCCTGCGCAGCAGCTGCCGGGAGGCGGGCAGCTGGGCCCAGCCCGCCTCGTGGCCGTGGGTGGTGGCCACCAGCCGCCTCGCGCCCGCGCGGCGCAGCGCGGGGGCCATCAGGCCGAGCGGGGCGGCGGCGCCGAACCAGACGGAGGTGCAGCCGTGTTCGCGCAGCAGGGCGGTGGCCCGCCGGGTGACGCGCGGGGTCGGCAGCAGCATCGTCGTCCGGTCGCGGACCACGGTGAACGGCTGCTCGGCGTCGAAGGCGGCGGTGGCCGCCGTCCCTTCCTCGCCGCGCTTCCAGGTGGAGGCGTAGACGACGACCCGGTCGGGGTCCAGGCGCAGCGCCATGTTGTGCAGGAACGCCTGGATGCCACCGGGGCGGGGCGGGAAGTCATTGGTCACGATCAAGGTCTTGTCCATCGCGGCCGACAGTACCGAACGGCCGCGCTTCCCGGCCGACGCCCTCGCTCCCCGGCATCATGGGCCGCCGGACGAGAGCCGGAGACGATCCAGGGCGGCGGCGATGACGGGGCGACCATCCAGGGGCACGGAACTCCTGCCGTACGGACTCCTGTCCCGCGCATACCTGCCGTACGGGCTGCTGCCGTTCACGGCCTGGGTGCTGACCCGGGCCGCGCTGCTGCTCTGGGTGTCCGGGGTGCTCACCCTGGGCACCCTCGATGTCACCGTGGACGTCTCGGTGATCTACCGGGGCTGGTACGAGACGCTGCTCACCGGCACCTATCCGCTGGACGACGTCACCTGGCAGTACCCGCCCGGCGCGGCCCTCGCGATCCTCTCCCCCGCCCTGCTGCCCTTCCTCGCGTACGCGAGCGCCTTCTACGTTCTCGTCCTGCTCTGCGACGCCCTGGTGCTGGGGCTGCTGCTGTACGCGGGGCGGCGGCCGGGGATAAGGGTGGCGGGTGCCTGGGTGTGGGTCGTGGGGGTGCCGCTGCTGGGGCCGACCGTGTACGCCCGCTACGACCTGATGGTGACGGCGGTGGCGGTGGCGGCGCTGCTGGCGGGGGTGCGGCACCCGAAGGTGCTGGGGGCGCTGGCCGCGTTCGGGGCGCTGCTAAAGGTGTGGCCGACGCTGGTGCTGGTGGGGGTGGAGCGGGGGCGGCGGACCCGGGCGGCCTGGTCGGCGGCGGCGCTGACGGGGGCCGGTCTCGCGGTGGGCTTCGCGCTGTGGATGCCGGGGGCGTTCGCGTTCCTGGCCTTCCAGCGGGACCGGGGCACGGAGATCGAGTCGCTGGGGGCGCTGTACTTCCACCTGGCGCGGCACATGGGCTGGGAGGGGCGGGTGGAGCTGCGCTACGGCTCGATGGAGTTCCTCGGCCCGGGGGTGGAGCTGGTCTCCGCGCTGGCGCTGGGGCTCGCCGCGCTCGCTCTGGGCTGGCTGCTGGTGTGGCGGCTGCGGGCCCGTGCGTTCGCCGCCCACACCCCGGCGCAGGCCGCGTTCACGGCGGTGCTGCTGTTCACCACGACGAGCCGGGTGATCAGCCCGCAGTACGTGGTGTGGCTGGTCGGTCTCGCGGCGGTCTGCCTGGCGTTCCGGGGCGGCGGGATGGTGCGGCCCGCCGTGCTGGTGCTGGTGGCGGCCGGGGTGACGGTGCTGGAGTTCCCGGTGTACTTCGCCGAGGTGGTGGCGAGCGACGCGTGGGGCGTGGCGCTGCTGTTCGTACGGAACGGGCTGCTGGTGGCGGCCTCGCTGATCGCCGCGCGGCGGCTGTGGCGGGAGACGGTGCCGGGGGCGGCGGCCGGGGTCTCCGCGGTGCCCGGGGATCAGCCGAGCCGGGTGCTCAGGTAGTCGCGCCAGTCGGCGGTGAACTGCTCCGGCGTCGTGTCGAGCACCGCGCCCATCGCCTGCTCGACCGACCCGTCCCGCCCGGAGTGGGCCCCCACGGCCGCGTAGAAGGCGGTCAGCTTCTCCTTGCCCCACCGCTCCGCGATGAGCTCGCAGGCCATCCAGGCGCTCTCGTAGGCCCGGGCCAGCTTGTCGGGGTCGCCGTCGAAGCCGAAGTCCTCGTCCACGGGGAACGCGTCGGGCACGTCACCGGCCCGGACGGCCTTGGTCAGCGCGGGGGCGATGAGGTCGGGGGCGCGGTCCTCGGCCCGGTAGGCGGCCCAGTCGGCGAAGCCCTCGGAGAGCCAGACCGGGGTGGCCGTGGAGGTGCTGGTCCGGGTGGCGACATGGACCGTCTCATGGGTCAGGACGACCCGCTGGCCGAAGCTGCCGAGGGTGGCGTACGCCTGCGGGTTGACGATCACCCGGTCCGCGATGGCCGGGCGCTCCCCGGTGGTGCCCGCCTCGCCGGTGGTGACGGCGGCGATACCCCGGTAGCTGGTCTCCGGGGAGCCGAGGAGCTCCGCCATGGACGCCACGGAGTCCGGGACGAGGACGACCACCCGGCGCGCCCACTCCCCCGGCCAGGCGTCGGAGACGGCCGGTACGGCGAGGTCCACGGTGTCGGCGACCCGGCGCAGCTCCTCCTCGGGCCGTCCGACGCCCAGGACGAGGCTGTGGGCGCCCCGGACGACCGCCACCTCCCCCTGGTGCCAGAGCTGGTCGGAGGCGCCCTCGGCGGGCCGGTCGGCGGTGACGTACCAGCGCCCGCCGTCCCGCATCAGCTCCAGGGTGCGGCGGGTGGTGACGGGCGCGGTGTCGTACCCGTCGATCCGGTAGCTCAGCTCCACCTCGGCGGTGGCCCAGTCGCCGTCCTGCTCGGGGGTGCCCTGTACCTCGTACGTCCAGGACTCCAGCGGTACGTCGGCGAGGTTGGCGAACTCCGTGCGCTGGGCGGCCCGCAGCTTCCGGGCGTCGGGGGCGATCGGCTCCAGGTAGCCCGCGGAGTCCTTGGCGAGGACGGCGGCGGCGCGGCGCTCCAGGGTGGCGTCGATCTCGCGGACGGTGAGGGAGGTGCCGGCGCCCTGCCGGTCCGCCGTGGCCGTACAGGCGGTGGCGGTCAGCAGAACGGCGAGCACGAGGCCCGCCGCACGCCGGGGGAACCGGGGGCGTCCCCCGCGCGCACCACGTCCTCGTCCGGCCACCCTGCCGATCGTACGGTCACCTCCGGGCGGCGGCCCGGCCCGGTGGCCGGGAAGCGTCAGATCCGGGTGACCGAGGAGACGGGCATCATGCCGACCGGGTCGTAGCGGATCGCGGCGCCCGGGTAGGGGGCGTGGATGACCTGGCCGTTGCCCACGTACATGCCGATATGGCTGGCGTCGGCCCGGTAGGCGACCAGGTCACCGGGCTGGGCCTGGGAGAGCGGGACCATGCGGCCCGCGTACCGCTGGGCCTGCGAGGTGCGGGGCAGGCTCACCCCGGCCTGGGCGTAGGCCCACTGCATGAGGCCGGAACAGTCGAAGCCGGAGGGCCCGTTGGCGCCCCACACGTACGGCTTGCCGAGCGCCCGGTGAACGGCGGAGACGGCGGACGCCGCCCGGCCGGAGCCGGGGGCGACGCCGGTGAGGTCGGGGGCGGCGTCGCGGCCGGAGCGGGAGGCCCGGTCGAAGGAGGCGCGGTCCTCGGCGGGCAGCGAGTCGAGGAGCTGCCGGGCCTGGCGGAGCTTGGCCTCGACGGCGCGTTTGTGGCGGGTGACGGCGGCCCGGTTCCGCTCCAGCTCGGTGAGGGCGCGGGTGGCCTCGGCCCGGGTCTGGGCCACCCCGCGCTGGACGTGCCGGAGCTTGTCCAGGGTCAGCGCCTGGCGGGCACCGGCCCGGTCGAGGGCGGCGGCCCGCTCCAGATAGGTGTCCGGGTCGGAGGAGAGCAGCAGGGCGAGGGCCGGGTCGATGGAGCCGGTGCGGTACTGGGCGCCCGCCATCGCGCCCAGGGAGTTACGCATCCGGTTGATGGTCTCCTGGCCCCGGGCCGCCGCGTCCTGGGCGCGGTCCGCCTCGCCGCGCAGCCGCGCGACGCGCTCCCCGGCCTCGTTGTACCGCTCGGTGGCCTGCTCCGCCTCGGCGTAGAGCCGGTCGACGGCCGCCTTGGCGCTCTCGCGCGTGTCCTTCGGGTCGGCGCTCGCCGGGGCCCCGGTCAGGGTCGCGGCGGCGGTGGCGGCCGCGGCCGAGACGACCGTGACGCGGACGCTCCGGTTGAGGCCGGACTGTGTGGGACGGCGATGGGACA
The DNA here is from genome assembly GCA_002082585.1 of Kitasatospora albolonga. Taxonomy (NCBI): domain Bacteria; kingdom Bacillati; phylum Actinomycetota; class Actinomycetes; order Kitasatosporales; family Streptomycetaceae; genus Kitasatospora; species Kitasatospora albolonga. The sequence continues at coordinate 1,729,359 of CP020563.1, forward strand.
CCACAGGAAGCCGCACTCCCTTCCGCTGACGCAGTAACGCGCGGCCCCTGCCGCCCGGGACGGGCGGACCGACGAGCGGGAGCCGCACAGCAGCCAGACAGTAATCGGACGACTACGCGCGGGCCAAAGACCTCGCCGGTGGCGGAAGGGGCGTCGAACACCGCTGCCCCGCCGGTGACCTCGGTCTCCGGCGGGGCAGGGCGTCAGCGTGGGGTGCGGCGATTCCCTCGTTCGGGCGTCGTCCTCGGTGGCCGTGGCGTCATCTGAGGGCACCGCGGCGGCGAACTGAAGGCGCCGTGGCGCCGGGCTGAAGGCGCCGTGGCGTCAGATACGGACGCCGAACTGGAAGGTGCCCATGTAGTTCATCGACTCGTAGCGGACGACGGTGCCCGGCTTCGGGGAGTGCAGGACCTGGTTGTTGCCCGCGTAGAAGCCGACGTGCGCCAGTCCGTTGAAGAAGACCAGGTCGCCCGGCTTGAGCTGGCTGCGGCCGATCTTCACCCCGTCGTTCTGCTGGGTGAACGTGGTCCGGCTGATGGAGACACCGGCCTGGGCGAAGGCCCACTGGGTCAGCCCGGAGCAGTCGTAGGAGTTGGGGCCCGAGCCGCCGGAGACGTACGGCTTGCCGAGCTGGGTGGCGGCGGCGGCGAGGGCGGCGGCGCCACGGCCGGAGGCGGGGGCCTCGTTGCCGAGCTGGACCCGCTCGCTGGTGGCGCGGCTGGCGCGCTCCTTCTTCGCCTCCTCCTCCTGGATCTTCGCCCGCTCGGCGGCGGTGAGGCTGTTGAGGAGCCGCTGCGCTTCGGCCAGCTTGCCCTGGTACTTCTTCTTGTTCTCGCCGAGGGCCTTGCGGACGTCGGCGAGGTCGCCGAGCTTGTCCTGGGCCTCCTTGCGCTGCTGCGCGAGGGTCCGCTGCTTGGCCTGGATCTTCTGGAGGGACTCCGTCTGCTTGACCGTCAGCTGGTCGAGCGCGGACGCCTGGTCGAGGAAGCTGTCCGGGTCCGAGGCGAGGAAGAGGGCGACCGAGGGGTCGATGCCACCGGAGCGGTACTGCGCGGTGGCGATGGAACCCAGCTCGCCGCGCAGGTCGTTCAGCTCGTCCTGGCCGCGGGCGACCTTGTCCTGGAGCGCGTCGACCTGCTTCTTGAGCTTGTCCTGCTGCTCCTTGGCCCCGTTGTACTTCTCGGTGGCCGCCTCGGCCTCGTGGTAGAGCTTGTCGACCTCGGCCTTGACCTCGTTCTTGGTCGGCTTGGGGTCGGCCTGGGCGGTCTGCGAGGACAGGGCGACGGCCGCGGCGGCGGTCGCGGTGAGCACGGTCACACGGGCGCGGCTCGGCTGCTTGGGACGACGGTGGGACGCCACGAAGGCGAGCTCCTTCTTCCTCAGAGCCGCCTACCGGGCTGTGGGGAGGCAAATCCCCGGCTCCGTGGACTCACGGACTCGGCGGTTCCTTCGCCGCCACCCCCCATGGGTGATCAACCGTGCGAAGGTTCGAGCCCTGACCCTAGTGACCCTCTTGTGATCAGTTCAAATCCTCACAGGATTTTTCTTGTCACATCAGGCACTTCTTTACTCTCACCGCACCACGTGTAGCGGCGACTTGACGGTACGTTCCCAGAAAACCGGCATGCCACACATGCCACGCATCTGAAACTAGACGCGCGAAAGCCGCTTCAGGAGCAAGACGGACGCGACCGGCCGGGCCCCGGCCTTGGCCACCCCGTCCGCCACCTCCCGGTCGGTGGAGACGACCACCACGGGCCGCCCCGGCGGTTCCGCGCGGGCCAGTTGACGGATCAGCTCGTCCGCGGTGACCCCCGCCTTGCTGAAGAGCACCCGCACCCCGCGCGGCGGGGCGAGCAGCACCGGGGCGGCCAGCTCGGCGCCGTCGAAGACACAGGTCATCTCGGCGCCGGTCTGCGCGGCGAGCACCGAGAGGCCGCCCAGCAGCCGCAACCGCTGCTTCTCCAGCGGCATCTGGGGATAGCCGGTCTTGGTGACGTTGTAGCCGTCCACGATGAGGTGCGCCTGCGGCAGCGCCAGCAGCTGGTCGAGCAGCGCCGGGTCCGTCTCGGAAAGCGCCCTGGCGGCAATGTCCTTGGGCGACATCCGGCCCGGCTCCACCGCGTCCACGCTGTCGGCCGGGCGGGCCGTCACCGGGGGCAGGGCCAGCTCGCGCCGGAGCCCCGAGGCCGCGTCCAGCACGGTGTCCAGGAGCAGCCGCAGCCGCATGTCCTCCACCGAACGCCCCTCGCGGGAGGCCCTGCGGCCCGCCTCCAGGGCCGCTTCCGCCTCGCCGAGCCGGTGCTTGAGCCGGCGCGACTCGCTCTCGGCGGCGGAGAGCTGGGCCGCCGCCTCGGCCCGCTGGGCGTCCGCGTCGGCGGCGGCGCGCCGCAGGGCGGCCTCACCGCGCTTCACCTCGCTCAGCGCGCTGCGGAGCTTGCGGTGGAGCGAGTCGGACTCCTTGCGGGCCGCGTCCAGCTCGGCGCGGAGCCGCTCGGTCTCGCTGCGGGTGTGGGCGCGCGCCCGCTCCAGCTCCTCGCGGAGCTGGGCCAGTTCACGCCGGGCCTCCTCGTCCACCCGCTCCGCGTCGGCCCGCTGGACCTCCTCACCGGCCGCCTCGACCAGCTTGACCCAGCCGACCGGGCGCAGCACATAGGCGGCGGCGGCCACATCGACGGGGTCGGCGGCGGCGGGCGGCGAGCCCGCCTCCAGCGCACCGGCCAGCTCCGGCTGGGCCTGGCTCAGCCGCTCACCGATGCGCTGCCGGAAGAGCGGGTCGCTCTCCAGGGCCGCGGCCATCGCGTTCCCGGCGAACTTGGCCCGCCGGGTCGGGGTGAACCGGGCATACTGCCGCAACTGGGCGGGCAGTTCGGCGACGGTCAGCCCGCCGAAGGCGTCCGCGACCAGGGCGATGACCCGCCGCCGTACGCCTTCGGGCAGCGGACGGTCGAGCGCCTCTGCACCGCCGTCGGCCGCATCGGCCGGTCCGGCGCCGCTGGTCGGCTGGTCCACCGTCCGTCACCCCATTGATATGTCTGTCGGTGCGCTCCCTCAGGAGGCGGCACCCGGCCTGTCCACCAGTTCGATCTGGTCCACCGCGTTGCACCAACGACAGCGGACCGACTCGATGGTCTCACTGACCACCTCCCGCTCCTCGACACTGGACTCACCGGCCAGGTCGAGGTGCACGTACTCCACGACCTTGGAGGACCGCGTCACGTCGAAGCGCGTGAGATTGCCGCACAGGGTGCAGCGCCAGCGGGTCGAGTCCGTCGGCAGGGGAACCGTCGTCATCGTTTGCGTCCTCTTTCGTCGTCTCCAGGAGCCCGCGCCGGGCGCGCCGCCGCGACTCCACCTGTCTACGTCAAGGATCTCGCGGTGCGCCGTCGAACTGCGGAAGTCCTGGCGTAACCCTACGGCCTCGCGTATAAGCATCGGCACGGCGAGGCGCTCCGTCCCGTTCTCCCCCAGTACGTCATGCTCTGTACATGATCGACGTACGGCGGTTCGCCCGGTGGACCACGGCCGGAGGGGCCCGGGAGCGGACGGCGGGCGGGGCGCCGGTGACGTACGGGCTGATCGCCCTGTGCTGCGCGATCTTCCTGATCAGCCCGTTGGCCGGATTCGGCGCCTCCTACGGGAGCCAGGACGCGCTGCTGGCCGCGCAGGCCGGGTACTTCGAGCGGTGGGGGGTGATCCCGGCCGAGCTGTGGGAGGGCTCGGCGCGCGCCCTGCTCACCCCGTTCACCGCGCTGTTCGTGCACGGCAGCTGGCTGCACCTGCTGGGCAACCTGCTCTTCCTGTACGTGTTCGGGGCGATGGCCGAGGAACGCATGGGCCGGGCACACTTCGCCCTCTTCTACGTGGGGTGCGGCTATCTGGCCCTCGTCTGCTACGCGGCGGTGCACGCGGACTCGGAACAGACGCTGGTCGGCGCCTCGGGGGCGATCTCGGCCGTACTCGGCGCCTTCCTTTACCTCTTTCCCCGGGCCAGGGTGACCAGCCTGTTCCCGTTCCTCTTCTTTCTGCCGCTGCGTTTCCCCGCCTGGATCGTGCTGGTCTTCTGGTTCGGGCTCCAGTGGGCGGCGGCCCAGGCGGCGGACGCGGGGCCGGGGGTGGCGTATCTGGCGCATGTGGCGGGGTTCGCGGCGGGGTTCCTCTACGCCTGGGGGCGTTATCGGGGACGGTCTAGAGTGAAGGCTCCAGCCACGGCCACCGAGGGAGACAGCCAGCCGTGATCACCGCGATCGTGCTCATCAAGACCAGCGTGGACCGGATTCCGGAGATCGCCGAGGCCATCGCCGCGCTGGACAGTGTCAGCGAGGTCTTCTCCGTCACCGGCACCTACGACCTGATCGCCATGGTCCGGGTCGCCCGCCACGACGACCTCGCCGATGTCATCCCCGGCCGGATCAGCAAGATCCCTGGCGTCGAGGGCACCGACACCCACGTGGCGTTCCGTACGTACTCCCAGCACGACCTGGAAGCGGCGTTCGCCATCGGCCTGGACGCGTAGGACCGTACGCGTGCCGGCCGGGGACGGGCAGCGCGCCCGCCCCCGGCCGAGGCGTTTCAGACCGTACGGGCGGCCTCGCCCCGGTCCGGGACGCAGCGGCCGTCCTCGGTGCGGTACTTCCACTGGGCGCCCTCGCGGACCAGCTCGGAGACCGCGCGCAGGAAGCGCTCGATGTGCTCGTCCGGCGTACCGGCCCCGAAGCTGACGCGGATGGCGTTGAGCGACCGCTCGCCCGGCTCGGCCTCGGGGGCGCCGCACTCGCCCGGGTCCTGCGGGTCGCTGCCCAGGAGGGTGCGGACCAGCGGGTGGGCGCAGAAGAGGCCGTCGCGGACGCCGATGCCGTACTCCGCGGAGAGGGCGGCGGCGAAGTGCGAGCTGTTCCAGCCGCGCACCACGAAGGAGATGACCCCGACCCGGGGCGCGTCGTCCCCGAAGAGCGAGAGCACCTGGACCTCGGGGACCTCGGCGAGCCCCTCGCGGACCCGGCGCACCAGCTCCTGCTCCCGGGCCACCAGGGTGTCGAACCCCGCCTCGGTGAGGGCCTTGCAGGCGGAGGCGATGGAGTAGACGCCGATCACGTTGGGCGAACCGGCCTCGTGGCGGGCGGCCGTGGTGTGCCAGTCGACGTCCACGCCGCCGTCCGCGCGCCGGGCGACCTTGCGGGAGGCGCCGCCCCCGGCGAGGTACGGCTCGGCCTCCCGGAGCCAGTCGGCGCGGCCCGCGAGGACCCCCGAGCCGAAGGGCGCGTACAGCTTGTGGCCGGAGAACGCGACCCAGTCGACGTCCAGTCCGGCGATGTCCACCGGGTGGTGCGGGGCGAGCTGGGCGGCGTCCAGGACGATCCGGGCACCGTGCGCGTGGGCGGCGGCGGCCAGCTCCTTCACCGGCCACAGCTCGCCGGTCACATTGGAGGCACCGGTCACGCAGACCAGCGCCGGGCCGTAGGGGTCCCGGTCGGCGAGCGCCCGCTCCAGGGTCTCCACCGCCTGGCCCGGGGTGCGGGGCGCGTTGAGGTAGGTGACGCGGGCGTCGCGCCAGGGCAGCAGGGAGGCGTGGTGCTCGGTCTCGTACACGAACACCTGGCAGTCGGCGGGGAGCGCGGCGGCCAGCAGGTTGAGGGAGTCGGTCGTCGAGCGGGTGAAGACGACCTGGTCGTCGGCGCGGCAGCCGAGGAACTCCGCGACCGTGCGGCGGCTGTTCTCGAAGAGGTCGGTGGAGAGCTGCGAGAGGTATCCGGCCCCGCGGTGGACGCTGCCGTAGTACGGGGCGTACGCGGCCACGTCGTCCCAGACCCGCTGGAGGGCCGGGGCGCTGGCGGCGTAGTCGAGCGCGGCGTAGGTGACTTCACCGCCGGTGACGAGCGGAACGGTGACATCATGCCCCAGAACGGGCAGCGGGGCACAAACCGACGAGTCGAGGGCAGCGGTGGAGACAGACATGGCGAACTCCCGTAACAGGCAGGCGAAATCAACGCGCCTGCGGATACGCGGCGGCGCGGAGAAGGAAAGGAAAAGAGGGTGCGCTGAAGAAGGGCAGTCAGCTCAGGGCGTGGAGAAGCCCTGGGACGAGCCCTAACGCATTCGCTTGCTCACAGAAGGCTCCCTAGGGACCAGGACCCCGGGGGCTGGCATCCGCTGGATGCCGAGGGGCCCGCGCTTGCCGCAGACCTCGCTGCCTACGGCCTGGTCTTCACCCGGGGCACCCCGCCACGGACGGAGGGTTGCCGGACAGCGGGCCGGGGCCGTAGTCGCTGTCACTCATGACCTGCGCAGCATCTTGCCATATGTATGCGTACGCGCAAGGGCGCAGTCCGGCATCCGGACTGCGCCCCTGGCCGATTTCAGGCGTTGCTGGCCGCCACCCACCGCTCCAGCGCGCGCTTGGCCGCACCGGAGTCGATGGCCTCGGCCGCGACGAGGATCTTCGCCGCGATCTGCTCGGTCAGCGTGCCCGTCCCCGGGTCGAGCGCGACCAGCGCCGCCGCCGAGTTGAGCAGCACCGCCTCGCGCACCGCACCGGTCTCGCCGTCCAGGAGGCGGCGGGCGACATCGGCGTTGTACGAGGCGTCGGCGCCGCGCAGCGCCTCGACGGGCACCAGGGTGAGGCCGACGTCGCGCGGGTCGAAGGGCTCCTCGCGCACCGCTCCGTCGCGGACCACCCAGACCCGCGAGGTGGCGGTGGTGGTCAGCTCGTCGAGCCCGTCGTCGCCGCGGAAGACCAGCGCCGAGTTGCCCCGCTCGGCGAGGACGCCCGCGACGATGGGCGCCATCCGGGCGTCGGCCACCCCGACGGCCTGGGCGCGCACCTGGGCCGGGTTGGTGAGGGGGCCCAGGATGTTGAACGTGGTCTGCGCGCCGAGCTCCCGCCGGGCCTTGGCGGCGTACCGCAGGGCGGGGTGGAACTTCACGGCGAAGCAGAAGGTGATGCCCGCCGCCTCGGCGACCTCCACCACCCGCTGCGGCGTCAGCTCCAGGTTGACGCCGAGCTTCTCCAGTACGTCGGAGGAGCCGCTCGCCGAGGAGGCGGCCCGGTTGCCGTGCTTGACGACCTTGGCGCCGGTCCCGGCGATGACGATCGCGGACATGGTGGAGATGTTGACCGTCTTGGCGAGGTCGCCGCCGGTGCCGACGATGTCGACGGTGCGGCCGGGCACCTGGATGGTGTTGGCGTGCGCGTACATCGCGCGGACCAGACCGGTGACCTCATCGACGGTCTCGCCCTTGGCCCGCAGCGCGACCGCGAAGCCGGCGATCTGCGCGTCGGTCGCCTCGCCGCTCATGATGCGGTCCATCGCCCAGGCGGTGTCCTCCACGGAGAGGTTCTCGCCGCGCAGCAGGGGGTTCAGCAGGCCGGGCCAGGAGCGGTCCGCCACGCTGTCGCCGCCGCTCGGGGTCACAACGTTCATGGTCCGCTCCAGGGGGTCCACAGCCGGAAGAGATACGGCTCCACCCTATCCAGCCACCGGGACAGCGAAGAGCCCCGTCCATCGAATGGACGGGGCTCCCGCTGTGGCGATCAGGTCAGGTGATCAGTGGTGGCCGTGGCCGTCGGTGATCTCCTTGTACTCCTCCGCGGTGGGCTTGGCGATCTGGTTCTTCTCGCCGAAGTAGCCCTTGCTGAGCTTGGCGCGCACCCGCTGGACCGGGGAGATCTTGCGCTTGACGCCGTTCTCGTCGACCTCGGGGCCGAGTTCGAGCGGCTTGTACTGCTCGTGCGCGGTGAGCGTGTGCAGCTTCTCCTGGGAGAGCGGCTCGTGGATCTCCACGAACTCACCGTGCGGCAGGCGCTTGATGATGCCGGTCTCGCGACCGTGCAGCACCTTCTCCTTGTCCCGGCGCTGGAGGCCGAGGCAGATCCGCTTCGTGACGATGAACGCGATGACCGGTCCGGCGAAGAAGAAGATCCGGACGAACCAGGTGATGGCGTTGATCGACAGGTCGAAGTGGGTGGCCCACAGGTCGTTTCCACCGCCGACGAGGCCGATGAAGTACGCCGTGATCCAGGCGACACCGAGGCCCGTACGGGTCGGGGCGTTGCGCGGGCGGTCCAGGATGTGGTGCTCGCGCTTGTCCCCGGTGATCCAGGACTCGATGAACGGGTAGAGCGCGATGGCACCGAGCACCCCGCCGAAGGCGACCAGCGGGATGAACACGCCCAGGTTGAGCGTGTAGCCCCAGAAGACGATCTCCCAGCCCGGCATGACACGGACCAGACCCTCGGCGAAGCCCATGTACCAGTCGGGCTGGGCGCCGGTGGACACCTGGTCCGGGCGGTACGGTCCGAGCGCCCAGATCGGGTTGATCGTGGCGACGGCCGAGATGATCGCGATGATGCCGAAGACCAGGAAGAAGAAGCCTCCGGCCTTCGCCATGTAGACCGGCAGCAGCGGCATGCCGACGACGTTCTTGTTGGTCTTGCCGGGGCCCGCGAACTGCGTGTGCTTGTGGACGAACACGAGGATCAGGTGGGCCACCAGCAGACCGAGCATGATGCCCGGCAGCAGCAGGATGTGGATCGAGTAGAACCGGGCCACGAAGTCGTGGCCGGGGAACTCGCCGCCGAACAGGAACATCGAGATGTACGTACCGACGATCGGCACGGACAGGATCGCGCCCTGCGTGAAGCGGACACCCGTACCGGAGAGCAGGTCGTCCGGGAGGGAGTAGCCGGTGAAGCCGGTGAACATGCCCAGCACGAAGAGCAGGAAGCCGAACAGCCAGTTGACCTCGCGCGGCTTGCGGAAGGCGCCCGTGAAGAAGACGCGCATCATGTGCACGAACATGCCGGCCAGGAAGATCAGCGCGGCCCAGTGGTGGATCTGCCGGACGAGCAGACCGCCGCGGATCTCGAAGCTGATCTTCAGGGTGGAGGCGTACGCCTCCGACATGCGGATGCCCTGCATGGGCTCGTACGGGCCGTGGTAGACGACCTCGTTCATGCTCGGCTGGAAGAACAGCGTCAGATACACACCCGTGAGGATGATGATGATGAAGCTGTAGAGCGCGACCTCACCGAGCATGAAGGACCAGTGGTCCGGGAAGATCTTGCGCATGTTGGCCTTGGCCAGGCCGTAGATGCCGAGCCGGCCGTCCGCCCAGTCGGCGACCCGCTCGCCCGCGGGTGCCTTGCGCTGTCCCGCCTGGTCGGCGGGCGGGTTCGTTGTCGCAGTACTCATCCGCGCTCCCAGAAGGAAGGGCCGACGGGCTCGTCGAAGTCACCGAGCGCCTCGAGGTTGCCCTCGCTGTTCACGCCGATCCGCAGCTGCGGAAGGGCGTGGCCGGCCGGACCGAAGATGACGCGGGCGCCGTCGGAGAGGTCGAAGGTGGACTGGTGGCACGGGCAGAGCACGTGGTGTGTCTGCTGCTCGTACAGGCTGATCGGGCAGCCGACGTGGGTGCAGATCTTGGAGAAGGCGACGATGCCGTCGTGCGCCCAGTCGCGCTGGCGCTTGTCCTTGATGTCGTCCGGCTCGATGCGGACGATCATCAGGGCGGCCTTGGCGATCTGCTGGAGGAAGTCGTGCGAGTCCTCCTCCAGGCCCTCGGGCTTGGCGAAGGTCAGCGACCCCACGGAGACGTGCTCCGGGCGCAGCGGCTGTCCCGTGTTCATGTTGACCAGGGTCTTGCCCTTGGCCCACATGGTGGTGCGGAGCTTCTTCTCCGGGAGCGGACCGAGGTCGCGCAGCAGCACCACACCGGAGAGCGGCACCAGGGCCAGCGCGCCGAAGAGGGTGGTGCGGATGAGCTTGCGGCGGCCGATCGCGGACTCCTCGGCACCGGCCTTGAAGTCGGCGAGGACCTGGGCCTTGACCTCGGGGGTCGCCTCGATCGGGTGACGGTCGTCCGCCACCTCGACGTCGGACATCAGGGTGCGCGCCCAGTGGACGGCGCCCGCTCCGATGAAGAAGAGCGCGAAGCCGAGCGTCAGTCCCAGGGAGAAGTTGAGCGGACTCACATGGCCGAAGGGCCAGATGTAGACGATCTTGTCCACCGGGAAGATGACGTAGGAGGCGATGAAGCCCACCGTCGACAGCATCGAGAGGACGAACATGAACGCGACGGCCCGCTCGGAGCGGTTCGCGGCGCGTTCGTCGAGGTCCTGGATGCGCGGCTTGTGGGCCGGCAGCCCCGGGTCGGCGAACGGGTCGTCCGTACCCTCCACCGCGCCGTGCGCGGTCTCCTGCACTACGGGCAGGTTGTCTTCTGGAATCTGTTGGCTACTCATGACTTCTTGGCCTTAGCGGTGTGGGCCGCGACCCAGACGGCAGTTGCGACGAGTGCGCCGAGTCCGAAGATCCAGGCGAAGAGACCTTCACTGACCGGCCCGAGACCGCCGAGGGAGAGGCCACCGGGGCTCGCCGTCTCCGAACCGTTCACGGACTGGATGTACGCGATGATGTCCTTCTTCTCCTGCTCCGGCATGATCGTGTCGGGGAAGGAGGGCATGCTCTGCGGGCCGGTCTGCATGGCCTCGTAGATGTGCTTCGGGCTCACGCCTTCGAGGTCCGGGGCGTACTTGCCGTGTGTCAGCGCGCCGCCCTTGCCCGTGAAGTTGTGGCACTGGGCGCAGTTGTTGCGGAACAGTTCGCCACCCTTGGCGATGTCCGCGCCGGCCGGGTCGACCTGCTTCTCTGTCGGCGTGATCGGACCGGCGCCGAGCGACGCGACGTACGCCGCGAGCTGGTCGATCTCCGCCTGGGTGTAGATGACCTTCTTCTTCGGTACCTGGGCGCCCGGCTGCTGCGCGGGCATACGGCCCGTACCGACCTGGAAGTCGACGGCGGCGGAGCCCACGCCCACGAGGGACGGTCCGTCGGTGGTGCCCTGACCGCCGGTTCCGTGGCAGCTTGCGCAGCCCACGGTGTAGAGCTTCTTGCCCTCTTCGATGGCGAGGGACTGGGCGGTTTCATCGGCCTGCGCCTTGCCCGCAGGCGCAAACGCGGCGTACAGCCCCCCGGTGGCCGCCAGCGCGAGGAGTAGTACGACGACCGCCGCCAGCGGATGGCGTCGTCGTGCGGAGAGCTTTTTCACGGATTACCCCGGTGTCAGGATCTTCTGCGTCGATGGTGGGTGGGTGCGAGCCCGGTTACTTGATCATGTAGATCGTTGCGAACAGACCGATCCACACCACGTCCACGAAGTGCCAGTAGTAGGACACGACGATGGCCGCGGTGGCCTGGTCATGGGTGAACCTCTTGGCTGCGTACGTCCTGCCGAGAACGAGCAGGAAGGCGATGAGACCGCCCACCACGTGCAGACCGTGGAAGCCGGTGGTCAGGTAGAACACCGAGCCGTACGGGTCGGACGACAGGGAGAGCCCCGCCTCCTTGACCAGCTCGACGTACTCCAGGACCTGGCCGCCGATGAAGATCGATCCCATCACGAACGTCACGATGAACCAGGTGCGGAGCTTCTTCACGTCGCCCCGCTCGGCGGCGAAGACGCCGAGCTGGCAGGTGAGTGAGGAGAGCACCAGGATCGTGGTGTTCGAGGCCGCGAACGGGAAGTTCAGATGACCGGCCATCTCCTTCCAGTATTCGGGTCCCATCACCGATCGAAGGGTGAAGTACATCGCGAAGAGGGCCGCGAAGAACATCAGCTCGGAAGCCAACCAGATGATGGTTCCGACGCTGGTGAGGTTCGGCCGATTGACCGACGGGTGCGCGTGCCCGGTTTCTACTGTCGTTGCTGTCGCCACGACCGACATTATGTCGGTCGCTTATCCCGCCCTCACTCCGGGGGGTGCCGTTCGGTGTGTCAGTCCCGTGTGTCCTGCCCGAACGGCCCATCGAATCGGTGTCCTTACCGGTGCTGACGGCCGGTCGGGCGGAGTACGATCCGCGCATCGGTTCATGCCCCGAGAGCCCCGAAGACACAGATGTCACGGAGGAACAATGCAGGCGACCGCCACGGTCCTGGTCTACAGCGACGACGCCAACATCCGCGAGCAGGTGAAGCTGGCAGCCGGGCGGCGGCCCGCGGCGGACGTGCCACCGGTGCGGTTCCTGGAGTGCGCGACGCTTCCGGCCGTCCTGGCGGCGCTGGACGGCGGCGGGATCGACGTCTGCGTGCTGGACGGCGAGACGGCCCCCATCGGCGGTATGGGCGTCTGCCGGCAGATCAAGGACGAGATCTTCGACTGCCCGCCGGTCCTCCTGCTGATCGGCCGCCCGCAGGACGCGTGGCTGGCCACCTGGAGCCGGGCGGAGGCCGCGGTGACGCTGCCGGTGGACCCGGTGGAGTTCGCCGACGCGCTGGCCTCGCTGCTGCGCCGACGGCTCTCCGTGGAGGCGTGAGCGGGCCCCGCGGACACATGAGGAGCGCCCCGCGGTGCGGGGCGCTCCTTCCGCGCGTGATCAGACATGGGGGCGCAGCCGGGCCGCGTGGAGCGTCTGGGGGCTGTCCGGCACCCCTTCGTTGAGGGCGCTGCCCTTCTGCCACTTCTCCCAGGAGAGGTTCCAGTCCCCGAACCCGTTGCCGAACGGGGCCATGGTCTCCCCCGCGCTGCCGACGACCTTGACGATGTCACCCTGGCGCACGGTGCCGAAGAACCACTCGGCGTTGCCCGTGCTCATCCCGGTACAGCCGTGGCTGACGTTGGCGCTGCCCTGGGAGCCGACGGACCAGGGAGCGGCGTGGACGTACTCGCCGCTCCAGGTCACCCGGGTGGCCCAGTAGACCGGCAGGTCGTACGACTCCGCCGAGCCGGCCGCGATGCCGATGCTCTCCCCGCGCATCCGTACGAACTGCTCCTTGGCGAGGATCACCTTGACGCCGTTGCGGGTGGAGAAGCCGGGCTTGCCGGTGGTGACCGGAATGGTGTTGATCACTTCTCCGTTGCGCAGGACCGTCATGGTGTGGGTCGAGGCGTCGGTGAGGGCCTCGATGCGGTCGCCGGTGGTGATCTTCAGGGGCTTGGCCTCGGCCCCGTACAGGGCGTTGGTCACCTTGATGCCCGTGAGGTTGGAGCGGACCTCGATGGTGGCGTTGGCGGGCCAGTACTCCTGGGGGCGGTAGTGCAGCTTCTTGTCGTCGACCCAGTACCAGGAGCCGGTGACGGCCGGGGTGGAGCGGACCTTGAGGGCGCGCTCGACGGTGGCCCTGGCCGCCTTGCCGGTGACCGGAGCGCTGAGTTCCGCCGTGATGGGCTGTCCGACGCCGTAGGTGCCCGTCTGCGGGCCGAAGGCGACCTTCAGCAGCTTCTTGGGCGACGCGGTGTCGAAGGAGAGCGTACGGGTGCCGGGAGCGCCGTCCCCGTTCTCGGTGGAGACCCTGACGGTGTATCCGGTTCCGGCCGCCAGGGGGGCGGTGGAGCGCCAGCGTCTGCCGTCGGCGGAGAGCTCGCCCGCCAGGTGGCGGCCCCCCGTGTCGACGGCGCTCACGTCGGTGATGCGGCCGTCGTCCCCCTTGACAGTGACTTCGAGCGGCTTGTCGGGGTCGGCCTTCTCGTTCTTGGAGGGGCCGTTGAAGGAGACCTGGTCCCCGGCGTCGTACGGCTTGGTCGACAGTGGGTGGGAGTCGGGTTCGCCACAGGCGGTCGCACCTGCGACCAGGGTCACGACCAGCAGAGTGCAGCTCACTACGGTGCGGATGCGCGGCGTGTGGTTCATGACCTCACGCTAAGAAGATTCATCCGATCCAGCGCGTTCTGTGACTCCGAACGAGCGAGGGGCCCGTGTCGCTTCCTGCGACGCGGGCCCCTCGTGGGGTAGTGCGGTGTCACCCCCGGGAGGGTGTCACTGGGTGCGGTTCTCGCCCCGGTAGTACTCGAAGACCCAGCCCATGAGGCCGAACAGGAGCAGCGGAGCCGAGAAGTACATCAGCCACCAGCCGAAGACGACGCCCATGAAGGCGAAGGCACCGCCGAGCGCCAGGGAGAGCGGCTGCCAGCTGTGCGGGGAGAAGAACCCCAGCTCGCCCGCCTCGTCGGCGACGTCCGCCTCCTTGTTGTCCTGGGCCATGGCGTCCACCCGGTTGGCCGTGAAGGCCAGGTAGAAGCCGATCATGATCGAGAGGCCGAAGGCGAGGAAGAGCGCCGTGGTGCCGACCGGCTCCTTCGACCAGACGCCGTAGACGCCGGCCATGATGAGGATGAAGACGCTCAGCCAGATGAACATCTGTCCCTGGATCTTCACTTGCCTGCCTCCTTGCCGCCGGCGAGGGCCTTGTCCGACTCGGAGTGGTGCTCAAGCTGTTCGAGCGCCGCGATCTCCGGGTGGTGCAGGTCGAACGCCGGGGATTCGGAGCGAATCCGCGGCAGGGTGAGGAAGTTGTGCCGCGGGGGCGGGCAGGAGGTCGCCCACTCCAGCGAACGGCCGTAGCCCCAGGGGTCGTCGACCTCGATCTTCTTGCCGTACTTGGCGGTCTTCCAGACGTTGTAGAAGAACGGCAGCATCGACAGGCCGAGCACGAAGGACGCGATCGTGGAGATCGTGTTCAGCGCGGTGAAGCCGTCGGCGGCGAGGTAGTCCGCGTAGCGACGCGGCATTCCCTCGGCACCGAGCCAGTGCTGCACCAGGAACGTGCCGTGGAAGCCCACGAACAGCGTCCAGAAGGTGATCTTCCCGAGCCGCTCGTCCAGCATCTTGCCGGTGAACTTCGGCCACCAGAAGTGGAAGCCGGAGAACATCGCGAAGACCACGGTGCCGAAGATGACGTAGTGGAAGTGCGCGACGACGAAGTACGAGTCGGAGACGTGGAAGTCCATCGGGGGCGAGGCCAGGATGACGCCGGTCAGACCACCGAAGGTGAAGGTGATGAGGAAGCCGACGGCCCAGAGCATCGGGGTCTCGAAGGACAGTGACCCCTTCCACATCGTGCCGATCCAGTTGAAGAACTTCACACCGGTTGGCACCGCGATGAGGAAGGTCATGAAGGAGAAGAACGGCAACAGCACGCCGCCCGTCACATACATGTGGTGCGCCCACACCGTCACCGAAAGACCGGCGATGGCGATTGTCGCGGCGATCAGGCCGATGTAGCCGAACATCGGCTTGCGGCTGAATACCGGAATGACCTCGGAAATGATGCCGAAGAACGGCAGGGCGATGATGTACACCTCTGGGTGTCCGAAGAACCAGAAGAGGTGCTGCCACAGCAGCGCGCCGCCATTGGCGGAATCGAAGATATGCGCACCGAATTTACGGTCCGCCTCCAGCGCGAAGAGCGCGGCGGCGAGAACCGGGAAGGCCAGCAGGACCAGAACACCGGTCAGCAGGACGTTCCAGGTGAAGATCGGCATGCGGAACATCGTCATGCCGGGGGCGCGCATGCAGATGATCGTGGTGATGAAGTTGACCGAGCCGAGGATCGTGCCGAAGCCGGAGAAGGCCAGACCCATGATCCACATGTCGGCGCCGATGCCCGGCGAGCGGACCGCGTCGTTCAGCGGGGCGTAGGCGAACCAGCCGAAGTCGGCGGCGCCCTGCGGGGTGAGGAACCCGGCCACCGCGATGAGCGAGCCGAAGAGGTACAGCCAGTACGCGAACATGTTCAGCCGCGGGAACGCCACGTCGGGCGCGCCGATCTGGAGCGGCATGATCCAGTTCGCGAAGCCCGCGAAGAGCGGCGTCGCGAACATCAGCAGCATGATCGTGCCGTGCATCGTGAACGCCTGGTTGAACTGCTCGTTCGACATGATCTGCGTGCCGGGACGAGCGAGCTCGGCGCGCATGAAGAGCGCCATGAGTCCGCCGATGATGAAGAAGGCGAACGACGTGATCAGGTAGAGCGAGCCGATCGTCTTGTGGTCGGTGGTGGTCAACCACTTGACGACGACGCTCCCCGGCTGCTTGCGCCGTACGGGCAGCTCGTCCTCGTACGAGTCGTCTGCCGGTGCGGCACCCTGAGGTTCGTTGAGGATGCTCACAGTTGCTTCTTCTCCGAATTCCTGGCCGGGTCGGTCTGCTCGATGCCTGCCGGCATGTAGCCCGTCTGACCCTTCTCAGCCAGCTCCTTGAGGTGCTGCTGGTACCGCTCGGGGGAGACGACCTTGACGTTGAAGAGCATCCGGGAGTGGTCGACACCACAGAGTTCGGCGCACTTGCCCATGAAGGTGCCCTCCCGGTTGGGAGTGACCTCGAAGACGTTGGTGTGGCCCGGGATGACGTCCTGCTTCATGAGGAACGGCACCACCCAGAAGGAGTGGATGACGTCACGCGAGGTGAGGACGAAGCGGACCTTCTCCCCCTTCGGCAGCCACAGGGTCGGACCCGGGTTGCCGTTCTGGGGGTTGCGCGTCCCGGGGATGCCCGCGTCGTAGACGCCGGTGGCGTCCGCGGGGAAGTCCTTCTGGAACTTGTCGGGGATGGCGTCGAGCTCCTTGGGGACCTCGTTGCCCGCGGGGGCGGGCTGGCCTTCCACCTTCTCGATGTAGTTGAAGCCCCAGCTCCACTGGTAGCCGACCACGTTGATGGTGTGGGCAGGCTTGTCGGAGAGCTCGAGGAGCTTCGACTCATCACGCGCGGTGAAGTAGAAGAGCACCGAGACGATGATGAGGGGAACCACTGTGTACAACGCCTCGATGGGCATGTTGTACCTGGTCTGCGGAGGTACCTCCACCTTGGTCCGGCTACGCCGGTGGAAGAAGACGCTCCAGAGGATCAGCCCCCAGACAAGGACACCCGTGACGAGCGCTGCCGCCCACGAGCCTTGCCAGAGGGAGAGAATCCGAGGAGCCTCTTCCGTCACCGGGGTGGGCATACCGAGGCGGGGAAAATCCTCCCAGTTGTATGAACAACCGGAGGCCGTCGCCAGGACCAGGCCCGCAGTCAGCACCTGCGGCAGCTTCCGCCGCATCGGGCGCCGCGACGAGCGGTCGGAGCCGTTGGGACTCACGTAGCGCCTTCCCGAGAGTCTCGCCCGCACGGTCGGCGCGCGCCCGTCTCGCTGGTCGGTCGCCGTCCCTGTCGCGGGCAGGGGTTTGGATGTTTATGCGGACCAAACCCTACTGGACGCTATTTGGGGTCGCGCGGGGAGGGTGCCCAACGCGCCGCCCGACTCCCCGAAGGGGTGGAATCCGGGCCTCCGGCCGTCATCTGACACCCCGGGAGGTGTCCTGTCGGTCAGGCCGGATCAGGGAGCGGGAGGCGGTGCGGGCTAGCGTGGCGGCGTGCCCTACTTCGACGCCGCCTCCGCCGCCCCCCTGCACCCCGTCGCACGCCAGGCGCTGCTTGCCGCGCTGGACGAGGGCTGGGCCGATCCCGCCCGTCTGTACCGTGAGGGGCGGCGCGCCCGGCTGCTGCTGGACGCCGCCCGGGAGGCCGCCGCGGACGCCGTCGGCTGCCGTCCGGACGAGCTGGTCTTCACCTCTTCGGGGACGACCGCGGTGCACACGGGAATGGCCGGGGCTCTTTCGGGGCGTCGGCGTGTCGGCCGCCATCTGGCCCTCTCGGCGGTCGAGCACTCCTCCGTACTCCATTCGGCGGCGGCCCACGAGGCGGCGGGCGGGTCGTTCACCGAGGTGCCGGTGGGGCGGTCGGGGGCGGTGGACCCGGCGGCGTACGCCTCGGCGCTCCGGCCCGACACCGCGCTGGCCTGCCTCCAGTCGGCCAACCACGAGGTGGGGACCGAACAGCCGGTGGCGGAGGTGGCCGCGCTCTGCGCCGAGGCCGGGGTGCCGCTGCTGGTGGACGCCGCGCAGTCGCTGGGGTGGGGTCCGGTGGCGGGCGGCTGGTCGCTGCTGACGGCGAGCGCGCACAAGTGGGGCGGGCCCGCCGGGGTGGGGCTGCTCGCGGTACGGAAGGGGGTGCGGTTCGCGCCGCAAGGCCCGGCCGGGGAGCGGGAGTCGGGCCGGGCGCCGGGATTCGAGAACCTGCCCGCGATCGTGGCGGCGGCGGCCTCGCTCCGCGCCGTACGGGACGAGGCGGCGGCCGAGGCGGTGCGGCTGCGGGCGCTGGTGGACCGGGTCCGGACCGTGGTGGCCGAGCGGGTGGGCGATGTGGAAGTGGTGGGCGATCCGGAGCGGCGGCTGCCGCATCTGGTCACCTTCTCCTGTCTCTATGTCGACGGGGAGACCCTGCTGCACGAGCTGGACCGGCACGGGTTCTCCGTATCGTCCGGTTCGTCCTGTACGAGCAGCACGCTGGAGCCGAGCCATGTGCTGAAGGCGATGGGGGTGCTGTCGGAGGGGAACGTCCGGGTCTCGCTGCCGCCGGGCACGGCGGAGGCGGACGTGGACCGCTTCCTGGAGGTGCTGCCCGGGGTGGTCGCGGAGGTACGGGAGCGGCTCGGCGCCCCGGTCTCCACACCCCCGTCCCCCTCCCCCGCCGCCTCGCTGGTGGTCGACGCGCTGGGCCGCCGCTGCCCGATCCCGGTGATCGAGCTCGCAAAGGTGATCGGGGAGGTACCGGTGGGCGCCACGGTGACGGTGCTCGCCGACGACGAGGCGGCCCGGCTCGACATCCCCGCCTGGTGCGAGATGCGGGAGCAGGAGTACGTGGGCGAGGAGCCGGCGGACCGGGGCTCGGCCTATGTGGTCCGCCGGCTCAGCTGATCACGCCAGGTGCTGCTGGACCTCGGCGGCGGCCTCGTGCCCGTACGCCTTGGTGAAGCGGTCCATGAAGTGGGTGCGGCGCAGGGTGTACTCCTGGGTGCCGACCGTCTCGATGACCAGGGTGGCGAGCATGCAGCCGACCTGGGCGGCGCGCTCCAGGCCGACGCCCCAGGCGAGACCGGAGAGGAACCCGGCCCGGAAGGCGTCGCCGACGCCGGTCGGGTCGGCCTTGGTCTCCTCCTCGGGGACGCCCACCTCGATGACCGGCTCACCGGCCTTCTCGATGCGCACACCGCGGGAGCCGAGCGTGGTGACCCGGTGGCCGACCTTGGAGAGGATCTCCTCGTCGCTCCAGCCGGTCTTGGACTCGATGAGCCCCTTCTCGTACTCGTTGGAGAAGAGGTACGTGGCGCCGTCCAGCAGGATGCGGATCTCCTCGCCGTCCATCCGCGCGATCTGCTGGGAGAAGTCGGCGGCGAACGGGATGTTCCGCGAGCGGCACTCCTCGGTGTGGCGGAGCATCGCCTCCGGGTCGTCCGCGCCGATCGAGACGAGGTCGAGGCCGCCGACGCGGTCCGCGACGCTCTTCAGCTCGATCAGCCGGGCCTCGCTCATCGCGCCCGTGTAGAAGGAGCCGATCTGGTTGTGGTCGGCGTCGGTGGTGCAGACGAAGCGGGCGGTGTGCAGGACCTCGGAGATCCGGACCGAGCTCGTCTCCACGCCGTGCCGGTCGAGCCAGGCGCGGTACTCGTCGAAGTCGGAGCCCGCGGCGCCCACGAGGATCGGCTTCGTGCCGAGCAGCCCCATGCCGAAGCAGATGTTGGCGGCGACACCGCCCCGGCGCACATCGAGGTTGTCGACCAGGAAGGAGAGGGAGACCGTGTGCAGCTGATCCGCGACCAGCTGGTCGGCGAAGCGGCCGGGGAAGGTCATGAGGTGGTCGGTGGCGATGGAGCCGGTGACTGCGATACGCACGGGGAGGCTTCTCCTGCGGAAGGCGAAGGGCCGAGGTGCGCCCTCCGGGACGGCGTGACAGTTCACGCTACCGGGTGACCCCTCCGGCCGGGAAAAGGGAAAACTACCCGATAGTAGGGCTTTCTACCTGAGCGTGACCGTGGTTACGGTGCGGATATGTCGAAGCACACCGCATCGCGAGAGTCCGAAGTGAGCCTGGCCGAGCTGCGCGGGGACTGCGCGCTGATGGCCCCGCACTGGGCCGCGCCCAAGAAGACCGTGGTCACGCCGGTGAAGCCGTCGCTGATCCACGGGGTCACGGTGCCGCCCGCCTCCGCGCGGCTGATCGACGCGATGTCCGAGTACGGGGACTGAGCCCGCCGGGCGTATTTCGGCGCGTTTTTCGGCGTGAACCGTACGGGTTCCGCGCCCGGTTCGCCGGTGCGCGGGAACCGGGTGCTCCTCCGCTCCGTCCCACCGGTGTCCCCGTCCGGGGGCACGCGGTAGTGAACGCGACGGCAACGCAGTCGAAGGAGCGAACCGGTGAGCACCGAGCGACCCGACAACGACGTGACCGGCCCCCGGCGGCGGCGTCCGCCGCTCGCGGTGGCCTCGGTGGCAGCGGCGGTGCTGCTGGCCGGGGGCGGCGGGGCCTACTGGGCCGCCACCGCTTCCGGCGGGGGCGGTACGGCGGACGGCGGGGGAAGCGCCTCCCGCGACACGGCCCCCGTGCTGGCCCTGGACGCCGCCGAGGCCGCCCCCGCCGCGCCCGGCGACCCGAGCACCCCGCCCCCCGGCATCGCCCCGGGTGAACCGGACCCGGGCGGTCCGCCCGTGGTCTACCGGGCGGAGGGCCAGCTCCCGGACGGTCCGGACGAGGCGGCGGTGCACCGTGCCACGGGGACGGTCGCGGCGGCGGAGGTCGCCCGGCTGGCGGAGGCGCTCGGCATTCCGGGGACCCCGCGGACCGTGGACGCGTCCTGGGTGGTCGGTGACGAGGACGGGCCGGGTGCGCTCCTGAAGGTCACCAAGCAGGCCCCGGGCACCTGGACGTTCGCCCGCACCACGCCCGTGGAGCCGTGTGAGCCGGGGAAGATGTGCGCGAACCAGAGCCCGCCGGAGGCGGACGGGCAGCCGGTGAGCGAGAAGGCCGCGAAGGCCGCCGCGGTGCCCGTCCTCAAGGCCGTCGGCCAGGACGACGCGGCGCTGGACGCGGGCCAGCTCATGGGGGACGTACGTGTGGTGAACGCCGATCCGAAGGTGGATGGGCTGCCCACGTACGGCTGGTCGACCGGAGTGCAGGTCGGCCCGGACGGCAAGGTGTCCGGGGGCAGCGGGCAGCTGAAGGCGCTGGAGAAGGGGGCGACCTACCCGGCGATCGGGGCGGACGAGGCGCTGAAGCAGCTCAACGAGGCCGGTAAGGCCCGGGGGGACGGGGGCAAGGACATCGGCGGCTGCGCCACTCCCGTACCGCTGGAGGGCGAGCCGATCCCCACGGACATGCAGTGCGTGCCGTCGAACGGCAAGCGGGCCCCGGTGCAGCACACGGTCGAGGACGCGGTGTTCGGGCTGGCCCCGCACTACGTCGACGGCCGGCAGACCCTCGTACCGTCGTGGCTGTTCCAGGTCCGGCAGGGTTCGGGCGGACCGGAGAGCACGGTCACGCAGATCGCGGTGGCGCCGGAGTTCATCGAGAAGCCCGCGGAGCCGACGCCCTCGGGCGACCGGAAGGCGACCTCGTACGCGGCCGACGGCCGGACGCTGGAGGTGACCTTCTGGGGCGGGGTGTGCAGCACGTACACGGCGAGCGCCGAGGAGAGCGCGGGCCAGGTGCGGATCTCCATCAAGGAGGAGAAGCAGAAGGACGGCGCCTGCATCATGATCGCCAAGGAGCTGAAGCGGACGGTGACGCTGGATGAGCCGCTGGGCGACCGTACGGTCATCGACGCGGCGAGCGGGGCGACGGTGCCGCGCAGCTGACCCGTCTCACGCTATATGTACGAGGGCGGCCCCGGGAGAAGATCCCGGGGCCGCCCTCGTAGGTTCGCGTTCCCGCAGCTTTAGCTGAAGGAGTCGCCGCAGGCGCAGGAGCCGGTGGCGTTCGGGTTGTCGATCGTGAAGCCCTGCTTCTCGATGGTGTCGACGAAGTCGATGGAGGCGCCGCCCAGGTACGGGGCGCTCATGCGGTCGGTGACGACCTTGACACCGTCGAAGTCCTTGACGACGTCACCGTCGAGCGAACGCTCGTCGAAGAAGAGCTGGTAGCGCAGGCCGGAGCAGCCGCCGGGCTGGACGGCGACGCGCAGCGCCAGGTCCTCGCGGCCTTCCTGCTCCAGCAGGCCCTTGACCTTGGCTGCGGCGGCGTCGGACAGGAGGATGCCGTCGCTCACGGTGGTGGTCTCGTCCGATACGGACATCTGCTTCTCTCCCGGGTTGTACGGACTGCTTGCCGACGGTTCAACGGCCTGCGCCGCGGATTCATTCCGGGCCAAGCGCTTGTCTGTTCCTTTTCATGCTCGCACACCCGGCCGCCCGGGGGATGCGTCACATCGACGCTATCGGCATCGTCAAAGTGACACGAAGAAGCTATGATAGATAGCGTCAAATAGACGAAAAGGCGCGTTCGCAGAAGCGCAGAGCAGAACGCAGAGAAGAAAGGGTGCGTGACGTGACCACGGCCCAGCCCCTGGACGTACAGCCGACACCCCTCGCGCTGCTGCTGCTCGGCCGGGAGGCCGACCCGAGGAGCGAGCGGGGCGTCGAGTGCCCCGGCGACCTCCCCTCCCCCTCCGACCCGGACCTGGTCGCACGGGCGCGGGCGGCGAAGGAGAAGCTCGGGGACCGGGTCTTCGTCCTCGGCCACCACTACCAGCGCGACGAGGTCATCCAGTTCGCGGACGTCACCGGCGACTCGTTCAAGCTCGCCCGTGACGCGGCGGCCCGCCCGGAGGCGGAGTACATCGTCTTCTGCGGTGTGCACTTCATGGCCGAGTCCGCCGACATCCTGACCACGGACGCCCAGGCGGTCGTGCTGCCGGACCTGGCGGCGGGCTGCTCGATGGCCGACATGGCCACCGCCGAGCAGGTCGCGGAGTGCTGGGACGTCCTGACGGAGGCCGGGGTCGCCGACCGGGTGGTGCCCGTCTCGTACATGAACTCCTCCGCCGACATCAAGGCGTTCACCGGGAAGCACGGCGGCACGATCTGCACGTCGTCCAACGCGAAACGGGCCCTGGAGTGGGCCTTCGAGCAGGGCGAGAAGATCCTCTTCCTCCCCGACCAGCACCTGGGCCGCAACACGGCGGTACGGGACATGGGGATGAGCCTGGACGACTGCGTCCTCTACAACCCGCACAAGCCGAACGGCGGCCTCACCGCCGAGCAGCTGCGCGACGCGAAGATGATCCTGTGGCGCGGCCACTGCTCGGTGCACGGGCGCTTCTCAGTCGAGTCGGTCGAGGACGTCCGGGCACGGATGCCCGGGGTCAACGTGCTGGTGCACCCGGAGTGCAAGTACGAGGTCGTGGCGGCGGCGGACTACGTCGGCTCGACGGAGTACATCATCAAGGCCCTGGAGGCGGCACCGCGCGGCTCGAAGTGGGCCATCGGCACGGAACTGAACCTGGTCCGCCGCCTGGCGAACCGTTTCGCCGCGGAGGACAAGGAGATCGTCTTCCTCGACAAGACGGTCTGCTTCTGCTCGACGATGAACCGCATCGACCTGCCGCACCTGGTCTGGACGCTGGAGTCGCTGGCCGAGGGCAAGCTGGTCAACCGGATCGAGGTCGACCCGGAGACGGAGAAGTACGCGAAGCTCGCGCTGGAACGGATGCTGGCGCTGCCGTAGCGGGAGCGGTGCGGACGCAGTCGCGTCCGCCGCCGGAGCCCCGGTACGCCGTGAACCGGCGTACCGGGGCTTTTCGCTGCCGGGAGGACCATGGCCGCCACTCCGGGGCATTGCTCGCGACCAGGACATTCCCGCAGGCTGAATCTCCCCCATACGCCCACCGGGCCATCCTCCCCGTAACTACGCTGCTACTCACCGCAGCGACCTGTGCGCGGGCGGTACGGGCAAGGCTGACCGGATGTACGGCGAGGACGGTGGGGCGGGCATGAGTTACGAGGACCGTGGGACGGGCGTGGGCGATGAGGCACGCGGTACGGGGGTGGGGCACGGGGAGGCCGCAGCCGACCGGGCCCTGCCTCAGGCGGAGGAAGAGGTGGGGAACCGGCGGAGCGCCGCCGAACGCGACCCCGCCACCGGCCTGCCCGGCCTGGCCGCCGCGCTGAGCGGCCTCTCCGCCCTCCGCGCCGGGGCCGGGGACCGGGAAGGGGCCCTGGCGGCGGCCGAGGAAGCGGTGGAGCTCTACCGGACGCTCGGCGACGAGCGTCCGGACGGCTTCCTGCCCGAGCTGGCCGGGGCCCTGCACCAGCTGTCGGACCGGCTCTCCGCCACCGGGAACCACGACGGCGCCCTGCCCCCGGCGAAGGAGGCCGCGCGGATGTACGCGGAGCTCGGCGGGAAGCGCCCGGGGCACTTCCAGGCGGAGCTGGCGCTGACCATGGGCGCCCTGGGCGACCGGCTCGCCGACACCGGGGACCGGGTGACGGCGGTGCCGTTCGCGCAGCAGTCCGTACGGCTCCAGCGGGAGCTGGTCGAGGAGGAGCAGCCGGGCGCGTCCGTCCCGGCGCTCGCGGCGTACCTCCTGCGGTACGCCGCCCATCTGACGGCTGCCGGACAGCCGGTCGAGGCCGTGCCCCGGGCCGAGGAGGCGGTCGGCTTCCTCCGCGAGCTCACCGGCCGGGAACCGGACACCTTCCGCCCCCGGCTCGCCGCCGCTCTCCACGCCCTCGGGAACCACCGCGCGGCGGTGAGCGACACCTCGGGGGCGGTCGAGGCGACCCGGGAAGCGCTCACCCTCCTCCGCGAGCTGACCGCACTGCACCCGGATGCCTTCCGCCCGGAGCTGGCCACGGCCCTCAACGCCCTGGCCGGTCACCTCGACCGGTCCGACGACCGGGCGGCGGCGCTCGGGGCGGCGGAGGAAGCCGTGGCCCTGCACCGCGAGCTGGCCGCCGAGAACCCCGGGGCCTTCCGCCCCGGGCTCGCCACCGCGCTGGCCGCCCTCGCCCGGAGCCTGGCCTCCACCGGCGGCCCGGAGGAGGGGCTGCCCCCGGCGCGGGAGGCCGTCGAGCTCCTGCGCGAACAGGGGGACGCGTTCCTGCCCGAGCTGGCCGACGCCCTCCAGACGCTCGGCACGCGCCTGGAGCTGACCGGCGATACGGAAGGGGCGGTGGAGGCATTCTGGGAAGCGGTGGCGCTGCACCGGTCGCTGGCACTGGAGGCGCTGGAGACACCGGGCGCCTCAGCCGCCTCTGTCCTCTCCGCTCTCTCCGCCGCCTCGGGCTCCGCTGCCTCCCCGGCCGCCTCCCTGGTCTCCGCTCTCGACAACCTGGCCCGGGTGCTCGCCCGTACCGGTGAACACGCGGCGGCGATCGAGGAGTTCGAGGAGACCGCGAAGGAGTTCGCCACGGCCCACCCGGCGACCGCCCGGCGCCTGCGCGTCGAGCGGAGCGCCTTCCTGCTGCGCTGCCCCGACCCCTGGCCCACGACGGGGCTGAGCGAGCTGGTGACGTTCCTGGACGAGGAGGGCGAGGGGGCAGGCGCGGACACCGTGACCGTACGGGCCCGGCAGGCGCTGCGCGGGTACGGCGACCTCGCGGCGGTGCACGCGGCCTGGGAGGACGAGACCTTCACGCCCGTACCGGCGTGGCTCGCCCTGACGCCGGAGACCCTGGAGCTGGTCAGCGCCTGGATGTTCGCGCCGAACTGGCCCCGGTCCCGGGACTTCTGGTCGGAGAACGCCGAGGTGCTGGGCGGCGAGGAGGCGTCGGCGGCCCTGGACGAGCTGGCGATCCTGGACCCGCGCGGCGCGCAGCGGCACGCCATGCTCCGGGACGCCGTACTCGTCCACGGGGTGACCGCCGCCTACGATCCCCTGATCCTGTCGGAGCAGCTGGCGGAGTGGCTGGAGTACGCGGACTGGGCGGAGTCCCGGGCCTACCTGGAGGAGCACCCGCGCCTCCTGACCGTACAGCCGCCCCAGGACACCCCTCTGGCCCATGTCGCCCTGCTCGACATCGGCCGCACCGAGGGCCTGGACGCCGCGTACCGCCTGGTGGAGGACCGGGGCGCCCTCCAGGCGTACGTGGACCGGTCGTTGGCGGCCGGGGACGGCACCGCGCTGATGCACGGCGGCGGCATCGAGGGCCAGGTCTTCCGCGACCGGCTCTCCTCGCTCACCCACGCCCAGGTGGCCCTGGTGCTCTCGGGCGAGAGCGAGGGCTTCGACCCGGACGATCTGACCGCCCTTCTCCACAAGGCCGACGAGGAGACCCGCACCCGGCTGGTGCGGGAGACCGTCGCCCTGAGCCTCCGCTACCCGGAACCGCATGGGGAGACCTGGCGTCGGATCATCGAGGCACTGGGCGGGGAGAGCTGAGGCCGACGGGCCTTCGGCGACTGCCGTCCCGTGGGCGTCGAGCCGGGCAAGGAGCACACTCATGAGCTGGTCCCGACGATCTGCGGGCGCACTGCTGACGGCGGCCGCAGCGATCACCGTGTCCGGGTGCACCGTCAGCAGCGGCGGTGAGGGGGAGGCTGTCTGCGCGTTCGAGGTGAGCTACGAGGGGCGGAGCTACCGGGACGTCGCGAACGTGGACTTCACGGTCACCGACAAGCTGGGCACCGCCAAGCTGCCGCCGTGCAACGACACCGGCGGGGACGAGGAGGCCGAAGCGGAGGAAACCGAGGAGGCCGCCGCTTACGGAGTGAGGGGCCTGCCCCCTGAGACAGCCATCGCCGTGGGCAGTTCACCGGAGGACGCCGTGTTCGTCGTCTCCTCCTCCGGCTCGACGCTCCCGCCCGAGGTGCAGGAGCTGCTGGACAAGCCATGATCATCGCCGCCTCCAGCTCGTCGGCCATCCGGGAGACACGGCCTTTGACGGGGAGCTGACGGGGAACCCGAAGGGGGGCCCGTCAGCTCCCCGTCACTCCGCCCGGGGGCGTACCAGGCCCGATTCGTACGCGATGACCACCAGTTGGGCCCGGTCCCGGGCCGCCACCTTCGCCATCGCCCGGTTCACATGGGTCTTGACCGTGAGCGGGCTGACCGCCAGCCGCTCGGCGATCCGGTCGTTGGAGAGGCCGCCCGCCACCAGGACGAGCACCTCCCGCTCGCGCACGGTGAGCGCGGCCAGGCGTTCCGCGTACTCCGCGCTGTCCGGTCCCTCGCCCTCTCCCGAACTGCCGCCCTGGGCCAGGAAGGTGGCGATGAGCCCCTTGGTGGCCGTCGGGGAGAGCAGCGCCTCGCCCGCGTGGGCGACCCGGATCGCGTTGAGCAGTTCGTCGGGCTCGGCGCCCTTGCCGAGGAAGCCGGAGGCTCCGGCGCGCAGGGCCTGGACCACGTACTCGTCGACCTCGAAGGTGGTGAGCATGACCACCCGTACGGCCGCGAGCGCCGGGTCGGCGCTGATCATGCGGGTGGCGGCGAGCCCGTCCGTGCCCGGCATCCGGATGTCCATCAGGACCACGTCGGGGGCGGTCGCCCGGGCCAGCTCGACCGCCTCGGCCCCGTCGGCCGCCTCGCCGACGACCTCCATGTCGGGTTCGGAGTCCACCAGCACCCGGAACGCGCTGCGCAGCAGGGCCTGGTCGTCGACGAGCAGCACCTTGATCGGTGCCTCAGGTGTCCCCAGGGTTTCTTCAGGCTTGGTCATCGGCGCTCCCCCGTCGTGACCGCCGCCGGGCCGGGCGGTTCCGGTTCGCCCGTGCGGGCCTCGAAGGGCAGGATCGCATGGACCCGGAACCCGCCTCCGTAGCGCGGTCCCGCCGTGAGGGCGCCGCCGAGGGCGGTGACGCGTTCGCGCATGCCGAGCAGGCCGTGGCCGCCGCCGTCGGGGGCGGCTTCGCTCTCGTGGCCCGCGCTCCCCCGGCCGTTGTCCAGCACCGTGATCTCGGCGGTGGTGCCGACCCGTACGACGCTGACCTCGGCCCTCGCTCCGGCGCCCGCGTGTTTGCGTACGTTGGTCAGGGCCTCCTGGATGACCCGGTACGCGGCCAGGTCGACGGCGGCGGGGAGGCGGGGGGCCTGTTCGGCGCCCACCACCTCGACGGGGAGCCCGGCGTTGCGGAAGGTGGCCACCAGTTCGTCAAGGACCTCCAGGCCGGGGGCCGGTTCGGTGGGGGCCTCGGGGTCGCCGGACTGGCGGAGGAGGCCGACGGTGACCCTCAGCTCGTTGAGCGCGGAGCGGCTGGCCTCCCGGACGTGGGCGAGCGCCTCCTTGGCCTGGTCGGGGCGCTTGTCCATGACGTGGGCGGCGACCCCGGCCTGGACGTTGACCAGGGCGATGTGGTGGGCGACGACGTCGTGGAGGTCCCGGGCGATCCGCAGCCGCTCCTCGGCGACCCGGCGGCGGGCCTCCTCCTCGCGGGTGCGTTCGGCCCGCTCCGCGCGCTCGCGGATCGCGTCGACGAAGGCACGGCGGCTGCGTACGGCGTCCCCGGCGGCCGAGGCCATCCCGGTCCAGGCGAAGACGCCCAGGTTCTCCTGGCTGTACCAGGGCGTCGAGCCGAAGGCCATCGCGACCATCGTCAGCAGCCCCATGGTCAGCAGGCCGACCCGCCAGGTGGTGGGGCGGTCGGTGCGCGAGGCGACGGTGTAGAGCGCGATGACGGTGCTCATCACGACCGGGGCCGGAGGGTCGATGAAGATGTGCTCGGTGGCCGCTAGGGCACCGGTCACCGCGAGGACCGCCATGGGGTGGCGCCTGCGCAGGACGAGGGCCGAGGCGGCGAGCACCATCAGCAGCACGCTGAAGACCGCAGGGGTGCGGGTCCCGAACGTCGGGCCGCCGTGGCCCTTGCCCGGGTCCGCGAACGAACCGCAGATCATCGCGATCAGGACGCAGAGCGCCAGGGCCGCGTCGAACGCGAGGGGGTGGTCCCGAAGCCAGCGGCGGGCCCGCGCGAACCCGGAGGGGAGGGTGGTCACATCCAGCAACGGTACGGCGTGTCGCGTACGGAACCGTCTCCGCGCTGTGCCGGTACGGCCCCGATGCGCCTACGGACCGTACGTACGGGCCGGGGCAGGGGCAGGAGCGGGCACCGCGTCCGGACAAGCGCCGTGCCCCGCGGCGGCGGGCCGGCGCGGGGCACTGGCGGGCGTACGAGTGCTGGTGGAGGCAGCGCCTCCGGGTTGTTCAGTTCGGAATGAGTCCGTCGTCGCTGAGCATGGCGCGCACCTCTTCGAGGGTCGCGTCGGGCGCGGGCAGGATCAGCTCCGACGGCTCCAGGGAGTCGTCCGGCAGCGGAGTGCCGAGCTCGCGCACCTTGTCCAGGAGCGCGTGGAGCGTGGTCCGGAAGCCGGGGCTGTCGCCGCTGTCCATCTCCTTCAGCAGGAGATCGTCCAGCTCGTTCAGTTCGGCGAAGTGACTGTCGGCCAGCTTGACCTGGCCCTCCCCCATGATCCGTACGATCATGACGCCGCCCTCACTGCTTGTCGAACTTGTGCGGGGACTGCTGCGACTGCGGTGTGCTGTCCTGCACACCGCCCTCGATCGCCTGCTGCGAGGACGAGGAGCCGCCGGCCAGCTCGGCCTTCATGCGCTGGAGCTCCAGCTCCACGTCCGAACCGCCGGAGATCCGGTCCAGCTCGGCGGCGATGTCGTCCTTCGCCGTGCCGGTCGGGTCGTCCAGGGCACCGGAGGCGAGCAGCTCGTCGATGGCACCGGCCCGTGCCTGGAGCTGCTGCGTCTTGTCCTCGGCCCGCTGGATCGCCAGGCCGACGTCGCCCATCTCCTCGGAGATGCCGGAGAACGCCTCGCCGATCCGGGTCTGTGCCTGGGCCGCCGTGTAGGTCGCCTTGATGGTCTCCTTCTTGGTGCGGAAGGCATCGACCTTGGCCTGCAGCCGCTGGGCCGCGAGGGTGAGCTTCTCCTCCTCGCCCTGCAGCGTGGTGTGCTGCGTCTCCAGGTCGGTGACCTGCTGCTGGAGGGCGGCGCGCCGGGACAGCGCTTCGCGCGCCAGGTCCTCGCGGCCCAGCGCCAGCGCCTTGCGGCCCTGGTCCTCCAGCTTGGACGACTGGCCCTGCAACTGGTTCAGCTGCAGCTCCAGGCGCTTGCGGGACGTCGCCACGTCGGCGACGCCGCGACGCACCTTCTGAAGCAGCTCCAACTGCTTCTGGTACGAGTAATCCAGGGTCTCGCGCGGATCTTCGGCCCGGTCCAGGGCCTTGTTTGCCTTCGCGCGGAAAAGCATCCCCATACGCTTCATGACACCGCTCATGGGCTTCGCGCGCCCCCTTCTGACGGACTGAGCTCCAGCACTCCCGATAGAACCCACAGTACGGGCCCTGCCTCTATTACCGCACTGTTCGGGACCTGATGTGCTCCTCCCCAAGGACGAGTGCACCCCGTGACGGCTCCCGCCCAGGGTGTAGGTGGCGGTCAGGGAAACCCGTGGTTAAGGCATGTTCTGCCCCTGTCGGGTGGTTACGGGGACGCCGTCCGTTGCCGGATCGTTCCCGCCCGGTCCACATGTCCGCACCCCGACCCCGTACCCTTGGGTTTTGTGTTCCGTAGCCGTGCCAAGACAGAGAAGGCCCCCACCGACCAGGTGACGGCGGACCTCTCCAAGCAGCCCCGCGACCCGCAGGCTCCCAAGGGTCGCCCCACCCCCAAGCGCAGCGAGGCCCAGACGCAGCGCCGGCGGGCCAATTCCGGCGTGCCGACCGACCGCAAGGCGGCCATGAAGCGCCAGCGCGAAGCGCGCCGCGCCGATCTGGCCAGGCAGCGCGAGGCGCTCGCCTCGGGCGACGAGCGCTATCTCCCGGTCCGCGACAAGGGCCCGGTGCGGCGCTTCGTCCGCGACTTCGTGGACTCGCGCTTCTGCGTCGCCGAGTGGTTCCTGCCGCTCGCCGTGATCATCCTGATCCTCAGCGTGATCCAGGTGCAGAACATCCAGACCATCTCGCTGCTGCTCTGGATGGGTGTGATCATCCTGATCGTGATCGACTCGATCGGTCTGTCGATCCGCCTGAAGAAGCAGCTGCGGGAGCGTTTCCCGGACACCCCCAAGCGCGGGGCCGTCGCCTACGGCCTGATGCGCACGCTCCAGATGCGTCGTCTGCGGCTCCCGAAGCCGCAGGTCAAGCGCGGAGAGCGGCCCTGAGCACGGATACCTCCGGCGCCACCGGGCTCCGTCCGGCGGGCCCCGGCTCCGTACAGGAAACAGACCTCGTTCGTGACGCGGACCCCGTGCGTGACACGGTCCACGTTCGTGACGCGGTCCGCCAGGAGCTCGTCGCCCGGCAGCTGGACGAGCAGATAGCCGGGCGGTTCCCGGTCGGGCAGCGGCTGCGGGTCCTGGACGTCGGCATGGGCCGGGGCACCCAGGCGCTCCGCCTCGCGCGGGCCGGTCACTCGGTGACCGGTCTGGAGTCGGACGCCGAACTCCTCGGCGCGGCCCGCGAGGCCCTGGCGACCGAGCCCGAGGGCATCCGGGAGCGGGTCCGGCTGATCGAGGGCGACGGCCGGGAGACCGGTGTGCACTTCCTGCCGGGCAGCTTCGACGTGGTGCTCTGCCACGGCGTCCTGATGTACGTCGAGGAGCCCGACCCGATGCTGGCCGGGCTGGCCCGGATGCTCGCGCCGGGCGGTCTGCTCTCGCTGCTCGTCCGGAACGCGGACGCGCTCGCGATGCGCCCCGGGCTCACCGGGGACTTCGGCGCGGCCCTGGCGGCCTTCGACACGGCCACGTACACGAACCGGCACGGCCTCACCGTGCGCGCCGACCGGCTCGACGCGCTGCGGGCCACCCTGGCCGGGATCGCCGCCCCGCTGCACGCCTGGTACGGGGTGCGGGTCTTCACGGACAACGTGGCCGACGGGACCGAGCTGCCCGCCGGGGAGCTGGAACGGGTGCTGGCCCTGGAGGACCGGGCGGGCCGGACCGACCCGTACCGGGGCATCGCGGCGCTGCTGCATCTGTGCGGAGTGCGCGGCTAGGAACCCGTACAGTTCCCGCCCCTGTACGGTCGCCACCTCCGTACAGGGGCCCCTCGTTCGGCCCATCAGCACAGGCACCCGAAAGGGTGGGGACACCAGACTCCGGATATGGACGCATCCCCCTCCCGCCGCTCCGTCCGGCGTCTGCTGCTCCCCCTGTCCGCGGGTGTCTGCGCGCTCGCCCTGGCGGCGACGGCCGGCTGTTCCGGCGGGACCCCGGCGGCCTCCCCCGCCCCACAGGCCAGCCCTTCCGGTACGGCCCAGGGCTCGGCGGCCCGCGCCACCAACGACCTGGAGAGCGCCTACCAGGCCGTCATCAACGACGTCCTGCCCTCGGTGGTCCAGATCGACGCGTCGAACAGCCTCGGTTCCGGGGTCGTCTACGACGACAAGGGCCATATCGTCACCAACGCGCATGTGATCGGCGACGAGAAGAAGTTCAAGGTCACCGCCGCCACCGGGGAGGCGGTGCTGAACGCCTCGCTGGTCTCCTCCTACCCCGAGCAGGACCTGGCCGTCATCAAGCTGGACGAGGTGCCCGAGGCGCTGAAGCCCGCGGAGTTCGGCAACGCGGAGGAGGTCGAGGTGGGGCAGATCGTGATGGCGATGGGCTCACCGCTCGGCCTCTCCAGCAGCGTCACCCAGGGCATCGTCTCGGCGCTCGGCCGGACGGTGAGCGAGAGCCGGTCGGGCGGGGGCACGGGCGCGACGATCGCCAACATGGTGCAGACCTCGGCCGCCATCAACCCGGGCAACAGCGGCGGGGCCCTGGTCAACCTGGACAGCCAGGTGATCGGCATCCCGACCCTCGCGGCGACGGACCCCCAGATGGGCGACAGCGCGGCGCCGGGCATCGGCTTCGCGATCCCCGTCTCGATGGTGCGGACGGTCGCCGACCAGATCATCAAGGACGGCCGGGTCACCGACTCGGGCCGGGCGGCCCTGAACATCACCGCCCGTACGGTCGTGGACGACTCCTACCGGCCGGCCGGGGTGGCGCTGGTGAGCGTGGACCGGGGCGGCGCGGCCGACGAGGCGGGGCTGCGGGCCGGGGACATCATCACGAAGATCGACGACTCCGAGGTCACCACCATCACCTCGCTCTCCGAGGCCCTGGCGGGCGACAAACCGGGCGACAAGGTGACCGTAACGTACACGCGGGGCGACGACAGCAGGACCGCCGAGGTCACGCTCGGGGAGATCTGAGGACGGTGAGTGCGGGAAGGGGCGGTACGGAATCTCCCGTACCGCCCCTTCCCTCGCCCAGCCGCTGCCCGGGCCTCAGGCGCCGTCGGCCTGGAGGCTCATCGGGCCGTAGATCTTGGTCGAGTCCTCGAAGAGCGTCACCTGGGCGGCGCCGCCCTCCAGGAGCTCCTTCCAGTACTCGCCGATCCAGGACTCCGCGTCGCCCTGGGTGGTGAACTCCTCCGGCTGCAAGGCCGGCTCCGTCTCCGTACCGTCGGACTTCTCGAACCGCCACGTCCACGCCATGTGCGCCTCCCGGGTCACGTTGCTGCCCGAAGCCTAGCCGGGCGCGCACCCGGCGTGGGGACACGGGAGGATCAAGGTGTGGAACTGACTCTGCTCGGCACCGGAGCCCCCGAGGGGCTGCCGCGCCCCTCCTGCCCCTGTGCGGCCTGTGCGACGGCCCGCGGTCCGTGGGCGCGCGCCGCGACCGCCCTGCTGGTCGACGACGCGCTGCTGCTCGATCTGACCCCGGGGGCCGTGTTCGCGGCGGCCCGCGCGGGGCGCTCGCTGGGCGCGGTACGCCAGGTGCTGCTGACCCATCCGCACGACGGGCCCGCCGTCGAGCTGCCCGCCACGCTGCCTCCGGCCGGGCGGGTGCCGGACGGCCAGGTGCTGACGCTGATCAGCGGGCACCGGGTGCGGGCGGTGCCGATGGACGCGCCGGGGACCGGTTACGAGGTGAGCTCCCCGGAGGGCGAACGGCTGCTGTACCTGCCGCCGGGGGGTGCCCCCGCCGGTCTCGACGGGCGCGCCGAGCGGCCGTACGACCTGGTCGTCTGCGATGTGGTCGGACGCCCCGACGCCGTGGCGCGGCTGCGGTCGGTGGGCGGGGTGGGCCCGGCCACCGAGGTGATCGCGGTTCATCTGGACCATGACGCCCCGCCGGGTGCGGCGCTGGAGCGGCTGCTCGCGGCGGCCGGGGCGCGGGCGGTGCCGGACGGGACGACGCTGGTGGTGGGCGAGTACCCGGTGGTGCCGGACGTGCCGCGCCGGGTGCTGGTGACGGGCGGCGCCCGGTCGGGGAAGTCGCTGGAGGCGGAGCGGCGTCTTGAGACGTTCCCCGAGGTGGTGTACGTGGCGACCGGCGGGCGCCGCGAGGGGGACCCGGAGTGGGCGGCGCGGGTGGGGCTGCACCGGGAGCGCAGGCCGGGCGCGTGGCGGACCGAGGAGACCTGTGAGGTGGCGGAGCTGCTGGGGGCGGACGGGCCGCCGCTGCTGGTGGACTGCCTGTCGCTGTGGCTGACCGACGCGATGGACCGGGTGGACGCCTGGGAGGACGTGCGGTGGCGGGAGGGCGGTGAGGCGGCGCTGCGGACGCGGGTCGCGGAGCTGGTGGCGGCGGTGCGCGCGACCCGGCGCCAGGTGGTGCTGGTGACGAACGAGGTGGGTGCGGGGGTGGTCCCGGCGACCCCGGCGGGGCGGCGGTTCCGGGACGAGCTGGGGCGGCTGAACGCGGCGGTGGCGGCGGAGTGCGAGGAGGTGCTGCTGGTGGTGGCGGGGCAGGTGGTGGTGTTGCGGGGGTGAGGGGGCCTCGCGCGGAGGTGTGCGGAGGTGTTACGTCGGTGAGAGAGCGTCGCGCGCAGGCACCGCGTCGGTGAAGGGGCGTCACCGGTACCGGCCGGGCCGTCCGGGCCGACCGGTACTGTTCCCGGCAGGGGCCCGCCGCCGGGTTCCCGGACCGGAAACCGACGTGACGACCCGCGAGGCAGACCTCCGTGAATCTGGACGACTTCTCCGACCTGATCGAACGCCCCGACGGGGGTGTCCGGCGCGACGCCGAGGAACGGCGGGAACGGCTGATCGTCCCGCCGGGGGCGCTGGGCCGGCTCGACGAGCTGGGCGAGTGGCTCAGCGCCGCCCAGCAGTCCGTACCGGTCCGGGCCGTCGAGCAGCCGCGCGTGGTGCTCTTCGCCGGTGACCACGGGGTGGCGGAGCTGGGCGTCTCCGGGCGGGCGGCGGGCACCACCCACGAGCTGGTGCGGGCGGCCCTCGACGGGGCGAGCCCGGTGGCAGTGCTGGCCCGGCGGTTCGCGGTGCCGCTGCGGATCGTGGACGCCGGGATCGACTGCGATCCGGAGCTGCTGCCCGAGTCCGTCGTACGGCACCGGGTGCGGCGGGGTTCGGGGCGCATCGACGTCGAGGACGCGCTGAGCGCCGAGGAGGCCGAGCGGGCCGTCCGCCTGGGCATGGCGATCGCCGACGAGGAGGCCGACTCCGGTACCGATCTGGTGGTGCTCGGCGACCTGAGCGTGGGCGGGACCACGGCCGCCGCCACCCTCATCGCCGCCCTCTGCGGTACGGACGCCTCGGTGGTGACCGGGCGCGGCGGTGCGGGCATCGACGATCTGGCCTGGATGCGCAAGTGCGCCGCGATCCGGGACGCGCTGCGCCGGGCCCGGCCGGTGCTGGGCGACCAGCTGGAGCTGCTGGCCACGGTGGGCGGGGCGGATCTGGCCGCGATGACGGGGTTCCTGCTCCAGTCGGCGGTGCGGCGGATGCCGGTGATCCTGGACGGGGTCGTCGCGTCGGCCTGTGCGCTGGTGGCGCAGCGGGCGGCGTTCCGGGCGCCGGACTGGTGGCTGGCCGGGCAGGTCAGCGGGGAGCCCGCGCAGTCGAAGGCGCTGGACCGGATGGCGCTGACCCCGCTGCTGGACCACGGGGTGACGGTGGGCGAGGGTACGGGGGCGCTGCTGGCCCTGCCGCTGGTGCAGGCCGCCGCCGCGCTCGCCGCCGAGCTGCCGGAGCGTACGCCGGAGGCGGCTGATGAGGAGGACGAGGCGGAGGAGTCAGCCAAGGACGCCGAGGACGGGACGAAGATCCTCGACGCGACCTGAGCGGCCGGGGCGGGCGGGCCGCCTCCTGCGGGACGCCCGCCGCCCCACCCTCATACATCCGCATATGCCTGCACATCCATATGTCCGCAATGCGCCATATGATCACTTCTCATGGGAGAGGTTCGATCGGCCGAAGAGACAGCCCGGCGCAGTACCGTCCGGTCCCGGCGCAGTGCGGCGTTCGCCATCTGGTACCTGCGCGTCGTCTCGTTCATCAATTTCCTGAGCGCCGTCTGGGTCACCCTCGGGCAGGACCTGCGGCGCCACAACACCGAGAACTACTTCACGCCGTACCTGCTCACCGCGGGGTTCTCCTCCGGGGTGATCGCCCTGTTCCTGGCGGTCACGATGCGGCGGCGCAAACGGGCCGCCTGGATCGTGAACCTGGTCCTGGGCGGGCTGGTGCTCCTGGCCCTGATCCTCGCGTTCTTCTTCGCGGAGATCCGGCAGCACGCCCAGAACTGGGTGTCCCTGGCGCTGACGGCCGCCTTCGTCGTGGCGCTGCTGCTGGGGCGGCGGGAGTTCTACGCCAAGGGCGACCGCTCCAACCCGAAGCTGGCGGCCCTGGTCGCCGCGGT
Source organism: Kitasatospora albolonga (assembly GCA_002082585.1). Classification (NCBI taxonomy): domain Bacteria; kingdom Bacillati; phylum Actinomycetota; class Actinomycetes; order Kitasatosporales; family Streptomycetaceae; genus Kitasatospora; species Kitasatospora albolonga. Next base: position 1,765,547 of record CP020563.1, read on the forward strand.
GGGGCTGCTGGTCACCTCGCTCATCGCGACGGCCCTGGTCACCGTCACCAACACCGCCCATGACGAGCACCGCTCCACCTTCCTGGACCGCTGGCGCTACGGGGCGCTGCGGCTGGTCTCGGTGGCCGCCGACGACGCGCGCTTCCCCGGGATCACCACCCCCGGCTGGGTCAATGTCGTCATCAACGTCCTCTCGACGCTGCTGCTGATCGCCGTCGTGTACGCCGCGTTCCGCTCCCGCCGGGCGGTCGACCCGCTCTCCCCCGAGGACGAGGCGAAGCTGCGGGCCCTGCTGGACAAGCACGGCGAGAGGGACTCGCTCGGCTACTTCGCGCTGCGCCGGGAGAAGAGCGCCGTATGGTCGCCGACCGGGAAGGCCGCCGTGGTCCACCGGGTGGTCGGCGGGGTCTCCCTGGCCTCCGGCGACCCGATCGGCGACCCCGAGGCATGGCCGGGCGCGATCGAGCCGTGGCTCGCCGAGGCCCGCGAGCACGGCTGGATTCCGGCCGTGATGGGCGCGAGCGAGGAGGCGGGCACGGTCTACGCCCGGCACGGCCTGGACGCGCTGGAGCTGGGCGACGAGGCGATCGTGGAGACGGCGGAGTTCACGCTCGACGGACGGGCGATGCGCGGGGTGCGGCAGGCGTACAACCGGGTCAAGCGGGCCGGTTACGAGGTGACGATCCGGCGGCACGCGGACATCCCGGAGGCGGAGATGGCCGAGCTGGTCCGGCGCGCGGACGAGTGGCGCGACGGGGAGACCGAGCGCGGCTTCTCCATGGCGCTCGGCCGCCTCGGCGACCCGGCGGACGGACAGTGCGTGATGCTGGAGTGCCGGGACGCGGGCGAGGGGGACGGGAAGGGCGGCGAACTGCGGGCGCTCCTCAGCTTCGTCCCCTGGGGTCCCCACGGTCTCTCCCTGGACCTGATGCGCCGTGACCGCGAGGCGGAGAACGGCCTCATGGAGTTCATGGTCATCCAGCTCCTCCAACGCTCCGGCGAGATCGGGATCACTCAGGTCTCGCTCAACTTCGCCATGTTCCGGTCCGTCTTCGAGAGGGGATCGCGGCTCGGCGCGGGACCGGTGCTGAGACTGTGGCGTGCGCTGCTGAGCTTCTTCTCGCGCTGGTGGCAGATCGAGTCGCTCTACCGGGCCAACGCCAAGTACCGACCGATCTGGGAGCCACGTTTCATGCTGTTCGAGAAGAGCGCCGACCTGGCGCGCATCTCCATCGCGGCGGGCCGCGCCGAAGGGTTCCTGGAAGCGCCGGGGCTGCCGAAGTGGCTGCACCGCGCGCGTCCCGGCGCCCACAGATGAGCCGCTCCCGGATGAGCAGCCCGGAGACGAACGGCTCCCGGACGAGCCGTTTCCCGGCGCTGCGCCGGGCCGCGCGGCGGGAGTGGGGCCCGCTCCTCACCACCGTACGGACGGGGCTGTCCGAACACGGGGTGCGGGCGCTCGCGCTGACCCTGACGGCGGTGACGCTGACCGCGGCCGTGCAGGTGATCCAGAACCAGTCGTGGGGCTACGGCCCCGTGCAGGCCCTGGGAGCAGTGCGGGCCGAGGACCCGCTGTGGCTGGCTCTGCTGCGTACGCCGCTGTCGTTGTTCGTGCCCGCGCTCGATCTGCCGGTGTGGGGTGCGCTGGCGCAGATCCTGCTGGTGTTCGGCATCGCGGAGGTGTGCCTGGGGCGGTGGCGCACCCTCGCGGTGGCGTACGGGGCGACGCTGGCGGGGACGCTGTACGCCCGGGTCGGCATCGCGCTCGGCCCGGACGCGTTCCTGGGGCTTCCGGCCTCGGACGCGCAGGTGGTGGACACCGGGCCGTCGGCCGCGGTGGTGGGGCTCGCGGTGTACGTCTGCCACGCCCACCGGGCCTGGTTCACCGGGTCACTGGTGGTGATCGCGATGGTGGTGGAGGTCCTGGTCAAGGACAACCTGGCGGGCCGGGAACATCTGGCCGCCATCGCCGCCGTCCTGGTGGTCTGTACCGTACGGGAGTGGCGCGGGCGGCGGGCCGACGGTCAGGGCTTGCGGGCGGGCGGCGGCGGGACGCGGTCCGGGGCGCCGCCGATGAGGTCCTGAAACTTCCGGCGGGGGCCCGCCCAGCGCACATCGTGGTGGTAGGCGCGCAGCACCGCCCGGGAGCGGGCCCGGTGGCGGTCGCGGTAGAACCGTTTCGCCCAGGGCGAGGTGGGGCGGGCGAGGCGGAGCGCGGCGATCAGCGCGACGAACGGGACGAGGGTGCCGACCAGTGCCATCCGGGTCTTGCCCTTGAACAGCGCGATCAGGACGAAGCAGAAGTTGATCGCGTACGTGGTGATGACGCCGAGCCTGCCCTGCTGCTCCTCGTCGGTCACGTCGTCCACCCCGAGCGGTGAGAACCCCGCCAGGACCAGCAGCACCAGCGAGGCCGTCAGCACGACGACCTCGACGCTCTGGCGGCCCTCCTCAGTCCAGTACACGTCGTCCAGGTGCAGGATCAGCGCAAACTCGTCCAGCACCAGACCGGCCCCCACCCCGAAGATCACCGCGCACACCCCGGCGGCCACCCCGTGCCGTCCGGCCGCCACCGCGCCGAAGCCGCCGATCACCGTGAGCACGACCCCGGGCACCACATGGTGGATGTGGATGCCGCCCGGGGTGATGTTGCGGAACGGGCCCTTCCCCGCGCGGATCATCCGCGTGATCGTGCGGGTGATCGCGAAGGTCAGGACGAAGGCGGCCAGCGCGAGGAGCAGGGGGAGCTTGCCCGGCTCGGCGATGTTGGTGTGCCACCAGTTACCCATGCCACCCGCTCCCGATGTGGTCAGTTCTGCGGCTTTTCCGACGCTTCGGCCAATCTATCCGTGCGCGGGAGCGGCTAACCTGCCCGCGGTGACCTCCCTGAACAGCCATGGCCTGCGCTTCGCCTTCGGCACCCTCACCGCGCTGCCCGTCCGCGTGACCCGCTGGGACCGCGCGACCGCCCGGACCGGCATGCTCTGCGCCCCGCTCGCCGGGCTCGTCGTCGGCCTGCTCGCCGCCGCGCTCGGCGCGCTGTCGCTGCTGGCCGGATCGGGTCCGCTGCTCGCGGCGGTCGTCTCCGTCGCGGTGCCCGCCGCGCTCACCCGAGGGCTGCACCTGGACGGCCTCGCGGACACGGCGGACGGGCTGGGCAGCGGGAAACCGGCCGAGGACGCGCTGCGGATCATGAAGCAGTCCGACATTGGGCCGTTCGGTGTCATCACCCTGCTCCTGGTCCTGCTGGCCCAGGTCGCGGTCCTCTTCCAGCTGTACGGGGAGGGGGGCTGGGCACAGGGCGCGCTCGGGGCCGTCGTCGCGGCCGTCGCCGCCCGGCTCGCGCTCACCCTGGCGTCCCGTCAGGGGGTCCCGGCGGCCCGGCCGGAGGGGCTCGGCGCGGTGGTGGCGGGCACGGTCCCGGTGGGGCGGGCGGTGCTCGTGGCGGCGGTGACGGTGGCGGTGTGCGGGGCGGCGGGCGCGGTGTCCGGCCCGTACGGGGCACTGCACCACGCGCTCGCGGTGCTCGGCGCCCTGGCCGCCGCCGAACTCCTGCTGCGCCACTGCGTGCGGCGGTTCGGCGGGGTGACCGGGGACGTGTTCGGCGGGGTGGCGGAGACGGCGGCGACGGCGGCCCTGGTGGTGCTGGCGCTCGGGCCCTGACGCCGCGAAGGGTCGCGGGCCCGGCGCCGTGAAAACCTGCGGGCACCGTCCCGGTCCTGACGCCGTGAAGGCTCGCGGGCCCACCGACGTACCGGCGGAAAACGGTTGTCCGTGCGGCCGGAACCGACCGCCTTACCGGTCGGGAACGGCCCGCCGCCGTAACTCCGGGCGAATGGCGCGCGTAGGCTCGTTCACGGCACGTCGCACAGACGTCTACGATGCGCCGGGCACGGTCGCCCCACCCCTCGGCCGAACAGGAACTCAACGGAAGCGAGATTTCACCACCGTGACTGCTCTCACTCTCAGCACTGCCGGTGCGGCGACGCTGCGCGCCGACGCACTCGTCGTCGGCGTCGCGAAGGCCGCCGCGTCCAAGGCCGGGAACCTGGTTCTCGCGCCGGGCGCCGAGGCCGTGGACAAGGCGTTCGACGGAAAGCTCGCCTCCGTTCTCGCGACCCTGGGGGCCGTGGGTGCCGAGGGCGAAGTGACCAAGCTGCCCGCGCCGTCCGGGCTCAAGGTCCCGGTCGTCATCGCGGTCGGGCTCGGTCCGGTCCCGGACAAGGAGGACGCGTACGACGCCGAGGTGCTGCGCCGCGCCGCGGGCACCGCCGCCCGTGCGCTGACCGGTACGAAGAAGGCCGGTTTCGCGCTGCCCGCCGGTTCCGTCGAGGACGCCGCCGCCGTCGCGGAGGGCGCCCTGCTCGGCGCCTACGCCTTCACCGCCTACCAGGGCGGCGAGAACAAGCTCGCGCCCAAGGACGCCAAGTCCAAGGACAGCGGCCCCAAGCTGCCGCTCGCCGAGGTGGCCGTCGTCGGCGCCAAGCCCCGCGACAAGGCGTACAAGGCGGCCGTCGAGCGCGCCCTCGCGCTGGCCGAGGAGATCAACCGCGCCCGCGACCTGATCAACACCCCGCCGAACGACCTCTACCCCGAGTCCTTCGCCGCCGTGGCCACCGCCGCGGGCAAGGAGCACGGCATCAAGGTGCAGGTGCTCGACGAGAAGGCCCTCGTCAAGGGCGGCTTCGGCGGCATCCTCGGCGTCGGCCAGGGCTCCGCGAACGGCCCGCGCCTGGTGAAGCTCGCCTACACCCACCCGAAGGCGGAGAAGACCCTCGCCCTCGTCGGCAAGGGCATCACCTACGACTCGGGCGGCATCTCGCTCAAGCCGGCCGGCCACAACGAGACGATGAAGTGCGACATGAGCGGCGCCGCCGCCGTGTTCGCCGCCGTCGTCACCGCGGCCCGCCTCGGCCTGAAGGTCAACGTCACCGGCTGGCTGGCGCTCGCCGAGAACATGCCGTCCGGCAACGCCACCCGCCCCGGTGACGTACTGCGCATGTACAGCGGCAAGACCGTCGAGGTCCTCAACACCGACGCCGAGGGGCGGCTCGTCCTCGGCGACGCGCTGACCCGCGCCTCGGAGGAGAAGCCGGACGCGATCGTCGACGTGGCGACCCTGACCGGTGCGATGGTGCTGGCGCTCGGCAACCGCACCTTCGGGATCATGGCCAACGACGACGCCTTCCGTACGTCGATCCACGAGATCGCCGAGGAGGTCGGCGAGGCGTCCTGGCCGATGCCGCTCCCCGCCGACCTGCGCAAGGGCATGGACTCCCCCACCGCCGACATCGCCAACATGGGCGAGCGGATGGGCGGCGGTCTGGTGGCCGGTCTCTTCCTGAAGGAGTTCGTGGGCGAGGGCATCGCCTGGGCGCACCTGGACATCGCGGGCCCGGCCTTCCACGAGGGCGCCCCGTACGGCTACACGCCCAAGGGCGGCACCGGCTCCGCCGTCCGCACCCTGGTCCGGCTGGCCGAGCGCACCGCCGCCGGCGACCTGGGCTGAGTGAGCGATCCGTACGGCCCCGGGCATAGGTCCGGGGCCGTACGTGTTGTCCGGGCTGAACGGGAGAGAAGAGAGAGATTCCGCCCGAGACCCGGTTTCGCCGGAGACCAGGTTTCGCCGGAGACAGGGTTTCGCTCTCGACGAACACCGGTCGAATCCATAGGAAACTACGCAGCAGTAACCCTCCGGTACGGACGATGATCCGTCCCGGACCCGGGCCCCGCGTCCCGCCCGCCGTCGACAAGTGCGAAGATGGGTTCTCGGCAGGACAGGGCCCCCACCACAGGGCCGAAGACAAAAGCGGCCGAACACCAGCCGACCGGCCGGTCACACCCCAGCGACGGGGCCCGGCGTACGGCGCACATGCATGGAGGACGTGACGTGGCGAACGACGCCAGCACCGTTTTCGACCTAGTGATCCTCGGCGGTGGCAGTGGCGGGTACGCCGCGGCCCTGCGCGGAGCGCAGCTGGGCCTGGACGTCGCCCTGATCGAGAAGGGCAAGGTCGGCGGCACCTGCCTGCACAACGGCTGCATCCCCACGAAGGCTCTGCTGCACGCGGGCGAGATCGCGGACCAGGCCCGCGAGTCGGCCCAGTTCGGCGTGAAGGCCACCTTCGAGGGCATCGACATGGAGGCCGTCAACAAGTACAAGGACGACGTGATCGCGGGCCTGTACAAGGGTCTCCAGGGTCTCGTCGCCTCGCGCAAGGTCCACTACATCGAGGGTGAGGGCAAGCTCTCCTCCCCCACCTCGGTGGACGTGAACGGCCAGCGCATCCAGGGCCGCCACGTGCTGCTGGCGACCGGCTCCGTGCCGAAGTCGCTGCCGGGCCTGGAGATCGACGGCAACCGGATCATCTCCTCGGACCACGCGCTGAAGCTGGACCGCGTCCCGAAGTCGGCCATCGTGCTCGGCGGCGGCGTCATCGGCGTCGAGTTCGCCTCGGCGTGGAAGTCCTTCGGCACCGAGGTCACGGTCGTCGAGGGCCTGAAGCACCTCGTCCCGGTCGAGGACGAGAACAGCTCGAAGCTTCTTGAGCGCGCGTTCCGCAAGCGCGGCATCAAGTTCAACCTCGGTACGTTCTTCGAGAAGGCCGAGTACACGCAGGACGGCGTCCGCGTGACCCTGGCCGACGGCAAGACCTTCGAGGCGGAGATCCTCCTCGTCGCGATCGGCCGCGGCCCGGTCTCGCAGGGCCTGGGCTACGAGGAGCAGGGCGTCGCGATGGACCGCGGCTATGTCCTGGTCGACGAGTACATGCAGACCAACGTGCCGACGATCTCGGCCGTGGGCGACCTCGTCCCGACCCTCCAGCTGGCCCACGTCGGCTTCGCCGAGGGCATCCTCGTGGCGGAGCGGCTCGCCGGCCTCAAGACCGTCCCGATCGACTACGACGGTGTGCCCCGGGTGACGTACTGCCACCCCGAGGTCGCCTCCGTCGGCATCACCGAGGCCAAGGCCAAGGAGATCTACGGTGCGGACAAGGTCGTCGCCCTCAAGTACAACCTCGCGGGCAACGGCAAGAGCAGGATCCTGAAGACCGCGGGCGAGATCAAGCTCGTCCAGGTCAAGGACGGTGCCGTGGTCGGCGTCCACATGGTGGGCGACCGCATGGGCGAGCAGGTCGGCGAAGCCCAGCTGATCTACAACTGGGAGGCGCTGCCCTCCGAGGTCGCGCAGCTCCTCCACGCCCACCCGACGCAGAACGAGGCGATGGGCGAGGCGCACCTGGCGCTGGCGGGCAAGCCCCTCCACTCCCACGACTGATCCCCGTTCCGGGCGCGACGACCGACCACTTCCGCATTTTCGTAAGGAGCAACTGAAACCATGTCGGTTTCCGTAACCCTTCCGGCGCTCGGCGAGAGCGTCACCGAGGGCACTGTCACCCGTTGGCTGAAGGCCGAGGGCGAGCGCGTCGAGGCCGACGAGCCGCTGCTCGAGGTCTCGACCGACAAGGTCGACACCGAGATCCCGGCCCCCGCGTCCGGTGTTCTGGCCTCCATCAAGGTCGCCGAGGACGAGACCGTCGAGGTCGGCGCCGAGCTGGCCGTCATCGACGACGGCTCCGGCGCTCCGGCCGAGGCCGCGGCTCCGGCCGCCGAGGCGCCTGCCGCCCCGGCCGAGGAGGCTCCGGCTCCGGCCGCCGAGGCTCCCGCCGCCCCGGCGCAGGAGGCCCCGAAGGCCGAGGCCCCGGCTGCCTCCGGCGGTTCCGCCGAGGGCACCGACGTCACCCTTCCGGCGCTCGGCGAGAGCGTCACCGAGGGCACCGTCACCCGCTGGCTGAAGGAGGTCGGCGAGGAGGTCGCGGAGGACGAGCCCCTCCTCGAGGTCTCCACGGACAAGGTCGACACCGAGATCCCCGCCCCGGTCGCCGGTGTGCTGCTGGAGATCGTGGTCGGCGAGGACGAGACCGCCGAGGTCGGCGCCAAGCTCGCCGTCATCGGTGCTCCGGGCGCGGCCCCGGCCGCCGCTCCGGCGCAGCCCGCCGCCCCGGCGCAGGAGGCCCCGAAGGCTGAGGCCCCCAAGGCCGAGGCGCCGAAGCAGGAGGCCCCCGCGGCTCCCGCCCCGGCACCGGCCGCCCCCGCTCCGGCTCCGGTCCAGGCCCCGTCGGCTCCCGCCGCCCCGGCTCCGGCGCAGCCCGCCCCCGCCGCCCCGGCACCGGCCGCTCCGGCCGCGCCCTCGGGTGACGACGGCGCCTACGTCACGCCGCTGGTCCGCAAGCTCGCGTCCGAGAACAACGTGGACCTGGGCTCGGTCAAGGGCACCGGCGTCGGCGGCCGTATCCGCAAGCAGGACGTCGTCGCCGCCGCGGAGGCCGCCAAGGCCGCCGCCGCTGCCCCGGCGCCCGCCGCTGTGACTGCCGGAGGCCATGCCGCCGCCAAGGCGCCGAAGCTGGAGGCGTCCCCGCTGCGCGGTCAGACGGTCAAGATGACCCGCATGCGCAAGGTCATCGGCGACAACATGATGAAGGCGCTGCACTCGCAGGCCCAGCTGACCTCGGTCCTCGAGGTCGACATCACCAAGCTGATGAAGCTGCGCAACCAGGCGAAGGCCGCGTTCGCCGCCCGTGAGGGCGTCAAGCTGTCCCCGATGCCGTTCTTCGTGAAGGCGGCGGCCCAGGCGCTGAAGGCCCACCCGGTCATCAACGCCCGGATCAACGAGGACGAGGGCACCATCACGTACTTCGACTCGGAGAACATCGGCATCGCCGTGGACGCCGAGAAGGGTCTGATGACCCCGGTCATCAAGGGTGCGGGCGACCTGAACATCGCCGGTATCTCCAAGAAGACCGCCGAGCTGGCGGGCAAGGCGCGCGGTGGCGGGCTGACGCCGGACGACATGTCCGGTGCCACCTTCACCATCAGCAACACCGGTTCGCGCGGTGCGCTGTTCGACACCGTCATCGTGCCGCCGAACCAGGCCGCCATCCTGGGCATCGGTGCCACGGTCCGCCGCCCGGTGGTCATCGACCACCCGGACCTCGGCGAGACCATCGCGGTGCGCGACATGACGTACCTCTCGCTCTCCTACGACCACCGCCTGGTGGACGGCGCGGACGCCGCCCGTTACCTGACGTCGGTCAAGGCGATCCTGGAGGCCGGTGAGTTCGAGGTCGAGCTCGGCCTCTGAACGCTCCGGCTGTAACCAGCCTCACCAGCGGCGCCCCCGTCCGGAACACCTTCCGGGCGGGGGCGCCGCCGTATTGTCTAAACACCACCGGCCGCCGCCCGTACGGCCGTGATGATGTAGGCAGCACAGGTCTGCCCTGAAGGAGCTCTCCATGACCCCGCCCGTCGTCCACTCGCTGCGCGAACAGATCCGCGAGCACATCGTGGAGGGGATCGTCAGCGGGCGCTGGAAGCCGGGCGAGCGGATCGTGGAGCGCCGGATCGCCACGGAGCTGGAGGTCAGCCAGACGCCCGTGCGCGAGGCGCTGCGCGAGCTGGAGACGCTCCGGCTGATCGAGTCGGCCCCGAACAAGGGCGTCCGGGTCCGCAACCTGACCGCCGCCGACCTGGAGGAGAGCTACCCCGTACGGGCCGGACTGGAGCAGATCGCGGCGGAGCTGGCGGCCCCGCTGCTCGGCGAGGACTGCTCGGCGCTGGCCCCGCATGTGGCGGCGCTGTACGAGGCGGACCGGCTGGCGGACGGCGAGGCCCAGGTGCGGCACACGGTGGGCTTCCACCGGGAGATGGTCCGGGCCGCCGGGAACGCGGTGCTGCTGCACACCTGGGAGGGGCTCGGCATCGAGGTGTTCACGGCCCTGTCGATCCGCTGGCTGGGCACGGTGCAGAAGTCGTACGCGGAGGAGCACCAGGCGCTCGTCGACGCGTTCCTCGCCCATGACCCACAGATCGGCGCCTTGGTGAAGGCGCACGTACTGGGCTGCGCACCACGCGCCTGACCTGACCGGCAAGCTCCGATCATCTGGCGCGCGACCTGCTCTTCCGTGCAGGTCAGCGCCCTTTTTGCGCGCTATTTCGCGTCACTCCGTGCCCCGTTTCGAGGCACCGCATGCCACTTTTCTTCGTATCGAGAAGTTTTGCCTTCAATCCTTTGATCGATCATCGATCAGCGCCTTACAGTTCACTTCGCGGGCCCACCGGCCCCATCGCTCTGTCCTGCCAGATAGGGCCTTCTCCACCCCCCTCCTCTCCGGAAGGCGGCGATCATGACCGACCCCGTAGGAAAGCTTCCGAGCGAGCTCGACCAGCTCCCGGACCGCGACCCCGAGGAGACCGCCGAATGGGCGGCCTCCCTGGACGCCGTCACCCGGGCCGCCGGCCCGCACCGTGCCGCGTACCTGATGCGCCGCTCGCTGCAGCACGCCGAGGGCGCCGGTCTCGCGCTGCCCAAGCTGCTGGAGACCGATTACGTCAACTCCATCCCGACCTCCGCCGAGCCCGCGTTCGACGGCGATCTGGAGATGGAGTCGAGGATCACCGCGTGGAACCGCTGGAACGCGGCCGCGATGGTGACCCGTGGCGCCCGGTACGGGGTGGGCGGCCACATCGCCACCTTCGCCTCGGCGGCCTGGCTCTACGAGACCGGCTTCAACCACTTCTTCCGCGGCAAGGAGGGGGACGGCTCCGGCGACCAGCTCTACATCCAGGGCCACGCCTCCCCCGGCATCTACGCCCGCGCCTTCCTCGACGGCCGGATCAGCGAGCAGCAGCTCGACCACTTCCGCCAGGAGTCCGGTGGCCAGGGCCTGCCCTCCTACCCGCACCCCCGGCGGCTGCCCTGGCTGTGGGAGTTCCCCACCGTGTCGATGGGCCTCGGCCCGCTCTCGGCCATCTACCAGGCGCGCTTCAACCGCTATCTGGCCAACCGCAACATCAAGGACACCTCCCACTCGCACGTCTGGGCCTTCCTCGGCGACGGCGAGATGGACGAGCCCGAGTCGACCGCCGCCCTGGCGCTGGCGGCCCGTGAGCAGCTCGACAACCTGACCTTCGTCATCAACTGCAACCTCCAGCGGCTCGACGGCCCGGTCCGCGCCAACTTCCGCGTGGTCCAGGAGCTGGAGGCGCAGTTCCGCGGGGCAGGCTGGAACGTCGTCAAGACGCTCTGGGGCAGCGCCTGGGACGAGCTGTTCCAGCTGGACACCCAGGGGGCGCTGCTGCGCCGCCTGCGCGAGGTCCCGGACGCGCAGTTCCAGACGTACGCCACCCGTGACGTCGCCTACATCCGTGAGCACTTCTTCGGCGCCGAGCCCGCCCTCGCCGAGCTGGCGAAGCTGCTCACCGACGCGAAGATCGCCGAGTGTTTCTACACCTCGCGCGGCGGCCACGAGGCCCGCAAGGTGTACGCGGCGTACAGGGCGGCCGTGGAGCACAAGGGCGCGCCGACGGTGATCCTGGCCCAGACGGTCAAGGGCTACACGCTCGGCAAGGGCTTCGAGTCCAAGAACGCCAACCACCAGATGAAGAAGCTGTCGATCGACGAGTTCAAGGGCATGCGCGAGCTGCTCGGCCTCCCGATCCCCGACAGCGCCTTCCAGGACGGGCTGGTCCCCTACGGCCACCCGGGCGCCGACTCCCCCGAGGTCCGCTACCTCCAGGAGCGCCGCGCCGCTCTCGGCGGTCCCGCCCCGGCCCGCCGGATGCACGCCTCGGCGCCGCTGCCGCAGCCCGAGGAGCGCGCGTTCAAGGCGCTGTACAAGGGGTCCGGCAAGCAGGAGATGGCCACCACCATGGCGTTCGTCCGCCTGGTGAAGGACCTGATGCGGGACAAGGAGACCGGGAAGCGCTGGGTGCCGATCGTCCCGGACGAGGCCCGTACCTTCGGTATGGAGTCGCTCTTCCCGTCGGCCGGTATCTACTCGCCGCTGGGCCAGACGTACGAGCCGGTCGACCGCGACCAGCTGATGTACTACAAGGAGGCCAAGGACGGCCAGATCCTCAACGAGGGGATCACCGAGGCCGGGGCCATGGCCGACTTCATCGCCGCCGCCACGTCGTACGCGACGCACGGCGAGACGATGATCCCGTTCTACATCTTCTACTCGATGTTCGGCTGGCAGCGGACCGGCGACCAGATGTGGCAGCTCGCCGACCAGCTCGGCAAGGGCTTCATCGTCGGCGCCACCGCCGGTCGTACGACCCTGACGGGTGAGGGCCTCCAGCACGCGGACGGCCACTCGCACCTGATCGCGGCCACCAACCCGGCCTCGCTCAACTACGACCCGGCGTTCGCGTACGAGGTGGCGGTGATCGTCAAGGACGGTCTGCGCCGGATGTACGGACCCGACGCCGAGGACGTCTTCTACTACCTGACGGTCTACAACGAGCCGAAGCCCCAGCCCGCGATGCCCGAGGGCGTCGAGGAGGGCATCGTCAAGGGCCTGTACCGCTTCAAGGAGGGCACGCCCGCCACGGCGGACGCGCCGCGCCTCCAGCTGCTGGCCTCCGGCACGGCGATCCACTGGGCCCTGGAGGCCCAGGAGCTGCTGGCCGCCGACTGGGGTGTCACGGCCGACGTCTGGTCCGCCACCTCGTGGGGCGAGCTGCGCCGCGACGCGCTGGAGGCGGACGAGGCGCTGCTCCGCGGTGAGCAGCGGGTGCCGTACGTGACCCAGGCGCTCTCCGGTGCGCCGGGCCCGGTGCTCGCGGTCAGCGACTGGATGCGCCAGGTCCCGGACCAGATCAGCCAGTGGGTGGAGCAGGACTGGTCCTCGCTCGGCACGGACGGCTTCGGCCTCTCCGACACCCGTGAGGCGGCCCGCCGCCACTTCGGTGTCGACGCGCAGTCGATCGTCGTCGCCTCGCTGGCCCAGCTCGCCAAGCGCGGCGAGCTCCCGGCCTCGGCGGTCAAGGAGGCCCGGGAGCGCTACGGCCTCTGAGCCCCCGCTCCCACGCCGGTCCCTGCCGGCCCTGCCCCCGGTCACCGGGGCGAACGCGTCCGACAACGCGCCCGCCCCGGCGGCCGGGGGTTCGGCATCGGCGGCCGTGTGCTGCCGCTGCCACCACAATGGGCCCATGCGTGCTGCCCGGCTGATCAAGATGGTCCTCCTTCTTCAGTCCCGACCCGCCATGACCGCCGCCGAGCTGGCGGCCGAGCTGGAGGTGTCGGAGCGTACGGTCACCCGGGACGCGCAGGCGCTCTCCGAGGCGGGTGTCCCGGTCTACGCGGAGCGCGGCCGGGCGGGCGGTTACCGGCTCATCGGCGGCTACCGCACCCGGCTGACCGGCCTCGCCCGGGACGAGGCGGAGGCCCTGTTCCTCTCCGGGCTGCCCTCGGCGCTGCGCGAGATGGGCCTGGAGGACGCGGCGTCGGCCGCCCGGCTCAAGGTCTCGGCCGCCCTGCTGCCCTCCCTGCGCGACGCCTCCTCCTCCGCCGCCCGGCGCTTCCACCTGGACGCCCCGTCCTGGTACTCCGAGCCGGAGACCCCCGACTTCCTGCCCGCCGTCGCCGACGCCGTCTGGGACGACCGCCTGGTCCGGGCCCGCTACCGCAGAGGCGGGGGCCGCGACCACGGCCGTGAGGGTACGGAGGTGGCGCGGGAGCTCGCTCCGTACGGCCTCGTCCTCAAGGCCGGGGTCTGGTACCTCTGTGCCCGGGCGGGCGAGGACTTCCGCGTCTACCGCGTCGACCGGTTCACCTCGGTGGAACCGGCCGACGCCCGCTTCGAGCGGGACAAGACCTTCGATCTGCCCGCGTTCTGGGAGACACGGGCCGCCGAGTTCGCCCGGTCCCTCCTGCGGACCGAGGTAACCGTACGGGTGTCCGATAGCGGTGCGCGGCAGCTCGCGTACTCCGGCGACCGGGCGGCTGCCGCGGAGGCTCTCGCGAAGGCCCCTCCCGCCGGTCCGGACGGGTGGCGCACGGTCGTCCTGCCCGTGGAGTCACTGGACGTGGCATACAGCCAGCTCCTTTCGCTGGGTCCCGAGTTGGAGGTCGTGGCACCGGAGTCCCTCCGGAGCCGGTTCGCCGAGGCGGCCGAACGCCTGCGCGAGCTGTATCGCTGAAAGGCTTCTTTTCGCCGTCTGGGCGTGCGGGTGGTCCCGGCAGGCTGGATGCTGTACCCGTGATGGACGAGACGGAGTTCTGGGAGATCATCGACACCACCCGCGAGGCCGCCGAGGGCGACCCCGAGGAGCAGGCCGATCTGCTCGTGGAACGGCTGGTGCAGCTCGACCCCGATTCCGTGCTGGACTTCGCCCGGCACTTCGAGGCCCGCTACAACCGCGCCTACCGCTGGGACCTGTGGGGCGCGGCGGCCGTCCTGCTCGGCGGGGCGAGCGACGACGCCTTCGACTACTTCCGGTGCTGGCTGATCGGCCAGGGCCGGGAGGTCTTCGAGGGGGCGCTGCACGACCCGGACGGTCTGGCGGAGCTGCTGGAGGAGTTCGACGAGGAGATCGACGGGGACGGCGAGGAGCTGGGCTACGCGGCCGACGAGGCGTACGAGCAGCTCACGGGCCTGATCGCACCCGATCTGGGACTTCCGCCGCAGCCCACCGAGCCGCTGGGCTCCCCGGTCGACTTCGAGGACGACGAGGCGCTGTCCGCCCGCTACCCGGAGCTGTGGGACCGCTTCGCGCCCCGCTGACCCGCCCCGCGGCCGGGCGCAGTGCCACCGGACGCAGGGTCACCGAACGCAGTGCTACCGGGCACAGGGTCACCGAGTGCAGCGCTACGGGCGCACTGCTCACGGCGCACTGTGTTCAGAGCACCGTGCTCAGGGCGTGAGCGAGCGCCCCATCAGAACGTCGTCGGCATAGCGGCCCTGCAGGAAGAACTCCCCGCTCAGCACCCCTTCCACGGCGAACCCCTCGGAGGCGTACAGCGCCCGGGCGGGGGTGTTGTGCCCGAGCACGCGCAGCGTGATCCGGTTGGCCCCCTGGCGCCGCGCCTCGGCACACGCGGCCCGCAGCAGGGTCCGCCCGACCCCGGCCCCGCGCGCCCAGGGGGCCACGGCGAGGCCCTGTATCTGGCGCACATGGGCGTTGCTGGCGAGCGGGGTGGGCGGGACCAGGCGTATGTACCCGGCGATGCGCGCCCCGCCGGACCCGGTCACGGCACCGGACCCGGACCCGGACCGGGTTATGGCCCCCGTCCCGAACCCGGCCTCGGATTCGGCCTCGGACTCGGCCTCGGTCTCGGTCTCGGTCTCGACCTCGGCCACCAGGAAGTCCCCGGGCCGGTGCCGCTCGTCGAAGAACGGCTCGTACGGCGGCTGCGGCCGGGGCACCACCGCGTGCAGCGTCGACCAGGTGGACCGGTCGAGCTCCCCGAGCGCCTCCTCGTCGGCGGGCCGGGCGGGTCGTACGGATACGGAACGAAGGACGGTTGCGGACATGACGTCACTGTCCCACGCCGGGTTCTTCGCGATCCATGGTGTTTTCCCCCGTATCCACTGCCGTGTTTCCCGTAATCCGTGGGGCAGGATGGCACCATGCCGACCTCCCGTATCGCCGTCACTGGATCGTCCGGACTCATCGGAGCGGCGCTCGTGCGCTCGCTGCGCGCCGACGGGCACAAGGTGGCCCGCCTGGTGCGGCGGCCCGCCCGGTCCGGGGACGAGGTGGAGTGGGACCCCAAGCGGGGTTACGTGGACGTGGCCGGGCTCGTGGGCTGCGACGCGGTCGTCCACCTCGCCGGGGCCGGGGTCGGCGACCGGCGCTGGACCGACGCCTACAAGCGGGAGATCCGCGACAGCCGGGTGCTGGGCACGGCCGCGATCGCCGAGGCCGTCGCCTCGCTCGACACCCCGCCGCAGGTGCTGCTCTCCGGTTCGGCCATCGGCTTCTACGGCGATACGGGAGACCGCGCCGTGGACGAGACCGCACCGCCCGGGGCCGGTTTCCTGCCCTCCGTCTGCGAGGAGTGGGAGGCCGCGACCGCCGCCGCCGAGGAGCGGGGCATCCGCACGGTGCACGCCCGCACCGGCCTGGTGGTGGCCCGTGAGGGCGGGGCGTGGGGGCGTCTGTTCCCCCTGTTCAAGGCGGGGCTCGGGGGGCGGATGGGCAACGGCCGCCAGTACTGGAGCTTCATCGCCCTGCACGACCATGTCGCGGCCCTGCGCCACATCCTGGACACCGAGTCGCTGACCGGACCGGTGAACCTGACCGGGCCCGACCCCGTCACCAACGCCGAGGTGACCGCCGCGATGGGCCGCGTCCTGCGCCGCCCGACCCTGTTCACGGCCCCCGCGCCCGCGCTGCGGATCGCGCTCGGGGAGTTCGCGGGCGATGTGCTGGGCAGTCAGCGGGTGATCCCGGGGCAGCTGCTGGACTCCGGCTTCTCGTTCGCCTTCCCCGGCATCGACGCGGCGATCCGCGCGGCCCTGCGCTGAGCCGTACCCCTACCCGTATCCGTAGCCGTACCGGCCTTGCCGGAGCGCCTTTGCCCGTACGCGGCGGCCCGTGTGCGACCCCGTGCCCCGGTGCCCCCGGCCACGCGCGTCTGACTCACTATCAGCCATCCTCCTAACCTCGATGCGAACTCCGGCATTCCGGGGACCTGTTGGGGGCAAGAGCCCCCCACCAGTCGCACCGACTCGGGGAGGGGCTTGTGCGCAGCACGGCACACCACGCGGACGTGATCATCATCGGGGCCGGGATCGCCGGCCTGTCAGCGGCCCATCTGCTGACCCGGGCAGGGGTCGGCGTCAGTGTTCTGGAGGCGGCCCCCACCGTGGGCGGCCGGCTGGCCACCCGTGAGGTGGACGGCTTCCGCCTCGACCTGCTCGGCCCCCTGCTCTGCGCCTCCTGGCCGGAGCTGACCGGCACCCCGGGGCTCGGCACCCCGGAACTCCGGGAGTTCGCCCCCGGGGTGCTGGTGCACAGTGAGGGCCGCCGCCATCGCACCGCCGACCTACGGAGCGCGAGGGGCGCACTCAGAGCCGTACGCACCCGGTCGAGCGCCCCCCACCTCGCGCCGGGCGGGTCCGGGAGCGATCTGCGGCTCGTCTCGCGGGCGGGCCTCGGCGGCAGAGGCGCCGAGCCCGGCACCACAGGAGTCAAGAGCACCGGACTCAGGAGCGCGGGACTCAGAAGCACCGGGCTCAGGAACAGCCGTACGGTCTCCGACGCGATCGACCGGGCCCGGCTCGGCGCGGCGCTCTCCCGGCTGGCCGCCACTCCGACGGCCCGGCTGCTGGCCCGCCCCGAGCGGACGGCGCTGGCCGCGCTGGCGGCGGGCCAGATGCCCGCCCGTACGGTGGACGGCGTCCTGCGCCCGCTGCTCTCCGCGCTGCTCGGCGATCCCGGCCTCACCACGTCGAGCCGGTGCGCGGATCTGGCGCTGCGCGACTATGCGCGGGGCGGACTGTGTGTACCGGCGGGCGGTTCGGGAACGCTGCCCGATCTGCTGGCCGCCGCGCTGCCGCCCGGCACGGTACGGACCGGGGTGCATGTCACGGCCGCAGGCATCACCACCGTACGGACCAAGGAGCACGGCGAGCTGGGGTGCCGTTCCCTGCTGCTGGCGACCGGTGCGGGGGCCGCGGCCGAGCTGCTGCCGGGGTTGCGGGTACCGGCCTTCCGTCCGGTGACGGTCCTCCACCACACCGCGCCCGTACCGCCGCCGACCGGCAGGTCGCTGGTGCTGGACGGCGACCGGTCGGGTCCGGTGGCGTACACGGCGGTGATGAGCGAGGTCGACCCCTCGCGCGCCCCCGAGGGCCGGACGCTGGTCACCTCGACGGTGCTCGGGACCCCGCCGCCGGACCTGGACCGTTCCGTACGTACGCATCTGGCGAGGCTGTACGGGACGCCGACGGACGACTGGGAGCTGCTGGCCGCCCACCACGACCCGGAGGCGGTCCCCGCGATGGAGGCCCCGCACGACCCGCACCGGCCCGTACGGGTGCTGGCCGGGCTGTATGTGTGCGGCGACCACCGCGACACGAGCACGGTCCAGGGGGCGCTGCACTCGGGGCGCCGGGCGGCCGAGGCGATCCTCACCGACCTGGGCGTACGCCCGGCGCACGGGGAGGGCACAGGACTGCGGGAGGCGGCGTAAGGGCCGCAGGACGCGTAGGACGTGCAGGCCCCGTAGGACGTGGGGGCGTGGGGCGTACGGGCTCCGCCTGCGCGCGCCGTACGCCGCCCCGGGCGCCTCCCCGCGCGGGTTTCACCAGGGCGTGGAACCCGCGCGGGCAGGTGCCCGGCCACGGTCAGCCCAGCGCGGCGACCCGGTCCCGGTAGCCGCGTACGGCCGCGGCGTCCCGGTACGGCTCCAGGCTGCGTTCGAAGGCGCGTACGTACTCGGCGGCCCGGACCGAGCGCATCTCCGACGCCTGCTGGGCCGCCTCCGCCCCCAGCTGGCACGCCTGGTCCAGCTCGCCGAGGCCCAGCCGGGCGGAGGCGAGCACCACCCGGCAGAACAGTCGGCTGCGGGCGTACGCCGGAGCACGCAGCTGGAGCGAGCGCTCCGCGTGCTGGGCGGCGGCCCGGTACTGCTGGAGATCCCGGTGGCAGTGGCCGAGCTCATGGGCGAGCTGGGCCTCGTCGAAGAGGCGGGCCCAGTGCGGGACCTCGTCCCCGGGGCGGGCCACCTCCAGGGCGTGTTCGGCCCGGGTCAGCGCGGCGGTGCAGGCCCGCGCCTCACCGAGGATGCCGTGGCCGCGGGCCTCGACCGAGTGCAGCAGGGCCTGGACGAGGGGCGGGGCGGCGGAGCCGATGCCCTGCTGGGCGACGCGGGCGAGCTGGACGGCCTCCCTGCCGTGGCCGAGGTAGACGGCCTGACGGCTCATGGTGATCAGGACGTACGCCCCGTAGCCCCGGTCCCCGGCGGCCTGGGCGAGCCGCAGCGCCTGGACGAAGTACCGCTGGGCCAGGCCGTGGGCGGCGATGTCGAACGAGGTCCAGCCGGCCAGCCGGGTCAGATCGGCGACCGCGGCGAAGAGGCGGCGTCCGGTGGTCTCGCCGTAGCTCCCCCGGAGCATCGGCTCGGCCTCGTGCTCCAGATACCGCACGAGCGCCTGGCGGGCGTGGCCGCCGCCGTAGGTGTGGTCGAGGGTGCGGAAGAGCTCACCGACCGAGCGCAGCGCGGAGACGTCCCCGCCGCTGACCCGCTGGCCGGGGCCGCGCTCGGTCTGCCGCTGGCGCGGGACGACGGGCAGCGCGCCCGTACCCGTACTCGCACCGGATACGGCTCCGGGGCCGGTCCGGTCCGCGCCGGACGGTTCCCCCGGGGCGGGCGGCGCGGCGCCCGGGGCGGGGCGTCCGGCCGGGCGCAGGGGGCCGCCGGGGCCGCCGGGACGGGGCGCGCCCCGGAGGTCGGTGCGCAGGGCGCCGTCCGTACGGCCTGGTTCGGTACGGAAAGGTTCTGTACGGCCTTGTTCCGTACGGCCTGGTTCGGTGCGCCCCGGTTCCATACGGAACGGTTCCGTACGTCCCGGAGCGCCGCCGACCGTGCCGACGCCCGGCCTGCGGTGCGGGGCCGGCGGCCGGTCCGCACCGCCGTCGCGTGCCACCCACTCGTCGGCGCGGCCGATCAGCCAGTCCCGGCTGGGGACGACGAGACCGGCGGGGGTGAACGCGATCTTGCGCAGCTCGGTGTGGGTGCCGGAGTCCTTGCGCCACAGGCCGCTGACGATGTCGACGGCCTCGGCGGGGGTGGCCGCGAACTCCAGCCCCGCGTAGACGGGGGCACAGGCGTCCAGGCCCAGGTCCTGCGCGGAGAGCCGCCGCCCGAGCCGCCGGGTGAAGACCTCGGCGATCAGGGCGGGGGTGGTGCCGCGCGGCTGCTGCCCCCGGAGCCAGCGGGTGACCGAGGTCTTGTCGTACCGCAGGTCCAGTCCGTGTTCGAGGCCGAGCTGATCGACCCGGCGGGCGAGGCCCGCGTGGGAGAACCCGGCTTCCGCGATGAGTGAGGCGAGGCGGCGGTTGGGCGTGCGCTGCGGGGGTCGTTCCGACATCAGCTGTACGGTCTCCTGCCTTCGGGGGCCCGGGCAGCCCCTGGGGAACGGCGCGAATTTAGCGTCCGCCGGGGCGGTCGGAGACACCCTTTGCTCCACGTTCATCCGATCGTGTGAGGATTGCGAACCGAGCTGACGGCGGCGCCCCGGTGGTGATCCGCTCTCCACCTGCCGATGGGCCGGCCGGGTGACGGTCGTACAGTGGTTGCGGGCGCGATCAGTGCGGGGCGCCGCCATCCCGGGGACACCCCCCGGGCACACGGCGCCCGACGTAGGGAGGCATCTGTCGTGAGCGAGCTGCGGTTCGTCCGTCTCGGCTTCGGCGACGAGGCGGTCGAGTACCAGGAGGCATGGCAGAAGCAGCGCGAGGTGCACGCGGCCCGGTTCGAGGACCTGGTGCCGGACACCTGCCTGCTCCTGGAACACCCGCCCGTCTACACGGCGGGCCGCCGTACCGCCGACAGCGAACGCCCGCTGGACGGCACTCCGGTCATCGATGTGGACCGGGGCGGGAAGATCACCTGGCACGGCCCGGGGCAGCTCGTCGGCTACCCCATCCAGAAGCTGCCGCGCCCGGTCGACGTGGTCGCCCATGTGCGCCGCCTGGAGGACGCGCTGATCCGTACGGCCGCCGACTTCGGGGTGGAGACCTCGCGGGTCGAGGGCCGCAGCGGGGTCTGGGTGCTCGGCGACCCGGTCGAGCAGCGCCAGGCGCTCGGCGGGCTCTCGCTGGACTTCGACCCCAGGCTCCAGGACGAGGAGTTCGACCCGCGGCTGAACGGCCCCGAGTACGCCCCGTCCAACGCGGGCCAGCGCCGCGAGGACCGCAAGCTGGCCGCGATCGGCATCCGGGTCGCCAAGGGCGTGACGATGCACGGCTTCGCGCTGAACGTGAACCCGGACAACACCTGGTTCGACCGGATCGTGCCGTGCGGCATCCGGGACGCGGGGGTCACGTCCCTCTCGAACGAGCTGGGCCGGGACATCACCATCGAGGAGGTGCTGCCGGTCGCCGAGAAGCACCTGCGGGACATCCTGGAGAACGCGGAGCTCGCGCCCCGCGTGATCGAACGGCCGGCCGGGCAGTCGGCCGAGCGAGCGACCGAGGAGCCGGTCGAGCAGCCCGCCGGGCAGCCGGTCGGGCAGCCGAAGGCCGCGGCCCCGGCGTGAGGGCCCCGGCTGTACCGGTCAGTAGCCCAGCCTGGGAATAGGCCCCGTCAGCCACAGGTTGGCCAGACGTAAGGCCGTTCGATGTGGGGGCGTACCCTGGGGTTGGCCGAAGAATCCAAAGCGAATCCCTCGCGCATCGCTCGCGCATCCCACGCGAACCCGACGCGAATCCAACGCAGCAGAGAGCAAAGGGGAGCCGGAGTGTCCGCTGTCGCACCCGACGGGCGCAAGATGCTGCGCCTGGAGGTCCGAAACAGCCAGACCCCCATCGAGCGCAAGCCCGAGTGGATCAAAACGCGGGCGAAGATGGGCCCCGAGTACAAGCAGCTGCAGACGCTCGTGAAGGGCGAGGGACTGCACACGGTCTGCCAGGAGGCGGGCTGCCCCAACATCTTCGAGTGCTGGGAGGACCGCGAGGCCACCTTCCTCATCGGCGGCGACCAGTGCACGCGGCGCTGCGACTTCTGCCAGATCGACACAGGCAAGCCGCAGGCGCTGGACCGTGACGAGCCCCGCCGGGTCGGCGAGTCCGTCGTCACGATGGACCTGAACTACGCCACCATCACCGGCGTCGCCCGTGACGACCTGGAGGACGGCGGTGCCTGGCTGTACGCGGAGACCGTGCGCCAGATCCACACGCTGACCGCCGAGCGGGAGGCGGGCGCGACCAAGGTCGAGCTGCTGATCCCCGACTTCAACGCGGACCCCGAGCAGCTCGCCGAGGTCTTCTCCTCGCGCCCCGAGGTGCTCGCGCACAACGTGGAGACGGTGCCGCGGATCTTCAAGCGCATCCGCCCCGGTTTCCGCTACGAGCGGTCCCTGGAGGTCATCACGCGGGCCCGCGAGGCCGGTCTGATCACCAAGTCGAACCTGATCCTCGGCATGGGCGAGACCCGCGAGGAAGTCAGCGAGGCGCTCCAGGACCTGTACGACGCGGGTTGCGAGCTCATCACGATTACGCAGTACCTGCGCCCCTCCGTACGGCACCACCCGGTCGAGCGCTGGGTGAAGCCGATGGAGTTCGTCGAGCTGAAGGACGAGGCCGACGCGATCGGCTACTCCGGCGTGATGTCGGGGCCGCTGGTGCGGTCCTCGTACCGCGCGGGCCGGCTCTTCCAGCAGGCGATGGAGGCGCGCGGCGCGGTCGCCGGAAGCGTGCCGGCCGCCCAGGCGGTGTGAGCCCGCAGCCCGGTCGCCGGGCCCCGCAGCCAGGCCGCTGCGCCCGGTCGCTGGGCCCCACCGCACGGCTCCGCTGTGTGAGTCCGCTCACCTGGCGGTACCCATCAGTAACCGCATGACCGAGGCGGCTCGTACGCTCACCGCAGGTGAGGGACGCGTACGGGCCGCTTCGGCGTGCGAGGGGCCGGAATGAAGGGTTCATTGGTGTTTGACCGGCCGGTCACGCACTGGTAACACCGAACAGTGACCCTAGGTACACGCGCGGCGGCAGCTTCCGCGGCCGCCGCCGTCACCGCTTCCCGTACTCAGTCCGCGCCCCGGGCGCATCCACTCCGAGGGGGAACACCATGCAGGCCGCACCGGTCCGCGCCCACGCCCTTCCGTCCGTCACCACCGCCCTGCGCGCCGTCGAGTCGCTGCTGCTGAGCAGCGGCCAGCGCACCGCCCGCCGCAACGCCTGGACGGCCGTCCTGGAGGACCGCCGCCGCGCCAAGGACCGGGTGGAGACCCAGTACGCGCTGGATGCGGTGGCCGACCACCGTTCCTAGGTCGCTTCCTCGCCACGTAAACTTCTGTACATGGCGAGGAAGGCAAAAACCGAAGGCGCGAACAGCGCCGAGAACGCAGGGCGGCTCAAGCAGATCGCCCTGACCTACAAGATGACCAGGCGGTCCGACAGCAAGATCGGACTCATCGTCGCGGGCGTGGGAATCGCCACGTTCGGTGTCCTCCTCGGCATCGGCTTCGTGATCGGCCACCCGATCTACCTGGGCATCCTGGGCTTCGTCCTGGCCGTCCTCGCGATGGCGATCGTCTTCGGACGACGGGCCGAGCGAGCGGCCTTCGGTCAGATGGAGGGCCAGCCCGGCGCGGCTGCCGCCGTCCTGGACCGGATCGGACGCGGCTGGACCACGACCCCCGCGGTGGCGATGAACCGCAGCCAGGACGTCGTGCACCGGTCCGTCGGCAAGGCCGGCATCGTCCTGGTCGCCGAGGGCAACCCGAACCGGGTGAAGGGCCTGCTGGCGGCCGAGAAGAAGAAGATGGCCCGCATCGTGGTGGACGTCCCGGTCCACGACATCATCGTCGGCAACGGCGAGGGCCAGGTGCCCCTGAAGAAGGTCCGCACCAAGATGCTGAAGCTGCCCCGCGTCCTGACCGGCCCGCAGGTGACCAGCACCAACGACCGGCTGCGCGCGATGGGCGACCTCATGAGCAACATGCCGCTGCCGAAGGGTCCGATGCCCAAGGGCATGCGGATGCCGCGCGGCGGAAAGATGCGCTGACCCGGCAGACGCATGACGCGCCCCGCAGGCGCACCAGGCGTGCACGGCGTATCGAGACGTACGTACGCGGGCGGCCCCGGACCGATGAACGGTCCGGGGCCGCCGTGTTCCACGCCGCGGCGTGGGGGCCCCTCTGTCTAGATCCGGACCTGTACGGCGCGGCCGAGCCGGTCGTGGAGGCCGCGCCCGTCGCGGTCCCAGACGAGGGCCGGGATGACGAGGAGGAGCAGGACGGTCCGGACGAGGACGCGTACGAAGCCGAGGCGGCCTCCGTCCTCGGAGACCACGCGCAGCCCCAGGAGGCGCTTGCCGGGGGTGCAGCCGATGGTGCCGACGGTGAGGGCGCTCATGAGGAAGAAGATGCCGAGCGCCCAGTTCCCCGCCGCCTGCTGGTCACCGCGGGCGAGCAGCCCGTATGCGATCACCATGCAGAGCGACCAGTCGATGAAGATCGCCCCGAACCGGCGGCCGAGCGGCGCGATGGCCCCCGGCCCCTCCTCGGGCAGCCCGAGCCTCTCGCCGCGGTAGCCGAAGTCGGCGCCCATCTGCTCGGCCGCCGCGCGGGGTCCCGAGAGCCACGATCCGATTGCTTGCCTGTTGTCCACCCGTCCACGGTACTGCGCCCACGTTTGCCTCCGGCCGGGCGGGGCACGGAAACAGCCGCGCGGAGACAGCCGCTGAGATGCCGCCCACCCCCGCCCCGGTTAACTTGGGCGAAACAAATGGGTCATGCTTGAGAAATCACGCCTGCCTATGGTCGGGTCCAGCGTGCGCCACCGCACTGGCCGCACCACGAGCTGCAACCCCGTCCCTCCTCGGGCCGGGAGTAGGAGGAGTTGGATGTTCCAGAACGCCGACGAAGTGCAGGCTTACGTCCGTGACAAGGACGTCAAGTTCATCGATGTCCGGTTCTGCGACCTGCCCGGGGTGATGCAGCACTTCACGATCCCGGCAGCGAGCTTCGACCCGGCCGAGGAACTGGCCTTCGACGGTTCGTCGATCCGCGGCTTCCAGGCCATCCACGAGTCCGACATGGCGCTGCGCGCCGAC
Organism: Kitasatospora albolonga; assembly: GCA_002082585.1. Lineage (NCBI taxonomy): Bacteria > Bacillati > Actinomycetota > Actinomycetes > Kitasatosporales > Streptomycetaceae > Kitasatospora > Kitasatospora albolonga. Next base: position 1,790,115 of record CP020563.1, read on the forward strand.
CTGTCGACGGCTCGGGTGGACCCGTTCCGCCGCGACAAGACGCTCAACATCAACTTCTTCATCCACGACCCGATCACGGGCGAGCAGTACAGCCGTGACCCGCGCAACATCGCCAAGAAGGCCGAGGCGTACCTCGCCTCGACCGGCATCGCGGACACCGCGTACTTCGGCCCGGAGGCCGAGTTCTACGTCTTCGACAACGTCCGCTTCCAGACGTCGGCGAACGAGAGCTTCTACCACATCGACTCCGAGGCCGGCGCCTGGAACACGGGTGCGCTGGAGAACAACCGGGGCTACAAGGTCCGCTACAAGGGCGGCTACTTCCCGGTCCCGCCGGTCGACCACTTCGCCGACCTGCGGGCCGAGATCTCCCTGGAGCTGGACAAGAACGGCCTCCAGGTCGAGCGCCAGCACCACGAGGTCGGCACCGCCGGGCAGGCGGAGATCAACTACAAGTTCAACACGCTGCTCGCCGCGGCCGACGACCTGATGCTCTTCAAGTACATCGTGAAGAACGTCGCCTGGCGCAACGGCAAGACCGCGACCTTCATGCCGAAGCCGATCTTCGGTGACAACGGCTCGGGCATGCACGTCCACCAGTCGCTGTGGCAGGGCGGCCAGCCCCTCTTCTACGACGAGCAGGGTTACGCCGGTCTGTCGGACACCGCGCGCTACTACATCGGCGGCATCCTCAAGCACGCCCCGTCGCTGCTGGCCTTCACCAACCCGACGGTGAACTCCTACCACCGCCTGGTGCCCGGCTTCGAGGCCCCGGTCAACATGGTGTACTCGCAGCGGAACCGTTCCGCCGCGATGCGCATCCCGATCACCGGCTCGAACCCGAAGGCCAAGCGCGTCGAGTTCCGCGCCCCGGACCCGTCCTCCAACCCGTACCTCGCCTTCTCGGCGCTGCTGATGGCGGGCCTGGACGGCGTGAAGAACAAGATCGAGCCCGCCGAGCCGATCGACAAGGACCTCTACGAGCTGGCTCCCGAGGAGCACGCCAACGTCCAGCAGGTCCCGACGTCCCTCCCGGCCGTGCTCGAGGCCCTGGAGGCGGACAACGAGTACCTCCAGGCGGGCGGCGTCTTCACGTCGGACCTGATCGAGACGTGGATCGACTACAAGCGCACGCACGAGATCGCCCCGATCCAGCTGCGCCCGCACCCGCACGAGTTCGAGCTGTACTTCGACATCTAAACCACGGCGTCGACACCGAGGGCCCCACCTCCTCCCGGAGGTGGGGCCCTCGGCCGTTCCGTGCCCGTTCCGTGCCCGAACCGTGCCGTCAGCCGTGCCGGTCCCCGCTCCAGAAGGACCGGGCCTTGCGCAGGAGTTCCTCGGCCCCGTCGCCGTACAGAGCCGCGTCGCTCAGGCGGCTGAACGCCTTGCGGTAGAGGTCGAGTTCGGCGGGGTCGGTGACGGTCACGCCCGAGGAGACCAGTTCGACGTGGACCTCGTCCCCGTGCAGGCTGAAGGCATGGACGGGGAGCATGTCCACGGGCGCTGAGGCGGGGATGATGCCGAGGGTGAGGGAGGGCAGGGCGAGGTCGCGGAGGATGCGGTCGATCTGCTCCCGCATGACCTCGGGTCCGCCGATGTTCGTGTAGAGGGCCTGCTCGCCGAGGACGACGTCGTAGCGGTGCTCGCCGTCGTACAGGACCTGCTGCCGCCGTATCCGCTTGGCCACGCCTGCGGGCACGTCGTCCGGAATCCCGAGGAAGTCGACGACCTGCCCCAGGATCACGGTGGCGTACGCCTCCGTCTGGAGGGTGCCCCAGATCATGGTCGGAATGTACGCCCGGCCCTCGGGCGTCCGCCGGTACCAGCGGATCACTTCGTCCTGGACCGCTTCGGTGCCTTCGGACAAGCTCTCCTGCCACGGGACTGAGCTGGTCACTGGGTCTCCCTTGTCCCGAATCGACCGGACAGCCGCACCTGGGTGTACGGCCGGGTCCGGCTACCGCTTCTTGGTCTTCCTCTTCTGCGGGGGCGTCCACGCGCCCCGGTGCAGCTGGCACCGGGAGTATCCGATCATCGCCGGATTCCGGCACGGCTTGCCGGTCTTCGTCCGCCGAGATCCGCACATGACTTGCTTGCCCACGAAGCCTCCCGAGCCGTCGTCCGGTGCGCTCAAGGCATCGTCGCGGGCGTACCCGGCCCGTGTCCGCCGGACCGGGCGTTCCGGCTGATTCCAGGCGGCCGGGCGGCCGGAAGCCGACTCGTCCTCAGCGCAGCGAAGGCCGCGTCCGGCCCGCCCAGTACTCGTCCGCCGTGATGCCCAGCAGGACCACGTCGTGGTAGGTGCCCGCGAAGAACTCGTGCTGGCGCAGGCGGCCCTCCTCCACGAAGCCGAGGCTGCGGTAGAGGGCGAGGGAGGCGTCGTTGAAGGCGTAGACCTCCACCTCGCACTTGTGGCTGCGCTGTTCGGCGAACATGTAGGTGAGGACCAGTTCGGTGGCCTCGGCCGCGTAGCCCTGGCGGCGGTGTTCGCGGGTGACCTCGATGCCCGTACGGAAGCGGCCCGCGCGGGCGTCCGTCTCGCCGACCGATACCGCGCCGACGAAGGCGTGCTCGAAGCGGGTCTCGATGACCAGTTGGTACGCGGAGGGGTTCGGCGTGCGGGCCGCGCGCTCGGCGGCCCAGGCGCGGAAGCTCTCGTCCGAGCGCGGGGGCTCGACCACGTCGGCGTTGCGGGCGTCCACGGTGTGCAGGGCCAGGGCGCGGAAGCCCTCCCAGTCCGCCGGTTCGATGCCCCGCAGGCGTACCTTCTCCCCGGTCCACAGGTCGCTCATCGTGCTCCCCCAGCCCCGGGGCGACGGACGGCGCCGGGGCCGTCCTTCAGCATGATCGCCTCGGTCGTCATCCGGTCACAGTAGAGGCAACCGGTACGGCGTTCGATGCCTTTTCGGGGGCGCGTCCGCTCCGGCCCGCCAGGCGGCAGCCCAGGCAGTCCGGGTGGCCCCGGCGGGCGGCGCGGTCGCGGACCCGCCAGGGCCATTCGCTCTCGGGGCGGGGGCCGCTCGGCTTGCCCCAGCCCGCCAGGTGGAGCAGCCAGGTCAGCAGCGCGGCGCCGACGGTGATGCCGATGCCCGCCAGGGCCGTGGGGGCGGAGACCGCCACCACCGCGATGCCCGTGACCGTGCAGCCCAGCACCGCCGTTGCCGTGCCCGCCCAGCCTGCGACGGTGTGGCCCAAGTCGACATGGCCGTGTGCACTCATGACTCTCCCTGGGGGCCGGTGCCCGGACAGTAGGCTGAACGGGACGAGCTTTATCTCACGAACTAAGTTACTTAGATGCTAAGGGATTCTCTGCGTGGACGGCAAGCCGCGGGCGAAAGCCACCCCGGAACAGGCGCACGCCCAGATGGACCGGCTGATGGCGCTGGGCATCGTCGCCCAGCACGACATCGCGGGACGGCTCGGGCTCAACATCACCGACCTGACCTGTCTGGGCTTCGTCCTGGAGGCCCAGGGCACCGGGACGGCCGCCACGGCGGGTGAGCTGGCCCAGCGCGCCAACCTCACCACCGGGGCCATCACCGGCGTCATCACCCGGCTCGAACGGGCCGGGTACGCCCGTCGGCAGAGCGACCCCGCCGACCGCAGGCGGGTCAGGGTCGTCGCCGACGAGACCGCCGCCGCCCGGCTCTTCGAGGTCTACGGGCCCAACTACCAGCGGTTCGCCGCTCTGTTCGCCGATTACTCCCCCGACGAGATCGCCGTGCTCTCCGACTGGTTCGGCCGCGCCACCGAGATCATGCGCACCTCACTGGACGAGGTGCGGGGCGGGGGTACGGAGGGGCGGTAGCCGACTCCTCCTTCATCCGTCTGTCAGGAGGCAGCGCGGGGCCTGCCGTGGACGGGGGCGTTCGCCGTCGCCACGTGCAGTGGGTTCCGGGTCCGGAACATGCCGGTGCCCCGGCGAGACGGTTCGCGGTCCGGCCGGGGCACAGCACGGGAAGTGGGTCGGGGGTCAGCGGCCGTAGCGGATCAGGGCGCGGACCATGCGGCAGGTCGTGTCGGACGGCGGGTGCATGCCCAGGCGCTCGGCGGTGGTCCGTATCCGGTGGTTCCCCGCGCTGGCGGGCTGGTAGACCCCGCTGTCGAGCAGGGCGATCGCCAGGCGCATGGCCTTGAGGCGGCGGTTGTGCGAGACGTACCACTCGCGGGGCCGGCCCGCGGGCAGTCGCTTCTTCGCCGGAGGGGCGGGAAGCGGTGGGTGGAAGGGCATCGGGAGCTGTCGGTCGAGCGGCTCGGTCGTGGCTGCGGCAACGGCCATTCGGCATCCTCCTGGCAGGGTGGTGGAACCCTCACGAACTCCCTCCATTTTACTGCCCCCCACTGACAATCGCCCCTGGCCAGAGGGGTTTTCGGCGGTCCCTCGCGTAACCTTGGCCCCATGGAGATCTGGATCAATCCGGCCTGTTCCAAGTGCCGTGGCGCCGTCAGTCTGCTGGACGCCGAAGGGGCCGACTACACCGTCCGGCGCTATCTGGAGGACGTGCCCTCGCCCGAGGAGATCCGGGATGTCCTGGAGCGGCTCGGGCTCGAGCCGTGGGACATCGCCCGGACCCAGGAGGCCGTGGCCAAGGAGCTGGGCCTCAAGGAGTGGGCGCGGGACTCCGGTTCGCGGGAGCGGTGGATCGCCGCCCTGTCCGAGCACCCCAAGCTGATCCAGCGGCCGATCATCACCGCCGATGACGGTACGGCCGTGGTGGCACGGAGCGAGGAAGCCGTACGGGACGCGCTCGGGCGCGGGGCCTGACCCCGCGCGCGGGGCCTGACCCCGCGGCCGGAGCCTGATCCCGTGGCCAGTGTGCCGCGAACCCCGGCGCGCGGCCCCGGGGTTCGCGGGCCGGGGCGGAAGCGGCGTACGGGGTCAGTGTTCGTGCGGGCCCGCGCGTTTGGCCGTGGCGAGGGCGATGCGGTTCCAGGTGTTGGCAGTGAGGATCAGGGCCAGCAGCCGGGCCAGCTCCTGCTCCTCGAAGTGGGCCGCCGCCCGGCCGTGCACCGCGTCCGGGACCCCGGCCTCCGCGATCAGCGTGACCGCGTCGGTCAGGGCCAGGGCCGCCTGCTCCTTCTCCGTGAAGAAGTGGGGCGCCTCGTGCCACACCCCCACCGCGTGCAGCCGCTCCTCGCTCTCCCCCGCCCGGCGCGCGTCCGTCGTGTGCATGTGGAGGCAGTGCGCGCAGTGGTTCAGGTACGAGGACCGGATCTGGACCAGGTCGGCCAGCGCCGGGTCCAGCCCCTCGCGGGCCGCCGCGTCCAGGCCGATCACCGCCCGGAAGACCTCCGGGGCGGCCTTCGCGAAGTCGAGCCGAGCGGTACCGGAGCGCGCCTTGGGCCGGACGGTGGGGGCGGCGGCGGTCGCGCGGTCGTTCGACTTGCTCTCGGGCCTCGTCATGGGTACGAATCTAGGAGGACAGGCGACCGGTTACGGGGTGCACTCGCATGACGGATTCATGGGTCAATTCAGCGGAGATCCTGGGCAGCGATCTGCCGTTGGAGCTCTCCGGGACGGGCAACCGCAGGGCCGTCCTGATGACCGCCCTCCGCGAGGCCATCCGCAGCGGGCGGCTCACCCCCGGCACCCGGCTGCCGCCCTACCGCTCCCTCGCCGCCGACCTCGGACTGGCCCGCAACACCGTGGCCGACGCCTACGCGGAGCTGGTCGCGGAAGGGTGGCTCGCCGCCCGCCAGGGCTCGGGCACCCGGGTCGCCGAGCGGGCCGCGCCCATCACCCCCGCCCACCGCCCGCGCACCCCGCAACGCCCCTCCCGCCCGGTCCACGACCTGGTCCAGGGGCAGCCGGACCCCGCCGCCTTCCCCCGGTCCGCCTGGCTGGCCTCCGCGCGCCGGGCGCTCTCCGCCGCCCCCAACGACGCGTTCGGGCCCGGTGATCCGCACGGCCGGCCCGAACTGCGGCAGGCGCTCGCCGAGTATCTGGCCCGGGTGCGCGGGGTGCGGACCTCGCCCGAACGCATCGTGCTCTGCTCGGGGGCCGCGCACGGGCTGCGGCTGCTGGCGGACACGGTGGGCGGGCCCTGGGCGGCGGAGGCGTACGGGCTGCCGTTCCACCGCGGGCTGCTCTCCTCGCACGGCGTCGGCACCCGGCCGGTGGGCGTGGACGAGGACGGCGCCCGGGTCGACGAACTGACCCGCCGGGACCGGGCGGTGCTGCTCACGCCCGCCCACCAGTTCCCGACCGGCGGACCCCTGCACCCCGCGCGGCGGGCGGCGGTGGTCGACTGGGCGCGCTCCACGGGCGGGCTCGTCGTGGAGGACGACTACGACGGGGAGTTCCGCTACGACCGGCAGCCGGTGGGGGCCGTCCAGGGGCTCGATCCGGAGCATGTGGTGCTGCTGGGGTCCGTCAGCAAGAGCCTCTCCCCCACCCTGCGCATCGGCTGGATGGTGCTGCCCGAGCGGCTGGTGGCGCCGGTCGTCGCGGCGAAGGGCGAGCGCGAGCAGTTCTCCAGCGCCACCGAGCAGCTGACGCTGGCGGACTTCATCGGCTCGGGGGCGTACGACCGGCACGTACGCCGGATGCGGCAGCACCACCGGCGGCGCCGGGACCAGCTGGTGGCGGCCCTGGAGCAGCGCGCTCCGCACGTCCGGGTCACCGGGATCGCGGCGGGGCTGCACGCGGTGGTGGAGCTGCCGCCGGGCACGGAGCGTTCGGTGGTACGGGCGGCGGCCTGGCAGGGGCTGGCCGTGGAGGGGCTCGCCGACTACCTGCATCCGGGGCTGGGCGTGCTGGGGGCGGACGTACCGCCGTCGTACGGGGGCGGCTCCGGCGGGCAGGGGGATGTGTTCCCGTACGGGGACGGCTCCGGGGAGCGGCCGGACGCGCTCCCGTACGGGGATGGCTCCGGCGGGCAACCGGGCGTGGCTCCGTACGCGGGCGGCTCCGGCGGGCGGCCGGATGTGCTCCCGTACGGGGGCGGCTCCCGCGCTCGTACGCGTCAGGAACCGGCGGCGGGCGCGAGGGGGGAAGGCAGCCCCGATCCCGATCCCGCCGCCCGGGACGGGCTCGTCGTGGGGTACGCGACCCCCTCCGAACACGCCTACCCGGAGGCGCTGGAGGCCCTGTGCCGGGCGCTGCCGCCGGGGTGAACGGGGTTTGCTCGCGCGGGGGTTGCTCGCGTGGCCTCGACCGTGTGGGTGTGGCCCGCGTGGGTGTGGCCGTGGCCCGTGTGGGCGTGGCTTGTGCGGGGCCGCCGCCAGGTGGCGGGTGCCTCGCCGGTCACCCGCCCCGAGCCGATCAGCCCGCCTGGGCCTCCGCCTCCGCCAGCAGTTCCGTCAGGCGGAGGCCGAAGCGGGCGTCGCAGGGGTGCGGCACCCCCGTGCGTACCGACTCCGCCAGCGCGTCCACCGCTCCCCGGAACGCCGTCTCCGCGCCGTCCCAGCCCGGGATCGCGACCGTGCCGTGCTCGCCCCGCAGTTCGATGTCCAGGCCCGCCGCCGCCGGAGGGGCGGACAGGCCGAGGGTCACCGTGCTGGACGCGCCGGAGGTGTGGCGCAGGATCAGGTGGGTGGTGTCGGCGGGGCCGCGCGCGGCGGTCAGCTCCGTGACCTCGCCGAGCACCGGGATCAGCACCGAGAGCGCGTGCGGGCCGACATCCCAGAGGCCGCCCTTCTCGCGCCGCCACGGCGAGTCGGCGTACTCGCTGGCCGTACCCGCCGCGTAGAGCGAGCCCAGCCACTGCGCGCGGGCGGTGAACCAGCCGTCCACCGCCGCCTGTTCCGCGATCCACGCCACGGTCTCGGGCGCGAAGCGGAGCGTGCAGAAGACCACCGAGGCGACGCCCGCCCCCGCCGCCGCCTCCGCGACCGCCCGCGCCCCCTCGACCGTGGTGGCCACCGGCTTGTCCATCAGGAGGTGGCAGCCCGCCTCCGCCGCCCGGACCGCGAGCGGCGCCTGGATGTCCGGCGGCAGCGCGAAGGCCACCGCGTCGCTCGCCTCCAGCAGCGCGTCGATCCCCGCCTCCCCGGTGTACGCCCGGGTCCCGTGGGCGGCGGCGAGGGCGTCCGCCGCCTCGGTGCGGCGGCCCCACACCCCGGTCAGCTCGACACCGGGGTGGGCGGCGAGCGCGGGTGCCTGGGTGTTGCGCGCCCAGGGGCCGGTGCCGAGGAGGCCGATGCGCAGGGGGGCGGTGGGGGTGGTGGTGCGGGCGGCGGGTGTCGTCATGGGGGTCAGTGTGCCCGGTGGCGGTGGCAGCGGTGGTGGTGAGGGCGGTGCGCCCGGTGACCGGCGGTGCCGGTGGGGGCGGTGTGCCCGGTCAACGGCCGTGCCGGTGGAGGCGGTGTGCCCGGTGACCTGCCGTGCCGGTGAGGGCGATGCCGCCCGGTGACCGACCGTGCCGGTGAAGGCGATGCGCCCGGTCTTGTCCCCGTCCCCGGGCGCCGCCGAAGCGCGGTGTGACCGAATCCGCCCTCGGGTGCCGTCTGCTAATGCGGTGGCAGAGAAGGAGCCCGTCCGGATACCTTCTCCGAGCCGGCCGCGGGACTTCGGCTGCGACTTCCGGGACTTGCCTGTCAAGCGATGATTTCGTTGTTCGCGCCTCCATTCCCCGGTCGGCGTCTGCGTCCACCGGGGGAATCATGAACACGCCCGAAAGCCCTGCCGATCTCGTCGCCGCCGAAGACCTCCTGCTCTTCGTGAATGCGGCGATCACCGCGACCGGACAGCGCGAGTTCCGTTCCGGGGCCATCAGCCAGCATCTGTCACTGGACTTCCTGCACACGTACGTACGGGTCAATTACCGCCGTGTGTACGCCGCTTGCCTGGCTCTCGACATCAACGACCACAACGCCGCCCGGATCGTGCTCGGGCTGCTGGAGACCGCGGGCGAGGCGAGTACCGAGGAGCGGCGGGCCGAGGGGCGGCTGATCGCCGCCCGGCTGGCGCTGCTGCCGCCGCAGCGGGTCTACCGCCTCTTCGGCGAGGTGCGCCGGGCCGGGATCAACAACCGGCGTACCCGGGCGATCCTGCGCGACTGGCTGGCGGCCCGGCCCGATCTGGGGCACGACGCGGTGAAGTACCGGAGCGGGGTGAAGACGGCCGCCCGCCATGTCCATCTGCGCTGTCCCGAGGGACCGGCGCGGATGGCCGAGGTGGGGGCGTTCCTGTTCCGGCCGGGGAAGCTGCCGCGCTACGGGCACCCGCTGCTGGACGCCTGGCGGCGCGCCCACTACGAGCAGGGGGCGGTGGCCGAGCTGCCGTTCAGCGTCGCGGAGGGGTTCGCGGCGCGGCACGGGATGAAGCGGGCCGTCTTCCTGGAGCGGGCGGCGCCCCGGATGACCCGGCTGGAGCGGCTGCGCACCCAGGAGCAGCGGGCGGTGGGCGACCGGCGGCCGGATGTCGATCTGGCCGTGATGCCACTGACCCGGCTGGCGCTGTACGTCCTCGCGCTGCCCTTCGCGCAGCGCGCCGCCCGCCGCGCCGAGCTGACCGGTGCCCTGCGCACGGCGGCGCGCCGGGCCGCCGGCGGGCATGCCGGGAGCTGGGGGCGGGTGCACGCGGTGCTGGACGACAGCTTCTCCTCGTCCGGGTCGGGGCAGAAGCGGCGGCGGCCCCTCGCCGTGGCCCTGGCCTGCCACTATCTGCTGGAGGCGCTCGCCGCGCCGGGTGCGTACCGGGCGGTGTGGACCTCGGGGCGGGGCGACGCCCTGCTCGTACGTCCGTGGGGGCCGACCCCGCTCGGGATGCGGGTCCTGGACGCGCTGGAGCCCGGTCCGGGTGGCGCGGTGCCGGACCGGCTGGTGATCGTCTCGGACGGCTGGGACAACGCCCCGGCGGGGCTCGCGGGCGAGGTGCTGCGGGTGTGGCGCCGACGGCTGGACCCGGGGCGGCGGACGGCCGTGGTGCACGTCAACCCCGTATACGACAGCGAGGGGTTTGACGTGCGGCGGCTGGCGGCGGGGGTGCCGACGGCCGGGATCAGGGATGCGGAGGATCTGCCCGCGCTGGTGGAGATCGCCCGGTTCGCGGAGGGGCGGGCCGGGGCGGCAGAGCTGCACGCGTATCTGGACCGGCGGGTGGCGCGGTTCCTGGGAGCGGGAGTGGGAGCAGGAGTGGGAGCAGAGGTGGGAGATCGAGGGGCCGTCGGAGACGGGCGGCCCGGACGGGAGGCGGTGTCGTGAACCGGCTGGAGCTGACCGGGCTCACCACCCGGCCCTCGCAGGTCTGGGGCGGGGTCCGGCTCGTGCCCCTCGTGCGGGAGGAGCCGGTCGCCGGGCTCCGGCTGCACCGGGAGGTGTACGAGGGGCTCGGTGCGGGGATCGTCGAGCTCGACGACCGTACGCACTACGTCTCGTACATCCCTCACGGGCTCGTCGCCGACTGGTCCGGCGAGGGCTCCGACGCGCGGGACGGGGGCGGGCAGTCGGCCGCGTACGGGACCCAGTTCAGCGGGCTGGAGGCCGCGCGCACCGTCCGGCTGCCCCGGCTCGCCCACCACCGCACGGCCAAGCGGCGCCCCGGCGACCGGCTGCGGTTCCTGCCGCTCCACCTGGCCCTGGAGGGCTACCTCGCGCTGCACTTCGGCGGGCCGTCGACCGCCTGGGAGGAGTGGTCGCGCCGGGCGCTGCAAGCAGGGCTCTCGCCGCGCGCGGAGGACACGTACCTCGGGTGGTCGGTGCGCGGGCTCGGGGACGCGCTGCGGGTCTTCGAGATCCACCCGGACCAGTGCGGGGTGATGGTGTACGTCTCCGACGCGCTCGCCGCCGCGTTCGTGGTGCCGCACCCGGAGGACTACCGGCTGCTGCACGCCTCGCTGGTGGAGGACCTATACGGGGAGCTGGTGCACCAGTACGGGCTGTACGGGGCGCCCGTGCCGGAGTTCGGGGCGCGTATCGGGGGCGAGGAGCACATCCGTACGCTCGCCGGTCTGCGGGCGGCGGCGCTGGGGCAGGAGCGGGCGTGGGCGGAGGCGCACGACGGGCTGTTCGCGCGGGAGCTGCTGGATTCCTCGTACGGGTTCGAGCGGGTGTACCGGATGGGGTCGTTCACCCTGTGGCGGTTCCTGCCGCCGTTCGTCCGGGACGGGAGCGGGCAGCACATCGGGGAGACGATCACCGACCACAAGGGGCGGGTCGCCTATCTGAAGACGTTCCGGCTCTCCGACCCCCAGATCCGGCGCGGCCACCTGCTGCACACCCTGGCGGGCGCGGACTGGGAGCTGTCCCGGGCGGCCGAGGCGCTGGGGGCGACCCGGGAGGAGCTGGTGCGGCGCATCCGGGCCGCCGGGTTCTCCGCACTCCTCAAGGGGAACGTGTGACGAGACTCCTCAAGGGCAACGTGTGACGAGTCCCCACAAGGCGCCCTTTTTAACGCAGGGAACCTCGGTAACACGGGGTTCACACTCGGGCAACGGACGGGAAATCGCGTCTTGCCAAGCTGCGCGGCATAGACCGCTGCACCCGCAAAGGATGGCGTCCGTGACGTTCAAGGCTGAGTACATCTGGATAGACGGCACCGAGCCGACCGCCAAGCTTCGCTCCAAGACGAAGATCATGGACGGCACGCCGTCGGGCGACGTGGCGGATCTGCCGATCTGGGGCTTCGACGGTTCCAGCACCAACCAGGCGGAGGGCCACGCCTCCGACCGGGTGCTGAAGCCGGTCTTCACCTGTCCGGACCCGATCCGCGGCGGTGACGACGTCCTCGTCCTGTGCGAGGTCTTCAACATCGACATGACCCCGCACGAGTCCAACACCCGGGCCGTGCTCCGTCCGGTCGCCGAGCGGTTCGCGGGCCAGGCCCCGATCTTCGGCATCGAGCAGGAGTACACCTTCTTCGACGGCCACCGGCCGCTCGGCTTCCCCGAGGGCGGCTTCCCGGCCGCGCAGGGCGGCTACTACTGCGGGGTGGGCGCGGACGAGATCTTCGGCCGCGAGATCGTGGAGAAGCACCTCGACAACTGCCTGGCGGCGGGGCTCGGGATCTCCGGGATCAACGCCGAGGTCATGCCGGGCCAGTGGGAGTTCCAGGTGGGCCCGCTCTCCCCGCTGGACGTCTCCGACCAGCTGTGGGTGGCCCGTTGGCTGCTCTACCGCACCGCCGAGGACTTCAATGTCTCCGCGACGCTGGACCCGAAGCCGGTCAAGGGCGACTGGAACGGCGCGGGCGCGCACACCAACTTCTCCACCAAGGCGATGCGCGAGGGGTACGACGCGATCATCACCGCGTGCGAGTCGCTGGGCGAGGGCTCCAAGCCGATGGACCACGTGAAGAACTACGGCGCGGGCATCGACGACCGGCTGACCGGTCTGCACGAGACCGCCCCGTGGAACGAGTACAGCTACGGCGTCTCCAACCGCGGCGCCTCGGTCCGTATCCCCTGGCAGGTCGAGCAGGACCGGAAGGGGTACATCGAGGACCGCCGTCCCAACGCCAACGTCGACCCGTACGTCGTCACGCGGCTGATCGTCGACACGTGCTGCACCGCGCTGGAGAAGGCCGACCAGGTCTGATCCCGACGCCACGCGTCTGTGAGGGGCCCGCCGGTCATCGGACCGGCGGGCCCTTCACGTACGTTTTCGCGCTCGTTCGAGGCGTACGGAATCAAAAGTGAGCGCGATAAAGCGCAGCGTGAGGAAGGTAACGCCGGGCGGGCGTATCGACGGGTGAGAGAAGTCTGATGCACAGCCGCAATGTCTGCTTCAATGGAGCCATGGCCAGCTTCCAGTACATCGCGTCGGGTCGCAGCGACCTCGAGCCGTTCTGGCCTTCCCGTCAGCACCATGATTTCGACCGGGTGTGTTGCCGCGCGTGGAACGCGCAGGCCCTCTAAAGCCGCTCACCCCGGCCTTCGGTCCGCGCGCACGACGCAAGTCCGTCCTCGACGACTCCTCGCGCGAAAGAGCTGACCCTCCATGGCGAACACCCGTACTTTCTCCGCCGCCTCCGCTGCCACCGCGGCCTCCCCGGCGCCCGCTGCGGCCAACCCCACCGCCCGCTCCCTCTCCCCCAACCGCCACCGGCTGCGGGCCGTCGACCGGGACGAGGTCGCCCGGCTCTCGGACGTGGCCGACTTCCTGCCGCCGGGCGCGACCTGGCTGCCCGCCCCCCAGCACACGCTTCCCGCCCTGCCGGGGCAGCCGCCGATGATCGGCTACCTGGTGCTCGTACCGGCCGACCAGCAGCCGGCGCTCGCCGGGGCGGTCGCCGCCTCCCAGCACGGCCGCCCGGTCGACCGGCAGGGCCGCGCGCCCTTCGTCCAGCAGCCGGTGCCGGAGCCCGTCGAGGAGGCGGCACCCGGTCCGGTCCGGATCGACTCGACCCGGCGCACGGCCTCCGTCGACGGGGTCACCCTCGACCTCACGTACCTGGAGTTCGAGCTGCTGGCCCATCTGGTGGCGCACCCCCACCGGGTGCACACCCGCGACCAGTTGGTGACGACGGTGTGGGGTTACGGGCATGTGGGCGACGGGCGCACCGTCGACGTCCACGTGGCCCGGCTGCGCCGCAAGCTCGGTGCGGAGCACCGCCGTTCGATCCAGACGGTCCGCCGGGTGGGGTACAAGTACACGCCCTGACCGGCCACTTGCGCACCCCGGCCTCCCGCGCATCCGGCGGCCCCGGACCACGGTCTCGTTTCCCGTGGTCCGGGGCCGCCGCCGTGCGGCCCCGGCCGTCGGCCGGGGCTCCTGAGGGGGGTGGTGCCAGGTACACCATCGGGTGGGTGTCGGACCGGCTGCCCGGGCGGGAGCGGTGTGGGCCAGACTGACTGCGGAACGGGGCCCGTTCGGGTCCGGTCAGGGGAGAGGGACGACGATGAACGCACTCGTGACACGGATTCGGCCGCCGATGCTGGCGGCGGGGCGGGGGCTCTTCCTGTCGGTCTACGGGCTGGCCGTCTCGATCGTCCTGTTCGTCCTCGCGGTGGTGTCGATCAGCCTCATCCTGCTGGGCATCGGTGTGTTCACCACCCCGGTGGTGCTGGCGGCGGTGCGCCGCCACGCGAACCAGCGACGGCTGTGGGCGGAAGCCTGGTGCGACGTGCGCATCGCGGCCCCGTACCGCCCGTTCCCGAAGGATCTGCGCGGCGGGGTCACCGGGCAGGTGGAGCGCACCACGCTGCTGCTGAAGGACCCGGCGACCTGGCGGGACCTCCAGTGGCTGCTGGTCGACATGACGGCCGGGACCGTGCTGGCCGTGCTGGCCGCGGCGCTGATGCTCTACCCGGTCGAGTCGGTGGTGCTGGCGGCGGGGCTGTGGCGGGTGTTCCAGGACGGCGACCCGTACTGGTACGGGTTCGTGCCGGTGGACAGCCAGCTCACGGGGCTGGCCGCCCTGGCGCTCGGCGCGGCGCTCTTCACCCTCGGCCTGCGGGCCGCCGAGCCGGTCCTGCGGGCGCACTTCCTGCTGGCCCGTACGCTGCTGGCGCCCACCCCGGAGCAGACCCTGGCGCAGCGCGTGGACCGGCTGACCGAGACGCGGCACGAGGCGGTGGACACCGCCGCCTCCGAACTACGGCGCATCGAGCGGGATCTGCACGACGGGGCGCAGGCGCGGCTGGTCGCGATGGGGATGAACCTGGGCACGATCGAGGCGCTCATCGAGAAGGACCCGGCGCAGGCGAAGAAGATGCTGGCCATGGCCCGGGAGTCGTCGGCGGAGGCCCTGACCGAGCTGCGCGACCTGGTCCGGGGCATCCACCCGCCGGTCCTCGCCGAACGCGGCCTCGGCGACGCGGTCAAGGCGCTGGCCCTGCGGCTGCCGGTCACCACGGAGGTGGCGGTGGATCTGCCGGGGCGGGCGGAGGCGTCCGTGGAGTCGGCGGCGTACTTCGCGGTGAGCGAGCTCCTGACCAACGCGGTGAAGCACTCCGGGGGCGACTGCGTCTGGGTGGACCTGCACCACACCGAGGGGATGCTCCGGATCTCCGTGACGGACAACGGCGGCGGCGGTGCCCGGATCGGATCGGGCTCGGGCCTGAGCGGGGTCGAACGGCGACTCGGTACATTCGACGGTGTCCTGGCCGTCAGCAGCCCCGCCGGCGGCCCCACCATGGTGACCATGGAGCTTCCTTGCGTGTTGTCCTAGCCGAAGACCTCTTCCTGCTGCGCGACGGACTGGTGCGCATGCTGGAGGCGTACGGGTTCGAGATCGCCGCAGCCGTGGAGACCGGGCCCGAACTGACCAAGGCGCTCGCCGAGTTGGAGCCGGACGTCGCGGTCGTCGACGTCCGGCTCCCGCCGTCGCACACGGACGAGGGCCTCCAGTGCGCCCTGGCCGCCCGGCGGGCCCGGCCGGGGCTGCCGGTGCTGGTGCTCTCGCAGCACGTGGAGCAGCTGTACGCACGGGAGTTGCTCGCCGACGGCAACGGGGCCATCGGCTACCTCCTGAAGGACCGGGTCTTCGACGCCGACCAGTTCATCGACGCCGTACGACGGGTGGCGGCGGGCGGCACGGCGATGGACCCGCAGGTCATCTCCCAGCTCCTGTCGCGCCGTTCGCAGGACAAGCCGATGGGCGGCCTCACCCCGCGCGAACGGGAGGTGATGGAGCTGATGGCCCAGGGCCGGTCCAACGCGGCCATCGCCGGTCAACTGGTGGTCACAGAGCGGGCGATCGCCAAGCACACCTCGAACATCTTCGGAAAGCTCGGCCTGCCGCCCTCGGACGACGACAACCGCCGCGTGCTCGCGGTGCTCGCCTATCTGGACCACGGCTGACCGGTCCGGCCGGGGGCCGCCCCCGTGGCCGGCCGGCTCCCGGCCCGGCCGCCCGGTCGGCCGGAACTTCCCACGAATCGGCCGGGGGACTGAACGGGCCGCCGGGCCCGCCCGTATGAGACGTCACGCTTCTCCCTCGAAGCAGAGGAGTCCCATGCGACGCACAGCACGTACCCCCCGCACGTCCCGCAGGAAACGCTCCAGCCTGGCCAACCGGGCCATAGCCGCCTCCGCCGCCCTGATCCTGGGCGGCGGCGGGCTGGTGGCGGTCAATGTCTACGCCTCGGCGGGGGAAGGGCCGTCCGGCTCACCGCCCACCCGGGCCCAGAACACGGCCCGCCAGATGTCCACCATCGACTGTCCCGATGCCGGTAACGAACTGTCCGACGTACCCGAGCAGGCACGCCCCGAGGTCGACCGTGAACTCGCGGCGATGGATACCCAGATCACCGATGCCTACCGGCAGTTCGCCGACCGCAAGGAGCAGATATCCCAGGACCCCGGCCTGGCCGAGAACGCCGTGCTCGGCCCGTTGCGGAGCAAGCGGTCGGCGAGCCTCGACCGTATCGGCATCGCGATCGGACGCGTCGGGGAGCGCCCCGCGGGGATCGAAGGTCTCGCCGGATGCAGCCTGCGCGCCGACGACAGCGCCCCCGGCAACGGCAATAGCAACGGCAAGGACGGCGGCAATGGCGGCACCGGAGGCCAGGACGACGGCCAGGGCCAGGACCAAGGCCAGAATCAGGGCCAGGGCGACAACCAGGGCCAGGGCGATGACCAGGGCAACGGTCAAGGCCAGGGCAACGGCCAGGGCGGCAACGGCCCCGTGGCCTCCGATTTTGTCGACATCCAGTCCGTCCAGCCCAACGTCGACCGCCCCCGCCAGCGCCGGGGCGCCTCCCGGGGCACCTTCACCACCGACTGCGGCCGCAACGAGAACGGGAAGTTCAACCCGGACAACGTGATCGTCGCGCCCGGCGTGAGCAACGGCGCGCACCACATGCACGATTACGTCGGCAACCAGGCCAACGACGCCTTCGCCAGCGACGACGATCTGGCGAACGGTGTCACCACCTGCCGCAACCAGGGTGACCGGTCGTCCTACTTCTGGCCCGTGCTGCGCCTCCAGAACGGGCAGGACGAGGCCGATGCGAACGCCGACGGAGGAGGAAAGGACCAGAACGTCGGCCAGATCCAGACACCGTCCCGGGTGACGCTGAAGTTCGTCGGCTCCCCCGTCGGCAGGGTCACCGCGATGCCGCGCTTCCTGCGGATCATCACCGGGGACGCGAAGGCGTTCACCAACGGCGACGCCAACGCCAACGCCTCCTGGAGCTGCACCGGGTTCGAGAACCGCCAGCTGAAGGACAAGTACCCGATCTGCCCCGAGGGCAGCCAGGTGGTGCGTACGTTCGCCTTCCAGAACTGCTGGGACGGGCGGAACACCGACAGCGCCAACCACCGCACCCATGTGGCCTTCGCCCAGCCGAACGGGCGCTGCCCGAAAGGATTCCGGGCGGTGCCGCAGCTGGTCCAGCGGATCGTGTACGACGTGCCGCCGGGGCCCGGCTTCGCCGTCGACTCCTTCCCCGAGCAGCTGCACAAACCGATCACCGACCACGGCGACTTCATCAACGTCTTCGACCAGCGGCTGATGAAGAAGATGGTGCGGTGCATCAACGACGGGCGCCGGTGCCGCTGATACGCCACCGAGGGCGCCCCTGCCGGTGCCGGTTCCGGTAGTACGACACCGGAACCGGCACCCGTAGCGCCCGTCCCCCCTGAACCTGCGCGGTCAGCTCCCGTGGTGACCGGAGTGCCCTTCCTCGCTCCCCCCATCCCCGCTCTCCCCCGAGTGGTGCGGCGAGGCGGTCTCCACCGTCCCCCCGAGCCGGCCGCGCAGCGCCGCGACCACCTTCGCCTCACCGACGGCGACCCACCGCCGGCCGACGAGGTACGAACCGCCGTAGTCCTTGGCCTCGTTGATCCACTCGCGCTGGCCGCGGTCGGTGGCGAAGGTGGTCAGCACGTAACGCCCGCCCGTAGTGGTGCAGTTGGCCTGCCGCAGCTCCTGGGCGTCGGTCTGTACGTTGGGTTCGCAGCCCGCCTTCTCGGCCAGCTGCTCCAGGGTTCCCGTCGCGGTCGGCGGCGCCGAGGGACGGTCCTTCCCGGCGCCGTCGGCCGCTTCCTGTTCGCCGCCCGCGCTGCACCCGGTCAGGAGCAGCAGCGCTGCCAGGAGGGTGCCCGCGGCCCGGGGGCCGACTCCGACTCGCCATTCCGGTTCTGTCGCCATCGCCCCATCCTGCACCCGGGACCGGGCTCAGGGATGGACTACGGCAAGACTCACGACATAGGTCTCCTCCACCTCTCCGGCCGGGAACTGAGCGGCCAGCAGGGCGCGTTCGCGGTCCAGACAGTCGCGTACCGCCGCCGGGTCCGCGATCAGGAAGTCGGAGTAGGTGGCGATGTTGGCGAGGTGCGTGGCGATCGGTACGCGGCGGCTCCAGGTCACCAGCCGGGTGCGGAAGTCGAGCCCCTCGGGCAGTACGGCGCGGAAGCGGGCCCGGTTGTCGTACACGGTCGGGACATCGGCCCCGAAGAAGGTCCGCAGCCGCCGGTCCTGGTCGCCGATCCACTCCACGGTGGTGTCGGAGTCGTTCCACCACAGGGCGAGCGCCCCGCCGGACCGCAGCACCCGGCGCGCCTCGGGGACCGAGCGGGCGGGGTCGGTCCAGTGCCAGGACTGGGCGTACGTGATCAGGTCCATGGAGCCGGTCCGCAGCGGCAGCCGGTTGCCGTCGCCCCGGACCACGGGCACATCCGGCAGGCTCCGGCGGAACTGCTCGGCCATTCCGTCGCCCGGCTCCACCGCGGTGACCCGGGCGCCCCGCTCACGCAGCCGTGCGGTGCCGAGTCCGGTGCCCGCGCCGACGTCCGCGACCCGGGCTCCGGCCAGGGGCAGTCCGGCGAGCTCCTCGACGGCGTCGAACAGGGCGGGCGGGTAGGAGGGGCGGTTGGCGGCGTAGGCGGCGGCCGCCGCGTCGAAGGAACGCGCCTGCACAGGTTTCGTCATACAACCATCATGGCCCGGCGCTCCGTCGCCCGGCCACGGGAAAATCCGTGCACGCCCCTGTTCCCGCCGGGTACCCGTCAGTACATTGACACCATGTCTAACACGCAGCCAGCGGCGGTCGCGTCGGAGCGGACGCCGCTCAAGGCCCGCAAGGTCTCCTTCGCCTGGGAGCAGACCCCCCTCCACTGGGTGCCGGGCGACCCGTTCACCACGCACACCATCAACGTGCTCCACCTGCTGCTCCCGGCCGGGGAGCGCTGGTTCATCCATGTGTACCGGCAGGTCCTCCCGTACATCCATGACGAGCAACTCCGCGAGGACGTCATCGGGTTCATCGGGCAGGAGGCCGTGCACTCGCAGGCGCACGACGATGTGCTGCCGCATCTGCGGGAGTTGGGGCTCGACCCGACCCCGTACACCGCGCAGGTGGACTGGTTCTTCGAGAAGCTGCTCGGGGACCGGACGCTGCCGCCGGGGCGGCCCTCGCACTGGTGGCTGATGGAGCGGGTGGCGATGATCGCGGCCATCGAGCACTACACCGCCTTCCTCGGCGACTGGATTCTCAACGCCGAGGCGCTGGACCGCAAGGGCGCCGATCCGACCATGCTGGACCTGCTGCGCTGGCACGGCGCGGAGGAGGTCGAGCACCGGTCGGTGGCCTTCGAGGTGTTCATGCATGTCGACGGCGGCTACCGCAGGCGGGTGCGGACCTGGGCGGCGGCCTTCTCGGCGCTCGTCTTCCTCTGGCAGCGCGGCACCCGGTTCTTCATGGAGAACGATCCGAGCCTGCTGGACGGCAAGGCCACGTTCAAGGCGTTCCACGCCAGCGGGAAGGAAGGGACGCTGCCCGGCACCGGCGCGATCCTGCGGTCCATCCCCAGCTACCTCAGCCGGTCCTACCACCCCTCCCAGGAGGGCAGCACCGCCCAGGCCGTCGACTACCTCGCCCACTCGCCCGCGGCGCGCGCCGCCGAGGCCCGTACGACGGGAGGGTCCTGACCCATGGCCCTGCCCCGTCTGCGCACCGTGGCCGTCGTCGCCGGTGCCGCCCTGCTCACCCGGCGGGCGCTGCGCCGCCGGATCTCCCGGTCACCGCTGTGGCCGATGCCCGCCCTGCCCGAGCCGATATCCGGGTACTCCCGGCGGCGGGCGACCACCGTCCGGCGGCTGCTGATCACCGAGCGGACCGCCGTCGCCGACGGGGTCGTACAACTCCGTCTGGAGGGTGCCCAGTTGCCGCGCTGGCAGCCCGGGGCCCATCTGGATCTGGTACTGCCGTCCGGGCTCGTGCGGCAGTACTCGCTCTGCGGCGATCCGGACGACCCCGGTACGTACACGGTCGCCACCCGGCTGGTGGCGGACGGGCGGGGCGGCTCGCGGGAGGTGCACGAGCAGCTCCAGGAGGGCGCGGAGATCGAGGTGCGCGGGCCGCGCAACCGGTTCCCGCTGGTGGCGGCGGATGCGTACGTCCTCGTCGCGGGCGGCATCGGGATCACCCCGATCCTGCCGATGCTGCGTGCGCTGGCCGCTTCGGGGGCCGACTGGCGGCTGGTGTACGGGGGCCGCTCCCGGGGGTCGATGCCGTTCCTGGACGAGATCGAGAAGCTCGGCGCCGAGGACGGGCGGGTGACCGTGGTCGCGCAGGACGAGGCGGGACACCCGGACGCCACCGCCGTACTGGCGGACATCGCCCCGGGCACGGCCGTCTACTGCTGCGGACCCGAACCCCTGATGGCCGCCGTCACCGCCGCGCTCCCCGAGGGCTGCACCCTGCACCTGGAGCGGTTCTCCGCGGCGGGCGCCGACGGGGCGGACTCCGGGGCCTTCGAGGTGGAGCTGCACCGCACCGGGCGTACGGTCCGGGTGGCGGCCGGGCAGTCGGTGCTGGCGGCGGTCCGTGAGGAGCTGCCCCATGTCCCGTACTCCTGCGAGCAGGGCTTCTGCGGTACCTGCCAACAGCGCGTCCTGGAGGGCGAGATCGACCACCGGGACGAGCTGCTGACCGACGACGAGCGCGCCGACTCGATGCTGATCTGCGTCTCGCGCTGCCGGGGCGGGCGGCTCGTCCTGGACCTGTGACGGGTGCCGGTCCCTGAACCTGTGGAAGCCACGCGGCCGTACCCCGGTTAGGCTGTCCGGATGACGACCGGGGTACGGCGCAGGATGGGCGTCGATGAGCGCAGGCAGCAACTGATCGGCGTCGCGCTGGACTTGTTCAGCCGGCGCTCGCCCGAGGATGTGTCGATCGACGAGATCGCCGCCGCCGCCGGGATCTCACGGCCGCTGGTCTACCACTACTTCCCGGGGAAACAGAGCCTGTACGAGGCGGCCCTGCGGCGGGCGGCCGACGAGCTGGCCGACCGCTTCCTGGAGCCGCCTGAAGGGCCGCTGGGGGCACGGCTGTTGCGGGTGATGGGGCGGTTCTTCGACTTCGTCGACGAGCACGGCCCGGGCTTCTCGGCGCTGATGCGCGGCGGCCCCGCCGTCGGCTCCTCGACGGCGAACGCCATGATCGACGGGGTGCGGCAGGCCGCGTACGAGCAGATCATCGCCCACCTGGGGGTGGAAGACCCGCCCGCCCGGCTGGAGTTGGTGGTCCGCTCCTGGGTCTCGCTCGCCGAGTCGACCGCGCTGATCTGGCTGGACGGGCGGCGCATCCCGCGCGAGGAGCTGGAGATCCAGCTCGTGCACGACTTCGCGGCGCTGGCCGCCGTCAGCGCCGCCTACGACGAGGAGATGGCGGGCATCGTGCTGCGGGTGCTCACCCAGGAGCCGGAGGAGGGCCCGTTCGGGGACCTGCTGGCCCGGCTCTCCGCGCTCGCGCCCGCCGCACCGGCCGTACCGGCGCAGCGGCTGCCGCACGAAAGTCCCTAGGTCAGAAGGCCGTTGCGGTGGGAGACCCGGCGGGCGGCGGCCAGGAGGGCGTGGATCTGCGGGCCCGCCTGGTCGATCTCGGTGACCGGCTTCGGGAACGGGAGCCGTACGTCGCGGTGGCTGCGCGGGTACTCCAGGCGCAGGGTCACGCCGTAGCGGTCCATCGCCAGGGGCACGGCCCGCACCATCCCCCGGTCCGGGTGGGGGCGGACGAGGCGCAGCAGCAGCGGGACGAGCTCGCTGTGGTCGTCGACCAGATGCGTCAGCATCCCCGCCTCGCACGCGGCGACCGGGTCGGTCTCCGTCCGCTCCAGCTCCTCGAGCGTGATGAACGAGCGGCCCTCGGCGTCCTCCAGGACCGCCTGGCCGAACTCCATGCAGGTGGAGCTCTCGGTGTCGGTGCTGTACGGGGCCGCCAGCAGCCCGGTCACCGTGACCCGGGCGCGGAGCCGGTCCCGTACGGGAGTGGGGGCGATGTCCGTGAACTCCAGGCGGGCCGGGACCCGCTCCCCGGCCGGGGCGTGGCCGCCCTCGGTGGGGGCGTGCAGGTGGATGTGGCCCATCGCCCCCGTGCCGTCGAGGCGGCGGACTTCGGTCTGCACCCCGTCGCTCACCACCGTCATCGAATGGGCGACGACGAGGATCGAGCGGACGCGCTCGGCGCGGGTCGGCTGCGTGGCACGGGCGCTGAAAGGACGCATCCGAGTTCTCCAGAGGCGGTCAGGAAACCCAAGCGGTTACTTAGGCATGCCTAACCTAACCCAGGATGGTGTGACAGGGGTAGTCCGCCGTCCGGAACGGCCCCCTCAAAAGTGGAGCTCGCTGGTGAGCGCGGCCGCGAGGCCGACCTCCGCGTTGTCCGACTGACCCCGTTCGAAGGCGCGCTGATACGCCTCGTCGCCCACGGCGGCCCGGGCCTGGAGCTCGCAGGTCTCACGGACCGGACCCAGCTCGGGGGTGCCGCGCTGAGGGTGGCCGACCATCCGCCAGTACGCGTGCCCGGTGCCGTAGACCCTGGCGGCCTGGGCCCCCGCGCCCTGGGCGGCGATGGCGGCGGCCAGGAGGTCCAGGCCCAGCGCGATGCCGAAGCTGTCGCGGAGCCGGTGCTTGCCCGCGAGCATCGCGCGGGCGTGGGCGGCGGAGTCCGCCGGGCGGCCCTGGAGGAGGGTGATCAGGGCGAGCTGGTAGTCGGCGTAGGAGCGGGTCCAGTACTCACCGCCCCGCTCGCAGGACCGGCGCAGGGCGGCGGCGGCCCGGGAGGACTCGCCGAGCCGGCCGAGCGCGGTGAGCGCGAAGACGGTGATGAGGCGGCAGCGCAGGCGGTGGGCGGACTCGACGGGGGCGGGGGCGGGGGCGGGGTCGGGGTCCGCATCGGTTCCGGGGGTGGGGTCCGCATCGGCTTCGGGGGCGGGGGCGGGGGCGGTTCCGGGGGCGGGGTCGGGGTCCGCATCGGATTCGGGGGCGGGGGCGGTTCCGGTTCCGGGGGCGGGGTCCCCATCGGTTCCGTGCACAGGGTCCGCGCCGGTTCCAGCGGCGGACTCCCCCGGTTTTCCAGCCCCCGGCCCTCCGGGCTCTCCCGGTTCTCCGGCCCCCCGGCTCCCCGGACTCCTCCGGCCCCCCGGCCACCCCCTCCCCCCGGCGCCCCATCCGGCCGCCCCGGCTCCGTCATGCGCAGTACCCGTTCGGCCGCCTCCAGCGCCGCGGCGGGCCTGCCGGTCATCAGCTGGGTGAGGCCCGAGAGGTAGGTGGCGCCGAGCATCCCCTCGTCGTCCCGGTCGTACAGTGCGATGGCCGTGCAGAGCGCCCCGTACTTCTCGGCAGTCGCGAAGTCCCCCTGGAGCAGGGCCGCGACGCCCAGCACCCACTGGAGCCGCGTCCGGTGCGGGCCGTCCACCGGGCCCGCGTCCAGGGCCCGTTGGGCGTAGCCGCGCGCCTCCGACAGATGGCCGCAGCAGGCCCAGAAGAAGCCGACCCGGCCCGCCATCTCCTGGGCTGCCGCCACATCGTGGGTGAGCAGGTGGTCCAGGGCGGCGCACAAGTCCAGGTGGGTGTCGGCGACCGTGTGGTACCAGGAGATCTGGTCGGGGCCGGTCCAGCCGTCGTGGGCGCGGCGGGCGAGGCCGAGGAAGCTTCTCGCGTGCCGGTCGGCGGCGGCCCGCTCCTCGCCGAGTTCGGTGAGCCACATGCGGCCGTACTCGCGCAGGGTGTCGAGCATCCGGTAGCGGGTGCCGTCCCACTGGACGACGGACTGGGCGACGAGCCCCTGGAGCGCCCGGTCCACCTCGGGCGGGGTGAGCGGCCCCCCGGTGCAGACCTCGCGGGCGGTCTCCTCGTCGAAGTCCGTGCGGAGCAGGGTGAGCCGGGCCCACAGGAGCCGTTCCAGCGGGGTGCAGAGCTCGTGGCTCCAGCCGATCGTGGTGCGCAGGGTGCGGTGGCGGCGGGGCCAGAGGGAGTCGTCGGCGAGGAGGTCGAGGCGGGAGGCGGTGAGGTCCTCGGCGACGGCCGGGGCGTCGAAACGGGTCCCGATGCGGGTGGCGAGCTGGGCCACGGTGTGGCGGCCGATGCCCGCGGCGGCCAGTTCGATGGCGAGCGGGATGCCTTCGAGGCGACGGCAGATGTCGGCGGCGGCGGCCCGGTCGCCCGGGGCGTCCAGCCCCGCCCGGGGGTCGCCCGCGCGCAGCCGGTCCTCGAAGAGCCGGAGCGCGTCGGGGGCGCCGTCGACGGGCAGCGGCGGGACCCGTACGACGTGCTCGCCCCGGGTGTCGAGCGGCTGCCTGCTGGTGACCAGCACGGTCAGGCCGGGCGAGGTGGTGAGCAGCTCGGCCAGCAGGTGGGAGCAGGGGGTGCGCAGGTGTTCGGCGGAGTCCAGGACGAGCAGGAGGCGTTTGTCGCTGAGCCATTCGCAGAGCGCCTCGACGGGCATCCGCAGGGTGTGGTCGGCGAGCCCGACCGCGTCCGAGACGGTGGGGAGCAGCAGGGCGTCGTCGTAGAGCGGGGAGAGGTCGGCCCACCAGGCGCCGTCCGGGTAACGGTCGGCGGCGGCGCGGGCGGCCCGGACGGCGAGCCGGGTCTTGCCGACACCGCCGGAGCCGATCAGGGTGGTCATCCGCCGCGTGGCCAACGCGGTGTCCAGCCGAGCCAGTTCGGCCCGCCTCCCGACGAAGCTGCTCGTCTCGTCGGGCAGGAATCCCACGTTGGTCATCATCACACCGTCCGGCACGCTGGAGCTGGGGGCGCCGGTGAGCCGACCGCCCCGAACGGGGCTCCCGCCGCGCGAACCGGGCCGGTCCCGCCTCCCCGACGAGAGGGGGAGGCGGGACCGGCCCGGTGGACCGCAGGACGGCTGTCGCGGCTCCTTCGCCGACGTCTGCCGTCACCGTAGTGCCGGTGGGTGTCAGCGCAGGACGAAGACGGCCACCGTGCGTCCCGGTACGGTGAAACTGGCTGATTTCCCGTCGTACCTGGCTCGTTTGACCGTAAGATCCGCGCCCTTGGCCTGCACCGGGTGCAGCGCGTACGTCTTCCCTGCCGGGGCGGCGAGCTTCTGTGTCGCGGTCTGCGGGGTGGCGTTGAGGACCACGGCCAGCTTGCCGAGGCGCATGGTGATCACGCCGGGGGTCTCGGCCGGTCCGGAGAGCGGGAAGGACAGGGCGGACTGCACCTGCCCGGTGGTGGCAAGGGAGAACTCCTTCTCGGTGGTGCGGATGGTGAGCAGGTCGCGGTAGGCGGCCGAAGCGCCTTCGATCTGGGCACAGTTGGGGGCGATCGTGGCGGAGGCCGTCAACAGCGGCTTCGCGTACGACCACTTGTCCTGGTTGTCGGCGGCGGGCGGCAGCCCCCGGCCGAAGCCGTTGCCGTCCCGGCAGTCCCAGTGCAGGGCGTTGAACCAGTCGCCGCTGTCGTAGGAGTTGCGGTCCAGCGACTTGGAGCGCAGCAGGTCCGTGCCCGCCTGGGAGAGCGAGGGGCCCTGGGAGAGGACGGAGGCGCCCATGGCCACCACGTGGGCCCTGGCCCGTTCGGCGGCCGTGGTGTCGGCCGGGAGCTTGAAGGCGAGGGTGTCGAAGAGCGTCTCGTTGTCGTGGGCGTCGGAGTAGGCCAGCGCGTCGCCGGGGACGGCCGCGTATCCGGCGGGCGACCCGTTGTAGTCGACGTCCGAGCCCTTGACCGTACGGCCGGAGGTGTCGGTGAAGGTGTAGTCGGCGAGGTTGCCGGAGAGCCCGACCTTGATCAGGTCCTGGTAGTGCAGCAGCCGGGCCTTCTGCTCGGCGCGGGTGCCGTTGGCGGGCGAGGAGTTGGGGTCGGTGTAGAGGCCGGAGGCGAAGCCCTGGACGCCGGGGTCCTCGTCGAAGGGGCCGCCGCCGCGCACGGCGTCACGGGCCCGGTCGGAGAAGGTCGCGATGCCGGTGCCGGCCATGTTCTTCTGGGTGGCCTGGACGAAGCGGGCGTCGTCGGCGATCTCGCCGAAGTTCCAGCCCTCCCCGTACAGGATGATCTTCTTGCCGTCCACGCCGTCCTTGGCGAGGGTCAGCCCGTCGAGCGCCTTGCGGACCTCCAGGATGTTGTCCTTGGGGTGGTGGCCCATCAGGTCGAAGCGGAAGCCGTCGACCTTGTACTCCTTGGCCCAGGTGACGACCGAGTCCACGACGAGCTTGCCCATCATGGTGTTCTCGGGCGCGGTGTTGGCGCAGCAGGTGGAGGTGGCGACGGTGCCGTCCTCCAGGAGCCGCTGGTAGTAGCCGGGCACGATGCGGTCGAGGACCGACTTGTCGTCCTGGCCGGAGGCGACGGTGTGGTTGTAGACCACGTCCATGACCGTGCGCAGCCCGGCCCCGTTCAGCCCCTGGACCATCTGCCGGAACTCGACCGTGCGCCGGGTGCCGTCGGGGTCGGAGGCGTACGAGCCCTCGGGAACGGTGTAGTGGAACGGGTCGTAGCCCCAGTTGAAGCCGTCCTTGGCCGCCGCCTTGCTCACGCACGCCTGCTGCTCCTCGGAGTCGGGGGCGTGGGCGGGCAGGTCGCAGGCGGGCTTCTGCTGGTCCTTCTTCTTCTCCGGGATGGTCCCGATGTCGAAGACGGGCAGCAGGTGGACGTAGTTGGTGCCGGAGTCCGCGAGCTTCTTCAGGTGCTTCATGCCCTTGGACCGGGTGTCGGTGAAGGCGAGGTACTCACCGGGGTGCTTCGACGTGCGGTCCGTGATCGAGAAGTCCCGGACGTGCAGCTCCTGGATCTGGGCGTCCCGCAGCGGGGCGGCGGCGGGCTTCTTCAGGGCGGACCAGCCGCGCGGGGCCAGCTTCGGGTCGGTGAGGTCGACGACGAGGCTGCGGGCGGAGTCGGCGGTCAGGGCGGTGGAGTAGGGGTCGGTGACCTTGTTGGTGACCAGCTTCTGGACGGTGGGCGCCCAGACGGTGACCACGTACCGGTAGGGCTTGCCCTGCCAGTTCTTCTTTCCGGTGACCGACCAGACGCCGGTGCGGTCGTCGCGCTTCATCGGGTGCGTACGGCCGTCGAGTTCGAGGGCGACGGTCGCGGCGGTCGGGGCCCACACGGAGAGCGTGGGGGCCGACTTCCGGAAGACCGGGCCGAGTTCGGCCGAGGCCGCGTGCTTCCCGTACAGGTCGTCCAGGATGCCCGCCGTCTGTACGCCGGTCGCCGCGAGGAGCGCCCCGTTGGCGGCCCGCTGGGTGGCGATGAGCTGGCCGCGCAGGGACTCGCGGACACGGTCGCGGTCGCGCGGGTCGACGGTGAAGGCCGGATACTCCTTCAGGTGCGGGAACTTGGCCTTCTGGGCGTCGCTCAGCTCGCCCTGCCGGAGCCGCAGCCACTGGCCCTCGTCGGAGAGCGCCCCGTCCGCGACGGAGATGCCGCCCTTCTTCGCGTACACGAGCTGCTGGCTGGTGGCGTCGGTGGCCTTCACCTTCCAGACCACGGTGCTCGCGTCGATCCACTGCGCCTCGGCCTTCGAGAGGTCCGGGGCCGCGCCGCCGCCCACCTGCGGAAGCAGATAGCCCGGCTTGCCCCCGAGCAGCCAGACCTCGTGGCCGTACGTGGCGAGGTCGAGGGACTGGTCGCTGGGCAGGTCCTTCTCGTCGCCCTTGTGCAGGATGTAGCTGAGCGAGGTGGCCCCGTCGGTGAGCGGCACCTCGAAGGTGACCCCGTAGGCGTCCCGCTTCACCGGCATCAGCGGCTTGGCCCAGTCGGTGGGCTCCTTGGCGCCGGTCCAGGTGTGGATGCCCCAGCCGTCGTAGTTCCCGTCGGCCCGGTGGTAGTTGAGCACGGCCTTCGTGGTGTCCTGCGGCGGCGCCTCGGGGGCTTCGACCGCCTGTCCGTCCTTGCCCTGCTCGATCCAGACCTGCCCGGTCACCCCGAGGTCAATGGTCCGCTGCGGGCCGTCCGCCGTGCCGTTCTTCTCGACGGTGTACGGGACGGAGTCCGTGCCCTTCTCCAGGTCGAGCCAGGCGAACGCGCCGTACGCGCTCCGCCCGATGAACTCGGCGGTCTTCTCGCCGGACTTGAGCTGCCAGCCGTCGTAGTCGCCGTCGGGGCGCTGGTAGTGGACGACGGCCCGGTCCCGCTCGATTGCGACGGGCTTCGGCTTCGGCGGGGCCTGTCCGGCGGTGGTCGCGGCGAGGGCGCTGGAGGTGCGGCCCGTCCGGTCGACGGCAACGGCCTTGTAGCGCAGCGGAGTTCCCGCCTTCACGGTCTCGTCAAGATACTGCGTGACCTTGTACGGGGCGTGGTCGGCCGAACCGAGCGTCTGCCACTTCCCGTTGCCCACCTGCGCCGCGAAGACGACCCGGTTGAGCTGGCCGCCGTCCACGTCGGCGCTGATCTCGACGGTGCCGGTGGCTCCGGCGGCCGGGGCCTCCAGGGTGATCGCGGGCTTGGCGGCGGGGGTGGTCAGCGGCTTGTCCGCGCGCAGCACGACGCTGGAGAGGGCGGGCACGGTGACGGTGACCTTCTTGTCGGCACCGCTGCGGACCGCGCCGGAACCCCCGTAGATCGTACGGAAGTTCATCCCGGCCGACTCGGTGGCGAGCTGGACCGTCTTCGGGGTGGTCGCGTTGTTGGAGGCGACGAGGTACTCGTACGGCCGCTTCGTCTCGATGCGCGAGGTGGCGTACACGGAACCTTCGGCGAACCGCTCGCTCTGGACGCCGTCCCGCAGCGCCGGGTGGTCCTTGGTGAGCTTCGAGAGCCCTGCGATGGAGCGGTAGATGGGGTGCGTGGGGTCGTACGCGTCCGAGGCGTGGGTGCGGTCGGTGCCGAGCTGGTCGTCGTCCAGGTAGTCGGCGGTCTTCGAGGCGAAGAGGGTCTGGCGGGAGTCCTTGTCGCCGCCCGCTCCGGTGAAGCCCTGCTCGTCGCCGTAGTAGATCACCGGGTTGCCGCGGCCGAGGAACATCAGCTCGTTGGCGAGGCGGGCCCGCTTCAGCAGCTCGGCGTCGTCGGCGTTCGGGTTGTCCTGCTTGAGGAAGGTCCCGATGCGGCCCATGTCGTGGTTGCCGAGGAAGGTGACCTGCTCGTAGGCGTTGGCCTTGTCCGTGGTGTAGCGGTAGTCCTGGCCGTACACCGAGGCGAGCCGGTCGGCCGGGGCGCCCTGGGAGGCGAACTGGCGGGCGGCCTCCTGGAAGGGGAAGTCCAGCGTCGAGTCGAGGCGGCCCCGGGTGACGTACGGCGAGGTGATCGCCGGGTCGGCGGAGTAGACCTCGCCGAACATGAAGAAGTTCTTCCGGCCCTGCTTGGCCGCGTACGCGTCGAGCGCGGTGGCCCACTGGGTCCAGAAGTCCAGGTCGACGTGTTTGACCGTGTCGATGCGGAACCCGTCGATACGGAAGTCGCGGACCCACTTCTCGTAGATCTTCTGCATCCCCTTCACGACCTCGGGACGCTCGGTCCACAGGTCGTCCAGGCCGGAGAAGTCGCCGTACTCGTTGGACTCGCCCGCCCACGTCGAGTCGCCCCGGTTGTGGTACATCGTCGGGTCGTTGAGCCAGGACGGGACCTTCCTGCCGGTGTTCGGCGTCTGCACCGGGGTGTACGGGAAGGAGTTCTCGTCCACCTTCTTGACGCCGTCCCGGTCGTCGAAGGGGCGGCCGTCCCTGTCCAGGTACGGGAAGGCGCCCTTCGGCTTGTAGCCGTAGGTCTTCTCCGCGTAGTCGACGGTGTCGGCGGTGTGGTTGGTGATGACGTCGAAGAAGACCTTCATGCCCTTGGCGTGGGCCTTGTCGATCAGCTTCTCCAGGTCGGCGTTGGTGCCGAAGTGCGGGTCGACCTGGGTGAAGTCGGTGATCCAGTAGCCGTGGTAGCCCGCCGAGGCGTCCTTGCCGGTGCCCTGGACGGGCCGGTTCTTGAAGATCGGGGCGAGCCAGATCGCGGTGGTGCCGAGGCCCTTGATGTAGTCCAGCTTCTGGGTCAGGCCCTTGAGGTCGCCGCCCTGGTAGAACCCCTTATCCGTCGGGTCGAAGCCGTGCTCCAGGCGCGAACCCTTCAGCCCGCCGCGGTCGTTGGCGGTGGAGCCGTTGGCGAACCGGTCCGGCAGCACGAAGTAGAACTGCTCACGTGTGAGGTCGTGCCGGGCCGCCTCCTTCGCCAGTTTCGCGTCGGAGGGCGGGGCGGGCGGTCGGGGCGCTGCGGCGGCGGTGGCCGCCGGGACGACGGGCAGCAGCGCCACGCAGAGCGCGGCGATCACCCCTCGTCTGAGGGTGGTTCGGGACACGAGAGGGTCGCTCCTCGGCTGGTGTGGCAGGAGGGTTGGCGGTGGGCCGGAGGCAGCACGCCTCCGGCCCACCGGGGATGCGGGGTCAGCTGCGCCACACGTCGGCGGTGAGCGTGACCTTTCCGGAGGACGGGACGGTGGCGGTGCGGTTGGCGCCGCTCTCCCAGGTGACGTTGCCCGCTCCGTCCCTGCGGACGTACTTGTACGCGAACGTGGTCCCGGCGGGCAGGTTCACGTCCAGCTTCCAGACGGGGTACGTGGCCGGGTCGAGCTTGGGCGCGTTGGCCGGGTTCCAGTTGCCGAGGGCCGCCTGGTCGCCGGTGACGTGGATGTTCTGGCCGAGCTGGGTGGTGGCGTGGACACCGAAGGAGGCGCCGGACTGGCCGTTGCCCGGGCCCGGGTCGGGGTTGGAGCCGCCGCCCCCGCACGTACGGGCGCCTGTGTGCAGGGCCACCGCCGTACCGGCGCCGAGGGTGGCGGTGAACTGGCCGGAGCCGTTCACCGTGACGCCCCGCCCGGACTGCACGTCGCAGTAGTCACCGGCGGGCAGCGAGGTCTGGAAGGTCCGGTTCAGCGAGGAGGACTCGTGGTTGATGGCCACGTACGCCTTGCTCCCCCGGCCGAAGGCGATCTGGTCGCCGCCGTTGTCCCACCAGTTGGTGACGGCCTGGCCGCGCGCCTCGTTGCGGAAGCCGACCATGGAGGAAATCTCACGCCAGTCGTGCTGGCACTTCCAGCCGTCGGTGTAACAGGCGTTCACCTGACCGTCGTTGGGAGGTCCGGCGTCGTGGTTGCTGAACTCGTAGCCGGAGTGGACGTCCGGGGAGCCGTAGGGCCAGGCCAGCATGAAGACGTTGGCCAGGGTGTAGGCGGAGCCGTTCTTGTAGTTGAGGGTGTCGCCGCCGCGCTCGGTGTCGTGGTTGTCGACGAAGACGCCGGACTTCCCGGACTCCATGAAGCCCCAGCCCTCGCCGAAGTTCTTCAGGTGGGCCAGGTTCTCGTTGAGGAAGACCTGCTTGAGGCTCCGCCCGTAACGGAACTCCTGGACGTCTCCGCTGCCCAGGTACTCCGAGGGCGAGACCGCCTCGCCCGCCCCGTAGATCGCCTCGTGCTTCCAGTAGACGTTCGGGTTGGTGAGCCGGGACTTGATGTTGGCCAGGTCGGCGGCGGGCATGTGCTTGGCCGCGTCGATGCGGAAGCCGTCGACGCCGAGGGAGAGCAGGTCGTTGAGGTATCCGGCGATCCGGCCGCGTACGTACTCCTCGCCCGTGTCCAGGTCGGCGAGGCCGACGAGTTCGCAGTTCTGGACGTTGGCGCGGTCCCGGTAGTTGGTGATCTCCGCCCGGCAGTCGTCCATGTCGCTGCCGGAGTAGATGCCCGGGTAGTTGTACTTGGTGTACGACGAGCCGCCGGTGCCGGTGCCGTTGCCCGCCGCCATGTGGTTGATGACGGAGTCCGCGATGACCTTGACCCCGGCCGAGTGACACGTGTTGACCATGGCGGAGAAGGCGGCCCGGTCACCGAGCCGACCGGCGATCCGGTAGCTGACGGGCTGGTAGGAGGTCCACCACTGACTGCCCTGGATGTGCTCCTGGGGCGGCGAGACCTGGACGTAGCCGTAGCCTGCCGGACCCAGGGTGTCCGTGCAGGCTCTGGCTATGGAGGCGAACTTCCACTCGAACAGCACGGCCGTGACGTCCTTGTCGCCCGGAGCGGCGGCCTGCGCGGGGGACGCGGTGCCGAATCCGGTGGGGATGACCAGGGCGGCGGCTGCGGCTGCCACGAGGGCGAGCGCGGCAGACAGGGGTCTGCGTGCCATGTCTTTCCTCCTGCGGGTGGGGGAAACGCGGGTGACGGTGCAGCCTCAGCCGGCAACGCGCCATGCCCTCAAGGCTCCTGAAGGTTCTTGCTGCAAGACTGCAAACCTTGCTGCGGACCAGACCGTACGAGGCCGCCAGGCACCGGTCAACCCTTTGGACATCCCCCGCTCACATCCATGAAACAAGCCATTTTTCTTCGCGGTTTCTTGCTGCAAGGTCTTTCGCAAGATATTGCGGGCCTGTTACGTTTCATCCGACTCCGGTCCGGTCGGCCGAGGGTTCCGGGTACCGCCTCGCGGTGCCCTGACTCCACGCGCCCGGCCGGCCGGGCCGGTCACGACAAGGAGAGGCACCCGGAGTCGCTGAAACTCCCCGCCGGCCCTTCCTGGGCCGACTCCTGGTGCCTCTCCTGTACGTGTCCCCTGTTCCCGTTTCCCCGGGGCCCGTCAGCCTTCCGTGCGTACCGCCGCCGTCGAGCCCCGTACCACCAGCTCCGGCTGGAAGACGTACTCGGTGCGCTGCACCGGACTCCCGCCGATCTCCTCCAGCAGCGCCCCCACGGCCGCCGCCGCCATCGCCTGCACGGGCTGGCGCACGGTGGTCAGCGGCGGGTCGGTGAAGGCGATGAGCTGCGAGTCGTCGAAGCCGACGACCGAGACGTCCCGGGGCACGTCGAGCCCCCTCCCCCGGGCCGCGCGGACCACGCCCAGCGCCATCAGGTCGCTGCCGCAGACGATGCCGGTGCACCCGGCGTCCAGCAGGGCGCCCGCCGCCACCTGGCCGCCCTCGACGCTGAACAGGGTGGAGCAGACGAGCCCTTCGGCCTCCGCCCGGTCCATGCCCAGCAGCGAGATCGCCGCCTCCACGAACCCGTCCCGCTTGCGGCGCGAGGGGACGTACCGCTGCGGGCCGATCGCCAGCCCGATCCGGCGGTGGCCGAGGTCGGCGAGGTGGCCGACGGCCATCCGTACGGCAGCGTTGTCATCGGGCGAGACGAACGGGGCGCTGATCCGCTCGTTGTAGCCGTTGATCAGGACGAACGGCACCCCGCGCTCGGTGAGCGCGGCGTACCGGGCCGGGTCGGCGGAGGTGTCGGCGTGCAGCCCGGAGAGGAAGACGATGCCGCCGACCCCGCGCTCCACGAGCTGTTCGACCAGCTCGTCCTCCGTCGCCCCGCCCGGGAGCTGGGTGCAGAGCACGGGGGTGTAGCCGTGCCCGGCCAGCACCTGTTCGACGGACTGGGCGAAGGCCGGGAAGATCGGGTTGGTGAGTTCGGGCGTCACCAGTCCGATCAGCCCGGCGCTGCGCTGCCGCAGCCGTACGGGGCGTTCGTAGCCCAGGATGTCGAGCGCCGCGAGCACCCGCTGACGCGTGGTGTCCGCGACGCCCTGCTTCCCGTTCAGGACCCGGCTGACCGTCGCCTCGCTGACCGCCGCCTGTCCGGCGATGTCGGAGAGGCGGGGCGCCGCCGCGGTCCTGGGTGCGGGCAGTGTCACACCGTCCACCACACCGTGGTGTCGGCGGGGAGCACGGCCTCGGCGCCATCCACGGTGACCGGGGAGCTGGCGAGCAGCACCCGGCCGCGGGCGGTGATGCGGACGGGGGCGCCGGTGGTGTTGACGGTGCAGACGAAGCCGGGGCGGGCGAGGACGAGGACGCCCTCGGGGCCGTCCAGCCACTCGACGTCGGTGCCCGCGCCGAGGCCCGGGTGGTCGCGGCGGGCGGCGATGGCGGCCCGGTACAGCTCCAGGGTGGAGCCCTCCACGCCGGTCTGCGCCTCCACGGAGAGCTCGCCCCAGCCGGTGGGCTGCGGGAGCCAGCTGCCGCCCGCGCCGAACCCGTACGAGCTGCCCTCACGGGTCCACGGGATCGGGACGCGGCAGCCGTCACGGAAGCCGTCCTGGCCCTCGGCGCGGAAGAACGAGGGGTCCTGGCGGGCCTCGTCGGGCAGGTCGGTGACGTCGGGCAGGCCGAGCTCCTCACCCTGGTAGACGTAGGCGGAGCCGGGCAGGGCGAGCATCAGGAGGGTGGCGGCGCGGGCCCGGCGCAGGCCGAGTTCGCGGTCGCCGGGGGTACGGATCTGGGTGCCGAGGCCCGCCGGGTTGGCGAAGCGGGTGGCGTGCCGGGTGACGTCGTGGTTGGAGAGCACCCAGGTGGTGGGGGCGCCGACCGGGCGCATCGCGTCGAGGGAGGTGTCGATGACCTTCCGGAGCTCGGCGGCGTCCCAGGCGGTCGCCAGGTACTGGAAGTTGAACGCCTGGTGCATCTCGTCGGGGCGCACGTAGTTGGCGGTGCGCTCGACGGTCGGGGTCCACGCCTCGGCCACGGCGATGCGGTCGCCGGGGTACTCGTCCAGGATCGTGCGCCAGCTCCGGTAGATCTCGTGGACGCCGTCCTGGTCGAAGAAGGGCATGACGTCGTTGCCGAGCAGCTTGAGCTGGTCGTGGGTGCCGAGGTCGGGCAGCCCCTCTGCCTTGACGAGGCCGTGGGCGACGTCGACCCGGAAGCCGTCGACGCCCATGTCGAGCCAGAAGCGCAGGATGGAGCGGAACTCGTCGGCGACGGCCGGGTGCTCCCAGTTGAAGTCGGGCTGCTCGGGGGCGAAGAGGTGGAGGTACCAGTCGCCGGGGGTGCCGTCCGGGTCGACCGTACGGGTCCAGGCGGGGCCGCCGAAGATGGACTCCCAGTCGTTGGGCGGGAGTTCGCCGTCGGTGCCCTTGCCGGGGCGGAAGTGGTAGCGCTCGCGCAGGGCGGAGCCGGGGCCCTCGGCCAGGGCGCGCTTGAACCACTCGTGCTGGTCGGAGGAGTGGTTGGGGACCAGGTCGACGATGATGCGCAGGCCCAGGCCGTGTGCCTCGCGGATCAGCGCGTCGGCGTCCAGCAGGGTGCCGAACATCGGGTCGATGGCCCGGTAGTCGGCGACGTCGTACCCGGCGTCGGCCTGCGGGGAGGCGTAGAAGGGGGAGAGCCAGACCGCGTCGACACCGAGGTCCCGCAGGTAGGGCAGACGGGCGGTGACGCCGGGGAGGTCGCCCATGCCGTCGCCGTTGCCGTCGGCGAAGCTCCGTGGATAGACCTGGTAGATCACCGCGTCCTGCCACCAGCCGGTGCGGTGGCCCGGGGCGTCGTCGGACGTGCCGGTGGAGGGGGCAGCGAGGTGCTGGGTCATGTCGTCCCTGGGGTGTCTGGGTGGGGAGCGGCGCCGGTGACCGGGTCGGGGTGTCCGGCGCCGCCGTGACAAATGCGGTGGTGCGTGCGGGTGCTGGCGTCCAGGAGGTTCCTCAGCCCTTGACGGCTCCGGCGGACATGCCGGTGACCAGGTGCTTCTGCGCGAACAGGAAGACCAGGGCGGCCGGGATGGCGATGAGCACGGAGGCCGCGGTCATCGGGCCCCACTGGGCGCCGTACTGGTTGACGAACTTCTGGAGCCCGCCGGCCAGCGTCAGGTTCTCGTCCCCGACCAGGAAGGCGGAGGCGTACGCCACCTCGCCCCAGGCGGTGATGAAGGAGTAGAACGCGGTGACCGCGAGGCCCGGCTTGGCCAGCGGCAGGATCAGGCGCCAGAAGGTGCCGAACGGGGTGAGGCCGTCGACCTCGCCCGACTCGTCGATCTCGCGCGGGATGGTGTCGAAGAAGCCCTTCATCATCCAGGCGCAGAACGGCACCGAGATGGTGAGGTAGGTAATGACGAGACCCGCGGACTTGTTGAGCAGTCCGAGGCTGGACATGATGTTGTAGATCGGCACGATGAGGACGGCGACCGGGAACATCTGGGTGATCAGCAGCGTCCACATCAGCCCGCGCTTGCCGGGGAAGCGGAAGCGGCTCACCGCGTAGCCGGTGGTGGCGGCGACGAAGACACCGATGACGGTGGAGAGCCCGGCGATGATCGCGGAGTTGGCGAACCAGGTGAGGAACTCGGTGTCGCGGATCAGGTCCGTGTAGTTGACGAGGGTGGTCTCGCGGAAGAAGTCCGTGGTGGTCGCGTACTTGGCGGGCTTGAGCGAGGTCAGCAGGACCCACAGCACCGGGAAGACCGCGATCACCGAGGTGATGATCAGGGTGAGGTGCAGCGCGACCGAGGCGAGCGGGGAGCGCTCGCCGCGCAGCCGGACCTTGGGCACGGCGTGCCGCGCGGGGGTGTTGGTCACGGTGGTCACCAGTTCTCTCCCTGGGTGCGCAGGACTCGCCGGTAGATCACGGCGAAGAGCATCAGGAGTACGAGGATCAGCACGCCCCACGTGGAGGACTGCGCGAAGTCGCGCGGGTTGATCTCGAAGGAGAACTTGTACGCCTGGGTGACGAGGATCTGGGTGGCCTCACCGGGTCCGCCGCGGGTGAGCAGGAAGATCACCGGGAACATGTTGAAGGTCCAGATGGTGGAGAGCAGGATCACCGTGGTGGAGACCGGGCGCAGT
The DNA here is from genome assembly GCA_002082585.1 of Kitasatospora albolonga. Lineage (NCBI taxonomy): Bacteria > Bacillati > Actinomycetota > Actinomycetes > Kitasatosporales > Streptomycetaceae > Kitasatospora > Kitasatospora albolonga. The sequence continues at coordinate 1,826,700 of CP020563.1, forward strand.
CCGGGGAGCGTGATGTGGCGGAACCGCTGCCAGGCGGTGGCCCCGTCCATCTCGGCGGCCTCGTACTGCTCCGAGGGGATGGACTGGAGCCCGCCGAGCAGGGCGACCATCATGAAGGGGACGCCGAGCCAGACGTTGACGGCGATGACGGCGAACTTGGCCCAGGTCGGGTCGTTCAGCCACGGGATGCCGTCGACGCCCACACCGCCGAGCAGGGAGTTGAGCAGGCCGCGCTCCTCGTTGTAGAGGAAGCGCCAGGCGAAGACCGAGACGAAGCCGGGGATGGCCCAGGGCAGGATGAGGGCCATGCGGTAGGCGGAGCGTCCGGCGATCCTGCGGTTGAGGATGTTGGCGAGGCCCATGCCGAGGGCGAACGTGATGCTCACGCAGGAGACCGTCCACACCAGCGTCCAGCCGAGCGTGCCGAGGAACTGCGAACCGGTCAGCGCCTCGATGTAGTTGTCCGCGCCGACGAATTTGTACGTGGCGGGCATCTCGTTGACGCCGATGGTGCGGGCGACGTTGCGCTCGGTGGCGTCGGTCATCGACAGGTAGATCCCGCGCACCAGCGGGTAGCCGATGATCACGCCGATCACGACGACGACCGGGGCGACCATGGTCCAGGCGTACCAGTGGGTCGACAGGCCGCGCCGGATACGGCCGGGGGCCGGTGGTGGGGTGCCAGTACCGCGGCTCCGGCCGCGGGCGGTGTTCCCGCCCGCGGCCTTCACCACCGACTGGCTGGTGTGGACAGCCATCAGTCGGCCAACCTTCCTGTTACTTCCAGCCGTCGAGGAGCTTGCGGTACGCGTCGCCGGTCGCCTTGGCGGCCTTCTCCGGCGTGGTCTGGCCGGTGAGGACCTTGGTGTACTCGATGCCGAGCGGGGCGAAGAGGCTGCCGCCCTCGGGAATCCAGGGGCGCTCGACGGCGGTCTCGACGACCGGCTTGAAGAAGCCGACGATCTCGCTGTTGACGGCTTCCTTCTTGGCGTACGCGGAGGTGCGGGTCGGCAGGAGGTTCAGCTCACCGGCGGTGGTGGCCTGGGACTCCACGGACGTCATGTACTCGACGAAGGCGTAGGAGGCTTCCAGGTTCTTCGAACCGGCGTAGACGGCGAGGTTGTGGCCGCCCTGCGGGGCGCCGTGGGCGGCGGAGCCGGCCGGGACCGTGGCGATGCCCAGGTTGTCCTTGTCCGTGAACTCCTTGCCGGTCAGCGTGTCGGCGACGGCCCAGGGGCCGTTGATCATCATCGCGACGTCGCCGTTCTTGAACGCCTGCATCATGTTCTCCCAGCCGTCCGAGGCGTCCGTCTTCGCGGTGCCGTCGTCGACCAGGTCCTTGACCGCCTTGAACGCCTTGACGCCCTCGGGCCTGTCCACGGTGACGGTCTTGGTCTTGGCGTCGACCAGGTCGCCGCCCTCGCCGTACAGGAAGGAGAGGAAGAAGTACGGGTCGTCGCCGCGCAGGTAGAGGCCGGTCTTGCCGGTCTTGTCCTTGATCTTCTTGGCGGAGCTCTTCAGCTCGTCCAGGTTGGTGGGCGGCTCGACGCCCGCCTTCTCCATCAGCTTCTTGTTGTAGAAGATGCCCATGGAGTCGATGACCTGCGGGACGGCGAAGGTCTTGTCCTCGTACTTGGTGGACGCGACGGCCTGGGGCAGGAAGTCGTCCTGGTTCTTCAGGGCGGCGGTGCCGTCCAGCGGGGCCAGGTAGCCGAGCGAGGCGAAGTCGGGGGTCCAGGCGACCTCGGAGCGGATCACGTCGGGCGCGGAGCTGCCCGCCTGCGCGGCGTTCTTGAACTTGTTCTGCGCGTCGCCGAAGGGGACGCTGACGTACTTGACCTTGACCTTCGGGTGCTTCTTCTCGAAGCCGGCGGCCAGCTTCTTGAAGACCTTGTCCTCGCTGCCGACGCTCGAGGTGTCCCACCAGGTGACGGTGCCGGAGAGCTCACCCGAGCTCGAACCGCCGTCGGACTTGCCGTCACTGCCGCAGGCGGTCGCCGCGAGCGCCAGGGCCGCGACCAGGGCGGTGGCCGTTATGCCACGTCGCATCTGAACTCCTTCAACTGCCGTACCGCTCCGTCGCGGCGCCGGGTCGACGTGAACGTAACAAGGATGAAAGACGACCGAAAGACCTTGCGGAAGATTTCTGCAAGCCCTGTTGATCGTTACATTCGCGTGTCCTCAAGGTTGCCGTCAAGCCCCTTGACGGGAGCGCCGGACCCCTGGCAGAGGCAGGCCACGTACGGCATATCCGCAGTGCGACGATCCGACCGCAGACCGCATCGGGGCCCGCAAGAGCTTGCAAGAACTTTCCGGGGCGCCCGCCGCAAGGGCCTGCGGCACAGGCCCCCGGAACGGTCGCGCTCCCCCGCCCGCCGCACAGTGGGCAATCCGACACCGGCCCGGTACAGTCCACTCACATGACCGCACGGCTTGCCGATATCGCAACTCAGGCGGGGGTCAGCGAAGCGACGGTCAGCCGCGTACTGAACGGCAAGCCCGGGGTCGCGGCGACCACCCGCGAATCCGTCCTCGCGGCGCTCGACGTCCTGGGCTACGAACGCCCCGTACGGCTGCGCCGCCGCAGCGCGGGCCTGGTCGGACTGATCACCCCCGAGCTGGAGAACCCGATCTTCCCGGCGCTGGCCCAGGTCATCGGCCAGGCGCTGACCCGGCAGGGGTACACACCGGTCCTGGCCACCCAGACCCCCGGCGGCTCCACCGAGGACGAACTCACCGAAATGCTGGTGGACCGGGGCGTATCGGGCATCATCTTCGTCTCCGGGCTGCACGCCGACACCTCGGCCGATATGCAGCGCTACGAGCAACTGCGCGCCAAGGGCGTCCCCTTCGTCCTGGTGAACGGCTTCTCCGCCAAGGTGCAGGCGCCGTTCATCTCCCCCGACGACCGGGCGGCGATGCGGCTCGCGGTGACGCATCTGGTGGCGCTGGGCCACACCCGTATCGGACTGGCGGTCGGCCCCAAGCGGTTCGTGCCGGTGCTCCGCAAGATCGAGGGCTTCCACGCCACGATGCGCGAGCAGCTGGGGCTGGCCCCGGAGGAGATCGAGGAGCTGGTCCAGCACTCCCTGTACACGCTGGAGGGCGGCCAGGCCGCCGCCTCCGCCCTGATGGAGCGCGGCTGCACGGCGGTCGTCTGCGCGAGCGACATGATGGCGCTCGGGGCGATCCGGGCGGCCCGCAGGCTCTCCAGGGAAGTCCCCCGGGACCTCTCCGTGGTGGGCTACGACGACTCGCCCCTCATAGCGTTCACCGACCCGCCGCTGACCACCATCCGGCAGCCGGTGACGGCGATGGGCCAGGCCGCGGTGCGCACGCTGCTGGAGGAGATCGGCGGAACCCCGGCACCCCACAGCGAGTTCGTCTTCATGCCCGAGCTGGTGGTCCGCGGGACGACGGCCTCCGGCCCCGGAACGGCCTCAGGGTCGCACACTCATCCTTGAGACGCAGAATGTGCGACCGGAACCCGACCGGAGGATGATCGAGGGCAGGGGAATCTCTATGGAAGACTCTCTGCCTATGGGTGAAACGGACGTGACAGCACAGGAAGGCCGGTCGACGGCCGGTCCTTCACCCATCGTGGGCGAGGCGGCCCCCGAGCCGCCCGCCACCTCCCACGCCGCCGGGACATCCGGCTGGCAGGCCAGGCTCCGCTCCCTGCGGTCGCCCGGCCGCCCCCGGATCTGGTTCGAGATCCTGCTCATCGCGGTCAGTTACTGGCTGTACTCGCTCGTGCGCAACGCCGTACCCGAGCAGAAGGCCCAGGCGCTGGCCAACGCGGACTGGATCTGGTCGGCGGAGAAGTCCCTGGGCCTCGCCTTCGAGGAAACGGTCAATCACGCGGTCAATTCCGTGACGTGGCTGATCGTGTCGATGAACTACTACTACGCGACGCTGCACTTCGTCGTGACCATCGGCGTCCTCGTCTGGCTGTTCCGCCGCCACCCGGGCCGTTACGCGGCGACCCGCCTCGTCCTCTTCGCGACGACGGCCGTGGCGCTGCTCGGCTACTACCTCTACCCGCTGGCCCCGCCCCGGCTGATGAACGGCGCGAACTTCATCGACACCGTGCTCGTGCACGAGACCTGGGGCTCGATGGCCTCGGGCAACTTCAAGAACATGTCGAACCAGTACGCGGCGATGCCGTCGATGCACATCGGCTGGTCCCTCTGGTGCGGCCTGACGATCTTCGCCCTGGCCTCGGCGCCCTGGGCCCGCATCCTGGGCCTGCTCTACCCGACGCTCACCCTGGTGGTCATCGTGGCCACCGCCAACCACTTCTGGCTGGACGCGGTGGGCGGCATGATCTGCCTGGCGTTCGGTTACGCGGTCTCCCGCACCTGGTACGGCTCGCTGCCGCACCACCTGCCGAAGTGGGTGCCTTCGCGGCAGGGCGGCAGACTGACGGGGGTGCGCTCGGCCCGGCTGCCCCGCCCGAGCCCGGAACCCGCCCCGGAGCCGGAGACGGCGGGGGCGCGGAGGTCGTAGGCGGGGCGGCTGATTCCCGGACCGGGTCCGGCCCCACCGGCCGCCGGGGCCGGGTCCGACCGCCCGGGCCGCTTGCCGCCCCCCGGCTCCGCCCGCAGAACCTGGCCACACCCCCCGGCCGCACACAGCTCCGCAGAAGCTGGAAGGACCGCCCTCACCCCGCCCCGTAGAACCGCTCCTCCACCACCGCCCGGGCCCTCCGCGTGATCCGCCGGTAGTCGTCCAGCATGTCCCCGACGTGCCCCGGCTCGTACCCCAGGTACCGCCCCACGGCGGCCAGCTCCCGAGGGTCCGACGGGAACGTGTCACTGGACCGCCCCCGTACCAGCATCACCGCGTTCCGCACCCGGGTGGCCAGCACCCACGCCTCGTCCAGCATTTCCGCGTCCTCTGCCGGGATCAGCCCCGCCGCGCACGCCGCCGCGAGGGCCTCCCGCGTACGCGTCGTCCGCAGCCCCGGCTCCGCCCACCCGTGCTGCATCTGCATCAGCTGTACGGTCCACTCGACGTCGCTCAGCCCGCCGCGCCCCAGCTTCGCGTGGAGCGTGGGGTCCGCGCCGCGCGGCATTCGCTCGGACTCCATCCGGGCCTTGAGCCGCCGGATCTCGCGTACGGCGTCCTCGCCGAGCCCCTCCGCCGGATACCGCAGCGGGTCGACAAGGCCGATGAAGTCGCGCCCCAGCTCCTCGTCGCCCGCCATCGGTTCGGCCCGCAGCAGCGCCTGGCTCTCCCAGACCAGCGACCAGCGCCGGTAGTACGCCTCGTACGACTTCAGGGTGCGGACCAGCGGCCCGGTCTTGCCCTCGGGCCGCAGGTCGGCGTCGATGAGCAGCGGCGGATCGGCGGTCGGCAGTTGCAGCAGCCGCCGCATCTCCCCCACGACGGCGTTGGCCGCTCTGCTCGCCTCCTCGTCGCTCACGCCCTCGCGCGGCCGGTGCACGAAGAGGACGTCGGCGTCGGAGCCGTAACTCAGCTCCTGCCCCCCGAAGCGGCCCATGCCGATGACCGCGAACCGGGTCGGCAGGGTGTCGCCCCACCGCTCACGTACGGCGGCCCGCAGCGCGCCCGCGATGGTGACGGCGTTGAGGTCGGTGACGGCGGAGCCGACACGGTCGACGAGGGCCCCGTGGTCCTGCTCGGCCGGGCTGTCCTCGGTGCCGTACGAGCCGATGATGTCGGCGGCGGCCGTACGGAACAGCTCCCGCCGCCGCACCCCGCGCACCACCGCGACCGCCTGCTCCGCGCCGTCCGCGCGCCCCACGGCCGCGATCACCTCCTGCTCCAGGTGCTCCCGGGTGCGGGGCCTCAGCCCCTCCGGGTCGCCGAGGATCGCCACCGCCTCCGGGGCGCGCAGCAGCAGGTCGGGGGCGAGGCGGCCGGCGGAGAGGACCCGGGCGAGGTTCTCCGCCGCCGCCCCCTCGTCGCGCAGGAGCCGCAGGTACCACGGGGTCTTGCCGAGCGCGTCGGACACCTTGCGGAAGCCGAGGAGCCCGGCGTCCGGGTCGGCGGAGTCCGCGAACCAGCCGAGCAGCACCGGCAGCAGCGTCCGCTGGATCGCCGCCTTGCGGGAGACCCCGGAGGAGAGGGCCTCCAGGTGGCGCAGGGCGGCGGCCGGGTCCGCGTACCCGAGGGCCTCCAGCCGGATCGCGGCGGCCTTGGCGCTGAGCCGGGACTCGGCGGGGGCCAGCTGGGCGACGGCGTCCAGCAGCGGCCGGTAGAAGATCTTCTCGTGCAGCCGCCGTACGACGGAGGCGTGCCGCCGCCACGCCTTGTTCAGCTCGGCGACCGGGTCGGTCCGCATCCCGAGCGACCGCCCGAGCCGCCGCAGGTCCGCCTCGTCCTCGGGGACCAGGTGGGTGCGGCGCAGCCGGTAGAGCTGGATGCGGTGCTCCATGGAGCGCAGGAAGCGGTACGCCTCGTCCAGCTGGGCGGCGTCCGCGCGCCCCACGTACCCGCCGTCGGCGAGCGCCCGCAGGGCCTCCAGCGTGGTCCCGCTGCGCAGCGAACCGTCGCTGCGCCCGTGCACCAACTGGAGCAGCTGCACGGCGAACTCGACGTCCCGCAGCCCGCCGGGCCCGAGCTTGAGCTCCCGCTCGATCCGGTCGGCGGGGATGTTGTCGACGACGCGGCGGCGCATCTTCTGCACGTCGGGGACGAAGTTCTCCCGGTCGGCGGCCTGCCAGACGAGCGGGGAGACGGCGTCGACGTACTCGGCGCCGAGCTCCGGGTCCCCGGCGACCGCGCGCGCCTTCAACAGCGCCTGGAACTCCCAGGTCTTGGCCCACCGCTGGTAGTAGGCGAGGTGGGAGCTGAGCGTGCGGACGAGCGGCCCGTTGCGGCCCTCGGGCCGGAGGTTGGCGTCGACCTCCCAGATCGTGCCCTCGACGGTGGTCTCGGAGCAGATCCGCATCATGTGGGCGGCCAGCCGGGTGGCGGCCTGCATGGCCTTGTGCTCCTCGGCCCCGTCGCGCGCCTCCGCCACGAAGATGACGTCGACGTCGGAGACGTAGTTCAGCTCCTGGCCGCCGCACTTGCCCATCGCGACGACGGCGAGCCGGCACTGCGCCGCGTCCTCGGGGGCCGCCGTCCGGGCGATGGCGAGGGCGGCGCGGAGGGTGGCGGTGGCGAGGTCGGCCAGTTCGGCGGCGGTCTGGGCGAGGCCGGTGGTCCCGCAGACGTCCCGGGCGGCCAGGGTGAGCAGGCAGCGGCGGTAGGCGACGCGCAGCGAGTCCGGGTCGACGGCCTCGGCGAGCCCGCGCTCGAACTCGGCGACCCCCGGGTGCAGGTCGACCGCCTCGTACGTGACGAGCGCCCGCCAGTCGCGCGGGTACCGGGCCAGATGGTCCCCCAGCGCCTCGGACGCGCCGAGCACCCCGAGGAGCCGGTCGCGCAGGGGCTTGGCGGTGACGAGGGTGTCGAGCAGCACCTGCCGCTCGCCCTCCTCCTCGGCCTCCACGAGGCGGACGAGGCCGCGCAGCGCCAGATCGGGGTCGGCGGTGGCGCCGAGCGCCTCCAGGAGGACGGGATCGGACCGTACGGAGGCGAGGTCGTCCAGCTCCAGCAGCCGTTCGGCGGCGGACGGGTCGATGAATCCGTGCCGCAGCAGCCTGGTGAACGTACTGCTTCTACGCCCCGGCACCGTCGTCATCGCACCCTCTCCCGCCGCCCGATCCGATCTCCACCGAGCCTAGTCCCGCCCGGCCGGATTCGGGACGCGGCCATGGCCCGCCCGGGGCCCGCGCCCCCGCCGTACCGATGACGACGGTGGCGTACAGCTCCTCGCACACCACGACCCGCGGGCTCAGCCCGGCGCCCCGCAGGACCTCCACCGCCGCGCCCCGCTGCCGCTCACTCGCCTCCACGAGCAGGCTGCCGCCGGGCGCGAGCCACCGGGGCGCGTCCGCGGCGACGCGCCGCATGACATCGAGCCCGTCCCCGCCCCCGTCCAGGGCGACGCGCGGCTCATGGACCCGGGCCTCGGCGGGGAGCAGTTCCACATCGGCGCTCGGCACGTACGGCACATTGGCGAGCAGCACATCGACCCGCCCGAGCAGCCGCTCCGGCAGAGGCGCGAAGAGATCGCCCTCGTGGACCTGCCCGAGGCCACCGACGTTCCGCCGGGCACACCGTACGGCGGCGGGTTCGACGTCACAGGCGTGCAGCTCGACCCGGTCCAGCGCGGCGGCGAGGGCGAGACCGAGAGCACCCGAACCGCAGCAGAGGTCGACGACGACAGCCGGTTCCGGGGCGAGCGCGACGGCCTGCCGCACGAGGAACTCCGTACGCCGACGCGGCACGAAGACCCCGGCATCCACGGCGAGCCGCCGCCCGCAGAACTCGGCCCAGCCCAGGACGTGTTCGAGCGGCAGCCCGGCGGCGCGGCGCCCGACGAGCAGGGAGAGCTGATCCGGGGAGGCGGCGGCTTCGTGGAGCAGCGCGGCCTCGTCCTCGGCGAAGACGCACCCGGCGCGGCGCAGGATGTCAGCGGTGCGGGAAAGGGAGTGAACCGACATACGGGGAGAAGCCTTTCGGGAATTCCGATGGGCGCTCCGCGATCCGCTCGCTACCGGTGACCTCGGCGGTACACCGGTCGTCCGACGCGACCGTACGGGGTGAGCACCCAGCCTGATCCAGCGGTAATGGGTCTCACCTCCTCGGTCGGGCCCCATGCCGGGGCGGTCCCGCTTGCGGGGGTGGTAACAGTACAACAGGGCGGGGTGCGGCACTGGGCGGCCGAGCCCGCTGGGAGCAGCCGAGCCGACACGCCGAACGCACCCGACGGGACGGAAAGCCGCTTGAGCGGGCCGGGTCAACGCGTGCGTCTCAGTGGGTGCCGGTCAACGCGTGCGTCTCAGTCATGAAGAACTACCCGTCACAGTTCAAGGCGGACGCGTCCGTGAGCTGGAGGAGGAACGCGAGATCCTGCGCAGAGCGGCGAGGTATTTCGCCGGGGAGACACGCCGGTGAACCGCTTCCGGTGTGTCGCCGACCTTCAGCGCCGCTACGGCGTGAAGCGGCTCTGCAGCATCCTCGGCGTCAGCCGCCCGAGCTTCTCCTACCGGCGCCGGACGGCTGCCGACCGGGCCGCCCGGCAGGTGGCCGACGCCTGCCTGGCCGTCCGGATACGGGCGGTGCACCAGGAATCGGACGCCACCTACGGGGCCCCGAGGATCACCGCCGAGCTCCGCGAGGAGAACGGTGAGGCGGTCAACCACGAGCGGGGCGCCAGGATCATGCGAGCGGCGGGGATCGAAGGAGTCCGGTTGCGTCGCCGGCACCGCACCACCGTCTCCGACCCGGCCGTGGCCAAGGCCCCGGACCTGATCGGCCGCGACCTCACCGCCACGGCCCCCAACACGAAGTACGTCGGCGACAACACCTACCTGCCCATCGAGGGCGGGAAGTTCTGCTGCCTGGCGACCGTTGTCGACCTCGCCTCGCGCCGTCTGGTCGGCTGGGCCATCGCCGACCACATGCGCACGGACCTCGTCACCGACGCACTGAACACGGTGCCCGGGGTCCTGATCCCCGAAAGCAAGCTCATCATCCTCAGCGACGGCGTGGACGACACCGTCCCGGAAGAGCGGATTCAGGAGCTGGCGATCGCTCACGCCGACGATCCGCAGCGCCTGGCCGACGAGGTGGCGGCAGCTGCCGGGCTCAACGAGGCCGAATACCGCGACGATGCGACCGTTGCCGTCGTGCTGCGCCTCACGGCCCGCACCGCTCTGTTCCCGAGCGAAAGCGAAGAGGCTGACTGGTCCAGCTCTTCCTGACACCTCGCACCGGCTCTCGGATGCCCCCTCGGCCGTGCTGCCCCCGACCGGACCGACAACGAGAACGAGAACGAACGAAGTCGTCACGCGTTCGAGCAGCCAACCACACTGATCTCAGCCACATCCCGGAGAGGAGCACCTTCATGTCCCCGTAAATTCATCGCGTTGGAGTGCGAAAAGGCGCAGGGTTACATCACGGCCGGTGGCGCCTTTAAGTTGGCGTACCCGAAATCAGGAACCGGCACTCAATACGGCGTGTTCGCGTGACGGCCGAATATCAGTGCCCCGTCGCGTGAACCCGTTGACCCCAGATGAACAACGGTCTACCGTCCTCTCCGTCACAAGGGTCAGACGGTCCCAAGCCTCATTCCCGGAGCACTGTAAGCATTGCGAGAAGGCCACGGTCCCAGCGCGGGCGAGGTCGCGGAGCGCCACCTGATGAACCCCTCGGCCCTGGGTCTGCGTAGCGCCGGCGACCCGATCGCCCTGCGGACCTGTGGGTGGCCGTTGCCGCCGCAGCCCGCGAGCGGCTCGCCCGTCCCGGTATCCCTCATCACCCAGGCCGGATACCACCTGCCGGTCCTCTGGCCCTGGGCTGCTGCCCGGCCGCACTGAAAGGGAATGGAATCCATGGACGAACTCTCAGATCCAGCTCTGCAGACAGGGCTGGAACGTCAACTCGGGCATGCTGCTCCCTTCAGCGAGAAGGAACTGAGCAGGGTAGAGGACCTGCATGTCCGGCATGCCCGGAGCCTCTTCGGATTGGACCGGTGCAGCAATCTGCAGGTGCTCACCGCAGTGGGGTGCGACGCCGCCATTGACCTGGCCGATGTGATCAGGATCGAAAGTTTGAGAAGTCTGAACGTGAGGGACAGCGGCCTCAACACCCTCGACGCCCTGGCTGACAGGCCCTGGACCACGGCTCTCAGCTGCTACACACCCAGGAACCGCATCACCGACGTTGCGTCTCTGACCCGGGTCCCCCGGCTGCAGAACGTGGACCTGACAGGCAACCCCCTGTCCGAGCACTCGTACAGGACCGTCGTCCCGGCTCTCCGGGAGCAGGGCACGCGCGTCCTGCTGTCCGGCGAGCTCGAATGGAAGGTCACACGCCACCTTCACGAGCAAGGCATTCCGGTCTCCTGCTACAGGAAGAAGGAGACATTTACTCTATGCCTCCCGGGGCTGGAACTCACCGAATTCCCCGATTTCGGGCACGTGAAGATCCCGGAGAAGGAGGTGGAATCGCTTCTTAGCGGAAACCCTGAGAGGGCATTTCACTTCTTTCCCGACGTATTCGAGTCAGGTCCAGGAAGTGCACACAAAGGCCCGTGACCTGCTTTATCAGGCCCATGCGCTGGTCCATGCAGGGCCGGGCCCTGGCCTTCGCCGCGGACCGGCCGCCGATACGGTCCTGCGCCGGCTCGCCCACCGCGGCACCCGCCACCGGTTCGAGACCGACCCTGCCAGCACCCAGCGGGAGATCGACCTCTACCAGGAGGCGCCCCCTCACCCGGAGGCCCTCGGCTACCGCATCCTGGCCGTCGACGCCACCGGTCTCACCCCTTCGGAGGTCGCTGCCACGATCGCCGACGCCCTGCCCTCCCGACCCGCTACCGTCATCGACCCCACCGCCCCCGCACGATCAGAGAGCACATGAGCCTCCCCGTGAAACCGATCATCGACGGCCACGTCATCGTCCGCGACGGGCAGAAGCTGCGGCTGTCCCAGCGCGGCGGTCCCTACGGACACGGGCAGTGGCACGCCCCCTCGGGGAAGCTCGACCCGCAGGAGAAGCCCGCCGTCGGAGCCGCGCGCGAACTCAAGGAGGAGACCGCCCTCGACGTCGATCCGGACTCACTCACCCTGCTCCACACCGTCATCCACCACCAGGGCGACGGCACCCCCGACCGGATCGGCTTCTTCTACGAGGCCACCGAGTTCTCAGGCGACCCGGTGACCCGGGAGCCGGACAAGTGCCTGGCCCTGGAGTGGTTCGCCGAGCACGACCTCCCCGACGAGCTCATCCCGTACCCGGCCGCCGGGCTCCACGGCAGCCTCACCGGCCCCGGCGGCCTGACCTACCACAACTGGCCCACCGGCTGAGGGCTTCACCCGGCCCCGCCCCACCGGCCTCCAGCACGATCCGCCCTCGTGCCCTTCAAGCCGAGCGATCGTGCAGACCCGCCGGTCACCGCCGTGCGCGCAGAGCGACACGGCGGTGCGCGTCATGCCCCAGCACATCCGCGCCTGTGCGCCGCTGCGCGCGGCCGAACGGAGGCTGCCCATGCCAAGCACCACCACCGCCCGCTCCGAGGAGGGTTCCCTCGGTGTCCGAGCCCGCACCCACTCCCCCACCCGGCCCGCACCGCTGACGAGGCGCCCATGATCGGGGGCGGCGGGAAGACACCCGCACTGACGTCTCCGTCTGCCAGCGAGGAGTTGCTCTTCGGTGGCGAGCTCGCTTACGACGTGTTCGACAAGCACGACGGGGCGTTCCTGAAGCTGGGGCTGTGGCAGATGGCCCGGCAGTTCCCGAAGCTGATCGCGATCGGCGTGCGCCTGGCCCACATGGCCGACCCAGGCCGGTTACGGACCGTCGGGCTGGCAGAGCTGGGCCGCGGAATCACCCAGGCGCTCGGCCTGGTCGCGGTCAACGGTGTGCTGGGTCACCTCCTCGCAGGCGGGAGCACCAACGAGCGGCTCCAGGCCGCGCTGCCCGCCCTGACGGTGGTCGCGGTGACGGCGCTGGCCGGTTCGCTGCTTCGGTCGGCGTCAACGGCGGCGGCCGGGACGCTGGAGCCCAAGGTGCAGCGGGTGGCGACCGAGCGGTACCTCGCTCTGGTGCACCGGGTGGAGCTGTCGGCGATCGAGGACGACGAGTTCCACCGGCTCCTGGACGGGGCCCGGTTCGGGGCCGACTCCGCCCGCCGGATGATCGGCTACTGCACCAGCGCGTTGAACAGCCTGATCTCCCTGGTCGCGGCCGCCGGTGTCCTGGCCGTCCTGCACCCCGTGCTGCTGCCGTTGCTGGTGCTGATGACCGTGCCCAGCGCCTGGGGGTCTCTGACCGTCTCCAAGCAGCGCTACATCAGCTTCCACGCCTTCGTCCAGCATCACCGGGCCAGTCACCTGCTGGCACAGATGCTCATCCAGCAGGAGGCGGCCGCCGAGGTCCGCGTCCACGAAGTCGGCGGCTTCCTGCTCACGCACTACCGGAGCATGTCCCAGACCAGCGAGCGGGAGCAGACCCGCCTGGCCCGCAACGCCGCCCGCACCGGGCTGGTCTCCGACGCCGGCGGCGGGGCAGCCACCCTGCTCACCTACGGGGCGCTCGGGCTGCTGCTGTGGAGCGGGTCGATGGACCTCGCCGTGGCGGGCACCGCGGTCCTGGCGATCCGTACGGGATCTTCCAGTCTCGAATCGATGGTCGGGCAGGTCACCGAGCTCTACGGGGAGAGTCTGTTCGTCGCCGACTACGAGCGCCTCTGTACCGAGGCCGCCGTACGGGCCATCCCCTCCGGCGGAGAGAACCTCCCCGAACAACTGGACGAAGTGCGCTTCGAGAACGTGACGTTCACCTACCCCGCGAGCAAGGGCGAGTCGCCCGGGCCGACGCTCCGTGACGTCAGTCTCACCTTCCCCATGGGCAAGATCATCGCCCTGGTGGGAGAGAACGGGTCGGGCAAGTCCACCCTCATCAAGCTCCTCTCGGGCCTCTACCTCCCCGACGAGGGCAAGGGCACCATCTGGTGGAACACGGTCGATGCCGCCCGGGCAGACCGGGCGCAGATCTTCAGCCGCGTCGCGCTGATGTCCCAGGCTTTCTACCAGTGGCCCTTCACCTTCCGCGTCAACGTCGGTATCGGCCGCCCCGGACAACCCATCGACGACGACGCTGTGCGCACCGCCGCCGCGGATTCCGGGGCCGACACCGTGCTGGCGAAGCTGCCCCACGGGCTGCGCACCCTGCTCGCCCGAGGCTACCGGCGCGGCCACCAGATCTCCGGCGGGCAGTGGCAGCGCGTCGGGATCGCCCGGGCCCGCTACCGGCAGGGCGAGATCCTCATCGTCGACGAGCCGACCAGCGCACTCGACGCGGTCGCCGAGCAGCGGGCCTTCGACCAGATCCAGGCCCTGGCCGCGACCGGCCAGACCGTCGTCCTGATCACCCACCGCCTGCACTCCGTACGGCACGCCGACCTGATCCACGTCCTGAAAGACGGCCAGGTCGCCGAGTCCGGAACGTTCGACGAGCTCATGCACCCGGACACCGGCAACGGCACCTTCCGCAAGCCGTACCTGCTGCAGTCCCATGCCTACGGCCTGCCCGCCCAACGCGACACCGACGCCGCCGCTCCCGAGACCGCTTGAGCACCGGCTCCTCCCCACCCACCTCTCTTCGAGCTCGCAGAACGAAGCACCCATAAGCCAAACCTCTGCCGCCCGCCCGAACCCCGGGGCCGCGAACACCACGGTCCTCAACGTCGTCGGGGTCCATGTCGTCGGGGTCCATCTCTTGTATTGCCCCGGGCGACGGCCCGTACGGCGAGGTGTCCGCCGAACTCCAGGGTGAAGGAGCGAACCAGGGATTCGGTCCCGGCCTTGGCCGCGTCGTAGCCGACGAGGTAGCGGTGGGCCCTCCTCGCGCCGACGGAGCGGAGCAGTACGGCGGCCGCAGACACTCCGCCCGACGGGTGGCCAGGGCGAAGGCGCGCAGCACGGTAAACACCTGAGCGATGCGCCGGACCGCGTGGCCGGCCTTCAGGTCGGGGCCGTGGCGGGAGGTGGGGACGGGCACCAGAAGGACCCGGCCGCCTCCGCGTTCGGCCTCGCACACTGCGTCGATGAGGCGGGGTGGGTGGCCAGGGGGCCGGGGTGGGTCCGGGCCGCGCCCGCCCCGGCCTGCCCCGGTCAGGCCCGGATGACCAGGCCCTCACGCGAGGCCCCGGGCTCAGAAGCGATGCGGGTCGACCTCGATCTCGTACGCGATCTCCCAGCGGATGTCCGGGATGATGATGTCGGCGGTCTCCACCGGGCGGCCCTCGGCGTCGAAGTACGTACGCTCCAGCAGGGTGACCGGGTCGCCCACGGAGATGCCGAGGAAGTGGGCCTGCTCGCGGGTGGCGCGGGCCGGGCGTGGCGTCTCGATGGCGGTGGAGATGTGCACGTCGATGGAGCGCATCCGCTCGACGACGCCGATCTTGCCCCGCGGCCCCATCTCGGGAAGCAGGATGGGCGTGCCGCCGGTGACGGCCATCGGTTCCCAGCTCCGGGCGAGCTGGACGGGCTGCCCGTCGGCGAGGAACTCGTAGTCGGTCATGACGCAGAGGTCGCCGGGCTCGATCGCCAGGCGTTCGGCGATGTCCTCGGTGGCCGGGACCCGCGCCCGGCTGTTGCACTCCCAGGTGCCCTCGGAGCCCTGGTCCCGCATCTTGGAGCGGAACGGGGAGCCTTCGCGGAGGCGTGAGCGGACCATCCTGCGGCGCTCGCGGGGCTTGCGGACGTACGTGCCCGATCCGGCGCGGCCTTCGAGGAGGCCCTCGACGATCAGGCACTCCACCGCCCGCTGGGCCACGGACGGGCCGACGTCGTACTCCTCGGCGAACCGGGCGCGGGACGGCAGCTTGTCGCCGACTGCCCATTCACCCGCCTGAACCCGGGCGCGGATCTTGGCGGCCACCTGCAAGTACGGGGTATCGCGAGGCATTTCGGCGGCTCCGTGAGGGTGCGGCGTTCAGGGCTCGATATTGACAAAGCTAACCCATCAGGTTGAAGCTGAATATTCAGCATTACATGGAGTGACATCCGTTCACAGGGGAGAACTGTGCACTCAGCACAAGCGCGGGCAGCCGCACTGACCGGCATGCTCGCCGCCGCCATCGGCACCGAACCGCGCATCGCCGACACAGCGTCCGGCATCCGGATCGAGGCGGACCTCCCCACCGAACTCACCGAGACCGCCCACACGGCGGTCCTCGCCGCCCTGGCCACCGCCGACCACTTCGGCCACACCCTCACCCGCACCTCCGAATTCGTCTGGGCCGAGATCAGCAGAGAGGCGACCGTGACCACGACCGACTCACCCGACGCGGCCTACCGCGATCTGCTCGCCCATACGTCGACCTGCGGCGCGTGCCGGGAAGGCACGGTCTGCCCCACCGCGACGAAGCTCGTCCGCGCGTGGCGCGAGACCCGCGCGTAGGGGCCCTCCCGGAGCGGGAGAGCCCCTGCACACCACCCGAGAGAGATGGAGGCACCTCATGCGTCCCACCCGTCACGTCTTACCGGCACCGCCCCGGAGGCGCCGATGATCACCCTGTCCGCGACGGACGTCCGTACCTGCGAGGCATGCTGGAACACCCCGGCCACCGCCGCCCGGCACACGCCCGCCGGCCGTGATCTGCTCTGCGAGGGGTGCGCGACGGCCGAATACCCGCGCCGCGTCGACCTCTTCCCTCCGTTCGGCGTCTACGGACTGACCACCCGCAAGGTCCTGAACGACGGCAAGCACGGCAGCGGCCCGCCGAAGCTGCCGCCGGACCCGGGGCCTGCGCCGCCGTATCCGCCTCGGCCGCCGTCACCGCCGGGAACACCGCCGGTGTAGCAGGGGAGTTCGGGCCCTCGTGCCCGCGGGGACGCGCGGGCACGGGACCTCCGCCAAGGGGGACACCCCCGTGAGGACGTGGTGCTGAGCGCGGTGAGCAGCACCAGGACCGGCGCCCCTCCGCCCGTGGCGCTACCGAGGTCCGGGGCGTTCGTCCATACGGTGGCTGATGTACTGGACGAGGGCCTCGGCGACCGTCTTCCTGGCCGAGGGAGGCAGGTCCTCATAGGCGGCCGAGACCGTCATCCACTCGTTGAACGAGAAGCTTTCCCCGCTGATCAGCCAGTCCACGCAGAGGTAGTCGGAGTGCAGGCTCCGCGCCAGGCGTTCGCTGAGGTCCGCGATCTCCGCGGGGGCCTCGTATCCGGATACGTTGCCGCCCTGGCTGGCGTTCGCCAGGTATGCCCGGCCGGCGGGCTCGCGGAGCAGCGCGGCGATCACCTTGCCCTCGTGCACGTAGACACGGACATCGCCGCTGTCGGGTACGTACGGCTGCACCAGGCAGCCGAGCCCGCCGGGTGTCAGCAGATCGATCGAGGCTCCGAGGTGCTGGACCGTGTCGGCTTTCAGAACCCCGTAACCCATCGCCATGGAGCGCGGCTTGAGCACGTAGGGGCCGGGCGGCAGCTGCGTTCGTACGGCGTCGAGGGCGCGTCGGGCGTATCGGCCGAAGGGCACCGAGACGGTGGGCAGGACCGGCGCCCCCAGTGCTGCCGCGTGGTGGTACATGGCGAGCTTGTCGAGGCCGAAGACCTCCGGGTCCAGGGTTCCGTCCGTCAGCAGGACGCAGTCGGAGGCGCGGACGGTCCGGGTGATGGCCTCGATGTGCCGTTCGATGGCCGGGTCCCAGGTCCAGGAGGTGACCAGGAACCCCGCGAACCGGGCGAGCAGGTCCTCATCGCCGTGCAGGAGGCGCGGGCGGCCGTTCCAGACGGGGACCACGTCGCAGGAGTGGACGACGCGGACGTCGAAGCCCGCGGCTGTCAGCATGTCGAGGCGCTCGGACCCTCCGCGCTTCAGCTGCTTCTGCACCTCGGGGTCGTAGTTGTCCGGCGTGGTGATCCACACGATTCTCGGGCGTGCGGGGGAATCGGCTGCGGTGTTCTTCACAGGGTTTCCTTCTCGACGGGCGGTTCGGGGGCGGGCAGGACGCGCATGCCGCGCAGCGGGGAGAGCAGGAGCCAGAGAGCGGCGAGAGCCGTTCCCGCGGCCCCGGCCCACACGGCGGAACGCACGTCGTAGAACTCGGCGACGGCACCGCCCAGGAGGGCTCCCAGCGGCCTTGCGCCCCAGGCGAAGAACCTGACCGTCGCGTTCACGCGTCCCAGCAGTTCCGGCGGTACGGACCGCTGCCGGTAGCTGACCTGGGCGACGTTGTAGATGACGAGCCCCGCCGCGAACGCGAACTGGGCGCAGGCGACGAGCGCGAGCCGGGGACCGGTCTCCGCCAGACCCGCCAGCAGGGTGCACGGCGCCGC
This sequence comes from Kitasatospora albolonga, assembly GCA_002082585.1. Lineage (NCBI taxonomy): Bacteria > Bacillati > Actinomycetota > Actinomycetes > Kitasatosporales > Streptomycetaceae > Kitasatospora > Kitasatospora albolonga. The sequence goes on from CP020563.1 coordinate 1,844,570, forward strand.
CAGGGTCACGCTCAGCACGATGACCCGGCCGTCACCGAGCCGTTCCACCAGCCGCCCCACGACGGCCGTCGCGGCGAGGCCGCCCACGCCCCCCGCGGTGAACAGCAGCCCGATCGTGAGGGCGGACGCCTCCAGTTCCTGGGCCAGCAGGACGAGGAGCATGCCGTACCCCATGCTCCAGCAGAACGTCATGGTCGTGGAGCAGGCCACGAGGGGGCGGAGCACGGTATGGCCCAGTACGTAGACGATTCCCTGGCGGATCGACCGGTCGAGGCGCTCGCGCGGCCCCCGGACGGCCTTCTCCGGTGGGCCGTCTATCCGGGCGACGGCGAGGGCGGACGCGACGTAGGAGACGCACGACACCACGATCGCCAGCGGTGCTGTGACGGCCTGGACGATCATGCCCGCCATGCCCGGTCCCGCCACCGAAGCCGTCTGGTCGACGGCGACGAGCCGGGCGTTGGCCCTGACCAGTCCGTCGCGTCCGACCAGGTGCGGCAGGTAACTCTGTTCGGAGACGTCGAAGAAGACGGTGGCCATACCCACGACGAACGCGGCCGCGCAGAGATGGACGACCGAGAGCATGTCGAGCATCCACAGCACGGGCACCGGGGCCAGAGCCGCTGCCCGGACGAGGTCGGCCACGATCATGACGGGACGCCTGCGCATCCGGTCCACCCAGACCCCGACCGGCAGTCCGATGAGGAGGAAGGCGACCGTCTGGGAGGCCGAGACCATACTGACCTGGAACGGGCTGGCCTGCAGAGTCGTCGCGGCGAGAAGCGGCATGGCGAGGTTGAGCACCACGAAGCCGGTCTGGCTCAGGGCCTGCGCGACCAGGAGCCGGCGAATGCCTGATTCCCGTCCGCTCCGACCCGCCTTGCCTGCCGCGCCCCTACGGAACTTGCTGATCTGCATAGCACCGCCAGTACTCCCCCGGCGAACCGGGCCCCGCGGACGGGGACGCTTCTGGACGCACAGAAGCTATAGGGCAACGATGGCCCCCGCAATGCTCCGGAAAGCAACCCGGAACAGACCGGGACGGCGTTGTCGCAGGTCAGCGCTGCGGAGTGAGTTCGGGGCGGTTCCGGGGCAGGGCTGCGGCGAGAGTCGGCGGAGAGTCTGCCGAGAGAATCGGCCGACGGGGCGGGCTGTTGTGCCGCATCCCGCCCCCGGGACGACCGCCGCCTTGGTGTGGGCAGACTGCGGGCGGGTCACTCCGGTTGAGCCGGGTGACCCGCCCGCTTTGCGTTCTTCGATGCGGCGAACCGCTGCTACAGCACCGGCAGCAGGTTCTTCAGCTCGAACGCCGTCACCTCGCTGCGGTACTCCTCCCACTCCTGCTTCTTGTTGCGCAGGAAGTGAATCGCTAGTTCTTCGACTTGCCACCATCTACTTGGATAACGCTGTGACCTGCGGTTGAGCTGTCAGCTGTTGTCAGTGCTGGTCATCCCTGAGTGCCCTTCCACGGCCCCGGGGCGGCCCGGGGAGGGCACGTAGCGCGCCGAGGCGTTCGAATGTGCTGATCACGAACCAACGTAGCTTCCACCACCAACCCCGTCGCTTCCGACGTATGTTGCGAACTGGTCTCTCGGACGGGGCTGGTGCTGCACGCAGGCGAGAAACTGGAAGGCTCCGTCCTCCGCCATGCAAATGGCAATATCCGTTCGGCCCCGCCACATTTCTGCAGGGCCGCTGCTGGCGTGTGACACCGGCGCACTGGTTCATAGACGGAGTCTCGCAGTTTGCAACCCCCAACACCCGCCACTCTCCTTGGCCTCCATCTGAAAGCCTCGTGGTGGCTGCTCTGCCGTGAGGCTCACCGCTCCTCGCATCCGCCTGGAGCATCCCCCGCGCTCATCGTCGTGTTGGCGCTGGCTTCGGCGTCCGAGTCGAAGTTACGGATAAGCACAACGCTTCGTTCGGGGAGGCGTCCAAGAGCGAACTTGCACAACACTGCGAGGTCCCCCTCCGTCACATGCGCCTCGAACTGAGCCTCTTTGGCGGAGGAAATGCCCTTCTCTTCCCAGTACTCGACGGCATCAGCGGCATCAGCGTCGGGGCCCAGCTCAGTGAGCGCGTCGCCCAGCTCGTCAGCCGAGGCATCGTGATACTCGCTGTAGCTGACGTACGTAAGCCCAGGGAAGGTACGGCTCGTGACCCAGGCGGGCAGGTCGGCATTTCCTTCGATCTTCTCAACGGACTTCATTTCGGCGGCAGGCACCACCGGTTCCTTCGCTGGCTCGGTGGCTTCCGAGCACGCGCCCAGTAGACCAACCAGGCCAGTTGCTAGCACTGCTACAAGCACCCGTCTCATGCCAACCCCCACTGTGCAGTTAGTTCGAGGATCGTATCGAAGCCGGGCGATCGACGAGGTGCTGCGGAGACTCCCCTCAACCCACCACTCACCCCGGCTCCCATCCCGTCCACCTTCGCCCCACACACCGTGGAGCGGTCGTAGTTCAGGGCGTCAAAGCGGAGCGCGCCACTGTACGAACGACCTTGACGCCCTGGGCCGCGACTGCTCGGCTCTGCCTGGGTCGAAGGTGGTCGGGATGGGAACCCCTCGACGCTCGCCCCGCTCCGGCCGGCACTCGCGAACGGCGCCCCGTCCCATCCCGGAGTCTGAGCGCCCCCGCCGGAGGCATCCTCGTGAAGCCGCGGGCTTGGTTCTCGTCTCATGCCCCACGGGCCTACACAACGGGCGCGCGTCGGCGGCGGCAGCGCCGAGCGGGCCGAAGGCAGGAGCGCGGGCGCAGCCAGAGCCGGGAAGCACGCCCGGCGGAGCGCAGCCGGGTGCCTTGATGAGGTAGAGAAACCTGTAACAGCTCAGGGTCGTGCGTCTGCTCGGTCGGCAAGCTCCTTCAGTTCCGGGGGCGCTGTGCGCCCGGCGAGAAGGAGGAGTTCCCGGATTGTGTCCCTGGCGGCGACATGAGTGTGGACCAAGTCGGGAGACAGTTCCTCAGCGGCCAGCAACGATCCCAGGGCTTCACCGACTTGGCGTCGCTGTGCATAGGCTCGACCGAGGTCCATGTTGAGTCGGGCTCGGCGCTCCAAGGAGAGAGCGGATGTATCCAGCTCAGTACCGACCTCGATGGCTTCGCCGGCGTCTCCCAGCTCGACTGCGATGGAGACGGTTTGAATCTCCACGTTGGTCGGGCCGAACTCCAAGTTGAAATCGTTTCGGTCCTCCCCAAGCCTTCCTGCGACCTCGCGCGCTCTCTCCATCTCCTCTCGCGCCCGGGGCCGGTCGCCCGCTCGCGCATGGATGAGGGCCAGCGCCAAGTGCAGCGCACCCATGACTGACAGTGCTTCGGGAGCGACTGCAGTTTGTGTGTAGTGCCGTTCCAGAGCGTTCAGAGCCGTGGTCGCGGAGTGTTCAGCCTGGTCGAGGTGCTTGAGACGCACGAACGCCTGGGACAGACGAAAGACGCTGGCGAAGACATCCAGCGTGTTGCCTGATTGCTCCGCCGCGCGAATGGCACGATCTGCCGCCACCCACGCAGCGTCCGCCTCACCCTGCCGAACGAAGGCCGAGGAGAGAGCTTGGTAGGTGCGGCTGAGCAGACCCCAGGCCGTTCCTCGCTCACTCGGCGGAGCCGTTCGCGCCGCGCGCTCGATCCGGGGCACCAGTGGGCCCAACAAGGCGCTGAGCTCAGCGAACTCGTTGGCGTGGGTCAACTCCCATACTCGGTCTACCGCACGTTGGATTTCCTCCAGGCTGGCGGGGCTGGGTTCGGCTGCGTCGAGAAGGACCTCCGGGACGGCGTGCCCCGAGATGACCAATCGGGCCTGGTCGAGATCGTTGGAAAGTTCGACGGCTGGGCCTTCGGCTGGCCCCTGCGCCGGTGCGTCGGCACGCAGCTCTTGGACCGAGACACCAAGTCCGTCTGCCAGCAGGCGTAGTACGTCCAGGCGGTTGACGGGCTGAATGCCCCGCTCAACCTGAGAGAGCCAGCTCGCGGTGCGTCCGATCTCAGCCGCCAACTGCTTCTGCGTCAAACCGCGCGCCTCGCGAAGGCCGGCGACCCGGGCACCGAAAGCGCGGCGTTCCTCTGATGTCACTTCCACACCCCGGCAACGCCCTGGCTCTGTACGAAGGTGACCTCGAAGTCGGTCACATACTTCTCCCGCTCCGCCAGGAAAAGACGGGTGTGCGCCTGCTGCTCGTGCTGATCGAACGCCGCACGGTCGGCGTACAGCTCGTAGAAGATCCGGGAGTTGGGCTCATCCGCCACGGTGTGGACGACGTACGAGAGAGTGCCGGGCTCGTGGGCCCGGATGCCCTGCAGCGTCTCCTCCACCAGAGAGTCGAAGGCTTCCGCCGCCTCCGCGTCGCGCAGGTTGAACCGGACGATCAGGCCGAATCCGCTGGTCATGTGGTCCTCCTCAGGTTGTCGCCCCAGAGTCGCAGAGATGCAGCAACACTACTACTCGCAGCATTCCTTGACTCGCAGTTTTTCTGCGCCTACCTTCATGGAGAAGTTGCGGTCCAGCGAACGTCGCTGGACCTGACTCAAGGAGTTCCGCCATGCCGTTCTTAAAGATCGACACTTCGTCCGCTGTCGTGTTCGTGGCGACGCCTCCGACGCCGAAGCTCGTGAGCAAGCAGATCGGTGAGATCGCGGTGGACCGGGAGCCCGGTGCCCGACTCTCGTCGGTGGGCCTGCTGCCCACCAACCAGGGGGTGAGCAGCCTCCAGCAGGTCACCGTGCCGAGCACGGGCGTCCCGACGAGCCTGTGCCACCCGCTGCACGACTGCCCCCGGTGCGTGAACCAGAGGCAGAGCACCGTCGGGTCCTTGCGGGCGGTGTCGTGATGCGGTGCGTGCACTGGCGCCGGGTGCCCCTCGAACTGGCAGGGGAGACGCGGGAGAAAACGGCCGCTCCGTACGTCGACGGGGCGGTGCGGTGTCGGCTGTCCGCTCACAACGACAGTGAGCACTTTGGTCTCCTCGCCGACGCCGACGCGTACGGGACCGCACTGTGGCTCCGCTGGCACGGACCGGACCAGGTGGCGCTCGTCGTACTGCCGGACTGCCCGGTGGTCGCCCCGGGACATGACGGTGACGGCTGCCGTCTGTTCGCGGACCACACCGCGCAGCACACCTGGGAAAGCGCCCTGGAGGAGGTCCCGTGCGCCGGCTGATCGCGAGCCCGTACAAGGCCCGGCGTCCTCGCTCGCCTCGCAACGAGCAGTGTGGGGACTGCGGTGGGAGTGGCACCGACTCGTCCAGCAGAACCTGTAACGGACTGGGCGAGATTCACTGCCTCGTCGGCCGCCAGGAGTTCCGTCCGCTGTCCCGCTCCGTGATCCGAAAAGAGTGTCACCGATGGCCCACGCGCTGATCGCCTCCCCATTCCTCGACGGACACCTTCTCTTGAAGCCCGGAGCAAGGGCCGGTGCCCGCATCTCCGCCGACCACTTCGATGGCCTGCGCCAGGCTGCCGTCGACGGCGAAGCGCTTCCCGCCTGGGCGGTGCAGACCGCCGCCGATATGTGGGGCCTGGATCTGGGCGGCCGGACCGCGCGGAGCTCCGTGCTGGTGCGCGAGCCGTCCCCGTACGGCTACTGCCGGGCCTCATGGGAGATCAACCTCGGCTGCAACTTCGGCTGCAAGCACTGCTACCTCGGCGAGCGGCCCTTCTCCGGCCTCGGCTGGGAGGACAAGGTGCGGCTGCTGGACATCATGCGCGAGGCCGGCGTCCTCTGGCTCCAGATCACCGGCGGCGAGCCCACCATGGACCCCCACTTCCAGGGCGCCTACCGGTACGCCTGGCAGGCCGGGATGATGCTCACCATCTCCACCAACGGCTCGCTGCTCTGGCGGCCTGACCTCCTCAAGCTCTTCCGCGACTGCCCGCCCTACCGGCTGGTCGTCAGCATGTACGGGGCGAGCGAGGAGTCCTTCGACGCGCTCACCCAGCGCCGCGGGGCCTGGAAGGCGTTCCGCCGCGGCATGGACGCAGCACGCGAGGCGCGGTTACCACTGCGGATCAACGTCGTGGTGACCGAGGACAACGCCTCCGAGGCCGACGAGATGGCCGCCCTCGCCGACGAGTGGAACGTCGAGAACCACGCGTACACCAACATGACTCCTACGATCTACGGCGGCGGCGAGCCGCTCCTCGCCCAGTCCGCCGACCATCTGCGGCAGCGCAAGCCGTTCACCGGCTGCAACGCGGGACACACCTTCTTCCACGCCGACCCGCACGCCAGGGTCTCGATCTGCAAGGTCGGCCGCGACGACCAGATCGACCTGATGACCGAAGGCGTCGACGGGCTCACCCGGCTCGGGGCCATCGCCGACCGCCTCATGCTTCGCACCGGAGGGTGCGAGGGCTGCGCCCTGTCCGGCACCTGCCGGGTCTGCCGCCCTCTGGCCAAGCACTACCAGGAGGCGAAGGCGCCACTGCACAGCTACTGCCAGCACGGAGACAAGGAGAACCCCTCATGACCCCGCCCGTACCGGTGACCATCCTCCCCGGCCCGCCGACCTCGGCCCGCCGCGCGGCCCCGCCCGTCGCGACCGCGTCGATCACCGCCGTCCAGGACCTCGACGTGATCGTGGAGAGCGCGGAGTGCTCCTGCGACGCCGGGGACGACAACCCCCACTGACCGACACGATCCGGTCAACTCCGTTCAGGCCCCGGCGTGCTCGCGTCGGGGACCTGAGCCCTGCCCGGCCCACCGCTAGGGTGCCGCTCATGTTCTTCCGCTGGGACTGGCTCCGGGCCCGACTGACCGCGCCGATCGTGCCGACCCTCGGCCCCGTCCACCCCGACGCCCTGAGCATCGACCTCTTCGAGGACGTCCTGCGAGCGGCCGACACCGGTGGCTTCCTCCCCTACGACAAGGACCGGCGCTGGGGCGGCGAGAAGGACGAGCAGGTCCTCCGTGAGGATGTGGTGCACCAGCCCCAGTACACCCTCGTCCCCACCCTGAACCTGCGCGGACGCGGCACCGTCAAGGTCTTCGCCTACGGAGCCCCTGACAGCGTCGTGGCGGAGGCCGCCGAGCTGGCCGCGAAGCTCGCGGCCGTACACGACGTGGCGGGCGCCCGGGTCGTACGTCCGCTTGGTCCCGGGACCGACGCCCCGCGCGGCACCCGCATCCAACTGAAGGACTTCACCGTCGGCCTCTGCCCTGCCCCCGGCGGTCCGGTCCGCCCTGTCACCGACTGGCCGACCGACGTGCGGAAGACCTTCGCCCCGTTCGCCGAGGCCATGGCGGCCGACGGCCTGGCGTTCCTCCACACCCGGATGCAGACCGGCCGATGCGGCCCGGTCCTCGCCGCCGCCGTCGAGGGGCGGATCGTGGGCGCGATCGGCCCCATGGAAGTACGCCCCGACGCGATCGCACGGCCCCAGCTCATGCCCCAGTACTTCGCCGTCCTGCCCGAGAGCCGAGGCCACGGCACGGGCCGCCTCCTCTGGCGGGCCGCCATGCACTGGGGCCAACGTCACGGCGCCGCCTACCAACTCCTCCAGACCGAGGTCGGCGGCCCCTCCGACAAGCTGTGCCAGTCCGAAGGGCTGGTCTCCCTCGGTTTCCGCCACACGACCCACGTGTAGCCGCGGACAAAGTTGCTGCACTTCGCCGCTGGTCGCTCAAATGCCCACCCCGCACCACGCTCGATCACCACGTGCGCTGTGCCCGACGGCAACACGCGTCCATCACTCTCGGCCCCGGCGCCCGTCCGGGCCTCACGGCCCGGAGCTGATCATGGCTGCGGGCGGGTCGCCCGGTTGAACCGGGGGACCCGCCCGCTCTGCGTTCTCCGAGTCGGTGAACCGCTGCTACAGCACCGGCAGCAGGTTCTTCAGCTCGAACGCCGTGACCTCGCTGCGGTACTCCTCCCACTCCTGCTTCTTGTTGCGCAGGAAGAAGTCGAAGACGTGCTCGCCCAGGGTTTCGGCGACCAACTCGCTCTTCTCCATCAGGGAGATCGCCTCGCCCAGGTTCTGCGGGAGCGGTTCGATGCCCATCGCGCGGCGTTCCGCGTCGGAGAGGGCCCAGACGTCGTCGTCGGCGCCGGCCGGGAGTTCGTAGCCCTCCTCGATGCCCTTGAGGCCGGCGGCGAGGAGGACCGCGTACGTCAGGTACGGGTTGGCGCCGGAGTCGATGGAGCGGACCTCGACGCGGGCCGAGCCGGTCTTGCCGGGCTTGTACATCGGGACGCGGATGAGGGCGGAGCGGTTGTTGTGGCCCCAGCAGATGTACGAGGGGGCCTCGCCGCCCGCGCCTGCCGCGCGGGAGGAGCCGCCCCAGATGCGCTTGTAGGAGTTGACCCACTGGTTGGTGACGGCCGAGATCTCCGCCGCGTGGGTCAGCAGGCCCGCGATGAACGAGCGGCCCACCTTGGAGAGCTGGTACTCCGCGCCCGACTCGTAGAAGGCGTTGCGGTCGCCCTCGAAGAGGGAGAGGTGGGTGTGCATGCCCGAACCCGGGTACTCCGAGAAGGGCTTCGGCATGAACGTGGCCTGGACGCCCTGTTCCAGCGCCACCTGCTTCATCACCAGACGGAACGTCATGATGTTGTCCGCCGTGGAGAGTGCGTCCGCGTACCGCAGGTCGATCTCCTGCTGGCCGGGGGCGCCCTCGTGGTGGCTGAACTCGACGGAGATGCCCATGGATTCGAGCATGGTGATCGCCTGGCGGCGGAAGTCCATGCCGACGTTCTGCGGGGTGTGGTCGAAGTAGCCGGAGCTGTCCGCCGGGGTCGGGCGGGTGCCGTCCACCGGCTTGTTCTTCAGCAGGAAGAACTCGATCTCGGGGTGGGTGTAGAAGGTGAAGCCCAGGTCGGACGTCTTCGCCAGGATGCGCTTCAGTACGTAACGCGGGTCCGCGAAGGACGGCGAGCCGTCCGGCATCAGGATGTCGCAGAACATGCGCGCGGTGCCGGGGGCCTCCGCGCGCCAGGGCAGGATCTGGAAGGTGCCCGGGTCCGGCTTGGCGATCATGTCCGATTCGTACACCCGGGCGAAGCCCTCGATGGCCGAGCCGTCGAAGCCGATGCCCTCGTCGAATGCCTGCTCCAGTTCGGCCGGGGCCACGGCGACGGACTTGAGGAACCCCAGGACGTCGGTGAACCACAGCCGCACGAAGCGGATGTCGCGCTCCTCAAGGGTCCTGAGGACGAATTCCTGCTGCTTGTCCATTGCCACATCCTTGCAGTTCAGACGGTCCGTGCACCACCGCCCGGGGTAGGGGGACACTTCAGTATCGCGACCCGGGATTTCCCCCAGATTACGCACACGGTGTGAGAGGGAGCACCCGGCCACCCGATACGGTCGGCGGCCCTGTCGCGCGGGAGCCTCGGCGGGCCGTGCGGCGGCCCCCGCCCCCGTACCCACCGCACCTGAACGGGTGATTGCGGTCGCGCGCTCCGGGCGGGGCGATGACGATGGGTGCGCTCGGGGCCGTACGGCAGTGCCATCGGCACGCAGGAGGAAATCCCCCATGACGACCGCCAAAGACATCATGCACAGCGGGGCCCGCTGGATTCCCGCCCACGAGACGCTCGACCGTGCGGCGCAGCTGATGCGTGAGCACAACGTGGGCGCGCTGCCCGTCTCCGCCAACGGTGACTCGGACCGGATGGTCGGCATCATCACCGACCGCGACATCGTCGTCGGCTGTGTGGCCAAGGGCCATGACCCCGCGAAGGTGACCGCCGGTGACCTCGCCCAGGGCACGCCCCGCTGGATCGAGGCGGACGCGGACGTGAACGCGGTCCTGGAGGAGATGCAGAACCACCGCATCCGACGGCTCCCCGTCGTCGAGAACAAGAAGCTCGTCGGCATGATCAGTGAGGCCGATCTCGCCCAGCACCTCACCGAGGAGCAGATCGCGGCCTGGGCGGAGAAGGTGTACTCGCGCAGCTGACCCGTTCCCGGAGTCCCGTGGGGGTGGCGGGCCGCTGCCGCCCGTTGGCCCCTGCCCCTTCCCTCTTCGCATACCCTCCCGGGGTAAGCTGCCCCCATGGTGCGTACGGTCGGCGGAGCCCGGAGCGGGAGCGTGATGTGCGGGCAGCTGCTGCTGTTCGCCGCGCTGCTCTTCGGCATCTTCACCATGCACACCGTCGGGCACCCGGCCGAGCATGGCACCCCGTCCGCCCCATCCGCCCCGTCTGCCGTGTCCACGGCCGGGGTTGACGGTGTCTCCGTCGGCACCGGGCACCATTCCTCCCATGAGTCCCACGACTCCCCCATGAGCGGCATGGACCCGCTCTCCGTCTGTCTCGCCGTCCTCGGCGCCTGGGGGCTCGCCCTCGTCGGGCTCTGGCTGTTCGGGGTGCGCGTGGGCGGGCGGAGGCTCGGTACGCCGGTGGGGGCGGGGCTCCTGCGGGTGCTGCGGGCGAATCCGCCGCCCCCGATATCGGTGCTCGCCACCGTCTCGGTGCTGCGTATTTAGGAGTGGGCGTTCACCTCCGCCCTTCCCGACCTCAAGCAACCAGCAGTTCCCAGAGGTGTTTTCAGCATGTCCACACAGCCCACTCGACGCGCCGTGCTCGGTGCCGCTCTCGCCGTCGCCGGTACGGGAGCCCTCGCCGCCTGTTCCGACGGCGGCGGCCACGGCGGCTCCCACTCCCCCGGCGGCGCCCAGGACCCCGGTACGTACGTCTCGCCCGACGGCAAGGAGGTCGCGGCGGCCGAGAAGGCGCGCGGCTCCGGCCCCGTACGGAAGGTCTCCCTCACCGCCACCCGTGCCCGGCTCGATCTGGGCGGCGGCACCACCGTCGCCTCCTGGGCGTACGGGGACCGGCTCCCCGGGCGTGAGGTGCGGGTGACCGCCGGGGAGACCCTCGACCTCACCCTCGCCAACCACCTCCCGCAGCCCACCTCGATGCACTGGCACGGCCTCGCCCTGCGCAACGACATGGACGGGGTCCCCGGGCTCACCCAGCGGGCGATCGCGCCGGGGGCCGACTTCCGCTACCGGTTCGCCGTGCCGCACCCGGGCACGTACTGGTTCCACCCGCACTCCGGCGTCCAGCAGGACCGGGGGCTCTACGCGCCGCTGATCGTGGAGGACCCGAAGGAGCCGTTGGCGTACGACAAGGAGTGGGTCGTCGTCCTGGACGACTGGGTCGACGGGGTGGCGGGCTCCACCCCGGACGCCGTGCTCAAGGAGCTGTCCGGCGGCATGGGCGGCGGGCACGACGGGATGGATCACGGGGCGCACACCATGTCCGGTGAGGACGATCCCGGTGAAGGCGGGCCCGACGGTCCCTCGCGGATGATGATGGGGGCGCGCAGTGAGCTGCTCGGGGGCGATGCCGGTGATGTGGCCTATCCGTACTACCTCGTCAACGGGCGCGTGGCCGATGATCCCGGGACGTTCCGGGCGCGGCCCGGTGACCGTATCCGGCTGCGGATCATCAACGCCGGGGGCGACACCGCCTTCCGGGTCGCGCTCGGCGGCCACCGGCTGACCGTCACCCACACCGACGGGTTCCCCGTCCGGCACACCACGGGGGACGCGCTGCTGCTGGGGATGGGCGAGCGGTACGACGTCCTCGTCACCGCCGGGGACGGGGTCTTCCCGCTCACCGCCCTGGCCGAGGGGAAGAAGGCGTCCGCGCTCGCGGTGCTGCGGACCGGGAGCGGGGCCGCGCCCGACGCCTCCGTACGGCCGAAGGAGCTGGCGGGGAAGCTCGTCGAGGCGGGGCGGCTGGTGCCGGACCCGGCCGTGGCGCTGGAGCGGCGCGCGCCGGACCGGACCGTGCGGATGCGGCTCACGGGCGGGATGGAGAAGTACGACTGGGCCTTCGACGGGCAGCCCTACAGCGCGGAGCGGCGGCGGCCGGTGGTGGCCGGGGAGCGGGTGCGGGCCGTCTTCGAGAACGGGACGGCCATGTGGCACCCCATCCATCTGCACGGGCACACCTTCGCGCTGGCGGGGAACGGCGCCGGGGCCCGTAAGGACACCGCGATCGTGCTGCCGCACCGGTCGCTGACCGTGGAGTTCGACGCCGACAACCCGGGGCTGTGGATGGTCCACTGCCACAACGTCTACCACGCGGAGGCCGGGATGATGACCGTCATCGGGTACCGGGGCTGAGGGTGTGACGCGGCACCGATAACCGCTCCGGCCTGCGGTTCCGTGCGGCCCGGGCAGATTTTGCCCGGGCCGCCGGGACATCGCGTCAGAAAGACGATTACACTGGCCGACGTGCCTCAACTACGTCTCGCACTGAATCAGATCGACTCGACCGTCGGCGACCTCGCCGGCAACTCCGAGGCGATCGTCCACTGGACCCGGCACGCCGCCGAGCAGGGCGCCCACCTCGTGGCGTTCCCCGAGATGGTGCTGACCGGATACCCCGTCGAGGACCTGGCCCTGCGGTCGTCCTTCGTCGAGGCTTCCCGGCAGGCGCTGCGCGCGCTGGCCGCCCGGCTCGACGCGGAGGGCTTCGGCGAACTGCCGGTCGTCGTCGGCTACCTGGACCGCTCCGAGCACGCCGCCGCGCGGTACGGGCAGCCCGCCGGTTCCCCGCGCAACGCGGCGGCCGTGCTGCACCGCGGCGGGATCGCGCTCAACTTCGCCAAGCACCACCTGCCGAACTACGGGGTGTTCGACGAGTTCCGGTACTTCGTGCCGGGCGACACGATGCCCGTCGTACGGGTCCACGGCATCGATGTGGCCCTCGCGATCTGCGAGGACCTCTGGCAGGACGGCGGGCGCGTCCCGGCCGCCCGGTCGGCCGGTGCCGGGCTGCTGCTGTCGATCAACGCCTCGCCGTACGAGCGGGACAAGGACGACACCCGGCTCGACCTGGTCCGCAAGCGGGCCCAGGAGGCCGGCTGCACGACCGCCTACCTGGCGATGATCGGCGGGCAGGACGAGCTGGTCTTCGACGGCGACTCGATCGTCGTCGACAAGGAGGGCGAGGTCATCGCCCGCGCCCCGCAGTTCTCCGAGGGCAGCGTGATCCTCGATCTGGAGCTGCCCGCCGCCGCGCCCGTGGCGCCCTCGGGCGTGGTGGACGACGGGCTGCGCATCGAGCACGTGGTGCTCTCCGACCGGCCCGTGGCCCCGTACGAGCCGGAGCTCGCGGGCGGGTACGCGGACCGGCTGGGCGACGAGGAGGAGGTCTACTCGGCGCTGGTCGTCGGGCTCCGCGCGTACGCGGCGAAGAACGGTTTCAGCAGTGCGCTGCTCGGGCTCTCCGGCGGGATCGACTCGGCGCTCTGCGCGGCCATCGCGTGCGATGCGCTGGGCGCGCGGAACGTGTACGGCGTCTCGATGCCGTCGAAGTACTCCTCGGACCACTCGAAGAGCGACGCGGCGGAGCTGGCGCGGCGGACCGGGCTGAACTTCCGCACCGTACCGATCGAGCCGATGTTCGACGCGTACATGGAGTCGCTGGGGCTCAGCGGTCTGGCGGAGGAGAACCTCCAGGCGCGGCTGCGCGGTACGACGCTGATGGCGCTCTCCAACCAGGAGGGCCCGATCGTGCTGGCGCCGGGCAACAAGTCCGAGCTGGCGGTGGGGTATTCCACGCTGTACGGGGACGCGGTCGGCGCCTACGGGCCGATCAAGGACGTGTACAAGTCCTGGGTCTTCCGGCTGGCGAAGTGGCGCAACCGGGCCGCCGAGGAGCGGGGGCAGACCCCGCCGATCCCGGAGGCGTCCATCACCAAGCCGCCGAGCGCCGAGCTGCGGCCGGGGCAGGTCGACACGGACTCGCTGCCGGACTACGACGTCCTGGACGTGATCCTGGAGATGTACGTGGACCGGGACCAGGGTCTCGACGCCATCGTGGCGGCCGGGTTCGACGCGGAGCTGGTCGCGAAGACGCTGCGGATGGTGGACACCGCCGAGTACAAGCGGCGGCAGTATCCGCCGGGGACGAAGATCTCGCCGAAGGGGTTCGGGAAGGACCGGCGGCTGCCGATCACGAACCGGTGGCGCGAGTCGTCGTAGCGGGGGTGGCGGTCACCGGGGGCGTCCGGTGGCCGCCCTGTCCTCAAGCGGTCCGGTGGCCGCCCTTTCCTCAAACGCCGGACGGGCTTGAGGTGCGAGCCCGGTCGTGGGTGCCGGGCCGCCCCCGCGCAACGGTTCCGTCGTCGAGCGGCGGACGGGCGTGATGCGGTCCAGGTAGCCCGCCGTCAGTGCTATCGCCAGGCCCGCCACCGCCAGCACCGCGCCGACGAACGCCGGGGACGTCCAGCCCCAGCCCGCCGCGATGGCCACCCCGCCCAGCCAGGCGCCGCCCGCGTTGGCCAGGTTGAAGGCCGAGTGGTTGGAGGCCGAGGCCAGGGTCGGGGCGTCCTTCGCCTTGTTCATCACCAGCATCTGGAGCGGGGTCGTCGTCATGAACCCGACACCGCCCAGCAGCACCACCATCACCAGCGCCGCCCACGGCACGTGCACCGTGAACGGGAACACCACCAGCACCACCGCCAGCGCGCCGAGCGATCCGTACAGGGTCGGGCGCAGGGCCCGGTCCGTGAGCGGACCCGCGGCCAGGGCGCCCAGGGTCATCCCGATGCCGAAGAGGGCGAGGACGACGGTGACCGAGGATTCGCCGAAGCCCATCGCCTCCGTGGTCATCGCCGAGAGGTACGAGTACACCGCGAAGACCCCCGCGAAGCCGAAGACCGCCGTGAGCAGGCCGAGGAGCACCTGACGGTGGCCGAGGGCGCGGAGTTCGCTCCGTACGTCCTGGTGGGCCTCGACCGGGATACGGGGCACCAGACGGGCCAGGGCCGCCATCGCCGCCAGGCCGATCGCCGCGACGACGAGGAACGTGGCGCGCCAGCCGAGGTGCTGGCCGAGCAGGGTCGCGGCGGGTACGCCGACGATGTTGGCGACCGTCAGGCCGAGGAACATCGTCGCCACCGCCCGCGCCCGGCGGCCCTCGGCGACCAGCCGGGCGGCGACGACCGCGCCGACGCCGAAGAAGGCGCCGTGCGGGAGCCCGGCGAGGAAGCGGCCCGCGACGAGCCAGCCGAAGCCGGGGGCGAGCGCCGAGGCCAGGTTGCCGACGGTGAACAGCGCCATCAGGAGCAGCAGCATCCGCTTGCGCGGCACACGGGAGCCGAGGCCGGTGAGCAGGGGTGCGCCCACGACGACCCCGATCGCGTACGCCGACACGAGGTATCCGGCGGTCGGCACGGAGGTTCCGAGGTCGTCCGCCACATTGGGCAGCAGGCCCATCATGACGAACTCGGTCGTGCCTATGCCGAAGGCGCTCACGGCCAGGGCGAGCAGGGCCAGAGGCATGGGGAACCTTCGCAATCTCGGAGCGGGGCGGGGCGGGGCAGGACGGCGCGGGACGGGACAGGACGGAGGGCAGAACAGAGAGCCGTCGCCCCGGAGCTGGCTCCGGGCGACGGCTGGTCCCGCTTATGTGCGGTCCTGCTTATGTAAGTGACGAGAACAAATTGTCGCAGACGCCTCGCGGGGCGGTCACCACCGCACGGCGGTCACAGCTGCACGCGGGCCGCCAGCGGCAGGTGGTCGCTGTCGGTCGCGGCGAGCGTCCACGAGGACTTCGGCTCGACGCCCTTGACCATGATCTGGTCGATCCGGGCCATCGGGAACGAGGCGGGCCAGCTGAAGCCGAAGCCGTCGCCCACCGCGCCCTGAGTGGAGCGCATCTGGGAGGTGACCGCCTTCAGCGCGCGGTCGTTCATCGTGCCGTTGAGGTCGCCGAGCAGGACGACGCGCTCGACCGGTTCGTCGGCGATGGCCTCGCCGAGGGCGTCGGCGCTGTCGTCGCGCTGGTTGGCGGTGAAGCCCGCGTGCAGCTTCACCCGGACCGACGGCAGGTGGGCCACGTACACCGCGACCTCGCCCTGCGGCGCCTTGACCGTGGAGCGCATGGCCCGGGTCCAGCCCATCTTGATGTCGACCGGCCTGGTGTTGCTGAGCGGGTACTTGCTCCACAGCCCGACCGTGCCCTGGACCGAGTGGTACGGGTAGCGGGCGGCCAGCGACTTCTCGTACGTCGGCACCTGCCCGCCCGGCAGCTCCTGGAGGGCCACGACGTCGGCCCCGGAGCCCGCGACCTGCTGGGCGGTGCCGGCGGGGTCGGGGTTGCCCGCGTTGACGTTGTGGGTGGCGACGGTCAGGTCACCGCCGGTGCCGGACTTGTCGGTGATCAGGCCGCCGAAGATGTTGAGCCAGACCACGGCGGGGAGCAGCAGGGCGATCAGCGCGGTGGCGGAGCGCCGCAGCAGGGCCAGGACCAGCAGCACCGGGATGAACAGCGCGATCCACGGCAGGAACGTCTCGATGAGGCTGCCGAGGTTGCCGACCCGGTTGGGGATCTGCGCGTGGACGATCATCACCAGGGTCACCACGACGGAGCAGAGGGCCAGCACGATCCCGCGCCGCCAGATGCCCCGGTCCCGGGTCGCTCTGTTCCACAGGCTCCGGTAGCGGGTTCCGTCGGGCTGCGGGCGCTCCGCGCTGCCGTTGCCCGTGTCCGCTCCGTACGCCTGCACCATCGCGCTCGTCCTCACTGCCTTGCCGTACACATCTCCGCGCCCCTCGACCCTAGGTGATGGGCGGCGCCTTTCCCGTCGCCGACTTCCCGCGGCCCACGACGGTCCTTCGTGAGCAGGACGAGCGGAGCGGGACGGGAGGTTCCGGGCCGGGGCGGGAGGGCGGGGCTTGTGACAGAACGATCACACTCGCCGGGGAGGGAGGTACGGGGGGCGTCCCGTTCCCCGGCGCGTCAGCCGTACGTCTCTCCCCGTCCGCCTCAGCCGTACGTCCCCTCGTCCACATCAGCCGTGCGTCCCGGCCCCTGTTTCTGTTGTCGCCGGGGCCAGTCCCTGGAGCAGTGCCGTGATGATGCGGTCGGCGAGGTCGTCGGGGAGCGGTGCGTCGGGGCGGTGGACGGTACGGACCAGCATCGGGCCGACGAAGAGGTCGTCGATCAGCTCCACGTCGAGGTCGTCGCGGAGCTCCCCCGCCGCGACGGCCCGCCGGACCGCCGCCAGCATCGCCACGCGCCGGGGGGCGATCACCGTGCCGAAGTACTCGTCCCAGAGCTTCGGGTGGCTTTTCATCTGGGCGAAGATGTTGTGCAGCAGCACCGAGGAGCGCTGGGCCAGGCCCCGGGTGCGCAGGGATTCCAGCATGACGCGCAGGTCGGCGAGGCCGGCGGTGCCGGAGACCGGCGGGTCGACGGGTTCCATGTCCCGTACGACGTCGACGAAGAGCTCCTCCTTTCCCGTCCAGCGGCGGTAGATCGTGGCCTTGCCGACACCCGCCGTACGCGCGATGCGTTCGATGGAGAGGCCGGCCAGGGGTTCGCCCGCCTCCAGGAGGGTGATGACGGCGTCCAGGATGGCCCGTTCGGCGGCGGCGGAGCGGGGGCGGCCGCGGCGGGGCTCCTGGCCGTCGGGGGGCGGGGGGCAGCCGGGCCGCTCACCGTCCCGCCGCTCTTCCCGTGCCCCGTCCCGTCCGCCGTCCTGGTCCCGCACCTGAAGCCGCCTCTCGCCGTGCTCGTACGACCGTCGCCGTACGACCGTCGCGCCCGCCCCGATTCTCGCCGACCGGGGCGGGGCGGGAGGCCGGGGCCCCAGCTCGGAAGCCGCGCCCCAGCCGCCCGTCAGCTGCCCGTCAGCTCCTTCGCCGGGCGCGGGGCGGGGTCCTCCTGTACGGGTTCCTCCGTGGCCGCCGCCCGGGTCCGGCCCGGCAGGTACAGGCCGACGACCAGGGCGCCGATCAGGGCGACGGCCGCCGAGCCGAGCGCGGTCACGTGCATCGCGCCGATGAAGGCGTCGTTGGCGGCGGCGACCAGAGGCTTTCCGGCCACCGGACCGAGCTGCGCGGCGGCGCCGAGCGTGGCCTCGATGGACTCCCCCGCCACCTCCCGCACCCCGGCCGGGACCGCGCCGAGGTGGCCCTCGATGTCACCCCGGTAGACGGTGGAGAGCACCGACCCGAGGACCGCGATCCCGAGGGCTCCGCCGACCTGGCGGAAGGTGTTGTTGATGGCGGAACCGGAACCGGCCTTCTCCCGGGGCAGCGCCTGCATCACGGCCACGGTGACGGGCGGCATGATGTGCGCCATCCCGGTGCCCTGGACGAAGAAGACGAGGCACATCACCCACACCGGTGTACCGGCGTCGAACAGGGCGAACGACGCGAGCCCGGCCGCCACCAGCAGCATGCCCGCCGTGCAGACCGCACGGGCCCCGAAGCGGTCCACGACCAGCCGGGCCCGGGGCGCGAAGACCATCTGGGCGGCGGCGAGCGGAACGATCAGCAGGCCCGCCTGGAGGGCGCTGTAGCCGCGCACGCTCTGGAGGTAGAAGGCGGAGAAGAAGGTCACGCCCATGAGGGCGAAGAAGACCAGCGCTATCGCGGCGACGGCGGCGGAGAACGCGGGCTTCCGGAAGTACGTGATGTCCATCGCCGGGTGGCTGCTGCGCTTCTCGTGCCAGACGAATCCGGCCAGTACCAGCACACCGCCCGCGATGGAGAGCAGCACGGTGGTGTCGGTGAAGTCGGCCAGCTCGCCGCCCCGGATGATCCCGTACACCAGCAGGACCAGGCCGACGATGGAGAGCGCGACACCCACCGGGTCGACCCTGCCGGGCTTCGGGTCGCGGGAGTCCGGGACCAGGACCGCCATGGCGACCAGGGCGAGGACGACCACGGGGACGTTCACCAGGAAGATCGAGCCCCACCAGAAGTGCTCCAGGAGCAGCCCTCCGGTGATCGGGCCGATCGCGATGCCGAGGCCGACGCTGCCCGCCCAGATGCCGATGGCCTTGGGCTGCTCGTCGCGCTCGAAGACGTTCATCAGGACGGCGAGGGTGGCGGGCATCACGAAGGCCGCGCCGAAGCCCATCAGGGCGCGCCAGGTGATGAGTTCACCGGGCGAGGCGGAGAACGCGGCCAGCGCGGAGCCGATGCCGAAGACCAGGGTGCCGAAGAGGAGGACCTTCTTGCGGCCGACGCGGTCGCCGAGCAGACCGGCGGTGAAGAGGAGCCCGGCGAAGACGAGCGTGTAGGAGTTGATCGCCCACTCCAGCTCGCTCTGGGTGGCGCCGATGCCGGTGGGGGCGGGGCTCGCGATCGTCTTGACCGCGACGTTCAGGATCGAGTTGTCCAGCACCACGATGAGCAGGCTGAACATGAGGACGGTGAGAATCCACCAGCGGCGGCGGTGGACCGCCTCGGGTATGCGGGGCTCGGCGGCGGGCGCGGAAGCGGAGGAAGAGGGCGAGGAGGAGGAAGAGGGCGACGGTAGGGACATGGGGCGAGCCTAACCCCGTTTCGATACGAGACCGTCTCGTATTGTAAAAACTTTGCCCAACGGTCACGGCAGCCCGGGCTGTCCGGGCCGTTCGGACGGCCCGGTGCGGGCCCACTTCCCGTTTGCCCGGACGGGATGCCACCATGGAAGAGATCCGGGGACGCCGTCAGGGCGCCTCGAGATGACGAAGGAGTTCACCAGCCATGTCACTTTCGGCTGCACAGAATCCGTCCTCCCCCGCGGGTGCGTCCTCCGACAGCAGCAAGGCGCTGTACGGCGGCACGTCCACCCGCCGCATCACCGTCCACGACATCGCCGCCGCCACCGCGCGCGGCGAGAAGTGGCCCATGCTCACGGCCTACGACGCCATGACCGCGTCCGTCTTCGACGAGGCGGGCATCCCGGTCATGCTCGTCGGGGACTCGATGGGCAACTGTCACCTCGGCTACGAGACCACCGTGCCCGTCACCATGGACGAGATGGCCGTGCTCTCCGCCGCCGTCGTACGGGGCACCAGGCGCGCCCTCATCGTGGCGGACCTGCCCTTCGGTTCGTACCAGGAAGGGCCCGTCCAGGCGCTGCGCAACGCCACCCGGCTGATCAAGGAGTCCGGTGTCGGCGCGGTCAAGCTGGAGGGCGGCGAGCGGTCCCATGAGCAGATCCGGCTGCTGGTCGAGGCGGGCATCCCGGTCATGGCCCACATCGGTCTGACCCCGCAGTCCGTCAACGCCATGGGCTACCGGGTCCAGGGCCGCGGCGAGGAGGCGGCCCACCAGCTGCTGCGCGACGCCAAGGCGGTCCAGGACGCGGGCGCGTTCGCCGTCGTGCTGGAGCTCGTACCGGAGGAGCTGGCCGCCGAGGTCACCCGTACGCTGCACATCCCGACCGTCGGCATCGGCGCGGGCGCGGCGACCGACGCGCAGGTGCTCGTCTACACCGACATGGTCGGGCTGACCGGCGGCAGGGTGCCGCGCTTCACCAAGCAGTACGCGAACATGCGCCAGGTGCTCGGCGACGCGGCGAAGGAGTTCGCCGAGGAGGTCGTGGGCGGCACGTTCCCCGCGCCGGAGCACACGTTCCACTGATCCATCGGCCCACCCGGACCATTTCCCGCACCACCGACAGCCCGCCGACATCCCCCATCGGCGGGCTGTCGCGCGTCCGGGAGCGGGTGCGGGGCCGTGCGGGGCCGTGCCGTGCGAGGCCGTGCGGGCTGTGTCGGCCGGATGTCGGCGCGCTGTAGGCGGGCTGTCGGTGCGCTGTCGGTCGGCGCTGGTCCCATGGTGGGCATGGAACGCATCGGCAAGAACCCCAGGAGCGGCACGAACGCCGTCGAGGTACGGGGACTGGTCAAGCACTACGGCGAGACCAGGGCACTGGACGGCGTGGACCTCGATGTCCGCGAAGGCACCGTCCTCGGCGTGCTCGGCCCCAACGGAGCGGGCAAGACCACCCTCGTACGCTGCCTCTCGACCCTGATCACCCCGGACGCCGGGCGCGCGGTCGTCGCGGGCTTCGACGTGGTGAAGCAGCCCCGCGAGCTGCGCCGCAGGATCGGCCTGACCGGGCAGTACGCCTCGGTCGACGAGAAGCTCTCCGGCTGGGAGAACCTCTACATGATCGGGCGGCTGCTCGATCTGCCCCGCAAGCAGGCGCGGGCCCGCGCGGACGAACTTCTGGAGCGGTTCTCGCTCACCGACGCGGCCAGGCGCGCCGCCATGGAGTACAGCGGCGGCATGCGGCGCCGGCTCGACCTGGCGGCCTCGATGATCGGCAGCCCCTCCGTGCTGTACCTGGACGAGCCGACGACCGGTCTCGACCCCCGTACACGCAACGAGGTCTGGGACGAGGTGCAGCGGATGGTCGCCGAGGGCGCGACCGTGCTGCTGACCACCCAGTACATGGAGGAGGCCGAGCAGCTCGCCACGGAGCTGACGGTCATCGACCAGGGGAAGATCATCGCCCGGGGCGGGGTCGACGAGCTGAAGGCCAGGGTCGGCGGACGCACCCTGCACATCCGGCCCTCGGACCCGGCGGAGCTGCCCGCGATGGCCCAGGCGCTCCGGGAGGCCGGGCTCGACGGGGTCGCCGGGGCGCAGGCCGTACCGGACGAGGGGCTGCTGTACGTGCCCATCCTCAGCGACGAGCAGCTGACGTCCGTCATCGGGCTGCTGGGCGTACGGGGCTTCTCCCTCGCCCATGTCTCCACCGACCTGCCCAGCCTGGACGAGGTGTTCCTCGCGATCACCGGCGACAAGGCATCCCCCCTCTCCGACGCCGCTCCCCAGGAGGTCGCCGTATGAGCAGCACCACCACGACCCTGACCCCCGCCCCCGCCGGGTCCGCGGGCCCCGTACCGGCGAAGGCACCGGGGGCCGGGGAGGGCCGGATCGGGCCGCGGGCCAACCTGCGGCACATCGGGGCCCTGGCCCGGCGCAATCTGCTCCAGATCAAGAAGGACCCGGAGTCGATGTTCGACGTCCTTCTGATGCCGGTCATCTTCATCCTGCTCTTCGTGTACGTCTTCGGCGGCTCGATCGGCGCCAGCCTCGGCGGGAGTCGGCAGGACTACCTGAACTACCTCGTTCCGGGGCTGCTCGCGATGATGGGCATGAACATCTCCATGGCTGTCGGCACCGGGGTCAACGACGACTTCCGCAAGGGGGTCATGGACCGGTTCCGGACGATGCCGATCGCCCGTTCCTCGGTGCTCATCGCCAAGATCGTGGTGGAGCTGGGGCGGCTGATGGTCGCCACGGCCATCCTGCTGGCCATGGGCTTCCTTCTCGGCATGGAGCTGAAGGGCTCGGTGCTCGGGCTCCTCGGGGCCGTCGCGCTGGCCGCCGTGTTCGGCGCCGCCATCATGTGGATCTTCATCCTGCTCGGGCTGGCCATGCCGACGGCCCAGGCGGTCCAGGGGACGGCGATGATCGTGCTGATGCCGTTGCAGTTCGGCTCGTCCATCTTCGCCCCGACCCAGACCATGCCGGGCTGGCTCCAGACGTTCACCGACTACAACCCGCTCTCCAACCTCGCGGACGCGGTGCGCGGGCTCATGATGGGCGGCCCGGTCGCCGGTTCGGTCTGGGCGACGCTCGCCTGGGCCACCGGGATCACGGTGGTGATGGCGCCGCTGGCGGTCGCCAAGTTCCGCAAGAAGACCTGAACCACGGGTCGTTACGCCGACGGGTCCCGCCGGTACGTCTCCACCAGGGCGGTGGCCTCATCGAGCGTGAGGCCACCGCCCTCCTCGTACGCCGTCGTGTACGCCTCCTCGTCGAGCCGGGCCCGCACCGCCCGCTCCGCCTCGGCGAGGTTCCGGCCGTCCATGGCGCTCACCACGTACCCGGGAGGCAGCAGCGCCGCCTGGAGGCCGAGCAGCCGGGCGGCGGTCTCCGGAGCCCCCGGGGCGTCGAACCCGGCGAGCGCACGGGCCATCGTGATCAGCTGCATGGAGGCCGCGTGCGGGGCCATCAGCGCCGAGAGCCGGTCCCGGGAACTGTTCAGCGCGGTCAGCGCGGTGTCGAGCGCGGAGGCGTACGCGCCGTCCAGATTGTCCAGCCAGGCGAGCGCCCCGATCACGAACCCGTCGAAGACGGCGACCATGTTGGACTCGTAGTCCTTGCGCAGCAGGACCAGCTGCTCACGCGCCTCGGCCACCCGCCCCTGGTGTCCGAGCAGGAAACCCCAGTACAGCCGGGCGACCGTCACCGCCTCCGGGCTGTCGAACCGCCCGTCCTCCACGATGTCGCGCAGGATGGCCTCGGCCTCCTCGAAGCGGCCGAGTTCGGTGAGGGCCCCGGCGTACCGCGCCCGCAACACCGCCACCTGGGCCAGGGCGCCGAGCGCCCGCGCGTGGCCGACCGCGGCGAGGTAGCTCTCGGCCGCCGCGGCGAAGTCGCCCGCCCGCTCCTGCGCCTCGCCCCGGGAGGAGTGCGCCTCGGCGGCCCCCCAGTCGTCGCCGAGGCGGACGAAGATCTCCAGGGACTCGTCGGTGTCGGCCAGCGCCTCCCCCGCCCAGTCGGGGCGGTTGGCCAGAATCCTGGCGCGCATCTCCAGCGCCGCGCCGAGCTCCCACTCGTAACCGAACTCCCGGGAGGCCCGGACCGTCGTGTCCAGCAGTTCGCGCAGCTCTTCGACCTCGCCGGTGAGCAGGAACGCGAACAGCCAGTACGAGACGGGGGCCCGGCAGGTCTGCGGCTGCCCGGGCCGGTAGGTGCGGGTGATGGTCCGCAGCCGCTCCTGACCGGCCTGGCCCTGCCACTCGTCCAACAGCCGGTCCGAGCTGATCAGCCGGATCAGCGCCACTCCGCGCCGCGCCTCCTCCACCTGTTCCGGGACCCAGGGCGGCGGCCGGTCGGTGGTCCGCTCCAGCAGGGAGGGGGCCTGGACGCCGGGCGGGGCGAAGGGGTCGGGGCCGAGGCCGGCCACCGCCGCGGACCACTGGCGGGCCTCGGCGTTCAGATCGCGCATCAGCCAGTACCAGGACAGCGAGAGCACCAGGCAGAGCCCCTCCTGCTCCTCCCGGGCGGCGACGGCGTGGCGCAGCGCGGTGCGCAGGTTCTCGTACTCGCGGCGGAAGAGCTCGATGGCCGCCCGCTGTCCGGCGCCGCGCAGCATCGGCCCCGTGGTGCGGGCCAGTTCGCGGTAGTGGACCAGGTGGCGCCGCTCGACGGCCGCCCGCTCGCCCGCCTCCACCAGCCGCTCGGCGGCGTACTCCCCGACGGTCTCCAGCAGCCGGTAGCGCATCTCCGCGTCCTCGCCGGGCGCGGCGACGACGAGGGACTTGTCGACCAGGGAGCCGAGCAGGGCGGCGACTTCGAGGGAGTCGACGGCGACCCCGTCGGCCGGGGCGGGCAGGGCGCACACCTCCTCGGCGGCGGCGAGGGAGCAGCCGCCCGCGAAGACGGCGAGGCGGCGCAGGACGGCCCGTTCGGCCCCGTCCAGCAGCTCCCAGGACCAGTCGACGACCGCGCGCAGGGTCTGCTGGCGGGGCAGCACGGTCCGGCTGCCGCTGGTGAGGAGGCGGAAACGGTCGTCCAGCCGGTCGGCGATCTGGCGGGGGGTGAGCATCCGCAGCCGGGCGGCGGCCAGTTCGATGGCGAGCGGCAGCCCGTCGAGGCGGCGGCAGATCTCGGCGCAGGCGGCAGCGGTCTCCTCGTCGGCGTCGGTACGGAACCCGGGCCGGGCGGCGGCCCCGCGCTCGGCGAGGAGGCGGAGCGCCATCGGGTCGGGGAGCGGTTCGACGGGGCGCACGAACTCGCCCGGCACGCCGAGGGGTTCGCGGCTCGTCGCGAGGACGGTGAGCTGCGGGCAGTGGGTGAGGAGGTGGTCGGCGAGGGCGGCGGCCGCCTCGATCACATGCTCGCAGTTGTCCAGGAGGAGAAGCATGCGGCGCCGGGAGCAGTGCTCGGTGAGCCGTACGAGGGGGTCGCCGGTGTCGTGGTCGGCGGCGGCCCGCAGCTCCTCGGCCCCGGCGCCCCGGAGCACGGTCTCCCGGGCGCCGAGCGCGCTGAGGACGGCCTCGGGCACGGCGTCCGGATCGTCCACGGGGGCCAGCTCCGCCAGCCAGACCCCGTCGGGCCAGGCACCGGCGGCGGCCTCGGCGGTCTCCTGCGACAGCCGCGTCTTCCCCGCGCCACCGGGACCGAGGAGGGTGACGAGCCGGGTCCGGGTGAGGTCCTCCCGCAGCGCGGCCATGTCGGGCCCGCGCCCGACGAAGCTGGTGAGCCGCGCGCGGAGGTTGCCGGGCGGGGGCGGGGGGTCTGTGGGGGCGGAGGCCGGTGGCGGGCTTGTGGAGGTGGGGACCGCGGAGGCCGGTGGGGGGCCGGCGGCCAGGGCAGGTCGGGGTTCCTGGCGGTGCGCGCTTCCGTACGCGGCGGACCCGGGCCCGGACGCCTCGCGGCCGGGACCTCCGTACCCCGCCGGGGCGGGCCCGGTCTCCTGGTGGAGGAGTTCTCCGTACAGGCCGCGCAGTTCGGGCCCCGGGTCGGTGCCGAGGCGTTCGGAGAGTACGGTGCGGACCTCCTCGTACGCCGCCAGCGCCTCGGCCGTGCGGCCCGCGTCCCGCAGGGCCCTGACGCGCAGGGCCTGGAGCGGTTCGTCGAGCGGGTGGGCGGCGCAGAGCGCGGTCAGCTCCCACAGCGCCTCGTCCGCCCGGCCGAGGACGCGCAGTGCCTCCAGCCTGGCCCGCCGGGCGCCGAGCCTGCGGGACTCCAGGCGGGACGCGGGCGCCGTACGGTCGGGGAGGTCGGCGAGCGGGGCCCCGCCCCAGAGTGCGAGGGCCTCGTCAAGGACGGTGAGGGCCCTGTCCGCCTCCCCCTGCTCCAGGGCCCGGCTCCCCTCCCCCGCCAGCCGCTCGAAGCGGTGCAGGTCCACGGCGTCCGGTGCGGCGGCGAGCCGGTAGCCGCCCTCCACCGACTCGACGGCGCTCCGGCCCAGGGCCCGCCGCAGCCGCCCGACCAGGGCCTGGAGCGCGCCGGGGGCGTCGGCTGGCGGGTCGCCGTCCCACACCTCGTCCACGAGGGCCCCGGCCGGTACGGTCCGTCCGGGGCGCAGCGCGAGAACGGTGAGCAGGGCGCGCAGCCGCGCCCCGCCGAGGGCGACGGCCGTACCGTCGTCGCGGAGTGCCCGGGTGGTGCCGAGGATGCAGTAGCGCACGGGCCCATTGTCGTGGACGGCGGCGGGCGCCGTGTTGACCGGGTGGAACTCCTGCCCGGGTCCGCGTCGTTCCCGCCGTGTCGGCGTACGTGTCGGCGTACGTGTCGGCTCGGCGTACGTACGATGTCGCCGCCGTTCCCCACAGCCCCAGGAGTCGTGTGCCGATGACCACCACCGCAGCCACCCGCGGCGACCGGAGAATCAGCCCGGTCTTCCTCGGGATCGCCGCCGTCACCGCAGTCGCGGGCTGGGCCGTGTGGACGGGGACCGGCGGCGCCACCGGCTTCGCGGTCTTCCTCTTCGTCACCGGGGCGTGGATCGTCTCGCTCTGCCTCCACGAGTACGCCCACGCCCGCACGGCCCTGCACAGCGGGGACCTCTCGGTCGGGGCGAAGGGCTATCTGACGCTCAACCCGCTGAAGTACACGCACGCCCTGCTCAGCATCGTGCTGCCGGTCCTCTTCGTGGTCATGGGCGGGATCGGCCTGCCCGGCGGCGCGGTCTACATCGAGCGGGCCCGTATCCACGGCCGCTGGAAGCACAGCCTGATCTCGGCGGCGGGCCCGCTGACGAACGTGGCGTTCGCGATCGTGTGCACGGCCCCGTTCTGGCTGGACGCGCTCGACGGGGTGCCGCTCGCCTTCCGGTACGCGCTGGCGTTCCTGGCGATGCTCCAGGTGACGGCGGCGATCCTGAACTCCCTGCCGATCCCGGGGCTCGACGGCTACGGGGTGATCGAGCCCTGGCTGTCGTACAAGATCCGCCGCCAGGTGGAGCCGATCGCGCCGTTCGGGCTGATCGCCGTGTTCGCGATCCTGTGGATTCCCGGCGTGAACATGGTCTTCTTCGACGGGATCGACGCGCTGCTGGGCCTCCTGGGCGTCGACGACCTCCAGCGGTACTGCGGCTACGACCTCTACCGCTTCTGGCGGGCGTTCTTCGACGAGCAGAACCCGGTCTGCGCGGCGGGGTGACCGCGCAGACCCGTCCCCCTCACACGGCGGCAGCAGCAGCCGGTTCCGTACGGGAGCCTCGCCGTCGGCCCTCGCGCAGGGCGGCGGCGAGGATCGCCACGGCCACACCGCCGAACGCCCACGCGCCGAGAATCCACAGCGCCCCGGTGGTGGCGCTGCCGTCGAAGTAGACGGTGTTGCGCACCACGGTCGTCCCGGCCCCCGGCGGCAGGGCCTGGCCGATCGCGGCCCAGAACGGAGGCAGCAGCGAGGACGGGTACACCCCGCCGGAGCTGGGGTTGCCCAGGATCGTGAAGATCAGGATGGTGAGGCCCAGGCCGACCGTGCCCGCCACCGACTGGAGGGCGACGCCCACGGCCCCGGAGGCGAACACCACCAGGGTGCCGATGCCGACCAGCTCCCAGAACGCGCCCGGCAGGCAGTGCAGCACCGGACCCACGATGATCGCGCCGCCGATGCCCGAGGCGAAGCCGTACGGGAGCATCGCGGCCAGCCGGACCAGGGTGCGGCGCAGGGTGGGCTTCTTGGAACCGGCCGCCATGTTCAGGGCCGATGCGGCGAGGTAGCCGCCGATCGTCCAGCTGAGGACGAGGTAGAAGGACGACAGGCCGCGCGAGTCGCCCTCGGCGGGCGGGCGGATGTCCCGTACGACGATCGTACGGTTCTGGGCGCGGGCGACCTCCTGGAGGATCTCCGTGGCCGCCGTGGTGGCCGACGGCCCGCCCGCCGAGGCGACGAGCAGGGTGTCGGTGCGCCCGGCCGGGTCCACCACGTAGGCCGCGTCGGTGCTCCGGTCCAGCAGCCGCGCCCGGGCCTCGGCGCGGCTCGCGGCGGGGGTGACCTGGAGGGGGTCGCCGGGCAGGGCGTCCAGCCGGGCCACCAGGTCCCGTTCCACGGCGGGCGGCGCGACCAGGGTGATGGGCACCTTGTGCGGCTCGGGTGCGTGGAAGGCGCCCATGTAGGAGAGGGCGAAGCCCAGTTGCAGGAGGAGCACCCCGAGCATGACGAGCGCGGACCGGGTGGAGACGGCGTCGCGCACCTCCCCGAGGAAGCCCCGGGCCGGGGTGTCCGTGCCGGGCCCTGTCCGTACGGTCGATCCGGACCCGAAGCCCCGGCCGACGTCCCTGCCGCCTCCGGCGTCCCCGCCGCCCCTGTCGTCCCTCGCGTCTGCCACGCGGTCCTCCCTCGTCGTGCTCGCCACGGCCGTGGCGAGGCCGTCACATGGTCGGCCCCGGGCGGCGCCCGGTCCCGGGGGCACGCCCACGGGGAGGGGCGCTCGACCCGATCGGCGGAGAGGTGAGGAGGGGGAGGAGGGGGTGAGGGGCCCGTCAGGCGGCGTCGGCGGACGACGCCGTCATGCGGTGCCTGCGTACGTAGTACCAGACCATGTTCGACGAGAGCCCCGCGATCAGCACCCAGACGATCCCGAGCAGGCTGCCCTGGACGAAGGAGACCACGGCCGCCGTGACGGCGAGGACGCAGACGATGAGGGCGTAGAGGGCGAGGCGGGGCATGGGGGGCGGCTCCTGTCGGGAACGGTCGCGGTCCCGTCCAGTGTCCCCCATGCCCCGTTGTGCCCCGCCCCTGCCCTGCCCCGGCCCCCACCGCCGTACCGGGATCGCCCCGCGGGTCAGACGTCGGTGGTGCGCAGGCCCGCGTGGGCCTTGTAGCGGCGGTTGACCGAGATCAGGTTGGCCACCAGCGACTCGACCTGGTGGGCGTTGCGGAGCCGTCCCGCGAAGATGCCGCGCATCCCGGGGATACGGCCCGCCAGCGCCTGCACGATGTCGGTGTCGGCCCGTACCTCGCCCAGGACCAGGACGTCGGTGTCGATCTCCTCGATGGACTCGTCCTGGAGCAGCACCGCCGAGAGGTGGTGGAAGGCGGCCGTGACCCGGGAGTCCGGCAGCAGGGCGGCGGCCTGCTCGGCGGCGCTGCCCTCCTCCGGCTTGAGGGCGTAGGCGCCCTTCTTGTCGAAGCCGAGCGGGTTGACGCAGTCGATGACGAGCTTGCCCGCGAGCTCCTCGCGCAGGGACTCCAGGGTCTTGGCGTGGCCGTCCCACGGCACGGCGACGATCACGATGTCGCTGCGCCGGGCGCACTCCGCGTTGTCCGTGCCCTCGATGCCGTGGCCGAGCTCCGCCGCCGCCCCGGCGGCCCGTCCGGCGTCCCGGGAGCCGAGGGTGACCCGCTGTCCGGCGCGGGCGAGCCGGTAGGCGAGGCCGCGCCCCTGCGGGCCGGTCCCGCCGAGTACGCCGACGCTCAGGCCGGAGACGTCAGGGAGGTCCCAGGGGTCCTTGGCGGGGGGCTTGGGCGCGCCGCCGCCACTGCTGTCCTGTGTAGTCATGGGCCGACCCTACTGCCAGGTAGGGCCCGGAATCCCGCCCCGGGACCCGGCGGCATCCCGCCGGTGCGGCCCCCGCACCAGCCCTCCCCCGGTCCTCCGTTCGGGTGACGGGGAGGCGTGCGGGCGCCGCCGGGCGGAGGGCGGGGGCAGGATGCCGGGCCATGGATGCCGTACGTGTCGCCCTGCTCCGTGACGTCCTGGCCGGGACCAGGTGGCCGGCCGCCGCCCGCCGGTTCGGGCTGGCACTGCGCTCGTCCGTCGTCCCGCGGGGCGGCGGGCTTCTGCTGGTGGGGACCGAGGCGTACGAGCCCTGGCACCTGGCGGCCCACCTGACCGACGAGTCGGCCTGGTCCGGGCTGCCGGAGCTGGCGCCCACGCTGGTACGGCACCGGGTGGCGCCGGACGACCCGGCCCACCTGGCGGCCGGGCTCGGCCGGATCGAGGCGGCGGGGCGCGGGGCGACCGTGCTGCTCGTCGCGCCGGAGCGGCCGGACGGCGGGCTGCTGGAGCGGGTGCACGACGCGCGGCGGGCCGGGGCGCGGGTGCTGGCCCTGGACGGCGGTGACCCGGAGGTCGGCGGGCTGGCCCACGAGACGCTGGTGGTCCCGGAGGGCGACGCGGTGGACCTGGACATCGTGCAGCACCTGGTGAGCGCGGCGGCCGGGGAGAACGGCGGGGCGGCGGCGCGCGGTGGCCCGGGGGCGCGCGGCGGCCGCGCCTTCCGGGACCGGCTCTCCCGCCTCGCCGACCGGCTGACGGAGCCACCGCCGACGCGGTGGTGAGGGGCGGGGCGTGGCGGTGGCGCGGGGCGCGTATCCGGCCATCGGGAAAGCCGCCCGCGCGAAATCGGTTTGCCCGGAGTGCCCGGCAGTACCGATCATGGCCCTTCGTGACCGAAGCTCCCCCTGCCTCCCCGCGCCCGGCCCGGCTCCGTGCCCTGCTGCCGGACCTCTCCCCGTGGCACTCCTCGCGCGACTTCCGGCTGCTGTGGCTCCAGGGGCTGATCACGTACTTCGGCAGCTTCATGGCCCTCATCGCGCTGCCGCTCCAGATCAAGCACCTCACCGGCTCGCCGCTCGCGGTCGGGGCGATGGGGGCGGTGGAGCTGGTGCCGCTGGTGGTCTTCGGGCTGTACGGCGGGGCGCTCGCCGATGCCGTGGACCGGCGCCGGGTCATCCTGCTCACCGAGGCGGGGCTCGGCGTGCTCGCCGCGATCCTGCTGGTGAACGCGTTGCTTCCGGAGCCGCTGCTGTGGCCGCTGTACGTGGTGGCAGGCGGGGTCGCCGCGCTGGCCGGGCTCCAGCGGCCCGCGCTGGACTCCCTGATGGCCCGGATCGTGCCGCACGCCCAGCAGACGGCGGCGGCCGCGCTGAACTCGCTGCGCTGGCAGGTCGGGGCGATCGCGGGCCCGGCGCTGGCCGGTCTGGTGGTGGCGTACGCCGGTCACGGCACGGCGTACGCGGTGACGGTGTGCACGTTCGCCGTCTCCGTCGTGCTCTGTCTGCGCCTCACCCCGGCGCCGCCCGCCGAGGAGGCGCAGAAGCCGTCGCTGCGCGGGATCGTCGAGGGGGCCCGGTACGCCTGGAGCCGACCGGTGCTGCTGGGGACGTACGCGATCGACCTGGCGGCGATGTTCTTCGCCTTCCCGAACACCATCTTCCCGTTCCTGGCGGACGAGCTGGACGCCCAGTGGTCGCTGGGGCTGATGTACTCGGCGGGCGCGGTGGGCTCGCTGGCGCTGGGGCTGACCAGCGGCTGGACGTCCCGGGTGCGCAGGCACGGGCTGTTCGTGGTGTTCGGCGCGGCGGTGTGGGGGCTGGCCATCGCGGCGGCGGGCTGGTTCTCCAGCGTGTGGGTGGTGCTGCTCTGCCTGGGCGTGGCGGGGGCGGGCGACATGCTGAGCGGGCTGGGGCGGGCGACCATCTGGAACCAGACCATCCCGGACGAGCTGCGCGGGCGGCTGGCGGGCATCGAGGTGCTCTCGTACAGCGTGGGGCCGCAGCTGGGTCAGGTGCGGGCCGGGGCGATGGCGGGGTGGACGGGGACCCGGTCGGCGATCTGGACGGGCGGGGTGGCGTGCGTGGCGTCGGTGGCGCTGCTGACGGCCGCGCTGCCGAAGCTGGTGCGGTACGACTCGGAGACGGACGAGGACGCGGTGCGGAGGCGGGAGACCCGGGCGGAGGGGTGACCCGGGCCCGGCCGGGCGGCCGGACTCCCGGGGCTCCGCCCCGTACCCCGCTCCTCGAACGCCGGAGGGGCTGAAAAAGACGTCCTGAATCGCCGGACGGGCTGGAAAGTGCGGTCTCAACCTCCGGAGGGGCGAGGGGGCGGTCTCAATCGCCGGACGGGCCGGACTTGCCCTTGTCCTCGTCGTGCCACTTGGGGTCCGTCTCCCACTCCAGGTTCCGTTCGCGGGCCGTGTCCATCGCGTGCTCGGCGGCCTCGCGGGAGGTGTAGGGGCCGAACCGGTTCTGGGCGGGGCACTCCGGGCCCTCCTCGACCTTCTTGTGCTGGAGGCAGTAGTACCACTCGCCCGGTTTGCCGACCGTGCGCTTCTTGAACAGGGCCATCGACAGCTCCTTTCCTTATCGCCATGGTGCCCCGCGGTCGCTGGTTAGACTCGCTGGCATGTCTGGCCAGTCGCTTCTCGTACCAGGGGAGATCACTCCCGTCCGTTCCGTACCCGGAAACATCCGGCGCCCCGAGTACGTGGGGAAGCCGGCTCCGAAGCCGTACACCGGCCCGGAGATCCAGGACGCCGACACCATCGAGCGGATGCGGATCGCGGGCCGCATCGCCGCTCGGGCGATGGAGGAGGCCGCCAAGCACATCGCCCCGGGCGTCACCACGGACGAGCTCGACCGGGTCGCGCACGAGTTCATGATCGACCACGGCGCGTACCCCTCCACCCTCGGCTACCGGGGCTTCCCGAAGTCGCTGTGCAGCTCGCTCAACGAGGTCATCTGCCACGGCATCCCCGACTCCACCGTGCTGCGCGACGGGGACATCGTGAACCTCGACGTCACCGCGTACATCAACGGGGTGCACGGCGACAACAACGCCACCTACCTCTGCGGTGAGGTGGACGAGGAGTCGCGGCTGCTCGTCGAGCGCACCCGGGAGTCGCTGAACCGGGCCATCAAGGCGGTCAGGCCGGGGCGGCAGATCAACGTCATCGGCCGGGTCATCGAGTCGTACGCGAAGCGGTTCGGCTACGGGGTCGTGCGCGACTTCACCGGGCACGGGATCAACTCCTCGTTCCACTCCGGTCTGATCATCCCGCACTACGACAGTCCGCAGGCGACGACCGTGATGCAGCCGGGGATGACGTTCACCATCGAGCCGATGCTGACGCTGGGCACCCACGAGTACGACATGTGGGAGGACGGCTGGACCGTGGTGACGAAGGACCGGAAGCGGACCGCGCAGTTCGAGCACACGCTGGTGGTCACGGAGACCGGTGCGGAGATCCTGACCCTGCCGTAATCGGGACAAAAAGTCCTCAGGGGGGCCGCCCCCTGTTTTGTCGCGTATTTTTTTACCGACAAGCAGTCGGGAACCAGTTGACTTAGGTAAACCTAAGTAGGAGGATCGGGCATACCGGCACGCGCCGCCGCAGCGTTGCGGCGGTCGCCTGCCGATATTTCCGTCTCTTTCTGGACTTCCCGTCCCCCTCGGCCCCGGAGGCCCACCTTGGACGCAACCGCAACCGCCACCGTCACTCCCTTCTCGACGCTCATCCGCACCGCGTCGCACGAGCAGCACACCGAGGCCGAGACCTCGACCTTCATGGGTGACCTGCTCGGCGGGCGGCTGGGCGTGGACGCGTACACGCGCTACACCGAGCAGCTGTGGTTCGTCTACCGGGCGCTGGAGGAAGGCGCGGAGGCCCTGCGGAACGACCCGGTCGCGGGCCCCTTCATACAGCCCGAGCTGATGCGCTCCACCGAGCTGGAGCGCGACCTCGCCCACCTGCGCGGGGAGAACTGGCGCGAGGGCCTGGAGCCGCTGCCCGCCACCGCCGCGTACGCCGCCCGGGTCACCGAGTGCGCCCGCACCTGGCCCGCCGGATACATCGCGCACCACTACACCCGTTACCTCGGCGACCTCTCGGGCGGCCAGATCATCCGCGACAAGGCGGAGAAGACCTGGGGCTTCGAGCGCAAGGGCGACGGCGTGCGGTTCTACGTCTTCGAGGAGATCGGCAACCCCGCCGCCTTCAAGCGGAACTACCGCGAGCTGCTGGACGGCGTGAACGCGGACGACCTGGAGAAGCAGCGGATCATCGAGGAGTGCAAGCGCGCCTTCGCGCTGAACACCGCGGTCTTCCGGGAGCTGGGCGAGGTGTTCCCGCTCAGCGCGTAACCCCCGTACCGGTCATAGCGCTTGCGGCCGCCCGGGTTCAGCCCGGGCGGCCATCAGGACGCGGCCCCCTACCTCCACCGTGCCGTCCGGCGCGGGAGCTGTGAGGATCTGGGAGCCGCGTCCTTGTGTGATGTTCAGGGCCCGGCCCAGGTGCGCGCTCAGCAGCATGGCCGCCGCGCCCGTCGCCTCGTCCTCGACGATGTCCTCCCCGCGCCGGGGGAAGGCCCGCGCGCGGACCCGCCCCGCCGCCTCGTCCTCCCAGGCCCAGACGTAGAGCCAGCCCTCCCCCGGTGGCGGCCCCGGCAGCGCCTCCACCTCCTCCGCCGTCGCGTACTGCTGGAACGTGCGCGGCGGGGCCCATTCGGGGCGCGCGGTGATCCAGGTGAACTCCCCGTCCTGGCGGGCGAACACGTCCCCGACGGCCAGCTCCAGGATCTCCAGGTCCAGCAGCCAGGCCGCGCCGACGAGCGGGTGCCCGGCGAACGGCAGCCGCAGCCCGGGGGCGTGGATGTCCACCCTGCCCCGCTCCGGGTCGTCGACGAACACGGTCTCGCTGAAGCCCAGTTGCCGGGCCAGCCGCTGCCGGGACGCCTCGTCGGGGTGGCTGCGCCCGTCGCGTACGACGCCCAGCGCGTTGCCGTGGCGCCCGTCGGGTCCGCAGAACACCCGCAGGACGTCGATGCCCCGGGGTACGTTGTCGTGGTCGTTCACCTGGTTCACGTGCGCATTCAAGCATCACCCCGTGACGGGGCGGGGGTTGAGGGGAGCCGGGGGGCGGTCGGCGGCCCGGGAGCCGGGAACGGCCTCAGGGCCGTACCGGTGAGCTTGCTGCTGCCGGTACGGCCCTGAGGGTGGTGCGGGTGGTTCAGGTGATGCGGGTCGTTCTGTTCGGTCAGGCGGTTTCGTTACGGCGACGGCGCGCCGCGATCACGAACCCGGCACCGGCCACCACGACGACGCCGGAAGCGGCGAGCAGGGCGCCGGTCGGAACGTCGGCGCCGGTCGCGGCGAGGGCGCCGGAGCCGCCGACCGAACCACCGGTGGAGCCACCGGCCGTACCGCCGCCGACGGTGCCGCCACCGACCGTGCCGCCACCGGTGGTGGAACCGCCCGCGGTGGAGCCACCCGTGGAGCCCGAGCCGCCGGTGGAGCCGGAGCCACCGTTCGAACCGGAGCCGCCGTTCGAACCGCCCGGGGGCAGCGTGGCGTCCTTGTCGAGCGAGACGGCGACCGTCAGGGCGTCGAGCTCATCGCCCTTCGAGTAACTGCGGCTGAACGCCTCCTCGGAGCCCTCCTCGGTGAGGATCGCCTGGACGTTCGCGAGGTGCACGATGCCGTCCTTGGCGGTGAGCGCGCCTGCGGGCACCTTCAGGTCGGCGATGGGCAGGCCGGAGACCTCGTTGAGCTCGCCGGTGTTCCGGTTCTTGGAGGAGACGTCGGCGACGAGCTTGCCGGTGGTGCCCTGGATGTCGACCTTCAGGTTGCTGAGGGAGAGGTCGAGCTGGAAGTCACCCTTGGACTCGTGGCCCAGGAAGCGCACCTTGCCCTGGAACTCGGCGGTGAGCGTGTTCTTCTCGGCGTCGAGGTTGCCGGTGGCCTTGCCGAAGCGGTAGCCGTCGCCGTTGGCGGTGGCGCCGTCGCTCGTCTCGATCTTGCCGTGGGCGATCGGGCCGACGACGTACGAGCGCCAGGACTTCTTGACGCCCCAGTCCAGGGTGCCGTCGACGACCGGGCCGCTGGTGGGCTTGGCGGTCTCCGTGGGGGTCGGGTCGACGGGGGCCGGAGGGTCGACGACCGGGGGCTTCACCGGCGGGTCCACGGGAGGCTTGACCGGCGGGTCGACCGGGGGCTTCACCGGCGGGTCCACGGGGGGCTTGACCGGCGCGGCCGGCTTCACCGTCAGCGTGGCCGGGTCGACCGGGTCGCCCTCCTTGTAGTAACCGGCGAAGGCCGCCGCGCCCTTCTCGGTGAGGACGCCCGGGATGTCCGCGTAGGTCATGCCCTCGGGGCCGTCGGAGGCGGTGATGCCGTCCAGGTCGAGCGTGGAGAACTCCACGTCGTCGGCGACGACCGGGTCCTTGCCGGGGGACTTGCTGGTGATGTCGACGGTGATGTGGCCGCTCTTGCCGACCGTGACGACCTTGACGTCGGACAGCTTGATGTCCAGGAGGCCGCCGCGCGCCACGTAGTGCACGCTGCCCTTGAACGAGGACGTGACTCCGTGGTTGCCGAGGTTGTACTCCCCCTTGTCCAGGGGGAACTTGTACGTGCCGTCCGCGTTCTGCGTGACGCCGTCCGCAAGGGTGGTGGTGCCCTTGGCACCCTCGATCAT
The DNA here is from genome assembly GCA_002082585.1 of Kitasatospora albolonga. Lineage (NCBI taxonomy): Bacteria > Bacillati > Actinomycetota > Actinomycetes > Kitasatosporales > Streptomycetaceae > Kitasatospora > Kitasatospora albolonga. Next base: position 1,880,479 of record CP020563.1, read on the forward strand.
CGTCCGGAAGGACTTCTTGAAGCCCCAGTCCAGGGCCCCCGACTCCAGCTGGAAGACCGGCGCGGCCGGGGCGCCGGCCGCGGGCTTCCCCTCGGCGGGGGCGCCGTCGGCGGCGAAGGCGGGGAGGGCGAAGGTCGCGCCCAGGGCGGCGGCCGTGGCGACGGCCGCAGCGAGGGCTATGGGGCGGCGAGTTGCTGCCATGTCGGTGGTTCTCCTAAGGGAACGGGGGGAGGAAGCGAGGCGTGGGGGGAGGGGGCGAGGAACCATAAAGCGTGCATCGGTGCCGTCGTCAGGAGGTCTGGGGGGCGTCGGAGCCCGTGGCGGTGGCGTCGGTACCGGCGGCGGCCTTGCGGCGACGCAGGACGAAGAACGTCCCGGCCGCGGCGAGCAGGAGCACCCCGCCGCCGATCGCGGCGTACGTTCCGGCGCCCGGGCCGGAGTCCGAGGCGGCGGCGACCGGTTCGGTGGAGGGCTCGGCCGAGGGCTTCTGCGAGGGCTCGGCAGCGGCCGTCGGCTCACTGCCGAGGTCGGGCAGCGCGGGCAGTTCGGCCTTCTTGTCCACGGCCACGGCGAGCGAGACGGGGTCCATCTCGGTGCCCGCCTTGTACATGGAGCCGAACGCTTCGGCGCCTTCGGCGGTGAGGGTGGCCGGGACCTCCGTCAGGACCGCGAGGCCGTCCTTCGGCGCGAAGTCCTTGGCCTCGAAGGTGATCAGGGGGACGTCCTTGCGGGTGGTGCCCGCGCTCGTGACGTCCGCCGACAGGGTGCCCTCGCCCTTGGCCACGGCGACCGTGACGGCGGCGAACTTCAGGTCGAGGTCGTGGGCGCCGGTGAAGTGGACGCTGCCGTCGAAGCCCGCGTCCAGCTTCTGCTTCTTCGCGTCGTACGTGCCCTTGCCCGCCGGGAAGCGGAAGAGTGCCCCGCCGTCCTGGGCGCCGTCGGCCAGCGTCCACTTGCCCTGGCCGATGGAGCCGGTGACGTACTCGCGGAAGGTGCGGCGGACGCCCCAGTCGACGGCGGCGTTCTCGACGCGGCCCGCCTTCTCCTTCTCGGCCTTCTCCTCGTCCTTCTCCTTGGCCTTGTCGGCGTCCTTCTCCGCGTCCTTGTCGTCCGCGTCCTTCTTCTCGGACGGGGCGGGCTTCGGCTCGGCCGGGGCCTTGGTGTCGACGGAGAGGCTGATCGGGTCGAGCGGCGTACCGGCGGTGTAGTAACCGGCGAAGGCGGAGGCGCCTTCCGCGGTCAGCGTCGTGGGGACGTTGCTGAGGGCGATGGGGGTGGAGCCGCCCTTCATGTTGATGCCGCCGAGGCCGAGCTTGGCCAGCGGCACCTGGGAGCGGTTGCTGACCTTGCCGGTCCCCCGCTCCTTGCTGACCATGTCGGCGAAGAGCGTGCCGCTGCCGCCGCTGATCCTGATGGTGGGGCGGCTGATGGTGAGATCCAGCTCATTGCTTCCGTCGGCCTTCGTGTGGCCGGTGAAGTGCACCCCGCCGGAGAAGCCGGAGCTGAAGGCGCCGGTCGCCGGGTCGTAGGAACCGTTCGCGGAGTGGAAGCGGAACTGGCTGCCGCCGACCGTGGCGGCGCCGCCGGTCAGGCTCCAACTGCCCTGGGCGATGGGCCCGGTGACGTAACTCTGGAAGGAGGACTTGATGCCCCAGTCCAGCCGCCCGCCCTGCACCGTACGGCTGGCCGCTTGCGCGGTGGCGGCGGGGAGCAGGGCTCCCACCAGCACCGCGAGGAGCGCGACGGCGAGCGCGCGGGCGGATCTGGACGACAGCATGAGGGACCCCTCCGAGGGCTAGATGTGCAGGTAAGGCTAACCTAAGGTATTCCCAGCCTGTGCCGGAACCCCTCCGGGCCCCCACGGACCCGACACATTCGTCACACCTACAGAGCCCCTCGAACCACCCACCGCATGACGCAGAACGACAGGACGGTGCCCCGTGCGCATCACGCAGGACTTCGCCCCGAACGGCCCTGAGGGCCCGGACACCGGGCGAGCCTTCGGCCGTCGCCCGGCCCGTCGCCGGACGGGCGCCGCCCTCACCGCCGCGCTGGCCTTCGCCCTGCTCCTGACGGGCTGCGGCGGAGGCAACGATTCCGCATCGAAGCCCGCCAAGAGCTCGGCCGACGCGGACCGGGTCGAGCCGCTGGCCGCCGCGCCCGCCCCGAAGCTGCCGGTGACGGTGGACTCGGCGGACGGCAAGAAGGTCACGATCGACTCCACCGACCGGATCGTGCCGCTGACCGGATCGCTGAGCGAGATCGTCTTCACCCTCGGCTTCGGCAAGCAGGTCGTCGCCCGCGACATCACCGCCACCTTCGAACAGGCCGAGAAGCTCCCGGTGGTGACCCGCGCCCATGACGTCTCGGCGGAGAGCGTGCTCTCGCTGAAGCCGACCGTCGTCCTCGCGGACACCACGACCGGTCCGCGCGAGGCGATCGACCAGATCCGCGAAGCGGGCATCCCGCTCCTCGTGGTCGAGCCCGCCAAGGGGCTCGACGACGTCGGCCGCCGGATCGACACGGTCGCCGAGGCGCTGGGCGTACCGGCGGCCGGCACCGAGCTGAAGGAGCGCACCGAGTCCCGTATCGCGGCCGTGCAGAAGACCATCCCGGACCACGCCGACGGCAAGAAGCCCCGGGTGGCCTTCCTCTATCTGCGCGGTTCGGCCTCCGTCTATCTGCTGGGCGGCGCGGAGTCGGGGGCGAGTTCGCTGCTGGAGGCGGCGGGCGCGGTCGACGCGGGCAAGACGTCCGGGCTGAAGAAGGACTTCACCGCCATCACCAGCGAGGCGCTCGCCAAGGCCGCGCCCGACGCGATCCTGCTGATGACCAAGGGGTTCGACTCGGTGGGCGGGATGGACGGTCTGGTGAAGATCCCCGGCATCGCGGAGACGCCCGCCGGAATGGACCGCCGGGTCGTCACGATCGACGACGGCGTGCTGCTGAACTACGGCCCGCGCACCGACCGCGTGCTCGCCGACATCGTCGAGCAGCTGTACGCGAAGGGCGGCAAGGGCCAGTGACGACGTCGTACGAGGAACGGGCGGACAAGGCCCGCTCCGACCGGGGCCCGTCGCCGCTCTCCAAAGAGCAGGACGCCGAAGCGCCCTCGCCCGGCACCGGGCCGACGGACGCAGGCGAGGCGGCCAAGGCTGCCGCCACGGGCGAGGCCGCCGAGGCGCCCCCCGCCCCCAAGTCCCCGCGCGGCAAGGCGTTCGTGCTCACGGTCGGGCTCTCGCTCGCCCTGCTCGCCGGGTGTCTGCTCTCCGCCGCGATCGGCGCGTACTCCATCCCCATCGGGGACCTCCTCGGCTCGCTCCAGCACCGGATCGGGCTCGGCGGGCAGCCGCTGGACCGGGTCGGGGAGAGCGTCCTGTGGAACGTGCGGCTCCCCCGGGTCGCCCTGGCGCTGCTCGTCGGCGCCTCGCTCGGCTGCGCGGGTGCCCTGATGCAGGGCGTGTTCGGCAACCCGCTGGCCGAGCCCGGTGTCATCGGGATCTCGGCGGGCGCGGCGGTCGGCGCGGTCGCCTCCATCGCGCTCGGGCTGACCTTCTTCGGCAACTGGACCATCACGGTCTTCGCGTTCATCGCCGGTCTCGGCACGGTGCTGCTCGTCTATACGCTCTCGCGCTCCGGCGGCCGGACCGAGGTCGTGACGCTGATCCTCACCGGTATCGCCGTCAACGCCTTCGCGGGCGCGCTGATCGGGCTGTTCGTCTTCTTCGCGGACAACGCGCAGATCACCCAGATCACCTTCTGGCAGCTCGGTTCGCTCTCGCAGGCGACCTGGCCCAAGGTGCTCGCCGTGCTGCCGTGCGCGCTGGCCGGGCTGCTCATCGCGCCTTTCTACGCCCGCAAGCTGGATCTGCTGGCCCTCGGGGAGCGGCCCGCCCGCCATCTGGGCGTGGACGTGGAGCGGCTGCGGATCACGCTGGTCCTGGTGGTGGCGCTGCTGACGGCCGCCGCCGTGGCCGTGGCCGGGATCATCGCGTTCGTCGGGCTGCTCGTCCCGCATCTGCTGCGGATGGCGAACGGCCCCGGCCACCGTTTCCTGGTCCCCGGGAGCGCCCTGGGCGGTGCGCTGGTGCTGGTGGCGGGCGACCTCGCGGCCCGGACCGTGGCCGCCCCCGCCGAGCTGCCGCTCGGGGTGCTGACCGCGCTCTTCGGCAGCCCGTTCTTCTTCTGGCTGCTGCGCAGGACCCGTCGTAAGCAAGGTGGTTGGGCATGAGGACGCTGAGAGACCTGTTCGCGGTACGGAGCCGGGAGCTGCCCTCGCCCGTCGCGCCCGGCTCCCCTGCCGTCGAGGCCACCGGGCTCTCGGTCCGCCTCGGCGGGCGGCAGGTGCTGGACGCCGTCGACATCACCGCGCACACGGGCGAGGTGGTGGCGCTGGTCGGCCCCAACGGGGCGGGCAAGTCCACGCTCCTGGCCGCGCTCGCCGCCGATCTGGCCCCGGGCGACGGTCACGTGGTCATCGGCGGCCGCCCCGCCACCGAGTGGACCCCGCCCGAACTGGCCCTGCGCCGCTCGGTGCTGCCGCAGTCCGCCGTGCTCTCCTTCCCGTTCCCGGTGGAGGACGTCGTACGGATGGGGCGGGCGCCCTGGGCCGGTACGGAGCGGGAGGACGAGGACGACGCGGCGGTGGCGGCGGCGATGGCGGCCACCGAGGTGACGCGGTTCGCCGGGCGTCCGTTCTCCGCGCTGTCGGGCGGGGAGAAGGCCCGGGTGGCGCTGGCCCGGGTGCTGGCGCAGCGGGCCCCGCTGATGCTGCTGGACGAGCCGACGGCCGCCCTGGACCTGCGCCACCAGGAGCTGGTGCTGCGGATCTGCCGGGAGCGGGCGGCCGCGGGGGACGCGGTGGTGGTGGTCCTGCACGATCTGGGGCTTGCCGCCGCGTACGCGGACCGGGTGGCCGTGCTGCACCAGGGGCGGATCGCGGAGGTGGGCCCGCCCCGGGAGATCTTCAGCAGCGAGCTGCTCGGTGAGGTGTACCGGCAGCCGGTGGAGGTGTTCCCGCATCCGCGTACGGGGGCCCCGCTGGTCGTCCCCGTACGCGACCCGGCCTGAACACCGGCTTCCCCGGGGCGCTTTCCGGCGCTTTCCGGGGGGCCAGGTCACGGTGTGGGCGCTGTATCCGGTCCGCGCCCGCATGCCGTTCGCCGCCCCGGTAGGGTTTCGACGGTCAGTGCGGGCGACGGATGACGGATGCAGAAGGCGCAGAAGCAACGGATGACGAGAGTCCCTGGGGTGGGTCGGCTGACGGCGGCGCTCGCGACGGCGACGGTGCTGTGTCTGACGGCGAGCGGCTGTGTGACGGTGCACGGTGAGCTGGAAGTGCTGCCGGGGGCGACGGAGGCCGAGGCCGCGCAGGCCCTGAAGGACTTCACCGACGCCTACAACGCGGCGGACAAGGCGTACGATCCGGCGCTGGACGCGGACCGGGTGACGGGGTCGCTCGGGGCGATCAACCAGGCCGGGCTGAAGGCGCGGCAGACGTACAGCCCCGACGGCAACAAGGCGCACAAGCCGCTGGAGCTGACCGACGCCACCTACATCATCCCGAAGAAGGCGGGCTGGCCGCGCTGGTTCCTGGCCGACACCGACTCCAACCGGGACGAGGACGGCGGGAAGCTGGACAACCGCTGGCTGGTGACGTTCGTACGGAGCGGTCCCGACGCGCTGTGGAAGGCGTCCTATCTCGCGGTCGTCCCGCCGTCCCAGGTACCGGAGTTCACCCTGGACAAGGACGGGCTGGCCACTCCGGTGGAGCCGCGGAGCAAGGAACTGGTCGTCTCTCCGGCCGACTTGAGCACCGCGTACACGGAGTACCTCCAGAAGGGCACCCCGGACGTGTTCGCCCCCGGCACCGCGACCTCGGCGTGGCGCGACACGCGCCGTACGACCCGGCGGGCCGGGTTCTCCTACCAGTACGTCGACCAGCCGCTGACCGGCGGCACGTTCGGCCCGCTCGGGCTGCGCACCGAGGACGGCGGGGCGCTGGTCTTCTTCAGCAGCAAGCACTTCGAGCGGCAGGTCACGGCCCAGGGGCTGAAGCCGGAGGTCAACGCGGACGTCAAGGCGCTGATGACCGGCGAGGTCACCAACAGTCTCACCAAGGAGCGGGTCTCCAGCCAGCTGGTGTATGTGCCCGGGCGCGAGCAGGCGTCGGGCTCCGGCGGCAGGGTGCGGGTGCTGAACCGGCTGCCGGGGCTGATCGCGGCGAAGGGCGAGTAGACGTGTGTACGGGGGTGGTGTCCGGTCCCGGGTCCCGGGACCGGACACCACCCCCGTGAATCCTCAGCGGCTCAGGGGCCAGGCGATCGAGTCGTGGTCCAGCTCGCTCTGCTCGGCGCTCCCCGCGTACCGCGCGCAGGCGTCGGTGAGGGTCTCCAGCAGGGTCAGCGGGTCGGGCAGCTCGTGCTCGGGGCCGCGCACCCAGTGGACGTCGAGCTCACCGGGGAGCCGGGCAGGCGGCAGGAGTACGTAGCTGCCGCGGCAGTGCCAGCGCAGGCCCGGGTGGGCGTCCATGGTCTCGGGGTGGCAGTCCAGCTCGCAGGGCCACCACTCGTCCTCGTCCTCGGGGGTGCCGCGGGTGGCGGTGAAGAAGAGCATCCGGTCCTCGCCGGACTGGGCGACCGGGCCGACGTCGATGCCCGCTTCGAGAAGGCGCTCCAGGGCGCTGCGGCCGGCGGTGAGCGGGACGTCCAGCACGTCGTGGATCATGCCGGTCGCGGTGATGAAGTTGGCGAGCGGCTGGCTGCGGGCCCAGCGCTCGATCTGGGCGCGGTCGGTGGTCGACTGCGTCTGCCAGGCGAAGGAGACGGGGTGCCGGGCGGGGGTGGGACAGCCGATGCGCTCGCACGAACATCGGTATCCGAGGGGGTGGGCGGCGGGGGCGATGGGCATGCCCGCGTCGGCGACCGCCAGGAGCAGCGCCACTCTGGCCGTCTCCCCGGCTTCGGCCCCCGGTGATTTGGGACGTCGCCGCAGCCACTGGGAGATCCTGCTCTCTGTGCCGCGGAAACGGCCGGAATCGGCGCCCATCTATCCCCTCACCTCAGCAGTTCACCTCAGCGTTGCCTCTCCATCGTCGCACCATCCTGCGGTTCGGGTGGCCAGAGTTCACCAGCGGGGCCGTGTACCACTGCACCGAGTGAGCACCATCACGCCCGATGTCACCACATAACGGATAAGGATCAAGGTCGCTCACCCGAGGGGGATCAAGGTCGCGGGGTCAGCCCGCCGAGGGCGTAGTCCACGATCGCGTCGGCGTACGCATGGGTGAGCGGGAGGGTCCTGAGCAGCCAGCGGTGGGTCAGTGGCGCGATGAGGAGCTCCAGGGCGATCCGCGGATCGGCGTCGGCGCGGACCTGTCCGGCCTCCTGTGCGGCCCGCAGCCGTGTGACATACAACGCGAGCGACGGGTCGAGCAGTTTTTCGATGAACTCGGCGCCCAGCTTCGCGTCGACGATGCCCTCGGCGGTCAGCGCCCGGGTAGGGGCCTCCAACAGCGGATCGTTCAGCTCGTCGACGGTGGCGCGGAGGACGAACTTGAGGTCGGCGGCCAGGTCCCCGGTGTCGGGGATGCCGTGCTCGGTGCCGCCCGCCCGGGGCCCCGCCTGCTCGGCCGCGCGGGCGGCCAGATCGAGGAACGCCTCCATCAGGACGGCCGCCTTGGAGGGCCACCAGCGGTAGATCGTCTGCTTGCCGACCCCGGCGCGGGCGGCGATGCCCTCGATCGTCGTACGCCGGTAGCCGCTCTCGCCGACGAGGGCGAGGGCCGCGTCGTAGATGGCCCGGCGGGAGCGGTCGCTGCGGCGGCTGGCGTCGGGGGCCTTGTGGGGTGCCATGCGGCCAATCTAGTACCCGTCCGAGCCGATACGTATCGTCTTGCCCGCATCCGGCTGCCTGCGGTTGCGTATCCGGTGACCTGCGGCTGCGGTCCGCATCCGGTCGCCTGTCGAGCGACCGGCCGGTGACCACGGTCGGACGGTCGGATGAATCACCCGATCGGTCCACTGCGGATCGGGCCCGCACAGCGCACCATGGGCTGACGCGCAGACCGTGCGTATCCCACCGTTCCGCGGCTCCGGCCGCCGATCGCGAGGAGCCCGAGTTGAACCGTGACGCCACCCCTCGTCGCTACCTGATGTGCGCGCCGACGCACTTCCGGGTCACCTACTCCATCAACCCGTGGATGGACCCGTCCAAGCCCGTCGACCTGCCACTGGCCCAGACCCAGTGGGAGGACCTGCGCGACCGCTACCGCTCCCTCGGCCACACCGTCGAGCTGCTCACCCCCCGCCCGGACCTGCCGGACATGGTCTTCGCGGCCAACGGCGCCACGGTGATCGGCGGGCGGGTCCTCGGCGCCCTCTTCGCCTACCGGGAGCGGTACGAGGAGGCCGAGGCCCACCGCGCCTGGTTCCGGGAGAACGGTTTCACCGAGATCCGGGAGCCGGACCACGTCAACGAGGGCGAGGGGGACTTCGCGGTCACCTCCTCCTATCTGCTGGCCGGGCGCGGCTTCCGCTCCAGCCCGCTCTCGCACGACGAGGCGCAGGAGTTCTTCGGGATGCCGGTCATCGGCCTCGAGCTGGTGGACCCGCGCTACTACCACCTGGACACCGCGCTCTGTGTGCTGGACGCGGAGGCCGACGAGATCATGTACTACCCGGACGCGTTCTCCCCCGGCAGCCGGGCGGTCCTGCGCCGGCTCTTCCCGGACGCGCTGCTGGCCCGGGAGGCGGACGCGGCGGCGTTCGGGCTCAACTCGGTCAGCGACGGCCGCCACGTCCTGCTGCCCCAGGCGGCGACGGGCCTGCTCGACCCGCTGCGCGACCGGGGCTTCGAGCCGGTCCCGATGGACCTGGGCGAACTGCTCAAGGGCGGCGGCAGCGTGAAGTGCTGCACACAGGAGCTGCGGGCCTAGGCGGCAGCGCCCCGGGGCGCCTCGCGGCCGCGCACGGACGCCGTAATCCGGTGGGGAAACGGCGTCCGTTCGACGAGTATGCGAGGAAACACCGGCATGTGTCCGGTGATGTCCTACGAGGGGGAGCCGATGATGTGCGCACCGCCGGGCTGTCGAGGCGCCGGTCATGGCTGATGGATTCATCCAGTGGTACCGGGAAGACGTGACCGACGCGGTCTTCGCCGAACAGGTACAGATTTTCTCGGAGTTCGGGATCAAGCTCATCCACCCGGTCAAGAACGCGGCCCTGGTGATCGACGTCGAAGGTGACGACGTGCCCATGAGCCAGGAGGAGTTGGGCGGCCTGATCGGGCGGCGCTTCGCCACACTCACGTTCAACTGGTGGCTGACGGCGGACATCAATGTGGTCGACACGTACGATGCCGTGCCGGTCGGCCGTGAGACGCAGACGCTGTGGCTGGACGGCCTCTGCCCCGACCAGGCCCAGCGCGTCGAGTCGGCCGTCATCGCCGCCGCGACGCGTCTGCCCGTGCCGACGCGGGCCGTCATCGTCGACCGGCGCGGAGTCTCCGACCCCGAGGACTGGGATTCGATCGCGCTGTACGACGGAACGCACGTTCCGGCAGCCCCCGACAGAGTGCTCGCGCCGGAGCCGATCGCCGAGCTGATCCGGCGCGCCGCCCCGGGGCTGGCGAAGGAGGACACAGGAGGCGGCGGTCCGATCCTTCTCGGTCCGCGTCACGACCCGGCTCAGGGCCTCTCGTTTGGATCATGCCGGGCTCGCGGGCCCCGGCACCCTGATCCGGCCTGATCCAAACGAAAGACCCTAGGCGCTGTCCTCCGGCGGCCAGGGATCGCCCCAGGCGATGTTCCTGGCCGCCCGGTACAGCTCGCCGTGGCGTTTGGTGACCGTGGAGCGGTCCAGGCCCTCGTCCCGTGTGCACAGCTCCAGCAGGACCTGGCCCTTGCGGATCTGCGGCCTGCGGGTGACGCGGGCGGGCGCCGGGGTGGTGGGGAAGCGGGTGGCGACGACGTAACTGAACTTCTCGTCCTCGTGGCTGAGCGAGCCGCCCTTGACCTGCCGGTGCAGCGAGGATCGGCTGACCCGGGCCGAGAAGTGGCACCAGTCGGTGCCGGGGGCGATCGGGCAGGCGCCGCTGTGCGGGCAGGGGGCGGCGATGCTCAGCCCGGCGGCGATGAGCCGGTCCCGGGCCTCGATGATCCGCGCGTACCCGTCGGGCGTGCCCGGCTCCACGATCACCACGGCCTGCCCGGCCCCGGCCACCGCGTCGACCAGTTCGGTCCTGGCCTGGGCGGTCAGCTCCTTGAGTACGTAGCTGACGGTGACCAGGTCCGCCGGGGCCAGCTCCAGCGCCGCCCCGATCCGGGCCCGCTCCCACCGGGCCTCACGCAGCCCCGGCACCCCGGACGCCCCGGCCAGTTCCCGGCCCAGCGCGAGGGCGGGCTCGGCCCAGTCCAGGACGGTGGTCGCCGCCCCCTCCCAGGCCCCGGCCACCGCCCAGCTCGCCGCGCCCGTACCGCCGCCGACGTCGGTGTGGGTGGCGGGCGCCCAGTCCGGCGCGACCTCGACGAGGGCGTCGAGGGCGGACCGTACGGCCTCGAAGGTGGCGGGCATCCGGTAGGCGGCGTACGCGACGACGTCGGAGCGGTCCCGCAGGATCGGCGCGTCGGTCGGGGTCTCCCCGCGATAGCTGGCGATCAGCCGGTCGACGGCCTGCGCGGCCTGCTTGGGCGGCAGCCCGTCGAGCAGCCCGGCCAGGGCCGCGCGCAGGGACTGGGCGGTGGGGAGGGTGACGTTCACCGCCGAATTGTAGGCGGAGGGGGGCGGGCGGGCGCATTCCGTGGAGAGCCCGCCGCAGGCCCCGCAGAACCGGTGCGTCACCCCTGCGGAACGGGATGTCCGCGAACTCCTCGCCGCCGGAAGCCTGTTGCTACGCTGGCCCGCGCGGGATCGGGCACGGGACGGCCGGGTGGGCCCGCGGGAGAGCCATGAGACAGAAGATCGTGCGGCTGGCCCTGGTCGGCGGGGTGGTCCTCCTCGCCCTGCTCCTCCTCCTGGCGGCCTGCGGCGGCGGCCCGGACAGCCCGGAGGGCAGGGATGCCACCGGGGGCGGGGCCTCCCCGGGGCCGGTGGAGCGGACGGTGCCGGGCGCCGGTGCGGTCACCCGGCTCACCGTCCCGCCGCAGTACTCGACCGCGCGGGGCTGGGAGATCATCGGCTCCTCCCCCGACATCGCCGTCTCCCACGCCACGGGCCTGCTCGCCTATCTGGAGCGGTCCGCCGGGAACCGCTACCGGCTGCGCACCGTCGACACGGCCACCGGGAAGCCGGGCTGGCGGGGCCGGGCCTGGCGGCCGCCGGACCCGGCGCACTACCCGAAGCTCGCCACGGTCACCGCCGGGGCCCGGCAGTACTTCGTGACCTGGTCGTACGGGAAGGTCGGCGACGGGATGACGCCCGGCGCCACCCTCGTATCGCTCGATCTGTACGACGTGACGAACGGCTCCCAGCAACGTGTCGAGGTGCCGTGGTCCGGGGCTCCGGGCGTCAGCACCAGCGGCCCGGAGATCGTCATCAGCGACGGGCAGGCCAACAGCGCGCTGATCGACCCGGTCACGGGCCTGGTCTCCGAGCTGGGCGCGGACGAGCTGAAGTACCCGAAGGGCTGCCCGGCCTGCAAGCAGCTCACCGAGGTGCACGGGCAGACCCCGGCGGGGCTGCTGGTCGGCGGGGCACGGGAGTTCTGGGTGCGCGGCGGCTGGTTCAGCCGGAACGTGGCGCCCAAGGGCGTCGACCGGGGCAGCGGTGTGGTGACGTCGGTGGCCCCGGGCCGGGTGCTGGCGAAGTGGGCCCTGGCGAGGAAGGCGGAGCGGGCGGCCACCCATGAGCTGTGGGCGGTGCACGACGCGGCGACCGGCAGGCCGCTGGTCTCGGTGGAGTGCCACCGGCCCGCCATAGAGCCGGGGCGCCACCCGCAGGCGGTGCTCTCCCCGTCGGGCGGCTATCTGATCGCCGGAAACCTGGCCTTCGACCTGGCGGCGCGGCGGGGCCACTGCTTCGAGGGGCCGGACGGCGTCGGCCATCTGGCCCTGGCCACGGTGACGGACGACGGCATCGCGTACGGGGCCGAGAACGCGCGCGACGCCTCGGAGGCGCTCTCCGGGGGCGGGCTGCCGGTCGCGGTGGACCTCGCGACCTGGACCACGGACCCGCTGTCACGGAACGCGCGGCTGCCGGGGACGGAGACGACCGGGGTCGGGGTGTTCCGCTGGACGGACCGGCAGGACCGTACGCGGCTGATCGGCTATCCGCGTACGGACTGAGCGGCGCGCACCTCCCCGGCGCCGCACTCCGGCTCTGGCGGGGGGGGCGACCGGCGTTCGGGCCCCGCCCCCGCGCCCCGGTCCTCGCGGGTGCGACCGGCCTCCGGCGCCCCGGCCCCGCAGGGACAACCGGCCTGCAACCCCCGCCCCCGGTCCTCGCGGAGACGACCGGCGTTCGGGGCCCGGCCCCGCGCCCCCGGTCCTCACGGAGACGACCGGCCCCCAGGCCCCGCCCCCGCGCCCCGGCCCCCGCCTACAGCCCCCCGGCCTCGCGCCCCGCCCGCTGCCACGGGCGGCACAGGATCAGGAAGCAGCCGACCGCCGCCACCGCGCACACCAGTTGCACGACCGCCATCGGGACGGCCGTGTCCTCCCCCGCGATGCCGACCAGCGGCGAGGCGATCGCCCCGATCAGGAACGAGGACGTGCCGAGCAGCGCGGAGGCCGAGCCCGCCGCGTGCTTGGTGCGCATCAGCGCCTGGGCGTTGGTGTTGGGCATCGCGAGGCCCATCGCCGACATCAGCACGAACAGCCCGGCCGCGACGGGTACGAGGCCGACCTCGCCGAACACGCCCAGCGTCATGAGCAGCAGGGCGAGCGCCGCGAGCACGATGACCGCGAGGCCGAAGGCCAGCACCTTGTCCAGGCTGAACCGGCCCACCAGCAGCTTGCCGTTGATCTGGCCGACGGCGATCAGCCCAATGGAGTTGAGGCCGAACAGCAGGCTGAAGGTCTGCGGCGAGGCCCCGTAGATCTCCTGCATGACGAACGGGGAGGCGGCGATGTACGCGAACAGGACGGCGAAGGCGAGGCCGCCCGCGATCATGTAGCCGGTGAAGACCCGGTCGGCCAGCAGCCCGCGCATGGTGCGCAGCGCCTCGCCGACCCCTCCGGTGTGGCGGTCGCCGGGCGGCAGGGTCTCGTGCAGCCACTTCCAGACGACCAGGGTGAGCACGACCCCGACCCCGGTCAGGACGACGAAGATGCCGCGCCAGTCGGTGAAGCGCATCACCTGTCCGCCGATCAGCGGGGCGATGATCGGGGCGGCGCCGGAGATCAGCATCAGGGTGGAGAAGAACCGGGCCATCTCCACGCCGTCGTAGAGGTCGCGCACCACCGCCCGGGCGATCACGATGCCCGCCGCGCCCGCGAGGCCCTGGAGGAGGCGGAAGGCGATGAGGAGTTCGGCGGTGGGGGCGAGCGCGCAGATCGCGGTGGCGATGACGTAGACGACCATGCCCAGCAGCAGCGGCCTGCGGCGGCCCCAGCGGTCGCTCATCGGTCCGACGACGAGCTGCCCGAGCGCCATCCCGGCCAGGCAGGCGGTCAGCGTGAGCTGGATCGTGGCGGCGGGGGCGCTGAGGGAGTCGGTGACGGCGGGGAGCGCCGGGAGGTACATGTCCATGGAGAGCGGCGGCAGGGCGGTGAGCCCGCCGAGGACCATGGTGACCAGGAACCCGGTCCGCCGCGCCGCCTTGAGGGCGGGAGCCGCCTTGGCCGCGGGGGCTGCCTCGGCCGTGAGGGCTGCCTCGGGGGCTGCCTTGACCCCGGAGGCCGGGAGGCCGGAAGCGGCCCGGTGGCCGGGGGTTCCCGGGAGGCCGGGCGGGGCGGTGACCTGCGGGGTCGCCGGGTCGGCGGAGAGGGCGCCCGCGTCCCCGTGCGGGGTGGGCAGAGCGCCGTCGGCTTCGGCTCGGGCTCCGGGAGCGGCGCCAGGGCCCGTCCCGGAGGTGGGTATGTGTTCGCGCTGGGCCCGGCTGCCGCCACTGTCCGGCATTCTCATCTCCGCATCGTTGAATCCGCATCTATGCTCTCAGCTCGGCCGGAGTGGTCGATACCTTTTCGGGGTGGATGGGGTGGGGCGGGCATGGGCGGGACCGACGGAACGGGCGGGACGGCGGTGCGCTGGGGCGTTCTGGCGACGGGCGGCATAGCGGCGACCTTCACGGCGGACGTCCAGGCGCTGCCGGACGCCGAGGTGGTGGCGGTCGCCTCGCGTACGGAGACCTCGGCGCGGGCCTTCGCCGAGCGCCACGGGATCGCGCGGGCCCACGGGAGCTGGGCGGAGCTGGTCGCCGACGACACGGTGGACGTGGTGTACGTGGCCACCCCGCACTCGGCGCACCACGCGGCGGCCTCGCTCGCGCTGAAGGCCGGGAAGCATGTGCTGTGCGAGAAGGCGTTCACGCTCAACAGCCGGGAGGCGAAGGAGCTGGTGGCGCTCGCCCGGGACCGGGGCCTCTTCCTGATGGAGGCCATGTGGACCTACCTCAACCCGGTGGTCCGCCGGCTGACCGAGCTGGTGCGGGACGGGGCGATCGGCGAGATCCGTACCGTACAGGCGGACTTCGGCTTCGCGGGCGACTTCGCCCCCGGCCACCGGCTGCGCGACCCGGACCTGGGCGGCGGGGCGCTGCTGGACCTCGGGGTCTACCCGGTCGCCTTCGCCCACCTGCTGCTGGGCGAGCCGGACCGGGTGCGGGCCGACGCGCTGCTCTCGCCCGAGGGTGTCGACCTGAACACGGGGATGCTGCTGGGCTGGGAGTCGGGCGCCACCGCGCTGCTCTCCTGCTCGATCGTCGGCCACCACCCGACGGCGGCCACCGTCATCGGCACGGAGGGCCGGATCGACCTCCCGCGCGACTTCTTCCACCCGGACCACTTCGTGCTGCACCGGCCGGGCAGGGAGCCGGAGACGGTCACCTCGGGGCCCGGGCCGCAGGGCCTGTCCGGAATGCAGTACGAGGCCGTCGAGGTGGCGCGGGCGATCCGGGCGGGCGAGAACGAGTCCCCGCTCGTCCCGCTGGAGGGCACGCTCGCGGTGATGCGGACGCTCGACGCGGTACGGGACCGTATCGGCGTCCGCTACCCGGCGGACCGCTGAGCTCTCCTAGGCGGGGCTGAGCCCCGGGTTCCCCGCCTCGGTGACGAAGGAGGCGGCCGTGGAGACAGGGGCGCCGGGGGTGGTGACCGCGGGCACCGTACGGAAGTCGGCGCGGGCCGCCGTCTCCGTCAGCGTGACCAGCGCATAGCCGCGCCGCCCGTCGTAGAACTTCATGTGCGGGTTGGCGCGGGTCCGGTTCTCCCAGTTGGCGGGCCGCTCCGTGCCGTCCTTGCCGCTGGAGACGGAGGTGGTGACGATCTCGGTGCCGACGGTCCGGGAGGCGGGGTCGTCGAAGTCCTTCTTGAGGTCGAAGGCGTGCGCGACGTGGACGTCCCCGGTGAGGACCATCAGGTTCGCCACCCCGGCCGACTCCGCCCCGTCCAGCACGCGTTGCCGGGAGGCCGGATAGCCGTCCCAGGCGTCCATGGAGAGCTTGTAGGCGGCGGTGGGCACATCGCGCCGCTGGGCGAAGGTGACCTGCTGGGGCACGACGTTCCAGGTGGCGTCCGAGGCGCGCCAGCCGTCGATCAGCCAGCGTTCCTGGGCGGCCCCGGTCATGGTCCGCGCCGGGTCCTCGGACTCCGGGCCCGGGACGCGCCAGCCGTCCCCGTACGCCTGGTCGCTGCGGTACTGGCGGGTGTCCAGGATGTCGAACTGGGCGAGTCGGCCGAAGGTGAGGCGGCGGTAGAGCCGCATGTCGGGGCCGGTGGGCCGCTGCGGGGTGCGCAGGGGCTGGTTCTCCCAGTACGCGCGGTACGCGGAGGCCCGGCGCAGCAGGAACTCCTCGGGCGGTACGCCGTTCTCGGGGATCTCGCCCGCGTAGTTGTTCTCGGTCTCGTGGTCGTCCCAGGTGACGACGAAGGGGTGGGCGGCGTGGGCGGCGCGCAGGTCGGGGTCGGACTTGTAGAGGGCGTACCGCAGCCGGTAGTCCTCCAGGGTCATGGTCTCGCGGTTGTAGTGGGCGGGGAGGCGGCGGTCGGTGTAGTTGCGGGCGCCTCCGGTGGCGGTGACGGCGTACTCGTAGAGGTAGTCCCCGAGGTGGAAGACCACGTCGACGTCCTCGGCGGCGAGGTGGCGGTGGGCGGTGAAGTACCCGTCGTGGTACGCCTGGCAGGAGACGGCGGCCAGCGTGAGGGAGCTGTTACGGGTCCCGGCGGCGGGGGCGGTGCGGGTGCGGCCGGTCGGGCTGGTCCAGCTGCCGGTGCGGAAGCGGTAGTAGTAGGCGCGGCCGGAGGCGAGGCCCTGGACGTCGGCGCGGACGCTGTGGGCGAACTCCGCGTGGGCGGTGGCCGATCCGCGCCGGGCGATGCGGCGGAAGCCCTCGTCGTGGGCCAGCTCCCAGCGCACCTCGACGCGGGAGGCGGGGAGGCCGCCGCCGGGCTCGTACGGGCGGGGGGCCAGCCGGGTCCACAGGAGTACGGAGTCGGGGAGCGGGTCGCCGGAGGCCACGCCGAGGGTGAAGGGGTCCTCGGTGATCCTGCGGGCGTCCAGTTCGGCGGCGCTCGCCGTACCGGCGGCGGGCAGGTTCATGGTGAAGGCGAGCGCGGCGACGGCACCGGCCCCGGTGAGCAGGCGGCGGCGGCCCAGGCCGCCCGGCCGGGGTAACCGGGCAGTGGTGGTGGGGAGTTCGGCGGACCGGGGACGCCGGTCCGATGGGACACCCTGACCGGGCGTCATGAACGTCTGTGCGGCTGTCATATGCCCCTCGCTTGCCGGATGGTGCCGGATGCTGCCGGACTCCAGAGCAGCCCCGGCGCGCGACGCGCCGTTGTCGCGTGCACAACATCCGCATGGCGGGTCGATGAGCACCCCGTGCCCTGTGCACCGGCCTCCGCGGCCGTACGCGGATGGGCCGCTCCCGTCCGCCGCCGCCAGCCATGCCAAGCCGTCCCCCGCCCGCCACCGCCGGGCCGCTCCCGTCCGCCGCCGGGGCGCTCCGGCGCCCGGCCGGGGCCCTCCCGTACGCTCCCGGGCCATGAGCACTGATCAGAAAGTCGCCGTCGTCACGGGTGCCGGTTCGGGGATCGGGCGGGCCGTCGCGCTCGCCCTCGCGCAGGCCGGGTGGTCGCTCGCGCTGGCGGGGCGGCGGGCGGAGCCGCTGGCGGAGACCGCCGCGGCGGCCGGGGCCCCGGAGGCGCTGTGCGTCACCACGGACGTGACCGACGAGGACGCGGTGGGCGCGCTCTTCACCGCCGTACGGGAGCGGTTCGGCCGGCTGGACCTGCTGTTCAACAACGCGGGCACGTTCGGGCCCGGGGGCGTGCCGGTGGAGGAGCTCGGCGCGGCGGACTGGCGGGCGGTGGTGGACGTGAACCTGACGGGGGCGTTCCTCTGCGCGCAGGCGGCGTACCGGCTGATGAAGGAGCAGGACCCGCAGGGCGGCCGGATCATCAACAACGGCTCGATCTCCGCCCACGCGCCGCGCCCGCACTCGGTCGCGTACACCGCGACCAAGCACGCGGTCACCGGGCTGACGAAGGCGCTGGCGCTGGACGGGCGGCCGTACCGGATCGCCTGCGGCCAGATCGACATCGGCAACGCGGCGACCGAGATGACCGAGCGGATGCGGACCGGCATCCTCCAGGCCAACGGGGAGCTGGCGGTCGAGCCCGTGATGGCGGCGGCCGATGTGGCACGGACGGTGGTGCACATGGCGGAGCTGCCCCTGGAGGCGAACATCCCGTTCCTGACGGTCATGGCGACGAACATGCCGTACGTGGGGCGGGGTTGAGCGATCCCCGAGTACCGGTGCCAGAAAGTGATCGCTCACGTCGGAACATGCCACCGGATGGCCGATTTTGCGGATTTCTTCACTCCTGGGTGAGCAAGCGCGTACTGACCGTATGATCGCATCCCGTAAGACCTTCACCAGTACGACACAGAAGGAACACCGCATGCGCATACGCACCGCTGCGCCGATCGCCCTGGCCGCCGCCACCGCACTGGCGGGCTCGCTCCTCGCCACGGCGGCACCGGCCACGGCGGCCGCCCATCAGGGCGGGCTGCACTTCGGGACCGTCCAGTACGACGGCCCCGGCAAGGACGACCGGTCGAACAAGTCCCTGAACGCCGAGTGGGTCAACATCCACAACAACGGCAAGAAGAAGGTCCAGCTCAAGGGCTTCAAGGTGAAGGACAACACCGGTTACACCTACACCTTCGGCAGCTACACCATCGGCGCGGGCAAGACCGTCAAGCTCCGTACCGGCAAGGGCAAGAACGTGGCGGGCACCGTGTACTGGAACCGGGGCTCGTACGTCTGGAACAACACCGGCGACAAGGCCCGGCTGATCAAGCCGAACGGGAAGCTCCAGGACTCCTGCTCCTGGAAGAAGTCGACCCCGGCGAACCAGGGCAAGAAGAACTGCCACTGACCGGTCGCCGTACCGATGGGGCTGCCGCGGTTCGGGGGGACTGCGGCAGCCGTACGCGGACCGGCCGGAAGGGCCGGGACAGTGTGCGCGGCGCGGGGGCGGGGCACAGGGTTAGGGTGCCGCATGACACATGATCATGAGCCCGAGATCCTGCGCTACACCGCCTTCTCCGCCGACCCCGGGGGCGGAAACCCCGCAGGCGTCGTCCTGGACGCGTCGGGTCTTGACGAGGAGCGGATGCTCGCCGTCGCGGCGGAGGTGGGGTACAGCGAGTCGGCGTTCCTGACGGAGCGGACCGGCGAAGACGCGTACACCATCCGCTACTTCAGCCCCAAGGCCGAGGTGCCGTTCTGCGGCCACGCCACGGTCGCCACCGCCATCGCCCTGGCCGAGCGGGACGGGCCGGGCGCGCTGGAGTTCGCCACGGCCGCGGGCCGGGTGCCGGTCACCGTCGTCCGGGAGGGCGACGAACTGCGGGCCACCCTGACCAGCGTGGTGCCGCACATCACGGAGATCGGCGCGGCGGACCTCGCGGAGGCGCTGGCGGCCCTGGACTGGCCGGCCGCCGACCTCGACCCCGCTCTGCCGCCCCGGATCGCCTACGCGGGCGCCCGCCACCTGGTGCTGGCCGCCGCCACCCGCGAGCGGCTGGCCGACCTGGCCTACGACTTCGCGCGGCTCGAGGCGCTGATGCACCGGCTCGACCTGACGACCCTGCAACTGGTGTGGCGCGAGGGGCCGGAGGTCTTCCACGTCCGGGACCCGTTCCCGGTGGGCGGGGTGGTCGAGGACCCGGCGACCGGGGCCGCGGCAGCCGCCTTCGGCGCGTACGTACGCGAGCTGGGGCTCGTACCGGAGGCCGCCGTGCTGACGCTGCACCAGGGCACGGACATGGGCCGCCCCGGCACCCTCACGGTCGAGCTGCACGCCGGGGAGGAGCGGGTCCGGGTCAGCGGGACGGGGGCCCGGATCGGCTGAGGGGGGTTGGTGGGTCGGCCGTACGGCCCCTGCGGGGTCAGCCGACAGGCCCCCGGGGGCCGAGGGGTCAGCCCGTGACCTCCTTGGCCGGGGAGACCCGGGCGAACCAGCGCTCCGTCTCCTCCGGTTCGAGGGCGCGTTCCAGGATGAGGTCGCCACGCATGCCGGGGAAGAAGCGGCCCGCGGGCCAGGAGCGCCGGTAGGACGGCTCGTCGAGCACCAGCAGGCGTACGCCGTCGACCACGGGGATGTCGAAGGGGCTCCCCTCGTTCCACAGCCGGCCGCCGTCCGGGGCGGTCAGGTCGAAGGAGCCCACCGTGTCGACCTGCCCCGGGGTCTCGCGGCAGACGGCGACCTCCTGCGGCGAGGGCGCGTGACCCGCCACATGGCCGCCGCCGATGAGCGCGTCGGCGAGCAGGGTGTGCAGCTGGAAGGTGTCGCCGATGCCGGAGAACCGCAGGGCGTAGCCGGTGCCGCTCGTCCGGTGGAGCGCGACGAGAGGTTCGTCGTCCAGCACCAGGAGCGCGTAGGCCAGGCACTTGAACGGTTCGCCGGACGCCTGCTCCACGGCGGTGAGCAGGTGCAGCAGCCCGCCCCGGAGGTCGTCGGCCCCCGCCCGTACCGCCCGGTGGTTGAGCATCGCGACGGCCGCCATCTCCCACTGGCGCAGCGTCCACCAGCCGACGGCCGCGTCGAACCCGGTCCGCTCGACGATCTCCTCGCCCGGCTCGCCCTCGCCCGGTACGGGAAAGGCCCCGCCGCCGGTCGCCTCCCACGCCTCGGCGAACGCCACGGCGTCCTCAAGGGCCACGCGCAGCCCGGTCAGGACGTCGGGGGCGCAGCGCTCGGCGTCGGCGCCGCGTTCGACGCAGGCCCCGACAAGTACGGCGACGACGGCACGGGGACCAGCCGGAACGTGCTCCAGCACGGCGGCGAGGCGCGGCCCACCGTCCAGCAGCTCCGCCTCCTTGGCCTGCCCGAAGGTCTCCTGCAACCGGACGAACGCCTTGCCGGACCGTTTGGTGTCCCGGGCCACCACCGCGGACTCGAAGTCCGCGACCGCTCCCCCGAACCCGGCCTTGCTGAATATCATTCCAGCACTTTATCGACGGGGTGCGGGGCGCTGCGAAGCCGGTCGGGGGGACGGTCTCCAGCCGGGAGCCGGAACGGTGTCGACGGGCGGAGCCAGGTAGGGGACGCCGACGGGCGGGACGTCGGCGGAAGCAGGCCGACGGGCGGGACCGGGGCGGGCGCGGGAAGATACGGACATGGCTGACCCCGAGCCTGCCGCCAGGCCCGCCCCCGACACCAACGCCGATCCCGCCCCCGGCCCTCGCTCCGGCTCCGGCTCCGGCTCCGGCTCCAACAAGGGTCCCGGCACCGACACCGGGGCAGGCTCCGACGCCGAGTCCGGCCCCCCGTCCGGCCCCGGGCCGCTGACCGTGCCGAGCATGTCCGCGGGCCCGGACTTCGTCCTGCGCCCCTGGGAGATGAGCGACCTCCCGCTGATCCGCGAGGCCGCGCGGGACCCGTACATCCCGCTCATCACGACGGTCCCGGCCCCCTACTCGGACGGGGCCGCCGAGGCGTTCGTCCGCGAGCAGTGGGAACGGGCAGCCACCGGCACCGGCTACCCGTTCGCCATCGTCCGCTCCCGGGACCGGCGCCCGGTGGGGGCCATCGGGCTCTGGCTGCGGGACCTGCCGGAGGGCCGGGCCTCGATCGGGTACTGGATGGTCGCCTCCGGCCGGGGCCAGGGCGTCGCCCGCGCCGCCCTGCGTACGGTGACGGGGTGGGCCCTGCGTGACCTCGGCATCCCCCGCCTCCAGCTCTTCGTCGAACCCTGGAACGCCGCGTCCGCCCGGATCGCCGAGGACGTCGGGTACCGGCGCGAGGGGCTGCTGCGCGGCTGGCAGCAGGTGGGCGACGAGCGCCGGGACATGGCCGTGTACGCGCTGCTGAACAGCGACGGGCCCGGGGATGGCCGGGCGGTAGCCACGGACTGAACACCGAGGCGTTACGATCGCGGGCACCGCCGCCGACCGGCAACCACACGGCAGCCGAGCCCCAGGAGTACCGAACTTGTCCGCACCACGCATCGGCGTATCCATCGTCACCATGGGGGACCGCCCGCAGGCGGTCGAGGCGCTGCTGGCGTCGGTCGCGATGCAGGACGTCCGGCCCACCCGGCTCGTGATCATCGGCAACGGGACGGCCCTCCCGGACTACACGTCCACCCCCGGCCTGGAGGACCTCGACGGCGGGGTGACCACCATCGAGCTGCCGGAGAACCTGGGCTGCCCGGGCGGCCGGAACGAGGGGCTGCGCAGGCTCGCCGAGATCGGTGACGTGGACGTGGTGGTCGAGCTGGACGACGACGGGCTCCTGGTCGACAAGGACGTCTTCCGCCGGGTACGGGACCACTTCGCCGCCGACGACCGGCTCGGCATCGTCGGCTTCCGGATCGCGGACGAGCACGGCGAGACGCAGCGTCGGCACGTGCCCCGGCTGCGGGCGGGCGACCCGATGCGCGGCGGCCCGGTGACGGCCTTCCTCGGCGGCGGCCACGCGTTCTCCATGAAGATGCTGGCGGAGACGGGGCTCTGGCCCGCGGAGTTCTTCTTCACCCACGAGGAGACGGACCTCGCCTGGCGGGCGCTCGACGCGGGCTGGCGGGTGGAGTACGACCCCGAGCTGCTGCTCCAGCACCCGAAGACGTCCCCGGCCCGGCACGCGGTCTACTACCGGATGACGGCCCGCAACCGCGTCTGGCTCGCCCGCCGCAACCTCCCCCTCCCCCTGGTCCCGGCCTACCTCTCCACCTGGACCCTGCTCACCCTGGCCCGCACCCGCGACGCGAAGGGCCTGCGCGCCTGGGCGGGCGGCTTCGCGGAGGGCGTCCGCACTCCTTGCGGGGAGCGGCGCCCGATGCGCTGGTCGACGGTGTGGCGGATGACACGGCTGGGACGGCCGCCGGTCATCTGAGGCCGCCGGTGCGCCCTGCATGCGGACGCCGTGAATTCCGCTGCCGTAAACCCGGACGCCATCGGCCCGGCGGACCATTCGGGAGTCGGACTTCGTCCACCGAGTCCCGAAAGGCGCGCTCTCCGATGCGGCACTCCATCACTCCACTCGGCGGCGCCCTGGTGCGCCGAGCCCCGATGCACGGAACCCTGATGCACGGAGAGTCCACCGGCCGCCGCTGACGCCCGCCGCGGCCGTACGACACCGACCGAGGAGGACGGCCATGGGGCCGGAGCTGAGCGCGATGCCGGTGGAGTCCTTATGGGTCTATCCGGCGCTCGCCCTCGTCATGGCCCTGCCCCTCGTCCCCAACGCCGCTGTTCTGGCCACCGCCGGGGCGCTCGCCGCCACGGGCAGGCTGAGCGTGCCGCTCGTTCTCACCGCGCCGTTCGTGGGCGCGGTCCTCGGTGACCTGGCCGTCTTCGCCGCCGGGTCCCTGCTGGCCTCACGCGCCCGGGGCCGGTTCGTACGGCGGGGAGCCGGGCCCGAGGTGCGTACGCGGATCACGCGGCACCTTCGCGTCTACGGGACACCCGGAGTGATCGGCGTCCGCTTCGTGCCGGGCGGCCGGTTCGTGGGAGGGCTCGTGGCCGCCCCCGCGGGCTTCACCGTCGGCCGCTTCCTGGGGGCCGCGTGCCTGGCCGAGCTCGTCTTCGTCTCGTACGCCGTCGGCCTGGGCTACCTCGGCGGCGCAGCCGGTGCGACCGGCTACGCGGCCGTTCTCGTCGGCCTCGCGGTCTCCGCCCTGTCCGCGCTGGTCATGGCCGTCAGGCAGCGCGGCGGCACGCTCGGAGGAGGGCGTCGGCCGGGCCGGTTCGCCGGTCTCTCGTCACGGCGGCTTCACCGACGCCGCCGCGCACTGCGAGAAGGGGCCTCCGAGCGGACGATCCGTCCGGCCGGAGGCCCCTCTCGCTGATGCGCAGCCAAGCCAGGCTGTACGCCGGGTTCTGTCTCCCGGTCGCCTCGCGGCGGCCGGGGAGACGGCCATCCATCTAGGACCGGCATTGCTGCCGGCCTCGTGCGGTCTACCCGTGAACTCGGGCGAGCAGCCCTCGAACGTTCACGCAGGGCCGCTCCCTGACGGGGACGGCCCCTCTTGACCTTGCTCCGGGTGGGGTTTACCTAGCCGCCTGAGTCACCTCAGGCGCTGGTGGTCTCTTACACCACCGTTTCACCCTTACCCGGGACCGAGGTCCCGGGCGGTCTGTTCTCTGTGGCACTGTCCCGCGGGTCACCCCGGGTGGCCGTTAGCCACCACCCTGCCCTGTGGAGCCCGGACGTTCCTCGGGAGGGTCCCGAAAGATCCTCACGCGGCCGTCCGCCTGACGTGACTGCTCCGCCCATCCTAACGGGCCGCGGATGCGGCCCGACCGGGGTCCCTCAGCCGAAGTCCGCCGTCTCCAGGTCGAAGCCGAAGGGCTCGGGGAGCGGGAGCGGCTTTCCGTACGGGATGGTGAGGTGCTGGCGGTAGTCGTCGCCCTCCGGGTCGCTGAACAGCGTCACCGAGGCGGCGTCCCGGTCGATGAGGAGGTGGAGCGGGATGCCTCCGCGCGCGTAGCAGCGGCGCTTGGCCTCGCGGTCGGACTGGGGCTTGGTGGAGGTCACCTCGACGACGAGGGCGACGCCTTCGCAGGGCATCCAGGGGTCGGCGCCACGGAAAAGCCTCAGCTCAAGGGGGGCGAACGTACCGTCGGGGATGGCGTGGTTCTTCGGGCAGCCACCGCCGCTGCGGAGCTTGAGGCCCTTGTTCCCGGAGAACTGCATCCGCGTACGGGCACGCCTGGCCACTTGGTCCACGATCAGCCCGATGTAGTCCTCGTGGTCCCCGTCCGGCGGCGGCGTCACGACAATCTCCCCCTCGATCAGTTCCGCCCGGAAGCCTTCCGGCGTGTCCAGGGCCAGGAAGCCCTCCAGAAGGACTTCCGCCTGCGTGAGCGGCTCGTGCGCCATGGCAGTCATGTCACGCTCCTTCCTCGGTCGCTTGCCAGACTGGGACATCGGGGGACCAGCCGTCCGTGAGAGGGGAGTTCTTCCCCCGATCGTGGCACAGCTCCATGCCACGTGGAGGAAGGCTCCGGGCCCCTCGGCCGAAGCCGGTGCTTGACCTTGCCGCGACGTCATGGTTTCTCCTGGCCTCATGCGTATCGGAGAGATCGCCGCGCTCGTCGGAGTCACCTCCCGGGCCATCCGGCACTACCACCACATCGGGCTGCTGCCCGAACCCGCCCGGCGGGCCAACGGCTACCGGGCGTACACCGTACGCGATGCCGTACTGCTGGCCCGCATCCGGCGGCTGACCGAGATCGGGCTCTCCCTGGACGAGGTACGGGACGTGCTCGCGGACGACGCGGGGCGGGAGCTGGCCGAGGTCCTGAGCGAGCTCGACGCGGACCTGGCCCGGCAGGAGCGGGAGATCCACGAGCGGCGGCAGGTGCTGGCCGCGCTGCTGGAGGCGCCGCCCGCCTCGGACGGGCCGCTCTCCCCCGCCCTGGCCGCCCTGCTGGAACGGGCGCCCGCCACCGGGTCCCCCGCCGCGGCGAAGGACCGCGAGCATCTGCTGTTGCTGGACGCGGCGGGCGACGGGGCAGGGGCCGAGCTGTACGCGGCGCTGCGGCCGCTGGCCGACGACCCCGGGGTGGCGGTGCTGTACGAGCGGCTCGACGAACTGGCCGGGGCCCCGGCGGACGACCCCCGTGTCCCCGCGCTGGCGGCCGACCTCGCCGCCGCCGTACCGGACGAGGTCCTGGCGGTGATCCCGGAGGGCGAGCCGTCGGCGGCGGGGTGGGGCCGGGTAGTGCTCGACGACTATCCGCCCGCGCAGCGCGAGGTGGTGCGCCGGGTGATGGAGACGCTGGCCGCACGGATGCGAAGGAGGACGTCATGGGAGCAGTGAGGGAGGGGCGCGTGCGTACGCGGGTGGCCTCGGCCGTGGACCGGGGGGTGCCCGTCGTGGTGCGGCGGCTGGTGGCGCACGAGTTCCGGGCGCTGCACAGCCTCGGACTCTGGACCGTACGCCGTCGGCACCGGCTTCCGGAGGGGGCGCGGCCCTTCCCGTACACCGAACCGCAGACCGGGACCATGTGGGTGTTCTTCTTCGTCTCCGTCCTGGAGACCGTGGTGCTGGCCCTGGTGATCCCCTGGCCGCTGGTCCACCAGATCCTGCTGGTGACAGGCGTGTACGGGGTGCTGTTCGTCATCGCCCTGCACGCGAGCTGCGTGACCCGGCCGCATCTGGTGGAGCGCGACGGTTCGCTGCGGCTGCGCTACGGCGCGCTGTTCGATCTGCGGGTGCCCGCCACCGTCATCGCCTCCGTCCGGGTCGAGCGGTGCTACTCGGGCAGCGGGATCGTGCGGGTCGGCGAGGACGGGAGCCTCGATCTGGTGGTCGCCGGGCAGACCACGGTGGTGGTGGAGCTGACGGAAGGGGTGGAGTACGTACGGCCGCTGGGGCGGCGCGGGACCGCCCGGACGCTCCGGTTCCACGCGGACGACCCGCGGGCGATGGTGGCGGCGCTCATGGAGAGCGCCGCACCGCTCACGCCGGAGCGAACAGCACCGACCTCGCCGCCGGGCCCGCCCGCGTGAGCCGGACCCGTAGCCGCTCCCCCAGCGGGAGCGGGGCCGTCCCGCCCTCGATCCGGCCGACGACCGCCGGGTCCCGGAGGTGGACCGTGCCGGTGGCCGGGTTCCGGTCCCCGACATCGACCACGTACGCGTCGAAGAGTTCGCCCACCCTCCCCTCCAGCAGCGCCGCCTCCACCAGGTCGACGCAGGCCCGCTCCACGGTGTTCGCCCGGCGCGTCCCCTCGGCCATCTCCTTCGGGAGGGCGGGGAGGGCCTCCCGTACCCACTCCGGGGGCTCCTTCCCCGCGGTCGCGGCGAGGCAGAGTTCGGAGGCGTACCGGTCGACCAGGCGGCGCAGCGGGGCCGTGCAGTGCGTGTAGAGGTCGGCCACAGCCGCGTGCACGGCGGGGTCGGGCAGGTCGCCGTGGTCGAAGGCGGTGTAACCGGCGCCGCGCAGCAGGGTGGTGCACTCCTGGAGGAACGCCGCGTGGTGGGGCAGTTCCGGGTTCAGGGAGCGGACGACCCGCGCGTACGGGACGTGGTGCGGCCAGTCGACGCGCAGGGCGCGGGCGGACCGCCGCAGCCGGGCCACCGCCCCGTCCGGGGCGGTCGGCAGGGTGCGCAGGATGCCGGTGCCCGCCTCGGCCATGAGGTGGGCGGCGGCGGTCCCGGTGAGGAGCGAGATCTGCGCGTTCCACGCCTCGGCGGGGAGCGGGGCGCGGTAGGCGAGGCCGTAGGCGCCGTCGTGGCCGGTGATCTGCTGCTCGGGGACGTCGAGCGAGATGCCGCCCCGGGCCAGCTCCTGTTCCTCGCGCAGCCGTCCGATCTCCCGGAGCAGGGCGAGGGGTTCCTCGGCGGTACGGGCGTCGATCCGCCGCTGCACGCCCGCGTAGTCGAGCTTGGCGCGGCTGCGGACCAGGGCACGGCGTACGTCGGTGGCGGTGGCCCGCCCGTCGCTGTCCAGGTCGATCCGCCAGAGCGCGGCCGGGCGGACCTCCCCGGGGAGCAGGCTGGCCGCGCCCTCGGAGAGGACGGTGGGGTGGAGGGCGACGCGGTCGTCGGGGAAGTAGAGGGTGGTGACCCGGCGGTGGGCCTCCGCGTCGAGCGCCCCGCCCGGCCGGACGAAGGCGGCGACGTCCGCGATGGCGTAGTGCACCCGGTAGCCGCGCCCGTCCCGGCGGCGCTCCAGGTGCATCGCCTGGTCCAGGTCCGTGGACGCGGGTGGGTCGATGGTGAGGAAGGGGAGGTCTGTGGCGTCCTCGTGGGCCGACAGGTCCGGGTCCCGTACGGCCGCCTCCGCCTCGGCCATCGCCTCGGCGGGGAAGGCGGCGGGCAGGTCGAGTTCGGTCCGCAGGTCGCGCAGGGCGGCCCCGAGCGAACAGTCGGCCGCTCCGGTCATACGCAGGTGGCGGCGGGGCATGGACCGAGCGTAGGCCGGAGGGCGGGAGGCGGCATCCGGGGCGCGTCCGTGCCCGTACGGCGCCGGGGGCGGGGGCAGCTGATGCTGTGCGGCACCGGGGGCCGAGCGGGGGCAGGGGCCGAACCGGGGAGCACGGCAGCCCGACGCCGTGGAGGCACCGGGACCCGTCCCCGTACGCCGTCCGGAAGCGGTCATCGCGAGGCCCGCACGCTCCGGGACCGTACCGGTGGCCCCGCCCCGTCCCCGTACCCTTGCCGGGGGACCCGGGAAGCCCGCACGCGGACCGGGCCCCGCTTGTCGTGCGTACGAAGGAGAACCGCCGTGCTCGTGCTGTTGCCGCCCTCCGAAGGAAAGGCCGCCTCGGGGCGCGGGGCTCCCCTGAAGCCGGAGGCGCTGTCGCTGCCGGGGCTCGCCGAGGGGCGGGCGGCGGTCCTGGACGAGCTGGTCGAGCTGTGCCAGGCGGACGAGGAGAAGGCCCGCGAGGTGCTCGGGCTGAGTGTGGGGCTGCGGGGCGAGGTGGGGAAGAACGCGGAGCTGCGGACCGCCGGGACCCGGCCGGCCGGGGAGCTGTACACCGGGGTGCTGTACGACGCCCTCGGTCTGGCCTCCCTCGACGCGGACGCCCGGCGCCGCGCGGCGAAGTCGCTGCTGGTCTTCTCCGGGCTCTGGGGCGCGGTCCGGATCGGGGACCGGATTCCGCACTACCGCTGCTCGATGGGCGTGAAGCTCCCCGGTCTCGGCGCGCTCGGCGCGTACTGGCGCACGCCCATGGAGACGGTCCTGCCCGAGGCCGCCGGGGACGGGCTCGTCCTGGATCTGCGGTCCGCCGCGTACGCGTCCGCGTGGAAGCCCAAGGGTGAGGTCGCCGCGCGGACCGCGAGCGTGCGGGTGCTCCAGTCGCAGATCGTGGACGGGGTGGAGAAGCGGTCCGTCGTCAGCCACTTCAACAAGGCGACCAAGGGGCGGCTGGTCCGCGATCTGCTGTCGGCGGGAGCCCGGCCGAAGAACCCGGCGGAGCTGGTGGATGCGCTGCGCGATCTCGGGTACGTGGTGGAGGCCGAGGCCCCCGCGCGCGCCGGGCGGCCCTGGTCGCTCGATGTGGTGGTGACGGAGATCCACTGAGGGCGTGTTGCACCTGACGCAACGGGCGTTGCAGCAGGTGCCCCGGGGCGGCAGGATGGGCCCATGACCTCCTCCCTGCCGCCCGCCGCCCCCTCCGACACCTCCGTACTGGATCTCGCCCCCGTCGTCCCGGTCGTCGTCCTGCACGACGTGGCCGACGCGGTGCCGCTGGCGCGGGCGCTGGTGGCGGGCGGGCTTCCGGCGATCGAGGTGACCCTGCGGACGCCCGCCGCGCTCGACTCCATCCGGGCCATCGCCGCCGAGGTGCCGGGGGCGGTCGTCGGGGCCGGTACGGTCATCTCGCCGCAGCACGTACGGGACACCGTCGACGCGGGCGCCCGGTTCCTGGTCAGCCCGGGGTGGACGGACGCGCTGCTGGAGGCGATGCGGGAGGCCGGGGTGCCGTTCCTGCCCGGTGTCTCGACCACCTCCGAGGTGGTGGCCCTGCTGGAGCGCGGGGTGAGCGACATGAAGTTCTTCCCGGCCGAGGCGGCGGGCGGCACCGCCTATCTCAAGGCGCTCTCCGCCCCGCTCCCCCAGGCCCGGTTCTGCCCGACCGGCGGGATCTCCCTCGCCTCCGCGCCCTCCTACCTCGCCCTGCCGAACGTCGCCTGTGTGGGCGGGAGTTGGATGATTCCGGGCGACGCGGTGGCGGCGAAGGACTGGGACCGGGTGGCCCGGCTCGCGGCGGAGGCGGCGGCGCTGGGGGCCTGAGCCCGCGAGAAGCCGGCGCGCCTCAGCCCAGGATCTGCACCGCGTACAGCCCGCCGATCCCCAGCGCCAGCACCCCCAGCAGCAGCCGCAACGCGGTCTCCGGCAGCCGGGGCTGGAGGTGCGCGCCCAGGTATCCCCCGCAGAGTCCGCCCAGACCGCAGGCCAGGCCGAGTGTCCAGTACGGGGCGATGTCCCCGGTCACCGTCAGGGCGAGCAGCGCGTACGTCCCCGCGCCCACGACCGAGGTCACGAAGGTGGCGGCCAGCGCGGCCGGGGCCACCTTCGCGACCGGCATCCCGCGCCCGACGAGGATCGGGCCGAGGAGCGAGCCGCCGCCGATCCCGTAGATCCCGCCCGCCACCCCGACGGCCAGGGCGAGGCGGGTGATGCTCCGGGGCGAGGGTTCCGGGCCCGGGGCCCTCGTGCGTGCGGCGCGGTGCAGCGTACGGAGGCAGAGCCAGCCGCCCAGCGGGAGCAGCAGCACCGCGATCAGCAGCCGGAACACCGACGGGCCCGGCACCGCGAAGACCCGGATCACCGCGCCGACGACGACCCCGGGGACCGTGCCCAGGACCAGCAGCCGGGTCAGGGGGCCGCGGAGGCCGCCGTTCCGGTGGTGGCGCAGCAGGGCGCCGGGGCCCGCCACCACGTTGTAGAGCAGGTTGGTGGGGGTGACCGCCGGGCTGGGCACCCCGAGCACGCTGACCTGGACCGGCAGCAGGAACACCGCCCCGGACACCCCGACCGGGGCGGTCACCACCGAGATCAGCAGCCCGGCGGCGAAGCCGAGCAGCCCCGTCCCCCAGTCCATCGAAGCCCCGTGGCCGTCAGCGCAGGTGCGAGGTGTCGTTGAGGAGGCGTACGGAGGCGTTGCCGTCCCCGTAGTACGCGACCGTGGAGATCGAGGCCGCCGACAGCTCCATCCGGAACATCGCCTGCGCCGGGGCCTCCAGCGCCAGCCGGACCAGCGTCTTGATCGGGGTGACGTGGGTGACGAGCAGGACCGTGCGGCCCGCGTACCGGGCGGTCAGCCGGTCCCGGGCGGTCGCGACCCGGGCCGCGACCTCCGTGAAGCTCTCGCCGCCGCCCGTCGGCGCGGTGTCCGGCGAGGCGAGCCAGGCGGTCAGGTCGTCCCCGTACCGCTCACGTACCTCCCCGAACGTCAGCCCCTCCCACGCGCCGAAGTCCGTCTCGCGCAGGCCGTCCTCGATGCGGACGTCCAGGCCGAGGCGGTCCGCGACGGCGGCGGCGGTCTCGCGGCAGCGGCGCAGCGGTGAGCTGACGATCTCCTGGACCGTGCCGAGGGCCGCGAAGTGCGCGGCGGCCCGGGCGGCCTGGTCGCGGCCGGTGGCGGAGAGTTCGGGGTCGGTGCCGCCGCTGCCGGAGAACCGCTTCTCGGGGGTGAGCGCCGTCTCGCCGTGCCGGAGCAGGACGAAGGTGGCGGGCGCTCCGAGGTCGGGGGCGGCGGCCCAGCCGACCTGCGGGGCCGGGGTGGCGGCCACAGCGGTCACGTCGGCGGGCGCGGGTTCTTCCGGAGCGTCGACCTCGAACAGCGTCCCGGTATCAGCCCCGCCCCGCGCCGCCGCCGGCGCCGCACGGGCCCTCGCCGCTCCCGCCGCCGCGTCACCGGGCGGGCCCCGGTCAGGGAGCGGGGTGCGCGCGGGGGCGTCGAGCTCGGCCGTGGAGGCGGACGCCTCCCACTGCCTGCCCTCGCGCCCCGCGTCCATCGCCTCGTTGGCGAGCCGGTCGGCGTGCTTGTTCTGGGCGCGCGGAATCCACTCGTACGTGACCGAGGACGGCGGCAGCAGAGCGGCGGCCCGGGCCGCCAGCGGCTTCATGTCGGGGTGCTTGATCTTCCAGCGCCCCGACATCTGCTCGACCACCAGCTTGGAGTCCATCCGGACGTGGACCCTGAGGTCCGTGGGGTCCGTCTCCGGGAACAGCGCCTTCGCGGCCGTCAGACCGGCGATCAGGCCCCGGTACTCGGCGACGTTGTTCGTCGCGACACCGATGTACTCGGCGGCCTCGGCGAGGGTCTCGCCGGTCGCCGCGTCGAGGACGACCGCGCCGTAACCGGCGGGCCCCGGGTTGCCCCGGGAGCCGCCGTCGGCCTCGACCACCAGCCGGCGGACAGCGCTCATTACAGGCCCGACTCCGAGGTGCGGACCAGGATGCGGTGGCAGTTCTCGCAGCGCAGCACCGTCTCGGGGGACGCGGACTTCACGTCGTTGACCTCGGCCATGTTCAGCTCCAGGCGGCAGCCCTCGCAGCGGCGCTGGTAGAGCCGGGCGGCGCCGACCCCGCCCTGCTGGGCGCGGAGCTTGTCGTACAGCTTCAGCAGGTCGGCGGGGATGACCTCGACGACGACCTGGCGGTCCTTGGCCACCGTGGCGGCCTCGGCGTCCAGTTCGGCGGTGGCCGCGTCACGGCGGGCGGTGGCGTCGTCGACCTTGGCCTGGACGGCGGAGACCCGCTCGGTCAGCTCGGCGACCCGCTCCTGGGCGGACTCGCGGCGCTCCATGATCTCCAGGACGATGTCCTCCAGGTCGGCCTGGCGCTTGGCGAGCGAGGCGATCTCGCGCTGGAGGCTCTCCAGGTCCTTGGGCGAGGAGACCGCGCCGGAGTCCAGACGCTGCTGGTCACGGACGGCACGCTGGCGCACCTGGTCGACGTCCTGCTCGGCCTTGGTCTGCTCGCGGCTGGTGTCGCTCTCCTCGGTGGTGGAGGCGACCAGCAGGTCACGGAGCTGGGCGAGGTCGCTGCTGAGCTGCTCGATCTCGGCGTGCTCCGGCAGCGATGCGCGCTTGTGGGCGAGCTGGGCGAGGCGGGTGTCGAGGGCCTGGACGTCGAGAAGTCGGATCTGGTCGGCGGGCGCGGCGTTCAGTTGGGGGCTCCAGAGGAATGGTGGGTGGTCCAGGGGTCGGTGACCTGCTTCGAGACATGGACCCGCAGGTCCCATCCGTGGCGGTCGGAAAGCGCGTCGAGCTGCGCGGCCGCCTGCTCGCACCAGGGCCACTCGGTGGCCCAGTGCGCGGCGTCGACCAGGCCGAGCGGCGAGTGCTGCACGGCCTCGGACGCCGGGTGGTGGCGCAGGTCCGCGGTGAGGAAGGCGTCGACCCCGGCGGCGCGCACGGCGTCGAAGAGGCTGTCGCCGGAGCCGCCGCTGACGGCGGCGGTGCGTACGAGCGCCTCCGGGTCACCGGCCAGCCGGATGCCCTGCGCGGTGGCGGGGAGCCGGGCGGCGGCCCGGGCGGCGAAGTCGGCCAGGGTCTCGGGGTGGTCCAGTTCGCAGATCCGGCCGAGTCCGCGGCGGCCCTCGGGGTCGGTGGGGTCCGGTACGAGGGGGCCGGTGATCCGCAGGTCCAGGGCTCCGGCGAGGGCGTCGGAGACGCCGGGGTCGGCGGTGTCGGCGTTGGTGTGCGCGACGTGGAGCGCGATGTCGTGCTTGATGAGCGTGTGGACGACCTTGCCCTTGAAGGTGTCGGCGGCGACCGTCGTCGTCCCGCGCAGATAGAGCGGGTGGTGGGTGACGATCAGCTGGGCGCCGAGCTTCAGGGCCTCGTCGGCGATCTCGTGGACGGGGTCGACGGCGAACAGCACCCGGTCGACCTCGGCGTCCGGGTCGCCGCAGACCGTCCCGACCGCGTCCCACCCCTCGGCCCGCTCGGGGGGCCAGAGGGCGTCGAGGGCGGCGATGACTTCAGACAGACGGGGCACGGGGGAAAGGCTACCTGTCCGGCACGGCCCGCCGCCCCTGGCCGCCGGACCTGTACGCCGGGACCGGCGGCCGGGCACGAATCGTTACTTCACCTGCGCGCTTCGTCACTCCCAGGCCCGCACGGAAGGGGCTCCTCACCGGGTTCGCGCGGAACCGGGCTACTTCACCAGGTTCGCGCGGAGGTCGTCCAGGACCAGCCCGGCGGAGGTGACCCCGAGGCCCAGGTACCAGGTCTCGTCGGAGACGTCCTTCGCCCGGCCCTCCCTGACCGCGTCGAGCTTCTTCCACAGCGGGCTGGACCGGGCGGTGTCGCGCTGGGTCGCCTTCGGGTCGCCGTAGACGCCAGTGAAGATCCAGTCGGCGTCCGCCTCGTCGATCCGCTCCGGGCTGATCTCGGTGGCGAGGTCGTCGATCTGCTGGTTCTCCGGGCGGGGCAGACCGACGTCCTCCAGGATCGTGCCGATGAACGACGCCCGGGCGTAGAGCCGGAGGCGGTCGGGCAGGTAGCGGACCATGGAGACGGTCGGCTTGTCGGCGCCGATGTCCTTCCCGAGCTTCTCCGCCTTCGCCTGGTACGCGGCCAGCGCCGAGTGGGCCCGCTCGGTGCGGTCCAGGGCCTGGGCGTTGAGGAGGAAGTTCTCCTTCCAGGTGAAGCCCGGGCGGATGGAGAAGACGGTCGGGGCGATCTTGGACAGCTCGTCGTACTTGTCCGCCGCGCGCAGCTGGCTGCCGAGGATCAGGTCCGGCTTCAGACCCGCGATCGCTTCGAGGTTGAGGCTGTTGATCGTGCCGACGCTCTTCGGGTTCCCCGCCTCCTTCTTCAGGTACGAGGGGATGGCCGCGTCACCTTCGCCGGGCGCGTAGCCGACCGGCTTCAGGCCGAGGGACACCACGTTGTCGAACTCGCCGACGTCCAGGACGACCACGCGCCGGGGTGGGGCCTTGAGCTCGCTCTTCCCCATGGCGTGGGTGATGGTCCGGGGGAACGCGCCGGGCTCAACCT
Source organism: Kitasatospora albolonga (assembly GCA_002082585.1). NCBI lineage: Bacteria > Bacillati > Actinomycetota > Actinomycetes > Kitasatosporales > Streptomycetaceae > Kitasatospora > Kitasatospora albolonga. The sequence continues at coordinate 1,914,557 of CP020563.1, forward strand.
CGGTGCCGTACGCCGCCGTCTTCCGCGCCGCGTCCGCGAAGTCCTTGCCCCCGGTGGCGACGGCCGCCTTCCGGTCACCTCCCCCGTCCCCGTCCGCCGTGTCCCCGCTCCCGCAGGCCGGGAGGGAAAGGGCGGCGGCGACCGCCAGGGTGACTGCGGCGGTACCGCGGGACCGAGGGGACATCGCTTGCTCCTGCTGGTGCGCGTACGTGCGCGGGGCACGCCTGCTCGATGGGGGCCGCCTCACCCTAGGGCCTCTCGTTTGGATCATGCCGGGCTCGATCCAAACGAAAGACCCTAGGCACCGGCACCCCCGCCAGCACACTCACCCCCTCCCGCTCAGGAGAATCCGGGCATTGCCACCCTTATGTGTGAAGTGAGGTGGCTCGTGTTGTTCGGCTGGAAGTGCGAAAACTAGCTTTCGTAGCCGGAGGTGACGAGCCCATGACTGCCTGTGCCATCGAGGGCGGAACCGCCGGGGCCGCCACGACGGCGGAACCCGGTCCCGAAGAGTCCGGCGAGCCGGAGGAACCCGTCGGCGCGGCCCCGGCCGATCCGGCCATCCCCTGGAGCGAGGTGTCCCACGCCGATCCGGCCATCCCCTGGAGCGCGGCGTCGCACGCCCCCGGGGCCTTCACGCTCACCGCGGACGGTGCCTACGGGGCCCGGCTGACGGCGGCGCCCGGGCCGCCGGGCGAGCGCGCCTGGTACCCGGAGCGGTGGACGCTGGACGGGCCTGAGCCCTACGCGGTGCCGCTGCCGCTCCACCAGCCCGAGGAGCCGGATGCCCAGGTGGTGCCGCTCGCCGACGGGCGGGTGCTGATCCGGCGGCGGGTGGCGGACCGGCAGATGTTCTCGCTGCTCTACCCGACCGGGCCCGGCACCGGTGAGCTGGCCCTCGGCGCGGTCGAGTGCGAGGGGATGACGCTGCTGCCGCCCGCGCCGGACGGCTCCAGCGTGTACGCCCTCTCCCCCGGCGAGCACTCCTCGCTGCTGTGGCTGGTGGCCGGTGGCGCCTTCGGGCCGGAGCTGGTCGCGGAGATCCCCGGGCACTGCTCCGGCGGGGCCTGGCTGGACGGGGCGGGCCGGATGCTGGCCCTGGACCGGCGGCTGCCGGGCGGCGGGCCGGTCAAGGCGGTCGCCGTGGACCTGGAGCGGAACGGCGAGGTGACGCCGCTGCTCCAGATCACGCCGGAGAGCAACGACCGGCTGCTGCTGGCCGACGCGGACAGCGGGCTGCTGCTCCTGCGCTCGGACGCGCCGGGCCACGACCGGCTCGGCTGGGGCGTGCTCGGCAGCTGTCTGCCCGTGCGCTTCCCGGAGTGTCTGCGTCCGGCGGATGTGGCGGTGACGCCGTTCGCCGTGCAGCCCGGTCAGATGCTGATGCCGGAGAGCTGCGCGGTCGCCCTGCGGATCGACGGGGCGGCCGGGAGCTGGGTGGGGGTCTGGCGTCCGCAGGGGCGGCGGCTGCACCAGTTCGCGGCGCCGGAGGGGTGGGCGGCGGGGGCCGGGTACTGGAGCGGCGACGGGGTGCTGCACCTCCCGTACGCGAACACGGGGACGCCCTGCGGTGTGGCCCTGCTCGACGCCCCGGCCGACGACGGACCGCTCCCGGGGACCGGCGGTCACGGCGGTGCGGACGGTATGACGAACGGCGGTACGGACGGCAGTACGGGCGGAACGGAACCGTCCGCCGCGATCGCCCCTCCTGCCGTGTGCAAGCCCGTTCCGCTGGGGCAGGCGCCTCTGCACCGAACGGCCTCACCGGCCGGACACCGCACGGCGTCACCTGGATAAACTCGGTCCCGGCTACGCGGCCGTACCGGCGGGGCGCCGACGGTGACCGCGTCGGAGGACGGCGGCGGGGCTTGCGAACACGTACGTGCGACACAGGTAAGCGATCACAACGGGGTGACTTCCCACATGTCTGAAACCCGAACCGACACGACCACACCGCGCACGCCGGGGGGCGACGCGGAGGGGGCCGGGACCGGCGGTTCCGGAAAGCACCGAGGGGGTGCGTCGATGGAGAGCACGTCGGCGCAGCCGCACGGCCGCCACCGCAGGCCCGCCCAGTCCGCCCAGGAGGAGTCCAGGGCGGCCTGAGGTGTGAGCAACAGCGGTTGAGAGGGGTCCGGTACGGCAGAACCTGCCGTACCGGGCCCCTCTCATCGCTCCCTACTCCCTTTTGAGGCCCAGCACTTCGGCCGCCGCGAAGGTCTCGCCGCGCGGCCGGTCCGCGTAGTACGGGGTGATCAGCTCGTCCAGCTCGGCGAAGGTGAACGTCTCCTTCGCCGCATCGAACGTGGCCGCCACCCTGGGCCGTTCGACGATCGCGATCATGCCCCCGTGGACGACGAGCAGCTGCCCGTTGACCCCGGCGGCGGCGGGTGAGGCGAGGTACCCGACGAGCGGGGAGACATGCTCGGGGGCCAGCGCGTCGAGGGTGCCGTCGGCCGGTTCCTGGAAGCCCGCGAAGACGTCCTCGGTCATCCGGGTCCGGGCGCGCGGGCAGATGGCGTTGGCCGTGACGCCGTACTTGGCCAGCGCCAGGGCGGTGGAGGTGGTGAGCCCGACGATGCCGCCCTTGGCCGCCGCGTAGTTGGGCTGCCCCGCCGAGCCCGCGAGGAACGCCTCGGACGAGGTGTTGACGATCCGCCCGTGGACCGGGCCGCCGGTCTCCTTGGAGCGGGCGCGCCAGTGGGCGGCGGCGAAGTGGGTGGTGTTGTAGTGGCCCTTGAGGTGGACCCGGATCACCGTGTCCCACTCGTCCTCGGTCATGGAGAAGATCATCCGGTCGCGCAGGATGCCCGCGTTGTTGACCAGGATGTCCAGCTTGCCGTACGTACGGATCGCCGACTCGACCAGTTCCCGGGCCTGTTCGTGGTCGGCCACGTCTCCGACGTGGGCGGTCGCCCGGCCGCCCGCCGCGCGGATCTCGGCGGCGACCTCCTCGGCGGGCGCGGCGGACGCCTCGCCCGAGCCGTCGCGGCCCGGCTGTCCGAAGTCGTTGACGACGACGGCCGCGCCGAGCCGGGCCAGTTCGAGGGCCTCGGCGCGGCCGAGGCCGCGGCCGGCGCCGGTGACGATCGCGGAGAGCCCGTCCAGCGGGCGGGGAAGTGACATCGCGGTCCTCGGCTTCCTTTCTTGCGGGCGGGGTTCAGAGTTCGATGCAGGTACGCAGCGACTCTCCGGTGCGCATCTGGTCCAGGGCGTCGTTGATCTCCTCCAGCCGGACCCGGTGGGTGATCATCGACTCCAGGTCGATCCGGCCCGCCCGCCAGAGCGCGATGGCCCGTTCGTAGGAGCGCAGCACGTCCCCGCCGCCGTACATCGAGGGCAGGATGCGCTTCTCGTCGAAGAACAGCTCGAACATGTTGACCTGGAAGTGGTCGTCCATGGCCCCGGCGCCGACGACGCAGAGGGTGCCGCCGCGCCGGGTGTGCTCGTAGGCGGTGCGGGCGGTGGCGGACTTGCCGACGACCTCGAAGACGTAGTCGAAGCCCTCGCCGCCGGTGACGCGCTGCTTGGCGTCGGCCAGTCCGCCGGGGTCGACGGCCTCGGTGGCGCCGAAGCGGAGGGCGGCCTCGCGGCGGGAGGCGACCGGGTCGACGGCGACGATCTGGGCGGCGCCCCGGACCCGGGCGCCCTGGATCGTGGAGATGCCGACGCCGCCGCAGCCGATGACGGCGACCGACGAACCCGCCTCCACCTGGGCCGTGTTGATGGCCGCGCCGAGGCCGGTGGTGACCCCGCAGCCGATCAGGGCGGCGATGTCGAACGGTACGTCGTCGGGGATCGGCACCGCGCAGCCCGCGCCGACGACGACCTCCTCGGTGAAGGTGCCGGTGCCCGCGAAGCCGAAGACATCGCCGCCGGGGCGCTTGAAGTTGGGGGTGCCCGCGTTCATGAAGCCCGCCAGGCAGAGCTGGGTCTGGCCCCGCCTGCAGGACGGACAGCTCCCGCAGGCGGGCAGCCAGCAGACGAGGACCCGGTCCCCGGCGCTGAGGCCGCTCACCCCGTCACCGACGTCCACGACCTCGCCCGCGCCCTCGTGGCCGGGGATGAAGGGGGCGGGCTGCGGGAGGATGCCGCTCATCGCGGAAACGTCGGAGTGGCAGAGCCCGGTGGCCCGGATGCGGAGCCTGACCTTTCCGGGGCCGAACCCCACCGCCTCGACGTCGTCGAGGACCTCCAGTTTCTCCTGGCCTATTTCGTGCAGGACGGCTGCGCGCATGGGTGGGGCTCCCCTCGGATCGGCTGCGAAGAAAGGGTGTTGCCGGGTTCAGGAGTGTTCGACGAGCGTGTCGGCGAGGACGGGTGCGTCGTCCCGTTCGGCGGCGGTGACCGTCACCTGGACGCGGCCGTCCCCGGCCGCCCACATCCGGATACGGAGGGTCTCGCCGGGGAGGACCACTCCGGCGAAACGGGTGCGGCAGGCGGCGATACGGGACACGTCACCGTCCAGCAGGGTGTCGGTGACGGCCTTCAGGGTCATGCCGTACGTGCACAGCCCGTGCAGGATCGGCCGGTCGAAACCGGCGAGCTTGGCGAAGGCGGGGTCCGCGTGGAGCGGGTTCCAGTCGCCGGAGAGCCGGTACAGCAGCGCCTGGTCCTCGCGGATCGGGCGCTCGACGGTGCGGTCCGGCGCCCGGTCGGGCACGGCGAGCCGGTCGGAGGGCCCGCGCTCGCCGCCGAACCCGCCCTCTCCCCGTACGAAGATCTGGGCGTCGTTGGTCCAGAGCGGCCCCTCGTCGTCGTACGCCTCGGTACGCAGCACGATGACGGCGGCCTTGCCCTTGTCGTACACCGCCGCGACCTTCGAGGTCTGCACGGCCCGGCCGGTGACGGGGATCGGGCGGTGGACGCGGACGGACTGGCCGCCGTGCAGGACGGCGGCGAGGTCCACGTCGATGCCGTCCGCGCCCATGCCCCCGAAGGCGGCCGTCCCGGCGCCCGCGACCGTGGCGAAGCTCGGCAGCACCTGGAGCCGGGACTCCAGGGTGTAGCGCAGCTCGTCCGGGTCGGTGGCGGGGATGCCCGCGCCGAGGCCCAGGTGGTAGAGCTGGACGTCCTTGTGGTTCCAGGCGATCTCGGCTCGGCGGGGGTCGGCGGCGAGGGCCGCTCGGGCATCGATGGGCATGGCGAAGCCGCTCCTTGAGGACGGGAGACCTCGGTGCGGCTGTCCGCACCACCGACCGCACCGAGGCCGTGCGGGACCGGCAGGGCGCGACCTTCTAGAACGCGTTCTAGCCGATGGCCCATGTATAACGCAGCGCCCGGAAGTTGGGAAGACTGCTGACGCCACGTCAGATGCGGTGGTTCAGGCCCTCAGACCCGTTCCTGCGTCTGCGCCTCCTCCTTCGCGGCCGTCACCGGTTCCGCCGCCCGCTCCTCCCGTACGCGGAGTGTCCGGTGGTTCGGCAGCCACGCCAGCATGACGATCACCCCGAACAGCAGCACCCCGCACGCCGTACGGAACGCCGACGCGTACCCGGCGGTGACCTCGGCCGGGTCGGCCGAGCCCGCCGTACGGGCGGCGGCGACCGTGGAGAGCACCGCGAGGCCGAGCGCGCCGCCCATGGTGCGGGAGGTGTTGACCAGCCCGGAGACGAGTCCGGCGTCGGCCGGGGCCGCGCCGGAGGTGGCGAGGGTGGCCAGCGGGGTGGAGGCGAGCCCGGCCCCGGCCATCATCAGGACCCCGGGCAGGCAGATCGCGGTGAGGTAGGAGCCGTCGACGCCCATGGTGGACTGCCAGCCGAACCCGGCGGCGGTGATCAGCACCCCGGCGACGGCCAGGCTCTTGGCCCCCGTACGCACCATGATCCGGGGCGCGGCCTTGGAGCCGATGACGACGGCGACCGAGGTGGGGAGCAGGGCGAGGCCGGCCTGCAACGGGGTGTAGCCCAGCACGTTCTGGGCGTAGACGGTCATGAAGTACCACATGGAGAAGGTCGCCGACCCCATGAGGAACATCGCCACGTTGGCGGAGGAGACCGCCCGTACGCCGAAGACGCGCAGCGGGATCAGCGGGACCGCCGTCCGCGCCTCGACCAGGACGAACGCGGCCAGCAGCACCGCTCCGGACACCAGCGGTACGAGGGTGGCGGCGGCCGTCCAGCCCACGGCCTCGGTCTGCACGATGCCGTACGCGACGGTGGCGAGGCCCGCGGTGACCAGGACGGCCCCCAGCAGATCGATCCGGCGGCGGTCGCCCGCCCGGCCCTCCTTGATCCACAGGGCGGCGGCGACCAGGACGAGGGCGCCGATGGGCACGTTGATGAGGAGGACCCAGCGCCAGGAGAAGGCGTCGGTGAGGACCCCGCCGATGAGCCCGCCGGCCGCGCCGCCGCCCGCGCCGACCGCCATCCAGGTCGCTATCGCCCGGGTCCGGGCGGGCCCCTCGGGCACGGCGGCCGTGAGGATGGTCAGGGTGGCGGGGGCCAGGACGGCGGCCCCGAGCCCCTGCGCGGCGCGGGCCGCGAGGAGGTGCCAGCCCTCCTGGGCGAGACCGCCCGCGAGGGAGGCGGCGGTGAAGACGCCCAGCCCGACGAGGAACATCCGTTTACGCCCGTAGATGTCGGCGGCCCGCCCGCCCAGCAGCATGAACCCGGCGAACGCGATCGAGTAGGCGTTGACGACCCACTGGAGCGCGCCATGGCTCAGCCCCAGGTCGGCCCGCATGGACGGCAGCGCCACATTGACCACGGACACGTCGAGGACGACGAGGAACTGCCCCGTACAGGCGGCGAGCACGACGGCCCACGCGCCGGTGGGTATCCGGGAGCGGGAGGTACGGGGGGACGCGGGTGCGGGGACATCTGCCATGCCGGTCATGCTCGCAGGTAGTACGTGCCCGGTACATCGGGTATCGGGAGGAGATCCCGGGGCCGGAGCGTCCTAGGCCCGAAGTCCCGGCCCTCGCGGTCCCGGCCCCCGCAGCCCCGGCCTCCTCCTCCCCCTCTCACCGCCGCAGCAGCGTCACCACCGCCGCCCCGCCCAGCCCGATGTTGTGGGCGAGGCCGGTGCGGGCGCCCGGGACCTGGCGCGGGCCCGCCTCGCCGCGCAGCTGCCAGGTCAGCTCGGCGGCCTGGGCGATCCCGGTCGCGCCCAGCGGGTGCCCCTTGGAGATCAGCCCGCCCGACGGGTTCACCACCCACCGCCCGCCGTACGTCGTCGCCCCCGACTCCACGAGCTTGCCGGACTCCCCCTCGCCGCAGAGGCCGAGCGCCTCGTAGGTGAGCAGCTCGTTGATGGAGAAGCAGTCGTGCAGCTCGATCACGTCGAGGTCGCCGGGGCCGAGGCCGGAGGCGGCGTACACCTGCCGGGCCGCCGCCTTCGACATCGGGGCGCCGACCGCGTCGATACAGGTGCCGGAGGCGAAGGAGGCGTCGGTGTCGGTGGTCATGGCCTGGGCGGCGATCTCCACGGCCCGCTCCCCCAGGTCATGGGCCTCCACGAACCGCTCCGAGACCACGACGGCCGCCGCCGCGCCGTCGGAGGTGGGTGAGCACTGGAGCTTGGTGAGGGGCGCGTGGACGGTACGGGCGGCGAGGACCTCCTCCACCGTGTACGGGTCCTGGAACTGGGCGTACGGGTTGTGCGCCGAGTGCCGGTGGTTCTTGGCCCCGACCGCCGCGAGCTGCGCGGGCGTGGTCCCGTACCGCTCCATGTGCTCGCGGGCCGCGTTGCCGAAGATCTGCGCGGTGGGCGGGGCGTTCACGAAGCCGTGGGCGGCGGCCATGATCCCGTAGTGCCGGGCGACGGGCGAGGCCGCGAAGTCGCCCCCGCCGGAGCCGCCGCCCGAGCCGCCCAGCGATCCGCGCGCCATCTTCTCGAAGCCGACCGCCAGGACGCAGTCGCTGGTGCCGCCCTGCACGAACTGCCGGGCCAGCATGAGCGCGGTGGAGCCGGTGGCACAGTTGTTGTTGACGTTGTAGACGGGGACGCCGGTGAGCCCCAGCTCGTAGACGGCCCGCTGTCCGGCGGTGGACGGCTGGAAGCAGTATCCGACGGGGACCTGTTCGACCTGCTCGTACCGCACCCCCGCGTCCGCCAGCGCGGCGGTGCCCGCCTCGCGGACCATGTCCCCGTAACTCCAGTCGCGGGTCTCGGGCTTCTCGAACTTCGTCATGCCGACGCCGACGATGTACGCCTTCATCCTCCGGCTCCTTCCGTTCGTACGGGCTCAGTCCCGGGGCAGGCCGAGCATCCGCTCGGCGACGACGTTCAGCTGGATCTGTGTGGTGCCGCCCGCGATGGTCAGACAGCGGGACATCAGGAAGCCGTGCAGGGCCCGCTCCCCCGCCTCCGGCTCGTCCACCGCGCCTGCCGGGCCGAGGAGTTCGAGGGTGAGCTCGGCGACCTTCTGCTGGTGGAGGGTCTGGACGAGTTTGCGGACGGAGGCCCCGGCGCCCGGTTCGAGGCCGGAGACCTGCTGGAGGGTGGTGCGCAGCCCGATGCAGGCGAGCGCGTGGGCCTCGGCGGCGAGGGCGCCGATCCGGGTACGGGTCGTCTCATCGGTCTCCGCCGAGCGGGCGATCAGCGCTTCGAGCCCGCCGTCGAAGGCCACCTGGTCGGCCATGTGGACGCGTTCGTTGCCCAGGGTGTTGCGGGCGACGCGCCAGCCGCCGCCGACCTCACCCACGACGGCGTCGGCGGGGAGGAGCGCGTCGTCGAAGTACACCTCGTTGAAGAGGGCGTCCCCGGTGATCTCCTTCAGCGGGCGGATGCCGATGCCTTCGGTGTTCTTCATGTCGACCAGGAAGTAGGTGAGCCCCCGGTGCTTGGGGGCGTCCGGGTCGGTGCGGGCCAGCAGGATGCCGTGGTCGGCGGTGCGGGCGGCGCTCGTCCAGACCTTCTGCCCGGTGATCCGCCAGCCCTCCGCGGTCCGTACGGCACGGGTGCGCAGGGCGGCGAGGTCGGAGCCCGCTTCGGGTTCGGAGAAGAGCTGGCACCACTGGAGGTCGCCGCGCAGGGTGACGGGGAGATAGCGCTCCCGCTGCGCCTCGGTTCCGTACGCGATGAGGGACGGCACCACCCAGGTGGCGATGGACAGTTCACTGATCCGGACCCCCTGCTCCCTCGACTCCTGCTGGATCGCCAGCTGTTGTACGGGGCCGGCGCCCAGGCCGTACGGGGGTGGCAGGTGCGGGGCCGCGTAGCCGGTGGCGGCCAGCGCGCGGCGGGCCTCGCGGGGGGCCAGACCCCGGGCGGCGGCGAGGTGGGGTCGGGCCTCGGCGCGGTGGCGGGCGGCCTCGGGCGGGAGTTCCAGGGCGAGTTCGCGGCGGGCGCCCGCTGCGGCCAGGCGGGCGGCGCGCAGCCGGTGGGTGTCGGCGGCCCCGAGGAGCTGGCGGGCGAGGACGGCCCGGCGCAGCTGGAGATGGGCGTCGTGCTCCCAGGTGAAGCCGGTGCCGCCGAGGATCTGGATGGTGTCCTTGGCGCAGGAGTACGCGGCCTCCGGCGCGGTGGCGGCGGCCAACGCGGCGGTGAGCGACCGCACTTCGGGTTCCTGACCGACCTCGTCGACCGCACGGGCCGCGTCCCAGGTCAGGGCGCGGGCCTGTTCGAGGCGGACGAGCATGTCGGCGCAGAGGTGCTTGACCGCCTGGAACGCCCCGATGGGACGCCCGAACTGCTCGCGTACGCGGGCGTGTTCGACGGCTGTGTCCAGGCTCCGGGCGGCGGTCCCGCAGGCGTCGGCGGCGAGGAGGACGGCGGCCAGGTCGCGGACGAGCGCGGAGTCGAGGGGCAGGGCGTGGTGCGCCGGTACGTGGACGGCGTCGGCCCGCACCTGTGCCGTGGGCCGGGTCGGGTCGACGCTGCGGTGCGGGCGCACGGCGAGCCCCTCGGCCCCGACCTCCACCAGGAACCAGCGCTCACCGGTGGCCGTGGCGGCGGGCAGGAGCAGCAGGTCGGCCGCCTCGGCGGAGAGGACGGGCGGGGCGGTCCCGTCGAGACGGTGGCCGCCGCCCTCGGCGGGGGCGGGGGTGGCGGTGAGGGTGCCGGGGGTGAGGGCGAGGGCGGCGGTACGGGTCCCGGCGGCGATGGCCCGGAGCAGCTCGCCGACCCCCGGGGCAGCCGCCCGCTCCAGCACCGCGCCCGTCAGCGCCGTCGCGAGGTACGGCCCCGGCAGCGAGCCGTACGCCGCCGCCTCCAGGACCACGGCGAGGTCGAGGAGACCGCCGCCCCCGCCCCCGTACTTCTCGGGCAGATGCACCCCCGTCAGCCCCTGCCCGGCGAGCGCCTCCCAGTGCGCGGGGCGGACCCCGGCGGCGGCCGGGCCCTCCGTGTCGAGGAGCTTGCGCACCTCGGCCGGTGGCACGGCCCGCGCCAGCCATCCCCGTACGGAGTCCGCCAGCGCACGGTGCTCCTCGGTGATCCCGATGCCGGTGCCGGTGCCCGTACGCGCACCCGTACCCATCCCCGTACTCGTACCGATGCCCATGCGCACCCCGCCGGTCGCAGCCACTGGAACGGGCGCAAGAGTAGAACACGTTCCACTAGGACGGAAGGCCGAAACCGGCGAGAGCTGACAGCGCGTCAGGACGCGTGCCCGACCCTGGAGTTGCGGGTGCCGCCCACCACGAACAGCGCCAGGAAGGCCAGGGCCGCGCCGATCCACAGCACGCTGGTGGCGCCGATCCCGTCGACGGCGAAGCCGCCGAAGAGCGCGCCGAGCGCGATGGAGAGGTTGAAGGCGGAGACATACAGCGAGGTGGCCGCCTCGGTGGCCTCCGGTGCCGCGTCCATGATCCAGCTCTGGAAGGTGACCGGCACGGCCCCGTAGCCCAGGCCCCACAGGACCAGGATGGCGCCCGCGGTGAAGGCGTTGGTGTCGACGAGCGCCAGGATGACCATGGCGGCGGTGAGGACCACCGAGATGCCCATGACGGTGTTCCTGAGGCTCCTGGTGATGAGCGCACCGGCGATGAAGTTGCCGCAGATCCCGGCGACGCCGAAGGTCAGCAGCAGCGCGCCGATCGCACCGGCCCTGATCCCGTCCTCCTGGAGGATCGGCCGCACGAAGGTGTAGGCCAGGAAGTGGCCGGTGATGACCAGGAAGGTCAGGGCGATACCGATCCGGAGACCGACGTTGGTCCGGAAGACCTTCGGCAGGGCCGAGAACGAGATGCTCTGCTCGGCCGGGACCTTCGGCATGAGGAAGAGGAGACAGACCAGGGAGACCAGTCCGAGGACGCCCACCGCGCCGAACGCCGTACGCCAGCCGCTGAGGTCGCCGATGAACGTGCCCAGCGGCACACCCAGGACGGAGGCGGTCTCCACCCCGCCGAAGATGACGGCGGTGGCGCGGGCGACATGCCTGGCGGGTACCAGGCGCAGGGCGATGCCCCCGGCGATGGACCAGAAGCCGCCGACGCTGACGCCGATCAGGAACCGGGCGATCAGGACGACGGTGAAGCTGGTGGCGAAGGCGGAGGCCAGGTTGGCCACGCCCATCAGGCCGATCAGGACCACCAGGACGATCCGGCGGTCGATGCGCCCGGTGGCCACGGTGACCAGGGGCGCCGAGACGGCGGCGACCAGGCCGGGCACGGTCACCATCAGCCCCGCGGTGCCCTCGGAGACGTCCAGGGCGGTACCGACGGGGGTGAGCAGCCCCACGGGGAGCAGCTCGGAGGTCATCAGGGAGAAGATGCCCAGGGTCACCGCCAGGACGGCGAGCCAGCCTTTGACGGAGGAGCGGCCGGTGTCGGCTGGGGCCCCGGTCTCGACGGTGGTCATGGCGTGGTCAGCCCTTCATGAGTGAGGACACGGAGAGGAGTGCGAAGAAAGAACGGGAAAAGGCCGCGGGCATGGAAAGGGCGGTGGCCGTCAAGGGGAGTGAGGCGGCCACCGCCCGGCTTGAGGGGACTCCCGGCTACTCGGTGCCGGGCGTCTTGCGTGTGGCGACGTTCATGCGGTTCCAGGCGTTGACGGTGAAGATGAGCGCGATGAGCTGCGCGAGCTCCTTCTCCTCGAAGTGCTCCGCGGCCTCCGCGTACACCTCGTCCGACACGCCCTGGGGCAGCAGGGTGACGGCCTCGGTCAGCGCCAGGGCGGCCCGCTCCTTCTCGGTGAACAGGCTCGACTCCTCCCACGCGGAGAGCTGGTAGATCCGCTCCTCCGTCTCCCCGGCCTTGCGGGCGTCGGAGGTGTGGTAGTCGATGCAGTACGCACAGCGGTTGACCTGTGAGGCACGGATCTGCACCAGCTCCAGCAGAACGGGGTCGATCCCTTCGCGGGCGGCGGCGTCGAGGGCGAGCACGGCCTTGAAGACCTTGGGAGCGACGGTGGTGAAGTTCATGCGCTGAGGCACCTGGTAAGTGGTCATGCATTGACCGTAGACGCGGAAGCGACCCGGGAGATGGTGCATTCTTCCGGCAAAATCATGGGTCAATCGCGGGCCGGTGGCGGGTCACCGATGAGGTCCGGGCCGGGGGCGGCCCCCACCGGGAGGGGCGGCCGGTGCGTGCGGCACGATGGAGCGCCGTCGTCAGCCGACCCGTCCCACCTGGAGGAACCCCGTGACCGCCGCCGCTCCCGCCCCGTCCCCGGACGTACTCGCCGCGTTCGGGGCCGCCAAGGGCTTCATGCCCGCCCACGAGGGGCTCGCCCTCCACGCGGCGGCCACGGAGGCCGGTGCGCTGGGGCTGCCCCTGCTGGAGGTGGGCACGTACTGCGGGCGCTCCACGATCCTGCTGGCCGACGCGGCCCGGACCGCCGGGGTGAGCGCGCTGACCGTGGACCACCACCGGGGCAGCGAGGAGCAGCAGCCGGGCTGGGAGTACCACGACCCGACGGTGGTGGACCCCGAGGTCGGGCTGATGGACACCCTGCCGACGTTCCGCCGCACCCTGCACCGGGCGGGTCTGGAGGAGCACGTGGTGGCGCTCGTCGGCCGCTCCCCGCAGGTCGCCGCCGTCTGGGCCGGGCCGCTGGGCCTGGTCTTCATCGACGGCGGGCACACCGACGAGCACGCGACGGCCGACTACGAGGGCTGGGCCCCGCACATCGCCGAAGGCGGGCTCCTGGTGATCCACGACGTCTTCCCCGACCCGGCCGACGGCGGACAGGCCCCGTACCGGGTGTACCTGCGGGCGCTGACCTCGGGGGCGTTCGCCGAGGTGTCGGTGACGGACTCGCTGCGCGTGCTGCGGCGCACGGGGCCGGGGATCTGAGGCGTACCCGGGCGGGGGTCCGAGGCGTACCCGGGGACGTCATCCCCGTACGGATCGATAGCATCGCCGCGTGCCGTACGACGACGACAGCGTTCCCCTCGCCCGCCGCGCCCGGCGACCCCTCCTGGTGGCCGCCGCGCTGGCCGCGCTCTGCCTGACGGCCGTCACCGGATGCGGCGGCGGCCCGGACGGCGCCGAGACCGGTGCGGCCTCCCCCCGCCCGGGCGGGGACGCCGCCTCGCCCTCCGCCGCACCGACGCCCTCCGCGTCGCCCTCCGCACCGACGACGCCGACCCCCTCCGCACCGTCCTCCGAGCCGCTGCCCCGGGGCCCGCTGACCGGCCGGACCGTCGTGATCGACCCGGGCCACAACCCGCGCAACCGCGAGCACACCAAGGAAATCAACCAGCAGGTCGACATCGGCACCGGGCGCAAGGAGTGCGATACGACCGGTACGTCCACCAACGCCGGTTACGCGGAGGCCCGGTTCACCCTCGATGTGTCCCACCGGCTGCGGGAGCTGCTCCGGGCGCAGGGGGCCCGGGTCCTGCTGACGCAGGACGACGACCGGCCGTTCGGGCCCTGCATCGACGAGCGGGCCCGGATCGGCAACGAGGCGAAGGCCGACGCGGTGGTCTCGGTGCACGCGGACGGGTCGGCGGTCGGCAACCGGGGCTTCCATGTGATCCTGCCCGCGGCGGTGAAGGGCGGCGGGGCGGACACCACGAAGATCGTGGAGAGCTCGGCCGATCTCGGGGCCCGGATCGCGGGGCACTTCGTCCGCGTCACCGGAAGCGCACCCTCCAACTACATCGGGGGCGGCACCGGGCTGGACACCCGTGACGATCTCGGCGGACTGAACCTGTCGACCGTGCCCAAGGTCTTCGTGGAGTGCGGCAACATGCGTGATCCGCAGGACGCGGCCCTGCTCAGCCGGGCGAGCTGGCGCCAGAAAGCGGCCCAGGGAATGGCGGACGGCATCGCCGACTACCTGAAGGGGTAGGTCTGCCGACCACCTGAAGGCGCGGGCCTGCCGACTGCCCGAAGGCGTGGGTCCGCCGACTGCCCGAAGGGGTGGGTCTGGGGGGTCTGCGGGGATATTTGGAGGGGATAACGGTTCAAGCCACGGACAGGGGCGCAACCCGCCCGGGCAGACGATAGATTCATCCGTACGATGGGGAGCCCCTCGAGCTCCGTGCCGTGCCCGCCGCACAGGCGGCAGCGACGACCGCCCCGACGAGACGACCGACTAAGGACCTTCACGTGAATATCCGCTCCCTCACTCGAGGCGACGGCGTGGTGATCGGAGCAGCGGTCGTGCTGTTCATCGCCTCCTTCCTCAACCTTGCCAACTTCGACTGCCCGTCCGGTGTGGACTGCTCCCGCTTCAACACGAACGCCTGGGACCGCCTCGGTCTCCTGATGAGCCTCTACCTCGCCGGGATCATCGGCGCGGCTCTGCTGGTCGTCGGCCGGCTGATGCCCGGCCGCAAGGTCGCGGGACTCGACCTGGGCCAGTTCGGGGCCGCGTTCACCGTCTTCGCGCTGTGGACCGCCTTCTGGACGATCATCGACGTCGACAACGCCGGTGCCGGGCTGATCCTCGGCCTGCTGGCGGCCATCGTGCTCGCCGCCGGTGCCGTCGCGGGCCCGCTGGTGCCCGCGCTCAAGGCCCCGCTGGTCGGCGCCCCCAAGCCGCAGGCCGTACAGCCGCCGTACGGTGCCCAGCCCGGCCAGGGCTACGGGTACCCGGGTGCCCAGCAGGCGCCCTACGGCGCCCAGCCGAGCCAGGGCTACGGCTACCCCGGCGCCCCCGGTCAGCCGGGTCAGGGCGACCCGGCCCAGACGCACGCCGCCGCCCAGCCCCAGCAGGCCGCACCGCAGGCCGCCTCGCCGGGCGGCGCGGCTCCGGCGGGCGACTTCACCCCGTTCTGGTTCGCCGTGCCGGTGGCCCGTCCGCTGTACGGCGAGGACGGCGCGCCGAACCCGATCGCCGAGCTGGCGCCGGGCACCTGGTACCTCGCGGTCGAGCAGCGCGGCCAGGGCCTCATCGCCCAGACGCAGGACGGCCGTCGCGGTGTGCTCCAGGACACCACAGGCATCCAGCGCGGCTGATCCCGTACGCGTCACGCCCGCGGCCCCTCGCCCTTCCGGGCGGGGGGCCGTTGTCGTACAGTCCGTCCCGCGGCGCCACCATCTGACGGAGTGTCATTTACGGCCGGAGGCAACGGAATGCGGCTCGGACTCGCACTCGGATACTGGGGCCGGGGCCCGGACCCCGGCCATCTCGCCCTCGCCCAGGAGGCGGAGCGGCTCGGCTACGGTTCGGTGTGGACGGCGGAGGCGTGGGGCTCGGACGCCTTCACCCCGCTGACCTGGATCGCCGCGCACACCTCCCGTATCCGGCTGGGTACGGGCATCGCGCAGATGGCGGCCCGTACGCCGACCGCGACGGCCATGCACGCGCTGACCCTGGACCACCTCTCGGGCGGCCGGCTGCTGCTCGGCCTCGGGCTGTCCGGGCCGCAGGTGGTGGAGGGGTGGTACGGCCGCCCGTTCCCGAAGAGCCCCCTCACGGCGACCCGCGAGTACGTCGAGGTGATCCGCCAGGTGCTGGCCCGGCAGGCGCCGGTGGAGGTGGCGGGGCGCTTCCACTCCCACCCGTACACCGGCCCGGACGCCACCGGCCTCGGCAAGCCGCTGAAGCCGATCACGCACCCGCTGCGGTCCTCGCTCCCCGTCCTGCTGGGGGCGGAGGGCCCGAAGAACATCGCCCAGACGGTCGAGATCGCGGACGGCTGGCTGCCGCTGTACTGGTCCCCGTACCGCACGGACGTCTACGCGGCCTCCCTCACCGGCCTGCGCGAGGGCTTCATGATCGCGCCGATGGCCCGGGCCCAGGTCTGCGACGACGTGGCGGAGGGGCTGCTGCCGGTGAAGGCGATGCTCGGTTTCTACATCGGCGGCATGGGCCACGCGGCCCGCAACTTCCACGCGGACCTGATGGCGCGGATGGGGTTCGAGGAGGAGGCCCGGCGCATCCAGGAGCTGTTCCTCCAGGGCCGCAAGGAGGAGGCGATCGGGGTCGTACCGGACGCCTTCGCGGACGAGATCTCCCTGATCGGCCCGCGTGCCCGGATCGCGGAGAGGCTGGCGGAGTGGCGCAAGGGCCCGGTGACGGACTTGCTGGTCACCGCCCCGGACCCGCACACGCTACGGGTCCTGGCGGAGCTCAGCACGTAAAGTGCTCACCCGAACGACGACCGGTCCAGCCAGAAGTCCAGCAGCTCCGCGTCGCCCAGCACCTCGACCCGTTCGCTGCCCGGCTCCAGACGGCGGTTGAAGACGAGCATCAGATCGGTGAGCGGCCCGCGCAGGGCGACCGTCGCCTTCTCGTGCGCGTGCCGCCAGGTGAAGCGGTCCTCACCCAGCTCGATCAGCCATTCCGCGCCGGGTACGTCGGTGGCGTGCAGGTGCAACGAGCGCCCGCCGCCCCGCAGTTCGTTCGCCTCCGGGTCCTCGCCCCCCTCCTGGACGAAGGAGACGATCCGCAGCCACTCCTCGATGGTGTCGGCGGCCACCTCGGGGGCGACCGTGTACGGAACCCGGGCGGCGAGCGCCGCGTCCGCGCGGTGCACCACCGTCTCGTGCGTCATGCGCCGCGCCCAGAACGCCGTACGCCGCTCCCACGCCCAGGTCCACACCTCGGTGTCCGGCCCGGCCTCCCGCAGCGCGGCGACGGCGGCCTCCGCCCCCTCGGCCAGCCAGGCGTCCAGCGCGGCGGGGTCCTCGCTCCCGGGCCCCTCGAACCCCGGCACCTTCTCCTCCGGAACGTCCTCGGCGGCCCGCCCGCGCACGATCTCCCCGACCCAGCGGTGCGCGCCGCCGACATGCACGGCGAGCTGCCGCAGGTTCCAGTCGGGGCAGGTGGGGACGGTCGCGGTCAGATCCGCGCCGCGCAGCACCGCGCGCAGGGCGTCGGTCTGGGCGAGGACCTCGTCGCAGTAACGGCCGTAAGAGAGAAGCGTCATGGCGGGGACCCTAGCCGCGCCGCCGGAGGGGATCACCTCATTTCCCCACCGGCCGCCGCCCGGTGACGCCGTCCGGGTTTCACTCTGGGTAAAGCGGTAACCCGGACTCCATGTCCTACAGAACCCGTACAGGCAGCAGCGGTTCAGTGGCCCGGATCATCGCCGCCGTGGCCGACGTCCTGGCCTTCATCATCATTCTCTGGATTCTGATGTACCTGCTGGACGCCAACCGGGGCAACGACTTCGTGCAGTGGGTGCACGACGCCGCCACCTGGCTGGCCGGCTGGTCCTACGACCTGTTCACCTTCGACGCTGCGTGGGCCCGGGTCGTGGCCGGTTACGGTCTGGCGGCCGTGGTCTACCTGTTCATCGGGCACGCGGTGGCGGGCCGGCTCCGCCGCTGACGGCGGGCCGGCCGCGCCGGAGCCCAGGGGTTCAGCGGCAGCAGTCCGGCTCCAGACCGACCGGCAGCCGCTCCCCCCCGAAGACCGCGGTGGTCGCCTCGTCCCCCCCGAGCGCGGCCACCGCCAGCAGCAGGGAGCCCGCCGTCCAGGTGGTCAGCTCCTCCGGCCAGAAAGCCTTGTTGCCCTCGAAGACGTACCCCGTCCAGTACAACCCGCCCTCGGCGCGCAGGTGCTGGATGGACTGGAGGATCTCCAGGGCCCGGTCCGACTCCCCCGTCGCCCAGAGGGCCAGGGCGAGTTCGCAGCTCTCGCCGCCGGTCACCCAGGGGTTGGGCAGCACGCACCGCACTCCGAGGCCGGGGACGACGAAGCGGTCCCAGCCCTCCTGGATGCGGGCGGTGGCCTCGGCCCCGGTGATCGCGCCGCCGAGGACCGGGTAGTACCAGTCCATCGAGTAGCGGTTCTTGTCGAGGAAGCGCTCGGGGTGGTTGCGGATCGCGTGGGCCAGCGCCCCGGTCGCCAGCTCCCAGTCGGGCTGCGGCTCCTCGCGCCGCTCCGCGATGGCCAGCGCACAGCGCAGCGCCTGGTGGATCGAGGAGGAGCCGGTCAGCAGCGCGTCGTCCACGGGGGTGCCGTCGGCCTCCCGCTTCCAGCCGATCTGCCCGCCGGGCCGCTGGAGCCGCAGGACGAACTCGATCGCGGCGAAGACCGTGGGCCACATCCGGTCGACAAACGCGTCGTCCCCGGTGGCGAGGTAGTGGTGCCAGACGCCGACGGCCACGTACGCGCAGAAGTTGGTCTCCCGGCTGCGGTCGGTGGGCTGCCCCGGATCGCCGTCGTGGTAGGCGGCGTACCAGGAACCGTCCCCGTTCTGGTGGCGGGCCAGCCAGTCGTACGCGCGCTCCGCCGCCCCGTGCTCGCCCGCCGCGTCCAGCGCCATCGCGGCCTCGGTGTGGTCCCACGGGTCGAGGTGGTGGCCCCGGAACCAGGGCAGCGCCCCGTCCTCGCGCTGCACGGCGAGGAGCGCGGCGACCGTCTCGGCGGCCTCGGCGGCGGTCAGGACCCCGGGGAGGACGAGGTGCTCGGTCTGTTCGGGAGTGCTCACGCCTCGGCCTTCGGAAGGTGCGGCTTGGTGGCGTAGGCGACGAAGCTCTTGCCGACGACGGGGTTGAGCAGCTGCTCGGCGACCCGGGTGGCGAGCGGCTTCTTCATGATGTCCCAGACCAGCAGCTTGTGGTACGCCCGCACCGGCAGGGCCTTGTCGTTGTCCACGCCGAAGGCGCACTTCAGCCACCAGTACGGCGAGTGCAGGGCGTGGGCGTGGTGGGTGCCGTACGGCTTGAGCCCGGCCTCGCGGATGCGGGCGAGGAGCTGGTCGGCCTTGTAGATGCGGATGTGGCCGCCCTCGACCTCGTGGTAGGCGTCGGAGAGGGTCCAGCAGATCTTCTCGGGGCCGTAGCGCGGGACGGTGACGGCGATCCGGCCGCCCGGCTTGAGGACCCGGACCATCTCGGCGAGGACGCCCTTGTCGTCCGGGATGTGCTCCATGACCTCGGAGATGATCACGACGTCGAAGGAGTCGTCGGGGAACGGCAGGTTGAGGGCGTCGCCCTCCATCGCGGTGGCGGTGGCGCCCTCGGGGGCCTCACCGGCCTCCTTCATCGCGGCGAACCACTTGGCGACCTCGCGGATCTCCTCGGCGTTCCGGTCGAGGGCCACCACCTGCGCACCGCGCCGGTAACACTCGAAGGCATGCCGGCCGGCACCGCAGCCCAGGTCGAGCACTCGGTCGCCTGCGGCGAGCGGGAAGCGGGTGAAGTCGACGGTCAGCACGAGGGCCTGCCTTCGAGGTCGGAGGTACGGGTTCAGGAAAGCGGGTTACGGGTTACGAGGTCCGCGTTACGGGGTCCGGGTTCCGGGTCACGGATTCCGGTGAACAGGATCGCCGTCGCCTGCGGGGACGGGGCAGTCGTCACCTGCGGGCTCCGGCTCCGCGGACGGCGATCGCCTGACGGTACAGCTCGGCCGTTCCGGCGGCGGCCCGGGCCCAGGTGAAGTTGGCGAGCACCCGCGCCCGGCCCGCCGCGCCGAGCCGGGCGCGCAGCTCGGGGTCGGCCAGCAGCCGGGCCAGCGCCCCGGCCAGCGCGTCCGCGTTGCCGGGCTCCACCGCGAGGCAGGTCTCCCCGTCGCGGCCGGAGACCTCGGGGATCGCGCCGCCGGTGGTGGCGACCAGGGGGGTGCCGGTGGCCATGGCCTCGGCGGCGGGCAGCGAGAACCCCTCGTACAGCGAGGGCACGCAGGAGACCTGGGCGCCGCGCACGAGGTCGACCAGCTCGGCGTCGCTGATGCCCTTGACGAACTCGACGGCGTCGGCCAGCCCGTACCGCTCGATGGCCCGGGCGACCGGCCCGTCCTCGGCACGCTTGCCGACGACGACGAGGTGGGCGGCGGGGTTCTCCGTACGGAGCTTGGCGAGCGCCTCGACGAGGTGGACCAGGCCCTTGAGCGGGACGTCGGCGCTGGAGGTGGTGACGATACGGCCCGGCACCTCGGCGACGGAGGGGTCGGGCGACCACAGGTCGGTGTCGGCGCCGATGTGGACGACGCTGATCCGGTCCTTGCGTACGCCGAGGTCCTCGACTATCTCGTCGCGGGAGGAGCCGGAGACGGTGAGGACGGTGTCCAGCTTGCGGGCGACCCGCTTCTGCATCCGGGTGAAGGCGTACCAGCGGCGTACGGAGGCGCGTCGGCGGCGGCTGGTGGCGGCGGCCAGGTCGAGCCTGCGGTCCACGGTGATGGGGTGGTGGATCGTCGTCACGAGCGGGGCCCCGAGGTCGCCGAGGAGCCCGTAACCGAGGGTCTGGTTGTCGTGGACGACGTCGAACTCGCCGCGCCGGGCCAGGAGATGGCGGCGGGCGCGGAGGCTGAAGGTGAGCGGTTCGGGGAAGCCGCCGGTCCACATGGTGGCGACCTCGGCGAGGTCGATCCAGTCCCGGTACTCGCCCCGCTTCGGCGTACGGAACGGGTCCGGCTGCCGGTAGAGGTCCAGGCTGGGGAGCTCGGTGAGCGGGACGCCCTCGTCGAGCACGGGGTAGGGCTGCGCGCCGATGACCTCGACGCTGTGCCCGAGACGGGCCAGCTCCCGCCCGAGGTGGCGTACGTAGACGCCCTGACCGCCGCAGAACGGGTTGCCCTTGTACGTGAGGAGCGCGATGCGCAGGGGCCGGTCGCCCGCCCCGGCGAAGGAGCTGCCGTCGCCCGTGCGGGGGCCCGTCTCTATGGCCTCAGCGGTCACACTCGGCCCCCTTCTGACTGCGTGTTCGCCGGAGCGTAACCGGTAGCGCTAATCTAGAACAAGTTGCAGACTTGATCGTTCGACGTGCATCGAATCTACCGGCAGGTAGCGGCGGTGTGACGTCCGGATCAGGTGATTCGCGCCACGACGGACGCCCTGGCATGCTGTGCGCGCCCGGCCGCGTTCGCTTCGTCCGTACGGGCGCGGAACCGGCTCGTCCGCACGGACGCGGAACATGGGCGCGGGAGCAACTCCATGGTCGCGGATCGCGGATCATGGATCGTGAACGGGGACAGCATGACCACGCACGGATCGCGGATGGGGACAGCATGACCGCGGACGCCAGACCGGCAGTGCCCGCGCCGACGGAACGTACGGCGCCTCCGCTGACCGAGCGGCAGGAGGCCCGCCGCCGCCGCATCCTGCACGCCAGCGCCCAGCTCGCCAGCCGGGGCGGTTTCGAGGCGGTGCAGATGCGCGAGGTGGCCGAGGCGGCCGGGGTCGCGCTGGGCACGCTCTACCGCTACTTCCCCTCCAAGATCCATCTGCTGGTCGCCACCATGCAGGACCAGCTCCAGCATCTGCACACCACGCTCCGCAAACGCCCCCCGGCCGGTGACGACGCGGCCCAGCGGGTCGCCGAGACCCTGATGCGCGCCTTCCGCGCCCTCCAGCGCGAACCGCACCTCGCCGACGCCATGGTCCGCGCTCTGACCTTCGCGGACCGTAGTGTGAGCCCCGAGGTGGACACGGTCTCCCGGCTGACGACGGCGATCATCCTGGACGCGATGGGGCTGGAGCACCCGACCCCGGAGCAGCTCTCGGCGGTCCGGGTGATCGAGCACACCTGGCACTCGGCGCTGATCACCTGGCTGTCGGGCCGGGCGTCGATCGCCCAGGTCAAGATCGACATCGAGACGGTCTGCCGCCTGATCGGCCTGACGGCGGAGCCGGGGGCGGCACGGGGCTGAGGCCCGGGGCGGCCGGGGCGGGGCTGAGGCCCTGGGCAGGCCGGGACGAGGCTGGGGCCCTGGGCGCCCCGGGATGCTCAGGACCGTCCGGACGCCCCGGCGGCCAGGGCCACCACCGCCCCGCGGCCGTGGTCCGTCCACTCCGTCAGCGCCAGGTCCGCCCCCGGTGCCTCTCCACGGCCCGCCGCCCCGAAGTCCTCCCGGCCCGCTTTGAAGAGGGCCTCCTCGCGCACCCACAGCCGCAGCAGCGCCGGGCCGGGCTCGGGACCGGACCGGGCGGACTCCACCTCGGCCTCGGGCAGCACCCGGCGGAGTACGGAGAGGGGGCCGGGGCGGCGGGTCAGGGGCTCCACGTCGATACCGACCGGGCCGGGCGCGACGGCGGCGGCGGCCAGCCCGTCGGCGTGGCTGTAACTGGCGCCCACGCCCGGATGCCCGGGCAGATACGGGCGCCCGTGGCCCTCGCCCCCGCAGGCGGGGCAGCGCTGCCCCGGCCGGATCTCGCGCGGCGGCCGCCCGGTGAAGCGGGCGGCGCAGAGCCGCAGCAGCAACCGGGCCGCCACCACGTCGTCGCGGCGGCCCGGCACCCTGATCCCCGCCAGCCGCCGCCGCTCCCAGGGGGCGAGCATGGACGGGTGGAGGTCCGGGCGGGCCAGCACCTCGGCGGTGGTGGCCACCAGCACCACGCGCTGCGGCCCGGGCCCCGGGAGGGCACGGGCCGCAGGAGTGATCACCGGCCCCACGCTCACCCGGCCGGAGCCTCCGCCGGGCTGGCGGAGCTCAGGAAGCGCTCCTGGACGCGGGCGAGGGTGCGGAAGTCGTCGATGGTGACCTCCTGGAGATCGATGGTGCTGCCCGAGATCTCCTCCAGCAGGTCGACGAACTCCAGGAAGTCCATCGAGTCGATGAGGCGCGCCTCGATGACGTCCTCGTCGAAGCCGATCGTGCCTTCGAGTCCGGGATTCTTCTCGTGGAGCCACGCTACGACACGTTCCATGAGCGGGATCGTTCCTCTGCTGTTCGTTCGGGCCGGGAAACTGTACGAAGGGTCAGGAGGGGAAACCGTGAAAAAGGGTCAGGAGAAGGAGTCGGCGGCGGAGCGGAGCCGGTCCAGCGCGCTTTCGGCGGTGCCGTGGGCGAGGATCATCGCGTGCACCCAGCGCTCGACGCCGAAGGCGACACAGGAGCTGTAGGCGGGCCCGAGGGAGCCCGCGCGGATGTCGAGCCGCTCCCCGAAGAAGTTGCGGTGCCGGTTGACGGAGGCAATGGCCGTGCCGTCGGGGGCGCTGTACTCGAACTTCACCGGGTCCAGCGCCATCAGGCGGGCCCGCGATCCCCCGTTGTCGTAGAACGGGTCGTCGGCCGCCGCCCGGGTCAGGGTCAGCCCCAGCCGTCCCGCGACCTCCTGGACGAACTCCCCGCCGCGCTCCTGGTGTTCGCTCGCCCCGTCCTTGGTGCCGAGGTAGAGCACCTCGCGCATATGGAAGCCCCACAGGCGGCGCAGGCCGTCGTAGTGCGTCTCATTGCGGAAGCAGCGGCCGACCGACGAGACGCGCAGGCCGTCCTCGCCGACGTCCTGGCCCTCCAACGAGAGCAGCAGCCCGTAGCAGGTGGCGGAGGGCAGCAGATGGCCGGTGGGCGCCAGCGGGAGATCCTGCGGGGCGCCGCCCGTGGCCAGTCCGTCGAGGGCCTCGGGCCCGAACCGTCCGGCCGAGACCCCGAGGTGCGGGAAGTTCCGGAAGAAGTCCAGCCGGGCCAGTCCGTCGACGGAGAGCAGGGGCGGGCCCAGGATCTCGGGGGCGGCCAGCCGTGCGGCCAGGGCGGACAGCAGGCCGTCCAGCCCTCTCAGCAGTGCGGTGTGGACCGGGTCCAGCGTGATCAGCCCGGCACCGGGGCTCTTCAGCTCGACACCCGGGAGGGCCGTAATGCTGGATGTGTTCATCGAACCGTGTCTCTCTCGGGGTGGGCCTGCGCCCGGGTGGTCCGCCGGGCCCCGCGGACAGCGTTGTCCGGCCGACAGCGCCGCCGGGCCCGTCCGTCACCGGCTTGCGGGCAGGCGCGAGACGGTGTGACGACCCGTCACGGAACCGCCCGCTCCCCTTGACACTAGGCCCGCCGACGAGCCGTTGTCTAGACCAAAGCAGGCGAACAACGAGCGTCACCTCCATGACGGTCAGAGGCGGAAAGACACCCCATATCCGCATAGTGGAGCGGCACTTGACAGTGACAGCGGTCTGGACCAATCCTGCTGACTCGACGTGGCCCATCCCCCGTTCCGCCACGCCGCAGCCATCCGTCCGTGCCGTTCGCGACCGCCCGCGCCCGAGCGGGGAACCGCACCGGACGGGCCGAGGAGAAGGACCTGCCATCAACCCCATGACGACCCCGGCCCCCCGGCGGCGGCCCTTCCTGCACCGCGCCGCGTCCGACCTCCCGTACTTCAGCTCGGACGGCGAGTCCTATCTGGCCCAGACCACCCTGCGGGAGCTGAAGAAGTCGCGACCGCTCCGGGTGCTCTCCGAGGAGGACTTCGCCCACTGGCAGACCTACGGCTATGTCATCGTGCGGGAGGCGATTCCCGCCGCCGACGCACGTCGGCTGCTGGACTTCACCTGGGACTTCCAGGGCCTGGACCCCGAGCGGCCGGAGAGCTGGTACGAGGAGCGGCCGCTCCGCTCCGAGCTGGACCAGCAGCTGCTGATCTACGGCTTCGTGGAGGCGTACCACCACCAGCTCCTCTGGGACAACCGGCAGTCGCAGCGGGTGTACGACGCCTTCGTGGACGTCTGGGACTGCGAGGAGCTGTGGGTCACGCTGGACCGGCTCAACCTCAACCCGCCCAACCGGGGCATCCGGGACCGCGCGCTGATCGAACCCACCGACCGGGGCTTCGACATCGAGCTGCACTGGGACATCGACACCACGCTCGGCGTGCCGCCGCAGCGGGTGCAGGGCATCATCGCGCTCAACGACACCAGCCCGGAGACCGGCGGCTTCCAGTGCTGCCCGGAGCTGTTCCGGCAGTTCGAGACGTGGAAGACCGCCCAGCCCGAGGACCGCGATCCGCTGCGCCCGGACATCGACCGGGACGAACTCCCCGTCGTACGGCCGGATCTGCGCCCCGGCGACCTGCTCATCTGGAACGGGCTGCTGGCCCACGGCGTGGCGCGCAACCTCTCGGAGAGCGGGGTGCGGGCCGTGCAGTACCTCTCGATGATGCCCGCCCTGGAGGAGCACGAGCGGCTGCGGAAGTCGCGGGTGGAGTCCTGGCGCCATCTGCGCACCCCGCGCTGGAACCGCACCCTGGTCGGTGACCCGGTCCTGCACGAGTCCAAGCGCTACCCCACGGCCGAGCTGAACCCCCTGGGCCGCAGGCTGCTGGGGCTCGCCTCCTGGCAGGACACGGTCGAGGAGGCCGCGCCCGCCGCGCGGAGCGGGGAGCCCTCGTGCGCCGCGTCTGCCTGACCCTGCCCACCCACCGGGCCTGCCCGGCCACCATCGCGGCGGTGGGCGGTGAAGCGGCTTACGCGGCACGGGAGTTCGGCGTCGAGGTGGCGCTGCTCGTGCTGGACTCCTCCCCCGCCCCGGTGCTCGCCGGGCACCGGGAGGCGCTCGCCGCACTGCCCCCGGCCCCGGGGGTGAGCGTCCACCACTTCGACGAGGACCGGCAACGGGCGTTCCTGCGCGAGGTGACCGGCCGGTCCGGGGCCGCCGAAGCGGACCGGCTGCTGGAGCTCATGCTGCCCTCCCGGGTCTCCTACGGAGCCTGCACCAACCGGGCGTTCCTGGTCGCCGAGGCCCTCGGCTGCACCTCCGTGCACCGCCGGGACTCCGACAGCAGCTTCCAGTCCTTCGGCGGCGAACCCGTCTTCCCCGTCCACCAGGAGCTGGCCTTCCTGGGCCGACGCGCCGAGGACGTACGCGCGTCGGCGACCCGCAGCCGGATCGCGCCGGGGACCGGGGACCGCCCGGTGGCGCTGGCCGGTGGCTCCTTCGTGGGCGAGATGTCGGTGGACATCGCGGAGATCCGCCGCCGCGATGCGGACATCTACCGCGAGCTGGTCGGCCTGTCGATCCCCGACGACTGCCCCGAGATCTGGCGCGGCCATCTGGTCGAGGAGTCGTTCCGGGGGGCGGGGGACGCCGCGTTCGACGGCGACCGCACCACCCTCGCCCCCGTCAGCCCGACGCGCGTGGACATGTGCAACATCGCGCTGGACCACGAGGTCTACCGCCGGGTGCCGCTGCCGCCCGCCACCGACACCATCGGCAGCGACTACTTCCTGCTCCACCTCGTCCACGACGCCCGGCTGCCCGGCCTCCAGCACAACCGGCACATCGTCAACTTCCATACGGAGGAACGGCGTACGGACTCCGGCTTCCTCGCCTACCAGCTGCGCTTCGCCAAGTTCCTGCTGGCGAAGCCGTACCTGAACGCCGTGCACACCCGGACGGCGGCTGCCGGTGACACGCTCCTCGACGACCGGGGCCATCTGCGCGCCCCCGCCGTCGCGGAGTTCGTCCGGGACAGCCTCGCGCGGGCCCCGGAGGAGAACGCCGACCGCTTCGCCACCATCGAACGTGCCTACCGGCGCCTGGGCGACCGTTACACCGAGGTGGCGGACGCCCTCGCCGACCGCCGCGCCTCCCTCCTGGCCGAAGTCCGGGACGACATGGCCGACTTCGCGCTCCTCATGGAGCACTGGGAGGCGCTGACCCGCGCGAGCGCCGAAGCGGGCCTGGCCGTGAGCCGATGACCGTGAACCGATGGCCATGAACCGATGGCCGGCCGTGAACCGATGAACTCCGCGAGATCCGCGAACCCCGCTGCCGACGAGGACGCCGTGCCCCCGAACCCCCCGCGTGACGAGGACACCGTGCCCTCGCCCCTTCCCCGTACCCTCACCGTCTCCTACGCGGGCGGCGAGGCGCGCCGAGGCCCCCTCACCATGGGCCAGGCCAACATGATCCGCTGCATCCTGCGGGACGACCCCACCCACATCAACATCCACGATGTGTGGCCCGTCCCCGAGGGCACCGCCCCGGAGGCCGTGATCGACGCCCTGCGCACGCTGACCCTGCGGTACGAGGGGCTGCGCACCACGTTCCCGCACACCCCGGGGACCGCGCCCGTGGAGCAGGTCGTGGCGGCGGAGGGCACGTTCACGATGACCGTCCTCGACCACGACGAACTCCCCGGCGAACCGGCGCGGTACGCGGAGTCGGTGGCGCGGGCGGCCCGGGCCGGACGCTTCGCCCTGGAGCGGGAGTTCCCGTTGCGGATCTCGCTGCTCACGGTGGGCGGTCTGCCCGCGTACGCGGCCCTGGCGTGCAGCCACGCGGTGGCGGACGGCAGCGCGATGGCCGTCCTGCGGGAGGAGTTCCTCGATCTGCTGGCGGGCAAGGAGCTTCCGGAGCCGGCCGCCTCGTCCCCGATCGACCTGGCCGCCGAGGAGAACTCCCCGGCCGGGCTGCGGAAGTCGGCGGCGTCCCTGCGGTACTGGGAGCGGATCATCGGCTCCGGGCCGCAGGAGATGTTCGCCGAACCGCGCGGCGCGGGCGCGGACGGCCGGGCCCGGCAGCTGACGCTCCGCTCCCGACGGGGGGCGCGGGCGCTCGCCGAGGCGTCCCGGCGCACCGGGAACCCGGAGGCCACCGTGCTGCTGGCGGCCTGGTGCGCGCTGGTGGCCCACCGGACGGGCCAGGACGCGTGCGTCACCGCCGTACCGACGTCCAACCGGTTCCACCCCCGGATCGCCCGCTCGGTGACCACCGCCGCCCAGGACGCGCTGCTCTGCCTGGACGTACGGGTGCCGTCCTTCGACGCCCTGGTGGCCAGGACGTGGGGCGCGGTGCTCAACGCCTACCGGCACAGCCAGTTCGACTCCGTACGCCTGTGGGAGATGATCGGCCGGGTCACCGCCGAGCGCGGCAGCCACTTCGGGCGGGACGTGGTCTTCAACGACGTGAGCGCCCTGCCCGCCGCGCTGCTGGGCACCGCCACGGAGGCCCGCGACGACGCCGAGCTGGAGCTCTCCTGGGGCCCGGCCCAGGCGCTGCCGACCCGGCTGCTCGCCTTCACGTACCAGACCGCGCCCCAGCTCCACATCTCCCTGTGGGCCGACCCCGCGCTCTTCACCCCCGAGGAGGCGGAGGGGTTCCTCTCCGGCCTCGTTCTGCTGCTGGAGGCGGCCGCCGCCGGGGACGTACCGATGGACGCGCTGACCGGGGTGACGGGGGTCCGCACCGCCGAACGCGGCCCCGACTGGCTCCGGCTGGACGGCTGCTGGGTCTCGCCCGCCGCCGTACGGGACGCCCTGGGCCGGGCGGTCGGCGGGCTGCCGGTCCATGTCGAGGTGACCGGGGTGGCCGAGGAGCCGGAACGGGACGGCGCAACAGAGGCCGAGGACACCGCAGACACCCCACCACCGGGCCTCACGGCGTACATCGCCTGCGGTGACACCCCGTTGACGCCCGCCGAGGCCCACCGGGCACTGACGGCCCTGATCCCCACCGCCGGTTCGGGCGTCCTCGCGCCCCGCCGCTATGTGCTCGTCACGGACCCGCCGGCCGACCCGGACCGGAGCGACGCCTGGCGTCGGCTGAAGACCATCGAGGAAGGGACCGGCCGCAGCCGGCAGGTGTGACATGAGCGTTGACGACACGACCCTCCAGCAGAAGCCCGAACCGCTGCCCAGCCCCTGGCGGTCGGGCAGGTTCCAGCTCTTCTTCACGGCCCGCAGCGCGTCGCTGCTGGCCGACGGCATGCTGATGGTCTCCCTCACCACCGCCGTGCTGGGAGCGGGCCACGGGGCGAGCGGCGTCGGGTACGCGCTGGCCGCGTGGATGACCCCGATCGTGCTGCTGGTGCTGTTCGGCGGGGTGCTGGCCGACCGGTTCACCCCGCAGCTGATGATGATCTGCGCCGACGTGGTGCGGATGCTGGCCATGCTCACGCTCGCCGCGCTGCTCTTCTCCTCCGCCCGCGTCCCGCTCTGGCAGATCATGGCGCTGATGGCGCTCAGCGGGGCCGCGACCGCGATGTTCCAGCCGGGGATGGCGAGCATGGTCCCCCGGGTGGCGGAGGACATCCAGAAGGCCAACGCGCTGCTGCGCATATCCGAGGCCCTGAGCACGCTGCTGGGCCCCGGCCTGGCGGGGATTCTCGTCGCGTACTGGCAGGTGTCGGGCTCGTACCTGGTCATCGCGGCGGCCTACGCGCTCAGCGCGGCGGTCCTGCTGCCCCTGCGGAAGCTGCACACCGTCCGCGACGAGGGCGACGCGCCGATGTGGCGCAGGCTCGCGACGGGCTGGCACGAGTTCCGGGCCCGGCAGTGGCTGTGGGGCGTCATCGCGGTCTGGTCCGTCTACGGCCTGTTCGTGTTCGGCCCCGCGCTGCCGCTGGGTGCGGCGCTGATGATCGAGCAGCACGGGGCGAGCGGGTACGGCTGGATCGCCTCCGCCGACGGGGCGGGCACGATCATCGGCGGCCTGATCGGGATGCGGGTACGCCCCCGGCGCCCCCTGGTCGCGGGCGCCCTGGCCATGCTGTGCTTCGCGCTCAACCCGCTGGCCCCGGCGCTGGAATGGTCCTTCGCCGCCACCGCCGTGGCCCATGTGATCGCGGGGTACGGCTTCGCGTTCTGGGGGGTGATGTGGGCGACCAGCGTCCAGTCGCACATCCCGCTCACCGTCCTGAGCCGGGTCTCCGCGTACGACGTCGCCGGCTCCATCATGGTCATCCCGCTCGGCCGCGCGCTGGCGGGCCCGGCCGCCGACGCGTTCGGCGCGAACGAGGTGCTGATCTTCTCCTCGGTCATGTCGTGCGCCCTGCTGGCCGTCATGCTCAGCGTCCCGGCGATCCGCGCGCTGCGGCGGGCCCCGGAGGGCCTGCTCCGGAAGACGGAGGGCGAACCGGCGGTCTGACCCGTACCGTACGGACGGTTCAGGAGGGCCCCGGAGCGGGGGTGTAGCACTCCCGGTGGCCGTCCGGACCGAGCCGGGCGCAGACCCGCAGGGTCTCGGGGCGGTCCGTGGCGACCATGGGCGTGTGGAGGCGCCGCCCGGTCGCGTACGTGTCGGGTACGTCCACGGTCTGCGGCTCGCCACCCGCCACGGAGACGGTGAAGACGTCCCCGACCCGCTGCCCCCAGACCCGCGCCCAGCCCGCGCCGCACCCGGCTTCGTACCGCAGGTCGATACGGATGCCGGGCTCGGGCCGGTGGGTGCTGACCGTTTCGGGGTGCATGCCGCAGCGGGTGGCGATGACGTCCTGCCCGGTGCACCGCTGCCCGTGACAGGCGAACTCGGGCTCGGCGGCCGGAACACCGGAACTCTCCGACCGCCAGGCACCGGCCATGACCAGCCAGACGGCACCGAGGAGGGCGACGGCGAGAACGGCACCGACGCGCACGTGACGGACGGAGGGGCGCCGGTGCCGCCGCTCGGGGGGCGGGGACTGCTCGCGTACGGGTACGGGCGCAGGTACAGGCGCAGGCGCAGGCTCGGGTACGGGCGCAGGCGCGGGTACTTGTGCGGGTACGGGTACTTGTGCAGATGCGGGTCCGGCTTTCCGCTCGCCCCCGCGCGGGGGCCGGTTCCTGGCCGTCTCGGCGCGCTCCCACAGGGCGAGCGGGTGCGCGGGGGGCTGGCGGGCGAGCCGGCACAGGGCGACGACCGCCGCACGCGGCGGATGGGTCTTCCCGTTGAGGTAACGCTCCCAGGACGACTTGCTGTACGGGGTCCGGTCCGCGAGCTCCTTCAGCGACAGCCCGCTGCGCAGCCGGAGGACACGCAGGGCCTCGACGCAGGCGCTCTCCTCGGCGGTCCGCTCCGGGGGCGGCAGGCTCATCCTCGTAACACCTTCCATGTGTCGGGCCCGACCAGCCCGTCGTCCTCGATCCCCGCCCGCGCCTGCAACCGTTTGACGGCCTGCTCGGTGTTGGGCCCGTAGACCCCGTCCACGGCCCCGGGGTCGAGCCCGGCGGCCCGCAGCAGGCACTGGGCCTCGACCACGTCCCAGCTGGTCGTGTTGTGCGCGAGGACGGTCTCGTGCGTACCGCTGTGCCCGGCGTAGGTGCGTCCGCCGTGCTGCTGGATGCGGCAGGGGTAGGAGGTCTCGCGCCCCCAGACGTACGGCCCCTCGTGGGCGCTGGTGAACGGGGACCGCGGGGCGGCGGCCTCGCTCCCGCCCTGCCAGGGCTCGGCGACCAGCACCCCTCCGACGACGGCGGCCCCGGCCCCCAGGACGGCGGCCACGGACCACCTCCGCCGCCACCACGGCCCGGGGGCGGTACGGTGCGCGGGCACGGCATCAGCGGCACCGGACACGGGAACGGGCACGCCGTCGACGGCACCGGACACGGGGACGGCATCAGCGGTACGGGGCACGGCACCGGCGGTACGGGGCACGGCACCGGCGGTACGGGGCGCGGGCACCAGCCCCTGCGCGTCCTCCGCCGCAGGGCTTCCCGAACGCTCGCCCTCCGCACGCTCAACGGCGACCCCGGCACGCTCCCCCCGCTCCCCCCGCTCCTTCCGCGCGGCGGCATCCGCAGCCGCGGCCACGTCCCGCAGGGCGAGCAACGGCACCGGGTCGCACCCGGCCACGGTGCACAGCGCCCGGACCGCGTCCGCCGAGGGAAGGGTGCGGCCGTTCAGATACCGCTCCCAGGAGGACTTGCTGTACGCCGTCTTCCTGGCCAGCGCCACCAGGGTCAGCCCGCTGCGGCTCTTCACCGTCCGCAACTCCCCGACCAGCTCGGCGGCCTGATCGCTCAACGACTCCGGCAGCTCCCGCCCGCGCGGCATAACGCTTCCCCCTCTTCTCACCCTGTGACGTCGGCAGGCCCGGCGACCAGCCCCGCGTCAGCCGCACCTCCGCACCGCCCGCTCCCCCAGGAGAACTGCTCAAAATATTTCACTGCCACACTCAGTCACGCAAAGAAGGCTGATAATTGGGCCTATACGGCGTTATGCATACGAAGACGTTCACAGCCCCGCCCCGCAGCGCTCAGGGACGTCCCGTCCCGCGTCCGGGGCGTCCCTCCAGGGCCCGACGGAAGAACCGTAACAGCAGGTCAGACGGGTCGACGTCCCACGTATTCCCGTCCCGCCGTTCTCTGTGGACGCCGGACCGGCGGGACGGGCAAGGTCGGGCCCAGCGGGTGACGGGACCGAGACTCCGCCGCCCACCGGTCAGAACAGAACGGGGACTTGATCCATGA
The DNA here is from genome assembly GCA_002082585.1 of Kitasatospora albolonga. NCBI lineage: Bacteria > Bacillati > Actinomycetota > Actinomycetes > Kitasatosporales > Streptomycetaceae > Kitasatospora > Kitasatospora albolonga. Next base: position 1,946,665 of record CP020563.1, read on the forward strand.
TCAGCCAGACATTCCGCACGCGCTTCGCACCGGCCGCACTGACGGTCGCGCTCCTGAGCACGGGCATGTCGGCGGCGGCCGTCCAGCCCGCCGCCGCCCAGCCGGCCGAAGCGGCGGCGACGTTCGCGGCGGCGGGCAAGAAGCCGGGGAAGCCGCAGCAGTACCTCAAGTTCGTCAAGAACAAGAAGAACCCGAGCAACTCCAGGCTCCACCTGATGATGAAGGGCAAGAAGAAGGCCGTCGCCTCCTGGCGGGCCGGTTCGGGCAACGGCTCGACGAACGCCTGCAAGCCGAACGCCGGGTGGCTCCCCAACGGCTCGTACAAGATCGAGTTCCACCAGAAGGACTTCAACGGGAGCGCCATCAAGGGCTATGTCATCAAGCTGCAGGACAAGAAGTGCAGCAACGGCACCAAGCGCACCGAACTCTTCATCCACAGCGAGATGCAGAAGAACGGCAAGCAGGGCCCCAAGAAGGGCAAGGACTCCCCGTGGCGCTGGGAGGGCGACCACGACTACAAGTCCCTGGCCTGCATCAAGCTGAAGCCCGCCCACATCAAGAGCCTGTTCACCAAGTCGGCCAAGGGCTGGCCCAAGACCCTCAAGGTCGTCTGACACTCCACCACCACTGACCGAACAGCCCCTGCCCCCACCCTGCCCTCCTCCGGCGAACCGCCTCGCCGGAGGAGGGCAGCTCTCGTCCCACCGGACGCCCCCCCACCCGGAGATCAGGAGAAGCAACGGCCGCCGCCCTCCCCGCCCTTACCGGATCAGAACACGCTGGCCGCTTTCGAGATTGCTCACGAAAAGCGCGCCATGACAGCATCCCGTACATGACCGATCACGGGGACGACATACCTGAGCCCGGCCGCAGGTCCAGGCTCGCCGAGCTGGCCGACTGGACGGTGTCCGGGGCTCCGGCGAAGACCACGCCGGACCCCGCACCGATGCCTTCGCAGAAGCCGGTGGACGCACTGGCGTCCGCCCGGCGGGAGTTCGCGGTACTGCTGGGTGAGTTCCGGCGTACGGCGGTGCTGGTGCCGTTCGATCCGTACGGGAGTCTGTGGACGGCGGACCAGAACGGGGTGCGCTGGATCTGTGCCTTCTCGGACGAGGAGGCTCTCGCCCGGTTCGCGCGGGCGCAGGGGGACGGCGCGCGGGAATGGAGCTACCGCACCGTCCTCGGCGCGCGCCTCCTGGACGTGATGGTGCCGATGCTGCCGGGTCCGGCAGGCGTGGCCCTGGACGCGGGGAGCACGGACGGTGTGCTGTTCCCGCCGGTCGCGGGCATCGTGCCCGACCGTGCGGTGGTCGATCCGGGGAAGACGGGATGAGCGGGGAGAACGCGGATCTGAACGTGCCTCCGGCGGTTCTGGCGCAGATCGCGGAGGGCATCGACCTGGCACACGCCGAGTTGAAGGATCTCGGCATGCTCGGGCGGGCGGCGGCGGGGCGGGGCTTCTCGGATCTCGCCCTGTCGGGGCTGGAGTTGGGGCACGGCGGTCTGACCTCTCAGTTCGAGACGTTCTGCAAGCGGTGGGAGTGGGGGGTACGGGCACTGTCCCAGCGGGGCAACCTCCTCGCGGCCGGACTGGGCCTGTCCGCGGGCTCGTTCGCCGAGGAGGAGCAGTACGTCAAGGACTCGATCAAGATCGCGGTGAACTCCGTCAACGGAAACCCCCACCTGTCCGAGGACGAGGTCAAGGGCATGAGCTGGGACACGATCAGCAAGCAGCGCGCCTATGACGATCCGGACTGGAGCGCGGAGTCCTTCACCGAGGCGCACGGCGAGGTGAAGCAGCAGTGGAAGGACACCGTGTACGACGTCGAGGACGCGTTGCTCGACCAGGGCGAGCGGGTCGGCTACATCGACCCGGCGGTCCGTGAGGCCGTGGACGAGCAGCTCAAGGAGCGGCTGAACCCGTCGCCGGAGATCATCGCGCAGGCCGAGCAGCCGCGCTGGCCGGAGAAGGGCTGATGACGGACTGGGGTGGGACGTTCGACAAGTTCGTCGACGGGGCCGCTCGGGGCATCGACCGGGGCAAGGAGCTCCTGGGCGAGGGCATCGACGCGACGACGGACAAGATCGGCGCGGGGCTGGAGAGGGTCGGCGCGCACGACTGGGCCGACAAGGTCGAGGACTGGGGCGACGGGACCGCGTCGTCGCTGGGTGCGGAGGTCGGGGAGAAGCAGCTCGGGCAGAGCGAGGAAGCGGACGAGCTGCTGCACGGGAAGCCGGAGAAGATCACCGCGGCGGTGAAGAACCTGCGGGACTTCCAGAAGGCGTTCGACCTCGTCGGCGGCGGATTGAGGAAGCTGGACTCCGGCCGCTGGCGCGGCGAGGCGGCCGACGCCTTCCGGAGGAAGTTCGAGACCCTGCCCACGGACTGGCTGCGCGCGGCCGACGCGTTCGAGGACGCGGCGAAGGCGCTGGAGACGTACGCGTCGGCCGTCACGAGCGCCCAGGGAAAGGCGCGTGCGGCGATCGCGCTGTACAGGGAGGGCAGGCAGGACTCCGAGAAGGCGGTCGCGGCGTTCAACAAGAAGGTCGACGCCTACAACGCGGCCCGCACCGGCGACCAGCCGCTCCCTCACCCGGGTACGTTCTCCGACCCGGGGGTGCCCAAGCAGAAGCGGGCCCAGGAGGACCTGGAGGACGCCCGGAGGTCACGGAACGAGGCGGGCGAACGGGCCAGGAGCGCGGTCGCCGCGGCGATGGCGCACGCACCCGACATACCCACCGGCAGGGACCGGTTCAGGGACGAGCTCATCGACCGGGGGATGACCTACGGGGTCGAACTCACCCATGTCGGCGGGGGCGTGGTGAAGGGCGTGGCCGGCCTGGCGGGCTTCCTGCGGCAGGTGAACCCGCTCGACGCCTACAACCTGACGCACCCGGCCGAGTACTACAAGGGCGTCAACATGACGCTGTCCGCCCTCACTTCGACCGCCGCCAACCCCGACCGGGCCCTCCAGGGCGCCTGGGAGGCGATGAAGAGCGACCCCTCGGAATTCGGCGGGCGCCTCCTCCCGGAGCTGGTCGGTACGAAGGGGGCCGGAGCCGTACGGAGCCTCGCACGCTCCGGGCTCCACAAGGGCGCGAAGGCCGATGGGCCATCGCGGCCGGGCTCCGCCAGGGAAGGACATGAGAGAGCTCCGGATTCCAACGGGAAGCAGTGCGACAAGGTCAAGTGCGCCGGCGACCCGATCGACGTCGCGACCGGACGCATGCTTCTGCCTCAGACGGACATCGCCCTTCCCGGGTCCCTCCCTCTTGTCTTCTCACGCGTGTTCGACTCCTCATACCGGTCGGGCCACTGGTTCGGTACGGGTTGGTCGAGCACGGTCGACCAACGGCTGGAGATCGACGCGGAGGGCGTGGTGTTCGCCTGCGATCAAGGCAGCCTACTGGCCTATCCGCATCCCGCTCCCGGCGTTCCTGTCATGCCCACGCACGGTCGGCGCTGGCCGCTCGACCGGGTCGATGACGGCTATACCATCACCGACCCGGAGACCGGCCAGGTCCGGCGCTTCGTCGACCAGAACGCCGACCTGGCGCTGCTGGTGCAGATCGATGACCGCAACGGCCGTTGGATCACTTTCGAGTACGACGAAGCGGGTGCACCGACGTCCATCGTCCATCACGGTGGCTACCACTTGAAGCTCACTACAGCCGAAGAACGGGTCACCGCCCTGCACTTGGCAGGCGCCGCACCGGACGGAACCGACCAGGAAATCCTGCGCTACGGCTACACGGACGGCCACCTCACAGCAGTCACCAACTCCTCGGGGCGGCCTCTGCGCTTCGACTGCGACGAGCTCGGCCGCATTACCGCGTGGACGGACACCAACGACAGCCGCTACGAGTACGTATACGACGACCTCGACCGCTGCATCCACCAGTCCGGCACGAACGGCCATCTAGAAGCCCACTTCACCTGGGATGGTACGGACCCTGAAACGGGACTTCGCATGACGTCCATGACCGATGGCCTTGGCCACATCAGGCAATACGTGATCAACGAACGGGCCCAGGTAGTCGCCGAGACCGACGCGGTGGGAGCAGTCACTCGCTTCGAGTACGACCGCTACCACCAATTGCTCTCCGTCACAGATCCTCTCGGACACGTCAGCCGCTCCGTCTACAACGATCACGGCTTGCTGACCAGGGTAGTACGACCTGACGGTCGAGAAATGACTGCAGAGTACAACAGTCTGGGCCTTGCCGTGCGCATCAGACATGCGGACGGAAAAGTCACCCATCAGACGTATGACGACCGGGGCAACCGAACATCGGTCACGGATTCTTCAGGAGCAACGACGACCTTCTCCTATGACAATCTAGGGAACTTCATTTCCGTCGAAAATTCTCTTGGTGAGCGATGCACCATCCGGCGGGATGCCGCCGGCCTCCCCCTGGAAATTACCGATCCGATGGGAGGAATATTCCGTTATAAACGTGATACATTCGGCCGATTGGTTATCCTCACCGACCCCATCGGGAGAGAAACTTCATTCCGCTGGACAACCGAGGGCCGATTGTCCAGCCGAACGAATGCCGACGGCACCATTCAATCGTGGAAATATGATGGGGAAGGAAACTGCACCGCTTACACGGATGCCATGGGAGGAATCTCCAGTTTCCAGTACACTCATTTCGATCTGATGGAGGCCAGAACCGGCCCAGACGGAGTTCGTTACGAGTTCGACCACGACACCAACCTGCAGCTGATTCAGGTCAGAAACCCGCTTGGTTCAACCTGGAATTACGAATACGACCCAACGGGCCACCTTGCCTCGGAGACCGACTTCGACAACCGAAAACTCACATACGAATTCGACGCTTCCGGCCGTTTGGTAAAGCGCACCAACGGCCTCGGTGAGACCATTCGTTACAGGTACAACGAACTCGGTCAAATCCTTGGTAAGGATGCCGCTGGAACCATCACGACCTACGAGTACGATATCTTCGATCAGCTCGCCCGAGCGACCAGTCCTGACGTCACGCTCACTCGCCTACGTGACCAACACGGCCGCCTCAGGTCCGAAACAGTGAACGGCAGAACGCTCACATATGGGCATGACATACTTGGCCGCCGCATCTCGCGCACAACTCCCACCGGCACGGCAAGCACGTGGACTTATGATGCCGGGGGGCAGCCCGCCACGCTCGACGTGTCCGGCCGGAAAGTGACGTTCGAGCGCGACATTGCGGGCCGTGAAGTAAGCCGCCGCATTGGGGACGCGACGAGACTGACACACGAGTTCGATGCATCAGACCGCCTAACAGGCCAGCAGATCTCTGCGCACGGCCGCACGGTTCGCAGCCGCGCTTACACATACCGCGCTGACGGTAATCTTGTCGGCGTCAATGACTCACTTGGAGAAAGCCGCACCTTCGACGTTGACGCTTCGGGCCGCGTTACAGGAGTTCATGCTCCGAGCTGGACCGAGAGCTACGCTTACGATCAAACAGGAAGTCAGACCGAGGCAAGCTGGCCCGCGTCCCACCCCGGCCAGGAATCGACAGGCACACGCATCTACACCGGCACAAGAATATCTCGCGCTGGCCGGACCCGATACGAGCACGACGCTCAGGGCCGGATCGTTCAGCGTCAGAAAATCAGACTCTCCCGCAAGCCGGAAACCTGGCGATATTCCTGGGACGCCGAAGATCGACTCACCTCGGTGGTCACTCCGGACGGAAAGCAGTGGAACTACCTCTATGACCCGCTGGGTCGACGCATCGCAAAACACTGCCTGGCCGCAGATGGGGAATCCGTAGCCGAGCAAGTCTGGTTCACCTGGGATGGAACCACTCTGTGCGAACAAGTCATACCCGACCAGAACCTTGAAACCTCGATCGCCCTGACCTGGGAGCACGACGGTTTTCGCCCGATCACCCAGACCGAACGCATTCTTACCTCCCCGTTCTCCCAGACGTCGGTCAACGAACGCTTTTTCGCCATGATTACCGATCTGGTTGGCAATCCGACGGAGCTTATCGGCGAGTCAGGGGATTTGGCATGGCACTCCCGCAGCACACTCTGGGGCACAACGAGCTGGTCCACAAACAGCACAACCTACACTCCGCTTCGATTCCCCGGTCAATACTTTGACCCCGAAACCGGACTTCACTATAATTTCCACCGATACTACGATCCCGAAATTTCCCGATACCTTTCAGTAGATCTTCTGGGTCTGACACCGGCCTTCAACCCGGTTTCCTATGTGGGGAATCCTCACACGTGGGCAGACCCACTCGGGCTGGGACCGTGCCCGCCGCCATCACTCGCGGACGCCAAAAATAGGGCGCTCAGGGAAGCCGGCGTTCCCGCAGGGGCAGAGCCTCTGGATGTCAATAATTACGTACCCGCCACCGCACCTGCCTGGCAAGGCGGAAAGCAGCTTATGGATGGAAATCACCAACCCATCTACTATACTGAGGAGTGGTATGAAACAGCATCCGGGGATATTGTCGTCTTCCAGGATCATTACTTTGGGCATCAAAAACCTGGAGAACCCGGATATCAGCCGGCACACATACATGTAAGACCTTTTGACAATACACGAAACGGACACATCCCAGGCACCGAGGAGCATTACTATTATGACAAAACATTGGACTGACCTAGCGAACAACACAAGCGGACTGAAATCTCTTTACTCCTCCGTGCCATCCCTGAATCTCGTACGCCTGAGATCCATCCATCTCAATTGGCAGGGGCCTACAGTTACGGCAAGAATCGATCTCCCTGAGTATCCAGACAACGCGCCACCCGAATGGATCGATCGCGGCCACGATACCCTGCAAATCCATCTACAGTTCGTGGCCGTAGAGAACTTGTCGGCACACGGGTGGATTCCTTCCAGCCCGGTATCCATCGAATTTATGCCGCAGGAAGAAAGAAGACTCCAGGCATGCATCACCGGAGACGGCCTGGAGCTCTCTCTAGCATGCAGCGATTCGTTCACTGTGGGCCATGTAAGCTCCTTCCGATCAACCGACTCCTCAATGAAAGACGAGACATACAGTTTCCTCCAACCTCTTGACGCACGCAGATTCACCACCCTCCCCGACACGCATGAAAGCACTTTCTATGAGCGAATCTGATTGGGCTCATTTTCTGGAAAATCCAGAATCCATTCACGCGCTGTATGACAAGGAGCCACGCCTTGAGCAAAGTGATCTTTTCCATGTGCTGGCGGACGAGCGATCAGACAGCATCACACTCGGGTTCCGAACCTACGAAATCCCGACGCGCACCAGACCCGAGCGGGAAGGAGCGAAATACAATTCTTTCTCCTTCCATCTAATTTTCGATGGAGTTCAAGAGCTGTTCATCCGTGGGTGGACAGCCCCGGCGCACAAACGGGTTTCTATCCGACGTGATCCCGATGAAAATTTGACGGTCACCATCACTTCGGACGGAAGTTCCGTTGCCTTTCGCGCACACTCTCTCTCACTCAGTGCAGCACGCGTGGGCTTGGTGTCGCGGTTCGAGTAACGGCCTCCCTACTCCTCCGGCGGAAAAACCACCTCCCCCGACCCCGCCAGCGTCAGCGTGATCGCCTCCACCGGGCAGCCCTCCGCCGCCGCGAGGATCTGTTCGGCCGCGTCGTGGTCCTCCTCCGACGGGTGGGACTGGCGGGCGGTGTCCAGGTGGAAGGCGGCCGGGGCGTGGTTGACGCACATGCCGGAGCCGATGCAGACCGAGCGGTCGACCTCCACGTGCCAGCGGTCGCCCATCAGGCGCTCCGGTAGCCGGCGGGGAGGTGGATCATCTTGTGCTCGAAGAACTCGCCGTAGCCCTCGGGGCCGAACTCGCGGCCCAGGCCGGAGTTCTTGTAGCCGCCGAACGGGCCGAGCATGTCGAGGCTGAAGGTGTTCACGCTGTACGTGCCCGTGCGGATGCAGCGGGCGATGTCGATGCCGCGTTCCGTGTCCGCCGTCCAGACGCTGCCGCTGAGGCCGTACGGGGAGTCGTCGGCGATGCGGACGGCCTCGGCCTCGTCGGCGTACGGGATCAGGCAGATCACCGGGCCGAAGATCTCCTCGCGGGCGATGCGCATGGAGTTGTCGACCGAGCCGAAGAGGGTGGGTTCGACGTACCAGCCGCGCTCCTGGGAGGCGGGGCGGCTGCCGCCGGTGAGGATCTTGGCGCCTTCCTCCTGGCCCAGACGGATGTAGTCCAGGGAGCGTTGCTGCTGGCGTCGGGCCACCAGCGGGCCCAGTTCGGTGGTCGGGTCCAGGGGGTCGCCCACGCGCAGGGCTCCCGCCGCCGCCGCGAACGCCTCCGCCATTTCGTCGTAGCGGGAGCGCGGGGCCAGGATGCGGGTCTGGGCCACGCACGCCTGGCCGTTGATCATCCAGGCGAAGGGGACGATGCCCGCGACCGCCGCCTCCAGGTCCGCGTCCGGCAGGATCACCGCCGCCGACTTGCCGCCCAGCTCCAGCGTGACGCGGGTGAGGTTGCGGGAGGCGACCTCCATCACGCGGCGGCCGGCGGCCACCGAGCCCGTGAAGGAGACCTTGTCCACGCCCGGGTGGCCCACCAGGTACTCGCTGACCTCGCGGTCGGCCGGGAGGATGGAGAGGACCCCGGGGGGCAGGCCCGCCTCCGCCGTGATCTCCGCCAGGAGGTAGGCGTCCAGGGGGGTTTCCGGGGAGACCTTCAGGACCGCGGTGCAGCCCGCCAGGAGCGCCGGGGCCAGCTTGGCGGCGGCCGTGAACTGGGGGACGTTCCACGGGACGACCGCCGCCACCACCCCGACCGGCTCCCGGCGGACCAGGAGCGGGCCGAGGACTCCGTCGCGGCGTTCCTCGTACGGGAACGTGCGCGCCACCGTGATCGCCGAGTCCCAGACCATCATCGCGGCCAGCGCCTGCACCATCACGCTCGCGCTGTACGGGGTCCCGTTCTGCGCGCTGATCAGGCGCGCGAACTCCTCGTGGCGTACGGCGAACGCGTCCTTGATCCGCGTGATCACCGCGATCCGCTCGTCCAGCGACATCCGGGGCCAGGGGCCTTCGTCAAAGGCTCGGCGGGCCCCGGCGACCGCTCGGTCCACATCGGCCTCGGAAGCGTGCGGGACGCGGCCGATGACCTGTTCGGTGTGCGGGGAGATCACCTCGATGACGTCGGTGCCGAGCGGATCGGTGAACTCCCCGCCGATGAACAGGTGTCCGTGTTCCACAAGCTCTGTCATGGCCCCTGCCTCCCGTGAACCCCGCACACGCACCCACTCAACTGACTGTTCGTCAGAACTGATACCAGTTCCTGTTCCAGGAGTCCACGGGCGGGAGTCGAAGCATTGGTAGACCTGGGCTACCAATGGAACGAGTTCTCGTTACAGTGGGGGCAGTTCGCGCCGTCCGCCGAGCAGAGATGGGGAGCCCATGACACAGGTGACCGACCACGGTGGAGGCGTCCACAGCATCAGGGTCCCCATCCCGGACAACCCCCTGGGCCACACCCTGGTCCACCTCGTCGACACCGACCGGGGGCCCGTCCTCATCGATACGGGGTGGGACGACCCGGCCTCCTGGGACACCCTGGTCGCCGGGCTCACCGCACTCTCCACCTCCGTCACCGACGTACACGGCATCGTCATCACCCACCACCACCCCGACCACCACGGACTCTCCGGCCAGGTCCGCGAGGCGTCCGGGGCCTGGATCGCGATGCACGAGGCGGACACCGCGATTGTCCGGCGTACGCGCGAATCCGAGCCCGCCACCTGGCTCGACTACCTCACCCGCAAGCTCGCCGCCGCAGGCGCCCCCGACGACCACCTCGCCCCGCTGCTCGCCGCCCGCACCAGTGGCCGGCTGCGGACCTTGCCGGGGCTCAGCGCCGCCCTGCCGGACCGGGAGATCGTGCCCGGCGAGCTGCTCGGCCTCGCCGGGCGGCGGCTGCGGGCGATCTGGACCCCCGGCCACACCCCGGGCCATGTCTGCCTCCATTTGGAAGAGCGGCATCCGGGGAATCTGCCGGGGCACGGGCGGCTGTTCTCCGGGGACCACCTGCTGCCCGGGATCAGCCCGCACATCGGGCTGTACGAGGACCCCGACGAGGCCGAGGTGACCGATCCGCTCGGGGACTACCTCGCCTCGCTGGAGCGGATCGGGCGGCTCGGGGTGGCGGAGGTGCTGCCCGCGCACCAGCACGCGTTCGCCGATGCGGGCGGGCGCGTACGGGAGCTGCTGGACCACCACGAGGAGCGGCTCACCGGGCTGCTCGCCCTGCTCTCCACCCCGCTGACCCCGTGGCAGCTGGCCGAGCGGATGGAGTGGAACCGGCCCTGGAGGCAGATTCCGCACGGTTCGCGGTCGATCGCCGTGTCGGAGGCCGAGTCCCATCTGCGGCGGCTGGTGAAGCTCGGGCGGGCGGAGGCCGTGGGCGGCAGCGACCCGGTCACGTACATCGCGGTGTGACGAGCGCCGGGCACCGGTATCGCGTGTACCCGGTGTGACGAGTCCGGGCGCTGCTCCCTTCGGACGATACCGGCGGTCCGCCACCCCGAGGAGCGGTCCGCCGCCCTCAGGAGCGGAGCTACGGCCCGGTAGAGTGAGCAGGTCGTCATCATGCCCGTACAGGGGGAAGCCGGTGCGAACCCGGCACTGGACCCCAGCCGTGAACCGTCCGCCCGACGGCAGCCGGAACGCCCTGTCCACGGAGCGTGAGCGGCCGGGGGCCGTGTGACCACAAGGCCCCCAGGGCCACCGGGACCCCGGTGGCCGGCACCGTCGAGGCATACGGGGCCGGAGCCCGGTGGCCTCGTGCGCCGACCGGGAGGACCGGCCCCCGCAGGAGAGGCCCACCCCGTCATGACCGTACGCCGCAGCGCAGCCGCGCTCGCGACCACCGCCGTTCTGCTGGGCGCGGCCGCACCCGTCGCGGTCGCGCCCGTCGCGGTCGCCGCGCCGAGCCCTTCCCCCTCGGCCGAGCTGCCGCCCGGGCTCTACGGCACCACGGACCCCACGTACGACGGGGTGTGGCGGCAGTCGCTGGCCTTCCTCGCCCAGAAGATCGAGTACGTCACGCCGTCGGCCCAGGCCGTGGACTGGCTGGTGGGGCAGCAGTGCGACAGCGGCGCGTTCACCTCGTACCGCGACGCCGCCAAGCCGTGCGACGCGTCGACCGTGATGGACACCAACGCCACCGCCGCCGCCGTCCAGGCGCTCGTGGAGCTGAACCAGCACCGCGAGGCGGCGGACAACGGGGCCGACTGGCTGAAGTCCGTCCAGAACGAGGACGGCGGCTGGGGGTACAACCCGGGCAGCCCCAGCGACGCCAACTCCACGGCCGTCGTGATCGGCGCCCTCGCCCGTACGAGCGTCCCGATCAGCGAGATCACCACCGCCGACGGCAAGACCCCGTACACCGCGCTCCAGTCCCTGGCCATCCCGTGCGGGGAGAAGGACGGCGGCGCCTTCGCCTACCAGCCCGGCAAGAAGGGCGAGCTCGTCGCCAACGCCGACGCCTCGGCCGCCGCCGTGCTCGGGCTGATGGGCCGGGGCATGGCCGTCGGGGACGCCAACGCGGTGAAGGACCCCGTCTGCCGCAAGGGCGACGACCTCACCGCCGAGGAGAGCGCGCAGAACGGCGCCCACTACCTCGCCGAGACCCTGGCCGCCTCCCCCTACCTCAACCAGCCGCCGATGCCGGGCGCCGAAGACAGCGCGCCGCAGCCCGACTTCGGCAACACGGCGGACGCGGTCGTCGCCCTCGCCGCCTCCGGGCACAAGGACAAGGCCGCCGCCTCGGTGGAGTGGCTGGAGAAGAACTCCAAGGACTGGGCCCAGCAGGGCGGGCCCGCCGCCACCGCGCAGCTGATCTTCGCCGCGCACGCGACGGGCGCCGACGCCCGCAGTTTCGGCGGGGTCGACCTCGTCAAGCAGCTGAACGCGACCGGCCCCTCCCCCGCCGCGACCGCCGCCCCCTCGCCGACGCCGACCGGTCCGCAGCCCAGCAGCGGCACCAGCAGCGACGACAGCGGGCTCGGCCTGTGGTGGCTGGTCGGGCTCGGCCTGGCGTTCGGCGCGGGCATCGGCTTCCTGCTCAGCATGCGCCGGAAGAAGCAGCAGCCGTGACGCCGCCCGCCGGGTCCGCCGGTGAGCGGCGCACCCGGTCCGGAGCAGTGCTCCGGTCGCCGAGCACCGCTCCCCTCACCACCCCCCTCAGGGCTCTCCTCGTCACCCTGCTCGCGGCCCTCCTCGCCGCCTCGGCGGTCCTCCTCGGGGCGGGCGGCGCCGAGGCCGCCGGGTACCGCTACTGGTCCTTCTGGGAGGGCAACGGCAAGAACTGGGAGTACGCCACCCAGGGCCCCGCCCTCCTGCTCCCCGACGACGGTACGGTCCAGGGCTTCCGGTTCTCCGTCAGCGAGGACTCCGCCGACGCCGACCAGCCGCGCCGCGCCCCCGACTTCGGGGCCATCTGCGCCTCCACCCCGGCGAAGGACGGCTCCAAGCGGGTTGCCCTGGTGATCGACCCCGGTACGCCGGAGGACGCCCCGGCCGGGGAGGAGCCGCCCGCCCTGCGTACCGCCTGCGCCCAGGTCGCGCCGGACGCCAGCAGCGCGGAGGCGCTCGCCTCGGTGGCGAAGCCGCTGCGGTACGACAGCAGCGCGATGATCTGCGCGATCTCCGGCTATCCGAAGACGGGCTGCGGTGAGCAGGTGTCGGGCGACGGGGACGGCGGCAAGAAAGACAGCAGCGAGAAGCCGTCCGCCCCGTCGAGTGCGTCGAGCGCGGACGGTGACGGCGGCAGCAGCGGTGGCGGCGGGCCCTCCGTCGGGCTCCTCGTCGGTATCGGGGCCGTCCTCCTGCTGGGTGTCGCCGCCGTGTTCCAGGCCCGCCGGCGCCGATGACGCACGCCCCGGGGACGGCCCGGCTGCTCCGGCGTGCCCTGCACGCGCCCGAGGCGGGCCGTTCCAACGCGCTGCCCGCCGGGGCGTGGTGGCTCTGGGCGCTGGGGCTCGCGACCGCCGCCTCCCGGACCACCAACCCGCTGCTGCTCGGCCTGCTGGTCGGGGTGGCCGGGTATGTGGTGGCGGCCCGGCGCACGGACGCGCCCTGGGCCCGCTCCTACGGGGCGTTCATCAAGCTCGGGCTCTTCGTCATCGCGCTGCGGCTGCTCTTCTCCGTCTTCCTCGGCTCGCAGATCCCGGGCTCGCACACCGTGTTCACGCTCCCCGAACTGCCCCTGCCCGACTGGGCGCAGGGGGTGCGGATCGGTGGCCGGGTCACGGCGGAGCAGCTGGTCTTCTCGCTCTACGACGGGATGAAGCTGGCCGCCCTGCTGATCTGCGTCGGCGCGGCGAACTCGCTCGCCAACCCGGCCCGGCTGCTGAAGTCGCTGCCCGGGGCGCTGTACGAGGCCGGGGTCGCCGTCGTCGTCGCGATGACGTTCGCCCCGAACATGGTCGCCGATGTGGTCCGGCTGCGGACCGCGCGGCGGCTGCGGGGGCGGCCGACCGGTGGGGTGAAGGCCGTCGCGCAGATCGGACTGCCGGTGCTGGAGGGGGCGTTGGAGCGGTCGGTGGCGGTGGCCGCGTCGATGGACGCGCGGGGGTACGGGCGTACCGCCGACGTTCCGCCCGCCGTCCGGCACACCACCAACGTCCTCACGCTCGGCGGGCTGCTCGGGGTGTGCGCGGGGACGTACGGGCTGCTGGCCGCGCAGGGCGCCGGGTACGGGCTGCCCGTGCTGCTGGCGGGGCTCGTCGCGGCGATGGCGGGGCTGCGGCTGGGCGGGCGGCGCTCGGTGCGGACCCGCTACCGCCCGGACCGGTGGGGCGTACGGGCCTGGCTGGTGGCGGGGTCGGGGGCGGTGGTGGCCGCCGCGATGATCTGGGCGGGCTCGGTCGATCCGGAGGCGCTGCACCCCGGTGTCGTACCGCTGACCGCGCCGGAGCTGCCGCTGTGGCCGGCGGTGGCCGTGCTGGTGGGGCTGCTGCCCGCGCTGGTCGCCCCCGTGCCGCCGACGGCCCGGGGCGCCGCCTCCGTACCACCGACACCACGCGGCCGGGGCTTCGAAGAACACGACCGTAGCGGCAAGGAGCAGGCGTGATCAGGTTCGAGCAGGTCTCCGTGCGGTACGACGGGACGGACCGGCCCACCCTGTCCGGCGTCGATCTCGCGGTGCCGGAAGGGGAGTTGGTGCTGCTGGTCGGCCCGTCGGGGGTCGGCAAGTCGACGCTGCTGGGGACGGTCTCGGGGCTCGTCCCGCACTTCACGGGCGGGGTGCTGAGCGGGCGGGTCACGGTGGACGGGCGGGACACCCGCGCCCACAAGCCGCGTGAACTGGCCGATCTGGTGGGCACGGTGGGGCAGGACCCGCTGGCCCATTTCGTCACGGACACGGTCGAGGACGAACTCGCGTACGGCATGGAGTCGTTGGGACTGGCGCCCGATGTCATGCGGCGGCGCGTGGAGGAGACGCTCGATCTGCTGGGGCTGGCCGAGCTGCGCGACCGGCCGATCGCGACCCTCTCGGGCGGGCAGCAGCAGCGGGTGGCGATCGGTTCGGTGCTGACCCCGCACCCCAAGGTGCTGGTGCTCGACGAGCCGACGTCCGCGCTGGACCCGGCGGCGGCCGAGGAGGTCCTCGCCGTACTGCAACGGCTGGTCCACGACCTCGGAACGACCGTGCTGATGGCCGAACACCGGCTGGAGCGGGTCGTGCAGTACGCGGACCAGGTCGTCCTGCTGCCCGCGCCGGGGGCCGCCCCGGTGATGGGCGCGCCCGCCGGGATCATGAAGGTGTCGCCGGTCCGGCCGCCGGTCGCGGAGTTGGGGCTGCTGGCGGGCTGGGACCCGCTGCCGCTGTCGGTACGCGATGCCCGGCGCGGGGCCGGTGAGCTGCGGGCCCGGCTGGCGTCGGCCGAGGTGCCCGCGCCGCCGGAGCCGTCCGGGAGTGTGCCGGTCGCGCCGGTGTCGAGCGGCCCCCGGCCGGGGCGGATCGCCCGGCTGCTGGGCCGTACGAAGGCCGTGGCGGCGCCCGCGCCCGCCGCCGATCCCGTCACCCGGGTCGATGCGCTGAGTGTGCGGCGCGGCCGGATCGAGGCGCTGCGGCGGGTGACGCTCACCGTGGCGCCGGGCGAGACCGTGGCGCTGATGGGCCGTAACGGGGCCGGGAAGTCCACGCTGCTCGGCGCGCTGGTCGGCATGGTCGAGCCCACGTCCGGTTCCGTACGCGTGGGAGGTCTGGCCCCGGCCCGTACCGATCCGCGCGCCATGATCCGCCGGGTCGGCCTGGTCCCGCAGGAGCCGCGCGATCTGCTGTACGCGGACACGGTGGCCGCCGAGTGCGCCGCCGCCGACCGGGACGCGGGCGCGGCGGAGGGCACCTGCCGGGCCCTGGTCTCCGAGCTGCTCCCGGGGGTCGGGGACGCCACGCACCCCCGTGACCTCTCCGAGGGGCAGCGGCTCGCCCTGGCCCTCGCCCTGGTGCTGACGGCCCGCCCGCCGCTGTTGCTGCTGGACGAGCCGACCCGGGGCCTGGACTACGCGGCGAAAGGGCGGCTCGTCGGCGTCCTGCGCGCGCTCGCGGCCGAGGGCCACGCCATCGTCCTGGCCACGCACGATGTGGAGCTGGCGGCGGAGCTGGCCCACCGGGTGGTGATCCTCGCCGACGGGGAGGTCGTCGCGGACGGCCCGACCGGCCGGGTGGTGGTCTCCTCCCCCGCCTTCGCCCCGCAGACCGCGAAGATCCTCGCCCCGCAGGAGTGGCTGACCGTCTCCCAGGTGCGCGGCGCGCTGGAGGCGGGCGCGTGAGCGGTAACGGAGTCGACGTACGGGTGCGGGCCCCCCGGCCCGTGCGGCTCGGGCCGAAGTCGGTGGCCGCGCTGGTGCTCGTCAGCGCGGTCGGGGTGGTCGCCTTCGGGTGGCCGCTGCTGGCCGGTGCCGACTCCGGGCTGGCCCACGCGCAGGACGCGCCGTGGCTGTTCGCCGCGCTGCTGCCACTGCTGGTCGCGGTGGTGGTGGCGACGATCGCGGAGTCCGGCATGGACGCCAAGGCCGTCGCGATGCTCGGTGTCCTGGCGGCGGTCGGGGCCGCGCTGCGCCCGCTGGGGGCGGGCACGGCGGGCCTGGAGCCGATGTTCTTCCTGATGGTCCTGAGCGGCCGGGTGCTGGGGCCGGGCTTCGGCTTCGTCCTCGGCTCGGTGACCATGTTCGCCTCCGCCCTGCTCACGGGCGGGGTGGGGCCGTGGATGCCGTTCCAGATGCTGGCGATGGGCTGGTTCACGATGGGCGCGGGGCTGCTGCCGGGCCCGGACCGGCTGCGCGGCCGGGCCGAGCTGGCGATGCTCGCGGTCTACGGGTCGGTGGCGGCGTTCGCGTACGGCACGATCATGAATCTGTACGGCTGGACGATCATCCCGGGGCTGGCCTCGGGCATCTCGTTCGTGGCGGGCGACCCGCTCCACGAGAACCTGGTGCGCTTCCTCGCCTACTGCGCGGCAACCTCGCTGGGGTGGGACCTGGGGCGGGCGGTGCTCACGGTCGTCCTGACGCTCACGGTCGGCCCGACCCTGCTGAAGGCGCTGCGCCGGGCGACACGGCGGGCGGCGTTCGACGCGCGGGCGGGGTTCGAGGAGCCCCGGGGGTCCTGACCTGCCAGGGGTCTTGACCTGCCGGGGCTCCGGGCCGTCCACAGCCGCTGGGGGATCGTCCTCGTCACAGCCGCTGGGTGACCGTCCCCGTTACAGCCGCTGGATGATCGTCCCCGTGGCCAGCGCCCCGCCCGCGCACATCGTGATGAGCGCGAACTCCTTGTCGCGGCGTTCCAGTTCGTGCAGGGCCGTGGTGATCAGACGGGCTCCCGTCGCGCCGACCGGGTGGCCCAGCGCGATCGCGCCGCCGTTGACGTTGACCTTCTCCAGACCGTCGAGGTCCGCCTCGAACTCCTGGGCCCAGCTGAGCACCACCGACGCGAACGCCTCGTTGATCTCGACGAGGTCGATGTCCTTGAGCGACATGCCCGCCTTGCCGAGCACCGCCCGGGTGGCGTCCACGGGTCCGTCCAGGTGGAAGTGCGGGTCGGAGCCGACGAGGGCCTGGGCCACGATCCGGGCCCGGGGCCTGAGCCTGAGGGCGCGGGCCATGCGCTTGGAGGACCAGAGGAGGGCGGCGGCCCCGTCGGATATCTGCGAGGAGTTCCCGGCGGTGTGGACGGCGGTCGGCATGACCGCCTTCAGCCCGGCGAGCGCCTCCATCGAGGTGTCCCGCAGCCCCTCGTCCCGGTCGACGAGCCGCCACATGCCCTGGCCGGCCGCCTGCTCCTCCTCGGTGGTGGGGACCTGGACGGCGTACGTCTCACGCTTGAAGCGTTCCTCGGCCCAGGCTTCGGCCGCCCGCTGCTGGGAGAGGAGGCCGAGCGCGTCGACCTTCTCGCGGGTGAGGCCGCGTTTGCGGGCGATGCGCTCGGCGGCCTCGAACTGGTTGGGCAGGTCGATGTTCCACTCGTCGGGCCAGGGCTTGCCCGGCCCGTGTTTGGAGCCGCTGCCCAGCGGGACCCGGGACATCGCCTCGACGCCGCAGCTGATGCCCACGTCGATGACCCCGGCGGCCACCATGTTGGCGACCATGTGCGCGGCCTGCTGGGAGGAGCCGCACTGGCAGTCGACGGTGGTCGCGGCGGTCTCGTACGGCAGGCCGACGGCCAGCCAGGCGTTGCGGGCCGGGTTCATGGACTGCTCCCCGGCGTGGGTGACGGTGCCGCCGACGATCTGCTCGACGCAGTCGGCCTGGATACCGGTGCGGCCGAGCAGTTCACGGTAGGTCTCGCCCAGCAGATAGGCCGGGTGCAGATTGGCGAGCGCGCCTCCGCGCCTGCCGATCGGGGTGCGTACGGCTTCGACGATGACGGGTTCCGCGGCCATGAGCTCGTCCTCTCCTCGCCCTTCCGCCGGTGGCGTCCCGGCGCCTACGGAAGGAACTAGTACGCGTTCTAGTTATGCAAGCAGTCTCGTGACGCGGGACCGGCTGCGCAAGGGGCGTGCAGGCACCGCGTACGCGCCCTGCGCGCGCCCCGCACCGGGGCGGGCCTACCGTGCGCGGGGTCGACCGGGGAACGGATCGGGCCGGGAGTCTTGCGACTTGTAGAACTCGTTACTACCTTGCGGGCAGATTCTGATGGAGCGTCAGGAACGCCAGGCGAGGGCGGCTGTCGGACGGTTCGCCGCCAGATCCGGAGTGGAGAGGTGCCCATGCGCTGCCCCCATCTGCCCGACGGGTTCGACTTCACCGACCCCGACCTCCTCCAAGCCCGCGTCCCGCACCCGGAGTTCGCCCTGATGCGGCAGACCGCCCCGGTGTGGTGGTGCGCCCAGCCCGCCAACATCTCGGGCTTCGGCGACGAGGGGTACTGGGCCGTCACCCGGCACGCGGACGTCAAGTACGTCTCCACGCACCCGGAGTTGTTCTCCTCGAACACCAACACCGCCGTCATCCGCTTCAACGAGACGATCAGCCGCGACCAGATCGAGGTCCAGAAACTGATCATGCTGAACATGGACCCGCCGGAGCACACCCGGGTCCGTCAGATCGTCCAGCGCGGCTTCACCCCGCGCGCGGTGCGCTCGCTGGAGCAGGCCCTGCGGGCACGGGCCCGTTCCATCGTGGAGACCGCGCACACGGGGGCAGCGGCCGGGGCCGACGGCTCGTTCGACTTCGTCACGGACATCGCGGTGGAGCTGCCGCTCCAGGCGATCGCCGAACTCATCGGCGTACCGCAGGAGGACCGGTCCAAGATCTTCGACTGGTCGAACAAGATGGCCGCGTACGACGATCCCGAGTACGCGATCACCGAGGAGGTCGGCGCCGAGGCGGCGATGGAGATCGTGGCGTACGCGATGAACCTGGCGGCGGCCCGCAAGGAGTGCCCGGCCCAGGACATCGTGAGCCAGTTGGTCGCGGCGGAGGGCGAGGGGAACCTGTCCTCCGACGAGTTCGGGTTCTTCGTGATCCTGCTCGCGGTGGCGGGCAACGAGACGACCCGTAACGCCATCAGCCACGGCATGCACGCCTTCCTCACCCACCCCGAGCAGTGGGAGCTCTACAAACGGGAGCGCCCGGGGACGACGGCCGAAGAGATCGTCCGCTGGGCGACCCCCGTGGTCTCCTTCCAGCGGACCGCCACCCAGGATCTGGAGCTGGGCGGTCAGCGGATCAGGAAGGGCGAGCGGGTCGGGCTGTTCTACTCCTCCGCCAACAACGACCCCGAGGTGTTCGACGCCCCGGAGGTCTTCGACATCACCCGCGACCCCAATCCGCACCTCGGGTTCGGGGGCGGCGGGCCGCACTTCTGCCTGGGCAAGTCGCTGGCCGTGATGGAGATCGACCTGATCTTCAACGCCATCGCCGACGTACTGCCCGATCTGCGGCTCCTGGAGGACCCGCGACGGCTGCGCTCGGCCTGGCTCAACGGGATCAAGCAGCTTCAGGTGAGCACGCCCCTCGGCTGACGCCGGGCCACGAGTGGCGGGGCGGGCGCGGTGGGCGGACCATGGGGAGACGCGGCGATCCATGCCGAAGGGGTGCCGGGACGCGTTCACCACCGTCCCGGCACCCCTTCGGCCTGTGCGCTCTGCTGACCGCCTGGGCTGCCGACCGTCTGCGCTGCCGGCCGCCTGCGCTGTGCCGACCGCTACGTGCCTCCGCCGACCTTCTCCGCGACCTCGGCGGGAATGGGTGTGGGGACGGCCTCGGGCGCGGGGAGGGATTCGGCCGCCGGGGCGGGCGCGGGGGCAGGTACGGGCACGGGAACGGGCACGGTGGACCGTGGTTCCCGCTTCTGCTTCTGGTCGGTCGCCAGCCTGCGCGGGCCGGACAGCAGGTACGTCAGCCCGAAGCCCAGCGCGACGACCAGCCCCCCGCCGACCGCGTCCAGCACCCAGTGGTTCGCCGTCGCCACGATCGCGGCGACGGTGAAGAGCGGGTGGAGCAGGCCGAGCGCCTTCATCCACAGCTTCGGGGCGAGGATCACGATGACCACCCCGCACCACAGCGACCAGCCGAAGTGCAGCGACGGCATCGCCGCGTACTGGTTGGTGACCCCCGTCAGCGTCCCGTAGTCGGGTTTCGCGAAGTCCTGGACCCCGTGGAGGGTGTCGATGAAGCCGAGGCCGGGCATGAGCCGGGGCGGGGCCAGCGGGTAGAGCCAGAAGCCGACGAGCGCCAGCACGGTGGCGAAGCCGATGGAGGTGCGGGCCCAGCGGTAGTCGGCGGGGCGGCGCGCGTACAGCACACCGAGGATCGCCAGCGGGACGAGGAAGTGGAAGGTCGAATAGTAGTAGTCGAAGAACTCCCGCAGCCAGGCGATCTCGACGACCGTGTGGTTGACCCACAGCTCGATGTCGATGTGCAGCCACTGCTCGATGGCGTGGATCTGCCGGCCGTGCTCCTCGGCGACGGGGCGGCCTGCGGTGGCGGCGAGGCGGACCTGGGAGTACGCGGAGTAGACGGCGCGGATGAGCAGGAGTTCCAGCAGGAGGTTGGGGCGGTGGAGCACCCGGCGCCAGAACGGCAGGAGCGGCACACGTCTCCAGCGCGCGGCGACCGGTTTCGCGTGGTCGGTGGGGATCGGCCGCTGCCAGTACGGCGAGGTGCGCGCCAGGAACGGGACGAGGCAGGCCGCGCCGAGCGCCGCGAGGAACAGCCCGTTGTCCCGTACGGAGGTGATCGGGCCGACGTTCGGGAGCAGCATCTTGCCGGGAAGCGTGAGGACGAGCACCACGACGGCGGGCCAGACCAGCCGGTCGGAGGCGCGCTTGCCGACCTTGCCGACGACGGCGAGGAGCACCCACAGCAGCTGGTGCTGCCAGGCGGTCGGCGAGACCACCACCACGACGCACCCGGTCACGGCCACGGCGAGGAGCGGCTGCCCGTCCTGGGCGTACCGGACCGCGCGGCGCACACCGATGACGGTGACCGCCGCCGCGAGCACCAGGAACAGGGCGATCTCGGCCGGTCCCGCCAGGCCGAGCCGGAGCAGCACGCCGTGCAGGGACTGGTTGGCGAGGCCGTCCGCCCGCTCGCCCAGCCCGGCGCCCGCCGCATGGTGCACCCAGTACGTCCACGAGTCCTTCGGCACCGCGGCCCAGGCGGCGGCCGTGCAGAAGGCGAAGGCGGCCCCCGCGGTCACCGAGGCCCGCCGCTTCCCGGTCAGCCAGAGCAGCGCCGCGAAGAGCAGGAGCACCGGCTGAAGGGCGGCGGCGAGGCCGACGAGAACGCCCCGCAACCGGTGGTCCCGGACCACGAACCAGGCCAGCAGCACCAGCAGGACCGGCAGAAGACCGGTCTGGCCGAGGTGGAAGGTGTTGCGGACCGGCAGCGACAGCAGGAGCAGGGCGATCGCGGCCGGGACCGCGAGCAGCGCCGTACGCCGGCCGACCGGCTCGGGCAGGGCCCGGGCCGCGACGACGCCGAGGGCGGCCACCAGGAGGAGGGCCCCGAGGGTCCACACGACGGCGGAGGGCGCCGCGGCCGACAAGGTGAAGGGCTTCAGCAGCAGACCGGCGAAGGGGGTCCCGGTGAACCGGCCGTCGTCGTAGAGCGAGCCCGTCACCCGCAGGACGCCGGTCTCCCCGATCCAGCTCTCCAGATCGGTGAGCCGTTCACCGGGGGGCTGCCGCAGCACCACCGCCGTCTGCCGTACCGCCAGGGCGGCCACGACCAGCCAGAGCAGGGCACGGGTCAGCCCGGTCCTCGTCCTGACGTCCACCACCGCGTCACCGCGCACACTGTGATCCGCATTTACCACGCTGCGCCGACCCTCCCACCATTCCATGCCCCGCCCCTTCGACTCGGGGCAGTGCCGGATGAAGCCTCGCATTGCCCTATGAGGTAGACACAATCAACCCCCTCTTTGCCTGACTGTCATCACGCTCTTCGTCCGGAAGGAGGGAAGAATTCCTGTCCGGACGAAGAGACGAAGACGACGAAGAGACGACGAAGAGACGACGAGCGGTCGGACGAAGAGCGGTCAGGTGCGCGCGGCGGCTGCGGGAAGGCTCAGGCCGGGTCGGCGGGCGTCCCGGCCTGCCAGGCGGTGAAGAGCGGGACCTCGCCGTCGGCGGGCAGCACGACGATGCCGAACGGGCGGTCGAAGGCGAGCTCCAGGACCCGCCGGGGCTGCGGGGGCGCGCTCCCGAACCGCATGGCGACCGCCGTCACCGCCACGGCCTCCACGCCCTCCTCGGCGACCTTCAGCACGGCCTCCTGAACCACGGCGGAGACGGCGAGCGGGACGGGCGAGAGGCCGGAGAAGTCCGCCGCGTCGGAGGTGGCCAGCAGGACGCCGAGCGCGGGCAGCTGGCCGGTGACGTCGATGCGCGTACGCAGGGTGAGGCGCGGCAGCGCGATGCTCACCCGGTCCGCCTCCGGCGGGGTGCCCGCCGCCCGGTCCGCCCATCCGGCGGGCAGGACCCGGTCGGGGCCCGCGCCCGGCTCGCCCAGGACGAACCTGACCCGGGCCCCGGCGCCGCCCGGACCGGCGGCACAGCGCAGCTCGACGACGTACGTGCCGTCCACCGCCCACACATCGGCGGGCGCCACGTCCCTGGCCATCGTCGGCACCGGGCGGGTGGTCCCGGACGCGTCCGTGAACGGCAGGTCCCGGGTCCGCCGGGCGTCGAACGGCTTCTCCCAGCGGGCCTTCAGCGCCAGGACGTTGACCAGGGCGAGGAGGGTCCTGTCGGTGATCCTCAGGGGCAGCCGTTCGATCAGCCCGCCCGTCGCCTCGCGCACCCAGGCGTCGGCCGCCGCCGCGTCCATCGCGTCGAAGCGGACGTCGGGCAGCGCCTCGCGGTACGCGCGCTCCACCGGAACCCGGCTCCACACCCGGGTCGCCACCCCCAGCGCCCCGGTCTGCGCCAGCTCCCGGGCCACCTCCGTCACGGCGGGCGCCGCCTCCCGGTCCGCCGTACCGAGCAGCGCCCGCAGCTCCCGGGCGGTCCCGCCGCGCGCCCCGGCGGCCACGGCGGCGAGCGCCAGCCACAGCCCGGCGGGCGAGCAGACGAAACCGGCGCCGTCCTCCGCCGGGTTCCCGGGGGCCAGGGCGTCCCGTATCCAGCGGTCGGCGAGGTGCTGGACGCTGCGGGCCCTCGTCGCGGCGTCCATGGCGGTGTCGCCACCCGTGCCGGTGTCGGTGGTGGATCGGTTCACTGGTGCCCCCTGCGCATCAAACACGTCGTCCTTCGGCTGTGCGGGAGCAAGAATGCCCCACATGGCCTGGACCGTGACCCCCGAACGATTCGACTCCCCCGACGCGACCGCGCTGCGCCGCGACTACTACGACGAGGTGGCGAGCCGCTACTGGCGGCGGCCCGCCACCGACGCGGAGATCACCGAGGGGCTCACCGACGACGGCGCCGACCTGCTGCTGCCGCCGACCGGCCTCTTCGTCGTCGGCCGCCACGAGGGGAAGGCCGCGAGCTGCGCCGGGCTGGTGCTGACGGAGGAGGCCCTGCCGGGTTCGGCGGAGCTGACGCGGGTGTACGTACGCCCCGAGTACCGGGGCACGGGCGGCGGCGGGCTGCTGCTGGCCGCGATCGAGGAGGAGGCGCGGGCGCTCGGGGTGCGGCTGCTCCGGCTGGACACCCGCCTCGACCTGGTGGAGGCGCGCGGGCTGTACGCGAAGCACGGTTACGGGGAGGTCCCGGCCTTCCACCGGCGCAACCCGTACGCGGAGGTCTGGTTCGCGAAGGAGCTGTGAAGCCCGGAAGGGCTGTCAGGGCAGCTGGTCCGGGCGGTCCTCCTGATCCCGGCCTCTGCGCCCCCGGTCCTGGTGCCCCCGGTGGTCCGGGTGGTCGATGTCGTGGTGCCAGTCCGCCGCATGGTCGCGCGGCGGCGCCGGCATGTGCGGGCGCTCCTTGCTCGACCCGCTGACCTCCGCCGTCAGCTCGGCCACGAGCTTGACCAGGTCCGTCGGACGCTCCGGCCCCCACCAGTCGCCCAGCAGCTCCGCGAGGGAGTCCTCCCGGGCCTGCGAGAGCCGTACGACCGCCTCGCCGCCCGCGTCGGTCAGGATCATCTGGAGCCCCTCGCGGCGGGCCAGCCCGCGCTCCTCCACCTGGCGGGCCGCCTCGGTGATCACCCGCAGCGGTACGGGGGCGACCTCGGCGAGCCGCGCGGGCTCGACCGTGCCGTGGCGCTTGATCCGCAGCAGCAGCCAGCTCGCGGCGGGCAGCAGGTCGTACCCGGCGCGCGCGGTGATCTTCTCGTAGATCTCCCGGCGCCCCTCCCGGGTCGCGAGCACCGAGAGTGCGCGGGCGCACTCGTCGTACGAGGAACGCTCCACCGGGTTCGAGGCGAGCGTCTGGCTGGTGTCGGGGGCGGTCACCGAGCCCCGGAGCTTGTCCTCCCGCAGGAACCAGGCCAGCACGAAGGCGACGAGGACGACGGGGGCCGCGTACAGGAAGACGTCCGTGATGGAGGTGGAGTACGCCTCCAGGATCGAGGGGCGCAGGTCGGCGGGGAGCATCTGGATGGCCCGGGGGTCGGCCGCCAGCCGGTCGGCGTCGACGCCCGGTGGCAGGGACCGGCCCGCGAGGGCGCTGTCGAGCTGGCCGGTGAGCCGGTTGGTGAAGACGGTGCCGAAGATGGCCACACCGAAGGAGGCGCCGATGGAGCGGAAGAAGGTCGCGCCGGACGTGGCGACGCCCAGGTCCCGGTAGGAGACCGCGTTCTGCACGACGAGGACGAGGACCTGCATGACGAGGCCGAGCCCGGCGCCGAAGACGAAGAAGGAGAGGCTCATCTCCCAGGTGGAGCTGGCCGGGGTGAGGCGGTGGAGCAGGAGCAGTCCGGCGGCGGTGAGGGCGGTGCCCGCGAGGGGGAAGACCTTCCAGCGGCCGGTGCGGCTGACGAGCTGGCCGGAGCCGGTCGAGGTGAGCAGCATGCCGAGGACCATCGGCAGCATGTGCACGCCGGACATGGTCGGCGTGATGTCGTGGACCACCTGGAGGAAGGTGGGCAGGTAGGTCATCGCGCCGAACATCGCGAAGCCGACGACGAAGCTGATCACGGCGACGAGGCTGAAGGTCCTGATCCGGAAGAGCTTCAGCGGCAGCACCGGCTCCACGGCCCGCCGCTCGACGGCGACGAACGCGACCAGCAGCACCACGGCGAGCACCGCCAGCGCGATGATCTGCGCCGATCCCCAGGCCCAGGTCGTCCCGCCGAGGGAGGCGACGAGGATCAGGCAGGTGGCGACGGAGGCGATGAGGAAGGTGCCGAGGTAGTCGATGGTGTGCTTCTCGCGGTGGACCGGGATGTGCAGCACGGCCGCGATGACGAGCAGCGCGACGACGCCGATCGGCAGGTTGATGTAGAAGACCCAGCGCCAGCTGAGGGTCTCGGTGAAGAACCCGCCGAGCAGCGGCCCGAGCACGCTCGTCACCCCGAAGACGGCACCGAACAGGCCCTGGTACTTTCCGCGTTCGCGCGGGGTGACGAGGTCGCCGACGATCGCCATCGAGAGCACCATGAGCCCGCCGCCGCCGAGCCCCTGGAGAGCCCGGAAGCCGATGAGCTGGGGCATGTTCTGGGCCATGCCGCAGAGCGCGGAGCCGATCAGGAAGATGACGATCGCGGTCTGGAAGAGCTTCTTGCGGCCGTACTGGTCGCCGAGCTTGCCCCAGAGCGGGGTCGCGGCCGTCGCCGCCAGGAGATAGGCGGTGACCACCCAGGAGAGGTGGTCCATGCCGCCGAGTTCGCTGACGATCGTGGGCAGCGCGGTGGAGACGATGGTCTGATCGAGTGCCGCGAGCAGCATGCCGAGGAGCAGCGCGCCGATCGCCACCAGGACGGTCCGGCGGGACTGTCCCTCGCCGGGGGCCATGGGCGGCGGGCTCAGCTGCTGGGCCATGGACATCTCCTAGATCCGCTGATCCACTACACCCCCATCCTGGACGTTCTGCCCTGTTATGGCCTGCCGAGTGCCGTTTGTGGTCTGCCGGGCAGTACCGGGGGGCATTGGGCTTCGCCGGAGCGGGCTGCATAATCGCAGGCAGTTCAAGGGAGGGGACCCACGATGACCGGACACGCATGCCCGGAGTGCGGCAGACGGACGGCGAGCGAGCCCGGTACGGAACACCGGGTGCCCTGCCGGTGCGGTGCGGACACGGGTACGGCCCAGCTCACGGGGGACGAACTGCGCGCCGCCCGCTCGGCGGAGATGGCGGCGGCGGAGGACTTCGACCCGCTGCGGATCAGGCCGTACGTGACGCTGGGGGACGCGCCCGCGGGTGACACCGGGGGCGCGGGGGTCGGCGAGACCCAGAAGATCGACGTGCCGGGGGCCGGGACCGGGGCTGGTGCCGGGTCCGGTGCCGGTGGTCCGGTGCAGGACGCTTCCGGTGACGCGGCCAGCACCATGCCGCTCTACCTGGGCGGCACCCCGGGCTCCCCCGCAGGCCCGGGCATGGGCTCCCGTACGGACATGGGCGCGGACTCTCGTACGTACATGGGTGCGGATTCCCGTACGGGCATGGGTACGGATTCCCATACGGGCATGGACGCAGACTCTCGTACGGGCATGGGCGCGGGCCCCGGTTTCGGTGCCGACTCCGCCTTCGGGGCGGGCGCCCAGGGCGCCGACCCCGTGCAGCCGCGCCGGAGGCGCCCCTTCGCAGCCCTGGCCGTGGGGGCGGCCGTGGCGGCGGTGGTCGGCACGGCGGCCTTCGCCGGGGGGCTCTTCGGCGGGGACGGGACCCAGGACGAGGCCCTGCCGGAGGCGACCACGAGCGCCCCGGACGCGACGGACGAGCCGGCGGCCTCCGTCGCCCCGTCTCCGTCCCCCTCGGGCGCCCCGTCTCGTACCGCGTCCGCCTCACCCACCCCTTCCGCGTCCGCCTCCCCGTCCGCCTCGGCCTCCCCTTCGGAGAGCGCCTCGCCCAGCCCGACCGCCTCCGCCACGGCGACGCCGAGCACGGGCGCCCCGTCGGCGCCGGAGACCGGCAGCCCGGACCCGGAACCGCCGTCCGCCGCCCCGCCCGCGGAGCTGGCCCCTTCCTCGCTGCGCCACGGCGACCAGGGCCCACAGGTGGCCGAATTGCAGAACCGGCTCATGGAGGTGTGGCTGTACGGCGGCCCGGTGGACGGAAACTTCAACCACCAGGTGATGAACGGCGTAAGGATCTACCAGTCGTATCAGGCGATCCAGGGCGACCCACCCGGCGTGTACGGGCCGAACACCCGGCGTGTACTGGAGGCCGAGACGACCGGCCGGGGGCGCGGCTGACCTGGGCGGGACGGCTGACCTGGGTGAGCGGGGAGGCAGCCTCAGCAGGCACGGCCGACCGGGAAAGGCTCTCCCCACCGACCGGCCGCGCGAGCCCTTCGAACAAAGGCGGAGCTGCGGGATTGGCTTTCCGGCCCAGGTTTTTGTATCTTCGTGGAACAAAGTAGCTCCCGCCCGCACTCCCTGACCGGCGGGCGGGGCTGCTCTTGTACCGAGCACCCCCGCGTCACCGCACCACCATCCCCCCGCGTTCTGGAGCCAGCCGATGTCGGCCACCGTCCTCACCGCAAGCGCCCTCCTGCTGGACATGGACGGCACCCTCGTGAACTCCGACGCGGTCGTGGAGCGCTGCTGGCGCCGCTGGGCCCTCAAGCACGGGCTGGACCCCGAGGCGGCGCTCAAGGTGGTCCACGGCCGCCAGGGGTACGCCACGATGGCCGTCCTGCTCCCGGACCGCCCCGTCGAGGAGAACTACGCGGACAACCGGGCGATGCTCGCCGAGGAGACCGCCGACGTCGACGGCGTGGTCCCGATCGGCGGCGCCCCCGCCTTCATGGCCGCGATCGCCGACCTCCCGCACGCCCTGGTGACCTCGGCCGACAGCGCCCTCGCGGCGGCCAGGATGGGTGCGGCCGAGCTGCCGATGCCCGCCGTCCGCGTCACCGCCGAGCAGGTCGGCGCCAGCAAGCCGGACCCCGAGGGCTTCCTCAAGGGCGCGGCGGAGCTGGGGTTCGACCCGGCGGACTGCATCGTGTTCGAGGACTCCGAGGCGGGCATCGCGGCGGGCCGGGCGGCCGGTATGCGGGTCGTGGGGGTCGGCCCGCGCGCCGCGGCACTGGCGCCGGACGTACACGTCGAGGATCTGACGCGGGTACGGGTGGAGGCGGCCGGAGACGGCTCGATCCGCCTGCACATCACGACGGCGTAAGAACCCCCAGGGCCCGCCCCTGAAGCCCACCCCCGGGAAGCGACCCCAGGACCCTCCCCCGGGACCCCAGGAACCCCCGACTCACCCCCGGGCTCACTCCCGGTGCAGCAGCCCCCGCGCGACCAGCTCCAGCACCGCCGCGACGGCCACCACCTGCACCGCCATCAGCGCCACCAGGACGAAGAGCTGCACGGCGCCCGCCTCCACCGGTGAGGCGCCGCCCAGCAGCATGCCCACGAACGCCCCCGGCAACGTGACGAGCCCCACCGTCCGCGTCTGGTCGAGCCCCGGCAGCAGCGCGTCCGCGGTCGCGGGCCGTACGATCTCCAGCCGGGCGTCCCGGTCGAGCAGCCCGAGCGCCATCCCCGCCTCCACCTCCCCGTAACGGGTGGCGAGTTCGTCCAGCGCGCGCCGCCCGCCGAGCACGGTCGCGGTGAGCGCCCCTCCGATGAGGATGCCCGCCACCGGGATGAGCGCCAGTCCCCGGACCGGCACGAGCCCCGTGACCAGCAGCAGCCCGACCACCGGGAGCGCCCCCGCCGCGATCGGCACGGCCGCCCACCACCAGGTGCGGTTGCGGGTGATGCGGCGCCCCGCCGTCCAGGCCGCCACGGCGAACATCAGCGCCACGAAGCCGAGCAGCGGCGCCAGATGGCGAGCCACCCAGCCGATGAGCAGGGAGACGGCGGCGAGTTGGGCCGCCGCCCGCACCCCGGCCACGAGGATCTCGCGCGAACGGCCCAGCCGGGCGCGCGCGGCGACGGCGGCAGCGAAGACGAGCAGGACGGCGAGGACGACCCCGAGGGCCGGGGAGACCGGAAGCAGCACGCGGCAACGATAGAGCCGCCCGAACGGCACGCCCTCGCACCTCTCCCCGCACCTCCTCTCACACCCCCCACTCCTCTCCCCGCGTCCCACTCACGCCCTCACATCCCTCCTGGCACCTTCCCTCGCGCCTCCCCTGACGGCGGGTTCACTTCCGTACGACCTGTCACACCCCTTGATGTGACGTGCACATGTCGTCACGCTGTCATCTGGTGCCCATCCTCAGGAAACCTGGCGCCGCCACGCTGGACGGGCTCCACATGCCGCCCACCAACGCACCCCCACATCAAGGGAGTTCGCATGTTCGGTATCTACGCGCGTCGCTCAGCGGTCGTCGCCGCGACCACGGCCCTCGCCGCCACCTCCGTACTGCTCACCGCCCCGACCGCCCAGGCCGCCATGCCCACCCCGGTCAGCGCGGCGACCGCACGCACCTACCTCGGCCAGCTCACCGT
The DNA here is from genome assembly GCA_002082585.1 of Kitasatospora albolonga. NCBI lineage: Bacteria > Bacillati > Actinomycetota > Actinomycetes > Kitasatosporales > Streptomycetaceae > Kitasatospora > Kitasatospora albolonga. The sequence goes on from CP020563.1 coordinate 1,976,123, forward strand.
CGCCGCCGAGGGCTCCTCCAGCGGCTACAGCCGCGACAAGTTCCCGCACTGGATCACCCAGTCGGGCACCTGCAACACCCGCGAGGTCGTCCTCAAGCGCGACGGCACGAACGTCCAGCAGAACGCCTCCTGTGCGGCGGTCAGCGGCAGTTGGTACTCACCGTACGACGGTGCCACCTGGAGCGCCGCGTCCGATGTCGACATCGACCACATGGTCCCGCTCGCCGAGGCATGGCGCTCCGGCGCGAGCAGCTGGACCAACGCCCAGCGGCAGTCCTTCGCCAACGACCTGACCCGCCCCCAGCTCATCGCGGTCACCGACAACGTCAACCAGTCCAAGGGCGACAAGGACCCGGCCAAGTGGCTGCCGCCGCGCGCCGCGTACAAGTGCACGTACGTCCGCGCATGGGTGCACGTGAAGCACTACTACGGCCTCAAGGTGGACTCGGCCGAGAAGAGCGCGCTGCAAACAGCACTCAACGGCTGCTGACACCGGCCGCCGCCACCCGCCGACAACGCCCACCGGCCACCGGCCACCGACACCAGCCACTCGCCGACGGAACGCGTGCACCCTCCCCCGCCGTTCTGTACGTTACGGAGCCCGTCCGTGACGCAGGCGCGAGGAGGGCACGACATGGCCGGACTGCGGCTGGGACCACTGCTGCGGCACGTCGACTGGGAGTCGGGTGCCACCGCGACCGTCTGGGCCGAGGCGAGCCGTCCGTGCACCGTGGAGGTCCGGTGCGCGGACGGCGCGTCGGGGGCGTCCCCGACCTTCGCGGTGGCCGGACACCACTACGCGCTGGTGGTCGTGGAGGGGCTGACGCCCGGTTCGACCACGGCGTACGAGGTGTGGATCGGGAGCAGGCGCGTCTGGCCGCCCGAGGGCTCCCGCCTTCCGCCGAGCACCATCACCACGCCCCCGCCGGCCGGGCAACCGCACGGCGTCCGGGTCTCGTTCGGCTCGTGCCGCTGGGCCGCCTCCCCCGGCGGCGGCCACGACCCGGCGGGACCGGACGCCCTGGTCACCCTGGCCGCCCGCCTCACCGCCGACCCGGCCGCCGAACGCCCCGACGTACTCCTCCTGCTCGGCGACCAGGTGTACGCGGACGAGACGTCGGCGGCGACGCGGCGCAGGCTCGCGGCCCGGCGGGACCTGCGCGAGCCGCCGGGCACGGAGGTCGCGGACTACGAGGAGTACACCTGCCTCTACGACGAATCGTGGCGCGACCCCGAGGTGCGCTGGCTGCTCTCCACCGTGCCGAGCTGCATGGTCTTCGACGACCACGATGTGACCGATGACTGGAACACCAGCGCGGCCTGGCAGGAGCGGATGCGCGCCACCCCGTGGTGGCACGAACGGATCGTCAGCGGGCTGATGTCGTACTGGGTCTACCAGCACCTGGGCAACCTCTCCCCCGCCGAACTGGCCGCCGACCCCGTGTACGCGGCGGTCCGGGCGACCCCCGACGGCACCGAGACGCTGCGCCGGTTCGCCGCGGAGACCGACGCCGATCCGGGCCGGACGCGCTGGAGCTACCAACGCATTTTCGGCCGAGTACAGCTGCTGATGGTCGACACCCGGGCGGCCCGCGTCCTGACCGAGGAGCGGCGGGCGATGCTGGACGACGGCGAGGCCGCCTGGCTCCGCGAGAAGGTGCTGTCGGCCCCCTCCGCGTACGACCACATCCTGATCGGCAGCTCGCTGCCGTGGCTGCTGCCGCCGCTCGCCCATGACATGGAGACCTGGAACGCGGCCCTGTGCGCGGGCTCCCGGGGCGGCCGCTGGGCCCGCTTCGGCGAGAGGCTGCGCCGTGCGGCCGATCTGGAGCACTGGGCCGCGTTCCCGGATTCCTTCGGGCGGTTCACCGAACTGCTCCGCCGGGCGGGGAGCGGTCCGGACGCCCCGGCGACGGTATGTGTGCTGTCCGGGGACGTGCACCACGCCTACATCGCCGAACCCCGCTGGCCCGCCGCCACCCCCGGCGGCGCTCCGGAGGCCCGCGTCCTCCAGCTGACGTGCTCACCCCTGCACAACGCGGTGCCCCGGTCGATCCGGCTGGGTTTCCGCTTCGGCTGGAGCCGGACGGGCCGGTGGATCGGGCGGCTGCTGACGCGCCACGGACGCACGGAGCGCTCGCCGGTGACCTGGAGCAGGACGGGCGGCCCCTGGTTCGGCAATCAGCTGATGACGTTGACGTTACGTGGCCGGAACTCTGCGCTGACATTGGTCCAGGCCAAGTCGACCAGAGGGGAAGACCAGCTGAGGGGCGTTCTTGAGCGTTCGCTCACCAGCGAGGGTTAGTCGCTTTTCAGCCACTCGACAGGATGTTGAAGTTGCAAGTACTAGTGAGGTGTCCCTAACCTGAGGCGCTCAGTCGGTTCACGTCCCCACCCAGACCGAAGGAGCCACCCCCACATGCTCATCCGCCTGAACGCGGCCCAGCCCTATGCGCTCGGCCTCTTCCGCTTCGTCATCGGCCTGATCTTCGCGATCCACGGCGCCTCGTCCCTCTTCGGGGTGTTCAACGGCCGGGACACGGAGGTCGGAGCCTGGCCGGGCTGGTACGCCGCCCTGATCCAGCTGGTCTGCGGCACCTTCGTGGCCCTCGGCCTCGGCACCCGCATCGCCGCCTTCCTGGCCTCGGGCTCGATGGCCTACGCGTACTTCGTGGTCCACCAGCCCGAGGCGCTCACCCCGGTGGAGAACGGCGGCGAGACATCGGCCATCTTCTGCTGGGCGTTCCTGCTGCTGGTCTTCACCGGCCCGGGCGCGCTGGCCCTGGACCGGCTGTTCAAGGCAGGGACGACCGCACAGGCCCCCGCCGACGAGACCCGGCGGGAGCAGTCCCCGGCCGTATCGGTCTGACGCTCCGGTACGGCTCCGGTACGGCTCCGGTGCGTACGGGTGCCCCGTCCCCGCGCGAACGTTGCGCGGGGACGGGGCACCGCCCGTATCGCCCGCCTGCGCCTGTGCCTTTGCCTGCGCCTGCGCCTACGCCGAGAACGGCACCGTGAAGCAGGCCACCCGCTTCCCCGCGCCGCCCTGCACATCGTGGACGATCACCGACCGGGCGCCGCCGTCACGGAACCCCCAGTCGTGCCGCGCCTCCGCCGTACCGTCGCCGTTCCCGTCGGTACGGAAGTCCAGCCACACCTCGTTGACCGGGTCCGCGGTGGCCGAGGTCCGGTGCTGGTAGTGCGGCCCCGCCGACGCGGGATCGGCCGCACAGGGCGAGGTGTGGACGTGCATCCCGTACGCACGGTCGGGGACGAGGCCCCGCAGCCGGGTGGAGACACGGGTGGTGGTCCGGTCCGCGTACTGCGTGACCTCGATCCGCGCGGCGGCCGGTACGAGACGGGTGTCGTACGTCAGGGCATCGGACGGGACAAAGGAGCCGGGCGGGGAGAAGACCCCGTCGACCCGCATCCAGAGGCCACCACTGCGCGAGGCACCCCCGACCATCCCCGCTTCCCCGGCCGCTCCGCTCGCGTCTCCGGCCGTCCCACTCCCTTCCCCGGCCGCTCCGCTCCCTTCCCCGGGGGCGCTTGCCTTCCCCGGACTGTGGGCCGCGTGGCCCGCGTGCCCGGCGCCGTCCGGGCCGGGCGTGCCGTCCGAACCGTCCGCCGTGCCGTGGGCCATGCCGACGCCGCCGGTGAGCATGAGCAGGGCAGCCGCCCCCACCAGCACCCTCCGCCGCCTCCGCGCTCCGAGCACCCCGCGTCCCCCGCGTACTCCGCCTCCCGCTCCCGCTCCTGCCTCGGCTTCGCCTGCCGGTCCTGCGAGTCCTGCCGGTCCTGCCGTTCCCGCTGCCTGGCCCGCCCCTGCTGTCATACGCTGCTGCTCCTCGCTCGTACCGGTCGCTTCGCCTGCCTAACGCGCGTACCGCCCGTGAGGTGTACGTGACCGGCGGAACATCACCCGACCCTGAGCGATCTGCGCGGAACCCTCACGCGTACGCTGTACAGCTGAACCTGCCGCCCATGCCGCTCCCCTGCGACGTCGCGGCGTTGACACGATCGGGGAGTCGACGGGTGCTCGAGAGTCTGGCCGCGCTGACCAGCAGTCCATGGATCTACGTCGTGGTCGCTGTGTCGGTGCTCCTGGACGTCTTCCTCCCCCTGCTGCCCAGCGGCGTCCTCGTGATCACCGCCGCCACCGCCGCAGCCGCGGGCTCGACCGGTGTCAACGGCTCCGGCAACGCGACCGGTGAGGTGCCCTCGCTCGTCGTCCTCATCCTCTGCGCGACCACCGCTTCGGTGCTCGGCGACCTCGTCGCGTACCGCCTCGCCTGGCGCGGGGGCGACCGGCTGGACCGGGCGATCGCCCGCTCACGCCGTCTCACCAGGGCGCAGGAACGTCTCGGCGTGGCCCTGAGCCGGGGCGGCGGCGCGCTCGTCGTCATCGCCCGGTTCGCCCCCGCCGGGCGGTCCGTGGTCTCCCTCGGGGCGGGCGCCGCCCACCGCAGGGTGCGGGACTTCCTGCCGTGGTCGGCCCTGGCGGGCCTGGCCTGGGCGGGCTACAGCGTGGGGCTCGGCTACTTCGGGGGCCGGTGGCTCGGTTCGACCTGGTTCGGGACGGCCGTCTCGGTGCTGGCCCTGTTCATGGCGGGTGCGCTGGCCGCGTTCGTCGTGAAGCGCCCGGCCGGCCGACGGGCGGCGATGGCCGAGGCGACGTCACAGACCCAAGCCCAGGTACGGGCCCAGGCACAGGCCCTCCAGGGCTCCTCCGCAGCGGCCTCCGCGCCCCGGACCGTCCCGGGCACGGTCCCCGGTCAGGCGGGCGGCCCGGCCCCGGTCACGGCCCCGGCGCCGGTCTCCCCCTGAGCCTGCTCGGCCCCCTCGGTCTCTCCCCCTGGCGGGCTCAACGTCCGACGGTGGCGCTCCGAGCGGCGGCGCCGCCCCCGCGTATCTCCAGGCCGTCCAGCAGCTTCATCGTGGCTGCGGTGATCTCGTCGACGGCACGGTCGAACACCTCCCGGTTGTGCGCGGCGGGTGCGCGGAAACCGGACACCTTGCGCACGTACTGAAGGGCTGCGGCCCGCATGTCCTCCTCGGTGGCCTCTTCGGGGAGGGCGGGCGGTCGAAGGGTCTTGATGCTGCGGCACATGACTCCAGTGTGGACCGCACCACTGACAACGGCCCGGCACGAGCACCGGCCCTCTCCCACCCGGCCCCCTCACCCGACCCGCTCGATGGCGGGGATCTCGTAACTCCCGTCGAGGACGGCAGCCCCCGTGCTGCCTGCCCTCTCGGTGCCGCTGGCCGCCTCAGAACACCGGCTTGGAGCGGTCGGTGCACAGGGCCCAGATGATGAAGACGTCGATGGCGATGGTGACGATGGCCCAGATCGGCGTGTACGGGAGCCACATGAAGTTGGCGATCAGGTTGAGGGAGACGAGGGCGATGCCCACGGCCCGGGCCCAGGTCGCGCCCTTGAGGATGCCCCAGCCGACGAAGATCAGGACCACGCCGAGGATGAGGTGAATCCATCCCCATGTGGTGACGTTGAACTTGAAGACGTAGTCGTTGACCGCCGCGTACACGTCGTTGGTGGCGATCCCCGCGATGCCCTTGATCACTCCGAGGACACCGTCCACGAGGAGCAGGAAACCGGCGAACAGCGTTCCGCCACCGGCCCACGGGTTGCCGGAGTCCTCGTCGGAGGCGGGTCCGGCGGGGCGGGAGGCGCTGCCGGGCGTCGGTGCGGTGGGCTGGGACATGAGGACTCCTCGGCCGGGGCAGACGACGGCTCGCCTGCGCTCCTGACCTGCGCTGATGGTGTGCGCAGATCAACTCCGACGTTCCCTGCGGGCCGTCCGCCCAGCCACTTGGACGCACCCGTTCGGGTGACGGCTCACGGGTGCGCGTACAGGTGCTTCCGCGCACAGGTGCTTCACAGGCTCACGAACCACGGGCTCCCGGACCACGGACTCACAGCTGCTTTACGGGCTCACGGCCGGTCACGGGCTCACGGCTGCTTCACGGGCCTACAGCGGTCACGGGTTCACGGCCGGGCTCCAGGTGTCGAGGTCGCCGCCACGCCATTCGATCAGCCCCGGCCGGTCCAGCTCGATGACCTCGTCCGGTCCCGGCGCGAACCCGGCGGCCCGCAGCAGGGCGGCCACATCCCCCCGCCCGTGCGCCAGCCCCACGATCTGCCCGTGCACAGTGACCCGCCGCCCTCCGGTCGCGGAGGGCGGGTGGACGATCACAGGCGGATGCGCGGCCATGTCTCCACGGTGCCTTGGGCGCTGCGGGACCGCATCCCGGGAGGGAACTCCCGGTCGCTGCGCGGAGCAGGTACGGGGCACCCTCAACGGCGACGGCCCGCGCGTCCGTCGGCGCAGCCGACGCAGGTGGTAGCCGCCGGGCGCACCTCCAGCCGCGCGGCCGGAATGGGCCTGCCGCACTGCTCGCAGAGCCCGTAGTCGCCGGTCTCCAGCCGTTCCGCGGCGAGGTCCAGCTCGGCCAGGTGCTCGCGCGCCCGCGCCAGCAGGGCGGCGACATGGGCCCGCTCGAAAGCGGTGCTCGACCCCTCGGGGTCATGCTCGTCGTCGACCGCCACCAGGGCGTTCGCCTCGACGATGGCCTCGAAGTCCCGGCTCAGCGCGGCCATCTGCTCGGCCGTACCGGCACGTTCGGCCGCGATCCGCTCCCGTACCGCTTCACGCTCGGCCGGGGTGTACGGGGAGCCACCGGTGCTGTCGGTCACCCACTCCACAACACCGGGCCGGGGGCGCCCATTCCGGCCACAGGGCCCGGCTGCCTTCGCGATCCATCGGCAAACGCCCCCGCAACGGCTCGTTGCGGGGGCGTTTGCCGACACTGGTGGGCGCGGACGGTTTCGAACCGCCGACATCTGCTTTGTAAGAGCAGCGCTCTACCCCTGAGCTACGCACCCGTGGATGAGGCAACAGCGTACATGGACCGGTGCCCCTGCTCATAAACCGGCCGGAGCGGCCCGACCCGCGGAGCCGGTACGGGATTCCGGGACGGGGAGCGGGGAGGGGAAAGCCAGGCCCGGAGTGGGGGGATAACCCCACCCTGGAGACGGTAGCCGTCCGGATGCCCTCGCAGGGGTGCCAGTACATACGGTTCGGATACATCGGCAGCGACGGCCGATGGCACCGTCCGGCTGCACCTCCTGGGGGACCGATCACCATGGACATCCGTACCGACGCACCGGCCCGCGAGCGACGCGGGACTCCCGGCCGGGCCCTCGCCGTGGCGAGCGGGGCCGTGCTGCTCGCGCTGGCCCTCACCGGGTGCGGGAGCACCGATGCCGATGACGCGCCCGTGGAGCGCAAGTCGTTCGCGTTGAAGGGGAAGACGCTGACCATCGACGCCGAGGACTCGACCGTGACGCTCGTGCCGGCCGATGTCGAGGAGGTCGAGGTGGAGCGGCGGGCCGACGGGTGGGTCTTCCTGGGCAGTGGACCCGATCCCGTCTGGCGGATGGAGAACGACACCCTGACGCTCCGGGTGAAGTGCAGCGGCATGATCAGCGACTGCGCCGCCCGGCACGAGGTGAAGGTGCCCCGCGGGGTGACCGTGCGGGCCGAAGCGGACAACGGCAGGGTCACCGCGAGCGGGTTCGACACCGAGCTGCGGCTCTCCGCCGACAACGGGGACATCGTCGTACGGGATTCGGGCGGGCCGCTCGACCTCAAGAGCGACAACGGGTCGGTCCTCGCCGAGCGGATAGGCACCAAGTCCGTGGTCGCCCGGTCGGACAACGGGGAGGTCCGGCTGGAGTTCAGCGGCGTCCCCGATCTGGTGGACGCCGTGAGCGACAACGGGAGCGTCGTCATCGACCTTCCGCGGGGCGGACAGAAGTACGCCGTGAACGCGAGCGCCGACAACGGGGAGGTCGATATTGCGGTGCCGCGCAGCGACCGCAGCACCCATGTGGTGAAGGTCCGCAGCGACAACGGGGAAGTCAAGGTCAGAAGCGCGAACTAACCGACCCGTGTGTTCGTCCTTACCTGGTGGGACAATGTACCGGGCAGGGGCGGAACAGCACGGGAGAGGGATGTGACGGCGACACACACGCGGCCAGAGGCAGGAGCGGGTGGAAGTTCCGCCGTCAAGAGCGTCGAGAGCGTTGTCGAGCCCGTCCCGGATGCCCGGGGCGAGCGCGAGCAGGGCCTGCGCAGGCACAGGGGGACCCACAGCGGCGGACAGGGGCTCCGGGACGTCGGAGGCGGACAGGCCGTCCGGGATGCCCGCGGCGGACAGCGGGTCCCGGACGGCGGAGGCAGCCGGGGGCTCCGGGATGTTCTGGGGCTTGTGCTGCTGCCCGTGCCCCTTCTCGTCGCCGCGCTGCCCGCCGCCTTCGCCGGGGGCGGTACGCGACGGTGGTTCGGCGGGCGGGGGGAGAGCCAGCGGGCCGAGGCCCAGGCGGCCCGGGACGCGGCGGCCGAGGCTTTCTACGAGCTGGACACCGCCCAGCGCGACCTCCAGATCTCCATCGAGACCATCAACGCCGTGGACAACTCCCCGCGGGGCCGCAAGGCGGCGGAGGACTTCGCCGCGCTGGGGCGGCGCATCGACGAGGTCAGCCACGCCTACATCACCGCCGTCGACGCCCACGATCTGGACCGGGACGATCTGGAGCCCTCCGTCGCCTCCCGTGCCCGCACCGAGCTGACCCGGGCCAAGGACGATCTCGTACGGGTCAAGGGTGAGCTGGACCGGTTCGGGCAGGGGCTCGGGACCCTGCTGGGCAGTGCGGAGACCCAGCTCGCCCGGCTGGCCCCCGCCGTGGAGCGGGCCCGGCAGGCGCTGCTCGGGGCGAGCAACGCGCTCGATGCCGTACGGGCGGCGGGGCTGCGCGCCGATGAGCTCGCGGCCCGGCTCGCCGCCCTCGCCCCCGAGCTGACCAAGCTCAACCAGGGCGCGGGGAAGCACGGTGTCGCCGAGACGCTCCAGCGGGCCGATGTGGTCCTGCGCGATGCGGAGTCGCTTCGGGCCGAGGCGGAGCGGCTGCCGGAGCGGGCCGCCGAGATCGACCGGCGTCTGGTGTCGCTGCGGACCCGCGCCCAGGCCCTGACCACGCGGGCGGGCTCCGTGGAGCCGGTGCTCAGCGAGCTGCGGCGGCGCTTCTCGGCCGCCTGCTGGCAGGACCTCCAGCCGGTGCCGGAGCAGGCCGCCGTCAACGTACGGCAGGCCGAGGAGAAGCTCGCGGAGGCGGCGAAGGCGCGGGAGGAGCAGCGCTGGGCGGATGCCACCTCCCGGCTCTCCACGGTCCGCGCCTTGCTGAACGCGGTCGACGAAGCGGTCTCCGCTGCCGGGGACCGGTTGCAGCGGCTGGACGCCGTGGCGAAGGACCCGCAGCAGGAGATCGAGCGGACGCGGTTCGCCGTACGGGACGCGCAGCGCCTCGCCATGGCCGGCCGCCATACGCCCGATCCCCGGCACGCCCGGCCGCTCGACGACTCCGTGGCACGGCTGGACCGGGCCATCGCCGGTCTTGAGGGCCGTCACCCCGACTACTGGCACTTCCTGACCGAGACCGAGGCCGTTCGGCAGACCGCTGCCCGGGTCGTCTCCGACATCCGTGAGGAGCGTGGCGGCGGGGCCTGAGCAAGCCCGTCGTCGGGGGCCGTAGCCGTCGGCCCCCGATGGCTCTAGCCTGAGGTCATGCCTCGCTATGAATTCCGCTGCCGCACCTGCGGCGACACGTTCGAGCTCAGCCGCCCCATGGCCCAGTCCTCGGACCCGGCCTCCTGCCCCGCGGGCCACGACGACACCGTGAAGCTGCTCTCCGCCGTGGCCGTGGGCGGCGCCGCCGCGTCCGCGCCCGCGCCGTCCGGTGGCGGCGGGGGCGGTGGCTGCTGCGGCGGCGGGTGCTGCGGCTGAGTCCGGCCGCGTAGAAGCGGGAAAGCCTCGCGCGCTACTTCTCGCGTGAGAGCGTCACTTCTCGGGTGAGAGCGTCACTTCTTACGCGCGAGCGTCAGACCGTCCGCGACCGTGAGCAGCACGCTGTCCATCCGGGCGTCGGCGGTCACATGCTCGTTGAACTCCTTGATCGCCGCCGTCGGACCGGTCGCCTCCGGATCGGTGACCCCGCCGTGGAAGAGCACGTTGTCCACCGCGATGAGCCCGCCCTGCCGCATCCGGGGCACCAGCTCCTCCCAGTACGCGATGTATCCGCCCTTGTCCGCGTCCAGGTAGGCGAAGTCGATGTGCGGCTCGGCGGGCATCGCGCGCAGGGTGTCCAGGGCCGGGGCGATACGCAGGTCGATCCGGTCCGCGACGCCCGCCTTCGCCCATGCCTCGCGGCCGTACGCCGTCCACTCCTCCGAGATGTCGCAGGCGATCAGCGTGCCGTCGGCGGGCAGCGCCTGGGCCATCGCCAGGGCGCTGAACCCGGTGAACGTACCGACCTCCACCACATGCCGGGCGCCCACCAGCCGGACGAGGAAGGCCAGCAGCGGGGCCTGTTCCTCGGCCGACACCATGCCCGCGTGGTCGGGGAACCGGGCGTACGTGGTCTCCACCAGCTCCCGCTGGACCGGGTCCAGCGGCGGGTTGTGGGCCAGCATGTAGGCGTACAGCTCGTCGGTGATCGTGGTCTCGTTGCCCTTGGTCATGCCCCCAGCCTTCCCCAAGCCTCGCCCTCGCGCAGCCGAACCCGCCGGAGAGGTGATCACGCCGCCGAGGCCGCCAGGAACCGGCGCAGGATCTCCTCCCCCGCCGCCCCGCCCCGCTCCTCCAGCGCCACGACGTGCGGGGCCTGCCAGTCGTCCTCGGCCAGTTCGCCGTGGCCGGGGCGCCAGCCGAGGTCGGCGGCCAGGAGCAGGTCCGCGTCGAGGAGGGAGTCCCCGGCGGCGAGCGTGCGGGTGGCGCCGGAGCGGCGGGCGACCTCGTTCATCGCGGCGCTCTTGGTGAGCGGGGCCGGGACCGCGTAGATCTTGCGGCCCTGGAGCGAGACCGTCCAGCCGCGCTCCTGCGCCCAGACCGCCAGCTCCTTCACCCACTCCTCGGGGAGGAGGGAACGCTCCACGACCAGATAGGCGAAGAGGTCCTCGGCCACCCGGTCCTTGAGGAGCCAGGCCGGGTCGGCGGTGGTGGCGAGGTGGGCGCGGATCTCGGTGAGGGGTGCGCACTCCTCGGCGATGCGTGTCTCCACCTGCCGCTGCCAGTCCCGGTCGGAGACCCCGTCGACCAGGATGTGGCCGCCGTTGGCGCAGATCGCGTACCGGGGGGCGGGGCCGGGGAGGTGGATGCGGTGGTACTGCTCACGGGTGCGGGTGGTGGTCGGCACGAAGACCGTGGAACCGGCCACCTCGGTGAGGAGGGCGGCGGCCGTCTCCGTCATGTACGACAGGGGCTTGTGGCCGTACACCTCGACGCAGAGGAGCCGGGGGGCCTCCGCGTCCGGCATCGCCAGGCCGAGCGCTGCCGCCGAGTAGATCAGCGTACGGTCGAGGTCGCTCGCGACCAGCGTGGCCGGTGATGAAGTCACGCTCATGCGCCCTGCACCGCCTTGCCGTCCGCGCCCGTCGCACCGCGCGTGAAGCGGGGGTGGATCAGACCGACACAGCTGTACGGGAGGCCGTCGACCTCCTCGACCGGGACGCCGCGCTGCTCGGCCAGCAGCCGGATGTGCGTCAGGTCCGCGCCCGCGCCGCGCTTGGCGAGGATCTTCCAGGGGACCCGGCGCAGCAGGACCCGGGTGGTCTCGCCGACGCCCGGCTTGACCAGGTTGACGTCGTGGATGCCGTACTCCTCGCTGATCCGCTCGACGGCCGCCCAGCCCTCCCAGGTCGGGGCCCGGTCGGCGGCGAGCAGCTCCTTGGCCGCCGCGTCGACTTCGTCCGCCACCTCGTCGAAGCGCGCGGCAACGGTGTCGAGGAAGTGGCCCGAGACGTCGGACTCCGCCAGCTCCCGGTAGAACTTCCCGCCGTGGAAGTCGTCGGGCCCGACCAGGTCGGCGCGGAGCACCGTACGGGAGATGAGGCCGGAGACCGTGGAGTTGAGGCAGGCCGAGGGGATCAGGAAGTCCTCGCGGGTGCCGTACGTACGGACGCAGCCGCCCGGGTCCGCGAGCACCGCGATCTCCGGGTCGAAGCCGGTGATTCCGCTCGACGCCTCGAACGCGCTGATCGCCGCCGCCAGTTCGCGGGTGATCGCGCCCTTCCCCGTCCAGCCGTCGACAAACACCACGTCGGCCGGGTCGTGGTGCGCGGCCAGCCAGCGCAGGGCGGTGGCGTCGATGCCCCGGCCCCGGACGATGGAGATCGCGTAGTGCGGCAGGTCCAGGCCGTGCCGGTGGCGGGCCCAGTGGCGCATCAGGACCCCGACGGGCGTTCCGGCGCGGGCGAGCGAGACGAGGACCGGGCGCGGGCCGCGTTCGGCGAGGACCGTCTCGGTGACGGTGCCCACCGCGCGGGCCATGCGCGCGGCGGAGGCGTCCAGGGCGGCGGTGAACAGGGCCTGGTACTCGGCGCTCGGCTGGTACTCGACGGGCAGCGACTCGGCGTAGTGCGCGCCGCCGCTCTGGATCGCCTCCTCGCGCTCCTCGGTGGGCGCCTCCAGCTCGGTGTCCGAGAGGTCCTGGAGCAGCCAGCCGACGTCCTCCGGCGCGTAACTGGAGAAGTCGGGGCCTCGGAGGGGCTCGGGCAGCACGGCGGGCTCCTGAACAGATGGGGGGGTGTACGAGGGGACCACCGCGAGAAGCACCTGGCCGGTGTGGGCCGCCAGGCGGGCGGGCAGTCCGTCGGGGGCGTGCAGTCCGGGGGTGTCGGCGGTGGAGTCGACGACGGCGACCACCGCGTCGAAGCCCGCTCCGGCCACGTTGTACGCGTACCGGTCGCCGGGGCCGTCCGCCGGGTCGTCGTGGGCCGGGAAGACGAGGCGGGTGCGTATCGCGTAGCCGGGGTCGTCGACGGCGAGGACGGGTGAGCGGGTGGTGGTGGAGTACCGGACCTCTGCGTCCGCCCCCAGCAGCGCTTCCAGGGCGGTGCCCAGGCGCAGCGGCGCGTACATCAGCTCCTCGAAGCCGAGGACGAGCACCCGGCGGGCGCCACTGTCCAGCGCGGCGGCGATCCGCTCCGCCATCCCCGGGAGCGCCGCTTCGAGCGCCGCCCGGTGTGCCGGGGTGAAGCCGTGCCGGCCGCCGTCGGGGACGCCCGCGGGCCAGCCGAGGTCGACGCGGGTGACGGGGGCGGGGCCCTCCGGGGCCTCCCCGGACCGGCCCGTAGCGACTCCCGCACCGGCTCCCCCGGCCCGGGTCTCCATCCGGGTCCCCGCCCGGGCACCCGTCTGCTGCGCCTCCTGCTCCTTCTCCTGCGCCGCGACCAGCGCCCGGCCGCGTTCCAGTACGCCGTCCGGCAGCGACACCGTTCCGGCGGCGCGGGTCACCAGGTCGACGCGGGCGCCGATCTCGGCGGCGAAGGCGGTCAGCCGGTCGCGGTCCCCCGCCGAGCGCATGTCGACCAGGGCGACGATCACGTACCGCTCGCGCGGGTGCAGCGCGTGCAGGGCACGGATGGTGTTCAGGACCGTGTTGCCGGTGGAGAACTCGTCGTCGACCAGCACCAGGGCGGAGGCGCCCCCCGCGAACAGCTCGGGGTCCTCCGGCAGCAGCAGGTGCGAGGTGGCGTGCGAGTGGGACTCCTCGAAGCCGCCCGCCGGGGCGACGCCCGCGACCGGGCGCCGGGTGGAATGGAGGTACGGGGCGTCCCGCAGGCCGTCCGCGACGGCGTGGCCGAGGCCGGTGGCCGTTTCCGCGTACCCGAGGACGACCGCGCGGCGGGCCTCCTCATCGCCGAGGAGGGCCCGTACGCGCTCGCCGAGCCCGTACCCGGCCCCGTACACGACCGAGGGCTTCTGGGGTACGTGTTTGCCCAGCACGTTGGAGACCAGCAGGTGGGCCCGCTTGGGGTTGCGGCGCAGGGCGAGGCCCAGCAGCCCCTGGAGCTCCCCGTCGCCCTCCAGGGCCACGCCCAGCCGCTCGGCCACCCAGTCGCCCGACCACACCACGTCCACGGCCTCTTCTCTCCTCGCGCGCTCGCTCATCGACGCGCGCTCACTTCGCCAGTCCGGCGGCCAGCAGGTCGACGAAGCCGACGTCCTCGCCCGCCACCCCGAAGACCTCGGCCCGCTGGAGCGTGCGTTCGGCCCAGGCCCGGTGGGGCTTCACTTCGTTCATCTTGTTCGTATACGCGGAGCGCAGCACTCCGCCGCCCCCGCGCTCCGGCCGCAGGATGTCCTGCGCGTCGGTGAACTCCTCGTGGCTGACCACGGACAGTGCGTGGACGGGTGCCACGTGCGACGGGTGGATGCAGGTCTTGCCGAGCAGTCCGTTGGCCCGGTCGAGCTCGATCTCCCGCAGCAGGCCGTCGAGGTCGTGCTCGATGAGTGCCGTACGCAGCTCCTCGGCGCTGCCCTCCAGGAAGGGGCTGCGGCGCAGCTGGGGCTTGAACATGCGCTCCTGGCGGCGGAAGTACTCCCAGACCGGCCCGGTGATCGTGAAGCCGGTGCCGTCCGCCCGGCCCAGCACGTTGACCACGTCGGCGATGACGGAGCCGACGATCTGGACGTCGTACGCCGTCATGTCGGGTGCACGGCGCAGTCCGTATGCCGAGCAGAAGTCGGTGACGCCGAGCCGCAGGGCCAGGACCCGGTCCCGGTACTTGTCGACGGAGCGCGCGATTCCCTGGAGGACCTCGCCGCGCGTCTCCAGGTGGAGCAGCTCGGGCGATTCGAGGACGGGCATGGCGAACAGCCGCCGCCCGCAGGCCGCTTCGGCTTCCGCCAGGGCTTCCAGGAAGAGGGTTCCGCGCTCCTCGGTGAATTTGGGAAGTACAAAACCGGACAATGTCCGGACCGAGGGGCCGAGCCGCCGCACCAGGTCAGTGATCTGGCCCGGCTCGCGGACCCGGACGAAGAGCAGCGGCAGTCCGGCGCCCGTCGCGTCCCGCGCCGCGAGCTCCGTGAACTGCCGGACCAGGTTGGCCTCGGCCCCGACGACCTCGGCGTCGTCGATCGAGTCCTCCAGGCACAGGACCATGGAGACGACTCCGCGCCCGGCCTGCTTCATCACGTCGTCGGCCAGGGTGGGCCGGGTGGCCGGGGAGTAGAGCGTGGCACCCAGGGCGACGGAGAGCAGGCTCGCGGGCGAGTCGGCGCTGAACTCGCACGGCTCGCGGAAGAACAGCCCCTCTCGGGCAGCGGGCGATATGTACCCGAAGTGACGCATGAGATTCCCCCGACCTGCCTGGCCTGCCGAACAACGCATGGCCGGTAATAGTACGTACGGACGAGTGTCAACAGTTCCCGATGTACATGAATTTCCGGTTGCCCAGCCTTCGCCCGGCCTCTCCTCGCGGTACCGTTCGGTCTTCCTTCCACCCTCGCTCCGATACCCGTTCGACCCCCGCTCCGATCCTCTTCCGCCCGGCACCGGCACCTCGGGACCCGGCCGTTGCGGCCCCCGCGTTGTCCGCACGTGCCGCCAGCAGGCAGGATGACGCCCATGACGCACACGATGCTGAAGGGCTCGAACGTCCAGGTCGACGCCACGGCCGTACGGGCCGTGCTGCGCTGGACACCGGGCGCCGACGTCCCCGACGTGGACGCCTCCGCCCTGCTCCTCGGCGCGTCGGGTCGTGTGCGGTCCGACGAGGACTTCGTCTTCTACAACCAGCCGCGCCACCCCTCCGGCCTGGTCCGGCGGCTGCCGAAGCGCAGTGTCGCCGAGGGGCTCACGGACACGATCGAGGCGGATCTGGGCGGGCTCGACGCCTCGGTGGACCAGGTGGTCATCGCCGCCTCGTCCGACGGTGCCGCCTTCGCGAGCGTGCCGGACCTGCGGATACTCATCTTCGACGCGGCATCCGCCGACGGGGAGCCACTGGCGCTCTTCGATGTGCGGCCGGAGACCGGGGAAGAGACCGCGATCATCTGCGGGGAGCTCTACCGGCGCGGCGAGGGGTGGAAGTTCCGGGCGGTCGGCCAGGGCTATCCGACCGGGCTGATCGGGCTGGCCACCGCCTTCGGGATCTCCGTCGACGACTCGGAGACCGGGGACGGGGCGGCCGAACCGGCTCCCGCGCCCGCTCAGCAGGCGCCCGGTGCCCCGCACACGGCCCCCGCCCCGACGCCCGACTCCCAGGCCACGGTCCAGCACCGGCAGCCCGCCTACGGCTATCCGCCGCCCGTCGCACCGCCTGCCGTACCCCCCGTCGCACCGCCCGCCGCGCCTCCGGTGCCCGCGCCGCCGCCCGCCGCCCCGCAACCGGCGTACGGCTACCCGCAGGGGGCGGGCGCGCCGCCCGCGTACGGCTATCCGCAGCCCGCGGCAGCCGCCGCGCACGCACCCGACCCGCATTTCGTCCTGCCTCCGCAAGGTCCGCAGTTCATCCGCTCCTGATCCCGGCAGACCGGTCGGTCCCGCTCCGCGTGCGGACCGGGGAGCGGCGGGGCGCTCAGGTGCGTGACTTGTAGCCGCGCCCCCACTGCATGCCGTAGCCGTAGAGTCGGTCCAGCTCGGACTGGAAGCCGTAGACGAACTTCACCTCGCGCCGCACGATCAGTTCGCCCTTGACGTTCTCCATGGTGAACACCGCGCAGGAACGGGCCTGCGGCGCGCGTTCGTCCAGTTCGATCTCGATCCGGGGGCCGTTGCCCGGGTAGAGCGTGATCTTGGCGTGCGTACGGTCGAACGCGGGTGTCCGGTCGTAGATGTAGACGAAGAACAGCAGCCGCTTGAACTGGTCGCGCTGATCGAGATTGACGTAGACCGTCTCCCCGGAGGGGGCTCCGAAGCGGTCGTCGCCGCTGAGCCGGATGTAGGGCGGGCTGTTCAGGTCGCCGAGCAGGTTGCCCAGGGGCTGCACGACCCCCTTGGTGCCGTCCGTCAGCTCGTACATGCAGCCGAGGTCCAGGTCGACGTTGACGACGCCCTGGGTGTGTGCCTGGACCACCTCGGGCTGGAAGAGCTGGAGGGGGCGCCGCAGCCGGCCGCTCTGGCGCGAGCGGCCCTCGATGTCCGAGGTGCGCATCCGCCAGGACAGGTTGACCCTCAGGTTGCCCGAGAGGGCACCCTGCTTGCTGAGGGAGACCGTGGCGTTGCGTTTCGAGAGCACGACGGCGCTCGATGTGCCGTTGCCCGAGTCGAACTGTGCCGCGCGCGCCGGCCACAGGCCGTCGAAGAACCCCATCCCAACCCCCACCTGTTCTCTCGCCCTGTCGCCTGCTGCGGCGCCTTGTCGCCTGCTGTCCGCCGGTCCCGTACATCGCTGCGGGGCGGCCACCGGGCCGGGTCCGGGTGGTCCCGGAGAGCCGTCGCCGTGTGGGCCGCCCCGCAGAGAGAGCGTTCCTCAATCCCTACCGGGTCACACCCCGGAGTGGACGTGGGCCTTGGAACCCGCGCCTCCGCCTGCGTCCCCGCGGCCGCCGCCCGCCGCCGCGATGGCCTTGTTGCGGCGGAGCGAGGACCAGAAGGAGAGGCCGATGAGGACGACGCCGATCAGGCCGGTGATGATCTCGTTGATCTCGTACCGGATGGTGACCAGCAGGATGACGGAGAGCGCGCCGATCGCGTAGTGCGCGCCGTGCTCCAGGTAGACGTAGTCGTCCAGCGTGCCCTGGCGGACCAGGTAGACGGTGAGCGAACGGACGTACATGGCGCCGATACCGAGGCCGAGGGCCATCAGCACGATCTCGTTGGTGATGGCGAAGGCCCCGATGACGCCGTCGAAGGAGAAGGAGGCGTCCAGGACTTCCAGGTAGAGGAAGAGGAAGAACGCGGCCTTTCCGGCGAGGGCGACCCCGGTGACGGGCTTGCCCGCCTTCCTGGCCTTCTCCTCGGCCTCGTGCTCGCGCTCCTCCTCCTCTTCGAGCTTGCCCTCGAAGTAGCTGGAGAGCCCGCCCACGACGAGGTAGGTGATCAGGCCCGCGACACCCGAGAGCAGGACGGTCGACGTCTTGTCCACGTGCCCGCCGCCGTGCTGGTGGGCCTGGGTCGCGAAGGTCATCGCGCTGACCAGCAGCACGATCAGCGCGACGCAGACCGACAGCATGTCGACCTTGCCGAGCTTGGCGAGCGGACGCTCGATCCAGCGGAGCCACTGGATGTCACGGTCCTCGAAAATGAAGTCCAGGAAGATCATCAACAGGAACATGCCACCGAAGGCGGCGATCGCCGGGTGGGCGTCCGTGACCAGTTCCTTGTACCTGTCGGGGTCGTTGAAGGAGAGGTCGATGGCCTCGATCGGGCCGAGCTGCGCGCTCACGGCCACGATCACGACGGGGAACACCAGCCGCATACCGAAGACGGCGATGAGAATGCCGATGGTGAGGAAGATCTTCTGCCAGAAGGCATTCATCTTCTTCAGGATTCCGGCGTTGATCACCGCGTTGTCGAAGGAGAGCGAGATCTCCAGGATCGTCAGGATCGCGACGATGCCGAAAGCCTGCCACCCCCCGTAGAAGAAGGCTGCGACCAGGCCGAGCGCGGTCACCGCGAACGACCAGCCGAAGGTTTTCAGAACCACTGGTACCTCATCGTGTTGGGTAAGGGTCTCCCCTGGTGCGACCGGGGTTCCCCCGCGCCATGCGTGGCGTTATGAAACGTTCGCGCCGTGCGTGGCGTTATGAAACGTTGACGCCGAAGTCTAGAGCGATGCCGCGCAGCCCCGACGCGTACCCCTGGCCGACCGCACGGAATTTCCACTCGCCCTGGTAGCGGTAGAGCTCGCCGAAGATCATGGCGGTCTCCGTGGAGGCGTCCTCGCTGAGGTCGTACCGCGCCAGCTCCTGGCCGTCCGCCTGGTTCACCACGCGGATGAAGGCGTTGCTCACCTGGCCGAACGCCTGGCCCCGGTTGTCGGCGTCATGGATGGAGACCGGAAAGACGATCTTGTCGCAGTGTGCGGGGACCTGGTCGAGCCGGACGATGACCGACTCGTCGTCGCCGTCGCCCTCACCCGTCAGGTTGTCACCGGTGTGCTCGACGGAACCGTCGGGGCTGGTGAGGTTGTTGTAGAAGACGAACCACTCGTCACCGAGCACCCGGCCCGACTGGCACAGCAGCGCGCTGGCGTCGAGGTCGAAATCGGCTCCGGTGGTGGAGCGTGCGTCCCAGCCGAGCCCGACCAGCACCTGGGTGAGGTTGGGTGCGACCTTGGAGAGGGAGACATTGCCTCCCTTGGCGAGCGTGACGCCCATGTGTGTCCTCCCCGAGTCGTGGAAACGCGGACGGGCGCTTTCGGGCGCCCGTGCTCGGGCGTCGAAAGCGCCCGGTTGAGCGCGTCCGGCGCCGCAGCAGGTGCGACGCCGGACGGGGTGGTGCGTGAGCGCTGTGCGCCCGGTACTGCTCGGTGCTGCCGGAGTGAGCGCCGTCCTCAGACGTTGACGCCGAAGTCCTGCGCGATGCCGCGCAGGCCCGAGGCGTAGCCCTGGCCGATGGCGCGGAACTTCCACTCGGCACCGTTGCGGTAGAGCTCGCCGAAGACCATCGCGGTCTCCGTCGAGGCGTCCTCGCTCAGGTCGTAGCGGGCGAGCTCGGTGTTGTCGGCCTGGTTCACCACGCGGATGTACGCGTTGCGGACCTGGCCGAAGCTCTGCTGGCGGCTCTCGGCCTCGTAGATCGAGACCGGGAAGACGATCTTGTCGACGTCGGCCGGGACACCGGCGAGGTTCACCTTGATGACCTCGTCGTCGCCCTCGCCCTCACCGGTGAGGTTGTCACCGGTGTGCTCGACGGAGCCGTCGGGGCTCTTGAGGTTGTTGAAGAAGACGAAATTGCCGTCGGCCGCGACCTTGCCCTCGGCGTTCGCCAGCAGCGCACTGGCGTCGAGGTCGAAGTCACCACCGGTGGTGGTGCGGGCGTCCCAGCCCAGACCGACGATGACCGCGGTCAGGTTGGGCGCGGCCTTGGTCAGCGAGACGTTGCCGCCCTTGCTGAGGCTGACTCCCACGAGTCCTCCAGATAGTTTCTCAGGGGCCGGCAGACACCAGCGTCCCCGTCGTTCGTTGGCATCGGATCAACGATTGGATACTAGTGACCGGTTCCCGGCCAAAACAGGCTTTTGGCCGGGGGTCGCCAGAAGATCGGCTCAGAGCGCTTCGAGCGCCTTGACGTAGTCGTTCAGGTCACGCGCGTCCGGCAGGCCGTTGACGACGCTCCAGCGGACGGTGCCCGCCTTGTCGATGATGAAGGTGCCGCGCACCGCGCAGCCCTTGTCCTCGTCGAAGACGCCGTAGGCCCGCGAGGTCTCGCCGTGCGGCCAGAAGTCGGAGAGCAGCGGGTACTCCAGGCCCTCCTGCTCGGCGAAGACGCGCAGGGTGTGGATGGAGTCGTTGGAGACGGCGAGCAGCTGGGTGTCGTCGTTCTCGAAACGCGGCAGCTCGTCGCGGAGCGCGCACAGCTCGCCCGTGCAGACCCCGGTGAAGGCGAACGGGTAGAAGAGCAGGACCACGTTCTTCTCGCCGCGGAACTGCGAGAGCTTCACGGTCCGGCCGTGGTTGTCCTTGAGCTCAAAGTCCGGGGCCTCGGTGCCGACCTCGATCGCCATGGAACGCGTATCCCTTCGCCGTTTCCCTCTTCCCGGACTCCATCGGTCCGTCCGGGTTCCCGGAGCCCATCCGTCCATCCGGGTGACGCTCCCACCCTACGCACGGCCGGTGGGAGCGCGTACGAAGGCCCCCGGCAGCGCCTGAGCGCCGTCCGGGGGCCCCGGTGGGTCCTGCGAGTGGTTCAGCGCTTGGCCTTGGCCGCCCTGGGGGTGACCAGGCGGCTGCCCGACCAGTCCTTGCCCACGCTGATGCTCTTGGTCTGGGCGAGACCGGCCGTCTGGGCGGCCTCGTTGATGTCGCTCGGCTCGACGTATCCGTCACGGCCGGTCTTCGGCGTCATCAGCCAGACCGTACCGCCGTCCTCGAGCAGACCGATGGCATCCACCAGCGCGTCCGTAAGGTCGCCGTCCTCGTCGCGGAACCAGAGCAGGACGACGTCTGCGACATCGTCGTACTCCTCGTCGACGAGTTCCTGGCCGGTAGTGGCCTCAATGCCCTCACGGAGCTCCAGCTCGACGTCTTCGTCGTAGCCGATCTCCTGGACCACCTGTCCGGGCTCGAACCCCAGGCGTGCTGCCGGGTTGGTCCGCTCCTCCGCGTGGTCCGCGGTCGCGCTCACGGGATGCCTCCTGATCATGTCTTCGGAAAATGCTGCCACGCGCGTGCGCGGGGCGTAGGCCGTAGTCCACACGGGCCCGGCGAATCGCGCAAGTACCCGGCGGCCGAGACCGCCTAAACGGTGACGTTCCCTGCCACGTCACCGCAAGTTCCGGCATGTCTCGCCGGGACCTGGGGCTGCCCCTCCGGGGCTCCGCGAGGTCGCCCCGTCCGTTTACGTCCTTCCTCAGCTTATGCCGTTTCGCTCCGCCAATCGGAGCCGAACAGCCTTTGGGAACACTTGGACGCCTTGGGCGTAAGGTTGCGGTTTGCCCGTACCCAGCCGTGCACTGCCCATACTCGTGCCCCGCAGAAGAAATTTCGGAACCTCGGGGTTACCCCACGGTAGAGATGACGTCCGGGGCTTCGCGGTAGCACGATGGAGGCGGCGCGCACACAGTTGTCCCGGGGGTACGTTCCCGTAACAAGACCCCGCAGAGCACCACCGAACAGCGAAGGAACAGTGTGGCTTCCGGATCCGATCGCAACCCGATCATCATTGGCGGCCTTCCGAGCCAGGTCCCGGATTTCGATCCCGAGGAGACCCGGGAATGGCTCGACTCCCTCGACGCCGCCGTCGACGAGCGAGGCCGTGAGCGGGCCCGCTACCTGATGCTCCGCCTCATCGAGCGCGCGCGTGAGAAGCGTGTCGCCGTGCCGGAGATGCGCAGCACGGACTACGTGAACACGATCGCCACGAAGGACGAGCCGTTCTTCCCCGGCGACGAGGAGATCGAGCGCAAGGTCCTCAACGCGACCCGCTGGAACGCGGCCGTGATGGTCTCGCGGGCGCAGCGCCCCGGGATCGGTGTCGGCGGCCACATCGCCACCTTCGCCTCCTCCGCCTCGCTCTACGACGTGGGCTTCAACCACTTCTTCCGGGGCAAGGACCAGGGCGACGGCGGCGACCAGATCTTCTTCCAGGGACACGCGTCCCCGGGGATCTACGCCCGCGCGTTCCTGCTGGACCGGCTGAGCGAGGCCCAGCTCGACGCCTTCCGCCAGGAGAAGTCGAAGGCGCCGAACGGGCTGTCCAGCTACCCGCACCCGCGGCTGATGCCGGACTTCTGGGAGTTCCCGACGGTCTCGATGGGCCTCGGCCCGCTCGGCGCGATCTACCAGGCGCGGATGAACCGTTACATGGAGGCGCGCGGTATCGCCGACACCTCCAAGTCGCACGTCTGGGCCTATCTGGGCGACGGCGAGATGGACGAGCCCGAGTCGCTGGGCCAGCTGTCCATCGCCGCCCGTGAGGGCCTGGACAACCTGACCTTCGTCGTCAACTGCAACCTCCAGCGGCTCGACGGCCCGGTGCGCGGCAACGGCAAGATCATCCAGGAGCTGGAGTCGCAGTTCCGGGGCGCCGGCTGGAACGTCATCAAGCTGGTCTGGGACCGTTCCTGGGACCCGCTGCTGGCGCAGGACCGCACGGGCATCCTGGTCAACAAGCTGAACACCACGCCGGACGGGCAGTTCCAGACGTACGCCACCGAGACCGGCGCGTACATCCGCGAGCACTTCTTCGGTGACGACCCGCGGCTGCGGGACATGGTCAAGGACATGACCGACCAGCAGATCCTGCACCTGGGGCGCGGCGGTCACGACCACCGCAAGGTGTACGCGGCCTACGCGGCGGCCAAGGCGCACAAGGGCCAGCCGACCGTGATCCTCGCGCAGACGGTCAAGGGCTGGACGCTGGGGCCGAACTTCGAGGGCCGTAACGCGACCCACCAGATGAAGAAGCTCACGGTCGAGGACCTCAAGCGGTTCCGCGACCGGCTGCACATCCCGATCACCGACAAGCAGCTGGACGAGGGCTACCCGCCCTACTACCACCCGGGCCGCGACTCGGAGGAGATCCAGTACATGCACGACCGCCGCAACAGTCTGGGCGGCTATGTGCCGACCCGGGTGGTGCGTGCAAAGCCCCTGCCGCAGCCCGAGGAGAAGACGTACGCGGCTGCGAAGAAGGGTTCGGGTTCGCAGTCGATCGCCACCACCATGGCGTTCGTCCGCATCCTGAAGGACCTCATGCGGGACAAGGAGATCGGCAAGCGGTTCGTGCTGATCGCCCCCGATGAGTACCGCACGTTCGGCATGGACGCGTTCTTCCCGAGCGCGAAGATCTACAACCCGCTGGGTCAGCAGTACGAGGCGGTGGACCGCGATCTGCTGCTCGCGTACAAGGAGTCGCCGACGGGTCAGATGCTGCACGACGGCATCTCCGAGGCGGGCTGCACGGCCTCGCTGATCGCCGCCGGTTCGGCGTACGCGACGCACGGCGAGCCGCTGATCCCGGTGTACGTCTTCTACTCGATGTTCGGGTTCCAGCGCACCGGTGACCAGTTCTGGCAGATGGCCGACCAGCTCTCGCGCGGTTTCGTGCTGGGTGCGACCGCCGGGCGTACGACCCTGACCGGCGAGGGTCTCCAGCACGCGGACGGCCACTCGCAGCTGCTCGCCTCGACGAACCCGGGCTGTGTCTCCTACGACCCGGCCTTCGGGTACGAGATCGCGCACATCATGCAGGACGGGCTGCGCCGGATGTACGGCGAGGCGAACGAGGACGTCTTCTACTACCTCACCGTCTACAACGAGCCGATCCAGCACCCGGCCGAGCCGGAGAATGTGGACGTGGACGGCATCCTCAAGGGTGTCTACCGCTTCAAGCAGGGCGAGGCGGGCGAGATCCCGGCGCAGATCCTGGCGTCCGGTGTGGCGGTCCCCTGGGCCGTCGAGGCGCAGAAGATCCTCGCCGAGGAGTGGAACGTCAAGGCGGACGTCTGGTCGGCGACCTCCTGGAACGAGCTGCGGCGCGAGGCCGTGGACGTGGAGCGGTACAACCTGCTCCACCCGGAGGAGGAGCAGCGCGTCCCGTACGTGACGCGGAAGCTGGACGGGGCCGAGGGCCCGTTCGTGGCGGTCTCGGACTGGATGCGTTCGGTGCCGGACCAGATCGCGCGCTGGGTGCCCGGCACCTATCAGTCGCTGGGCGCGGACGGCTTCGGTTTCGCGGACACGCGTGGTGCGGCGCGCCGGTTCTTCCACATCGACGCGCAGTCGATCGTCCTCGCGGTGCTCACCGAGCTCGCGAAGGAGGGGAAGATCGACCGGTCGGCCCTGAAGACGGCGCTGGACCGCTACGACCTCCTGGATGTGGCAGCGGCCGATCCGGGCGCGGCGGGCGGCGACGCGTAGCCGGAGAGCTGCTGTACGGGCCCGAGGGGCGGTGGCGCGGGTGCGCCGCCGCCCCTCGGCGTGTCCGGAGGCCCCGGCGTGTCCGGGGAGCTCGCGCGTCCGGAGAGGGCGCGGGATCAGTTCTCCCAGATCTTGAACGCCCGCACCTGGTACGGGGAGTGGGGCAGCCAGGTCCCGCCGCCCGGGTAGGTCTCGAACTCGCCCGTCTCCCGGCACTCGGCCGACTGGTAGGTGGTGACGGGCCGCCCGGTGCGGTTGGCGAGGGACTGGGCGTCGCCGCCCTTGGGGAGCGGGGTGCAGCTCTCGATGTCGACGGTGGAGAGCTCGTAGGTCCGGCGGGCGCCCGCGAAGTCGGGCTTCTTCCAGAGACAGAGCCGGCCCGCCTCGCAGGTGCCGAGCCGGGCGTCCGATGCCGGGTGCGCGTCCGCCCGGGAACGGTCCTGGGCGAGGGCCTGCGGGACGAGCGCGGTCAGTGCGGTGACGGCCAGGCCCGCGGCGAGAAAGGTCGTACGCATGGTGGATCAACCCCCGTGGTCGTGTGCGCGGCGCCGACATGGCGCCCCGCTGTAGCGACCACCCTGACCGGCGCGGCGGTGCTCGGGGAAGAGGTGAAGGGCCCGGGCCACCCTGATAGGCGACAGCCCCGCCGAAAGGATTCGGCGGGGCTGTGGTGTGCGCCGTGTTGACGGCGTACGGGGGTTGGCCCCCCGGTTGTACGGGGGCAGGCCCCCGGTGCGCGCGCTTCCTAGATGTGGCCGACTCCGGCGCCCGCGTCCGCGTTCGCGCCCCGCTTGGTCAAGGTGGCGACCAGGGCCGCGACGACGGCGACGCAGCCCGCGACGGTGAAGGCCAGGCCCATGCCGGACATGAACGTGTCCCGGATGACGCCGCCGATACCGGCGATGATCTCCGGCGTCATACCGGGCGCCTGGGAGAGGGCGTCGACCGGGACCATGCCGAACTCGGCGGACTTCTCCAGCCCCGGGGCGGGCTCGCCGGGCAGCCCCGCGGCCGTCCAGTTGTCCGCGAAGTCGGCGCTGACCTTGGAGGACATGACCGCGCCGAGGACGGCGGTGCCGAGCGCGCCGCCGACCTGCATGGCGGCCTGCTGGAGGCCGCCGGCCACGCCGGAGAGCTCCAGGGGCGCGTTGCCGACGATGACCTCGGTGGCGCCGACCATGACCGGGGCGAGGCCGCAGCCGAGCAGGGCGAACCAGAGGGACATGGTGAAGGTGCCGGTGGACTCGCTGAGCGTCGTCATGCCGAACATCGCGACGGCCGTGCAGACCATGCCGCCGACCAGCGGGACGCGGGGGCCGAACTTGGTGATCAGCACACCGGCGACCGGCGAGGAGACGATCATCATGGCGGTCAGCGGCAGCAGGTGCAGTCCGCTGTCGACGGGGCTCAGTCCGTGGACGCCCTGAAGGAAGAACGTCACGAAGAAGAGGCCGCCCATGAAGGCGAACGCCATCAGCACCATGAGGATGGTTCCGGCCGTCAACGGGACGGAGCGGAACATCGCCAGCGGGACGAGCGGTTCGCGCACCTGCGTCTGCCAGACGCCGAAGGCGAGGAAGAGCGCGAGCGCGAGGCCGAGGAAGACCCAGGTCCAGGTGCCGCCCCAGCCCCAGGACTCACCGGCCTTGATGATGCCCCAGATGAGGGAGAACATCGCGCCGGAGAGCAGCAGGATGCCGAAGATGTCGAAGGAGCGCGGCGCGTTGGCGGCGCGGTGGTCCTTGAGGATCACCAGGCCGAAGACGAGCGCGATGATGCCGACCGGCACGTTGATGAAGAAGACCGACTGCCAGCTGACGTGCTCGACGAGCAGACCGCCGACGATGGGACCGCCCGCGGTGGACGCGCCGATGACCATGCCCCAGATCCCGATGGCCATGTTCAGCTTCTCGGCGGGGAAGGTGGCCCGCAGCAGACCGAGCGCGGCGGGCATCAGCAGGGCGCCGAAGAGGCCCTGGAGCACCCGGAAGAGGACGACCAGGCCGATCTCGCTGGAGAGGCCGATCGCGGCGGAGGCGGCGGCGAAGCCCGCGATGCCGATCAGGAAGGTCTGCCGGTGGCCGAAGCGGTCACCGAGTTTGCCCGCGGTGATCAGGGCGACGGCGAGCGCCAGGAGGTAGCCGTTGGTGATCCACTGGACGTCGGCGAGCGAGGCGTCCAGGTCTTCCTTGATCGCCGGGTTCGCGATGGCGACGATCGTGCCGTCGAGCGCGACCATCATCACACCGATGGCGACGGCGAACAGGGTCAGCCAGGGGTGGCCGCGAAGTCCCTTGGCAGCGGCGGGTACGGGGCCGTTCCCGGGCTCCCGCGGCGCCTTGTCAAGGGTGGTCTGAC
Source organism: Kitasatospora albolonga (assembly GCA_002082585.1). Classification (NCBI taxonomy): domain Bacteria; kingdom Bacillati; phylum Actinomycetota; class Actinomycetes; order Kitasatosporales; family Streptomycetaceae; genus Kitasatospora; species Kitasatospora albolonga. The sequence continues at coordinate 2,002,868 of CP020563.1, forward strand.
TAGTCATACGGGGAGACTAGTGACAGTCGCTGACAGTTGACAAACGCATTCATGAGTCAGTGGCTGTCGCATCGCTCACAGGTAAGCTGACCTGGACAAACAAGCGGAAAGAGGCGGGTACGTGACCCACGGGCAGAGAGCCGGAAACCGGCCCGGACTGCGTGAGCGCAAGAAGCAGCGCACCCGTGACGACCTGTTGCGCGCCGCACTCGAACTCTTCACCACCCAGGGGTACGAGCAGACCACCGTCGACGAGATCGTCGAGGCGGTCGACGTCTCCCAGCGCACCTTCTTCCGCTACTTCGCGAACAAGGAGGACACCACCTTCGCCGTACAGGAGATGGTGGAGTCCCGCTTCATCGCGGAGCTGCGCGCCCGTCCGGCCGACGAGGCCCCGTTCGAGGCCATGCGCCGGGCGGTGCTCAGCGCCTGGAACAGCATCGGCGAGGCGATCGAGGAGGTCATCACGGTCGACCTCCACATGCGGACGTACCGGATGATCGAATCGACCCCCTCCCTGCTCGCCGCCCATATGCGGCGCGGGGTCGCCCTGGAGAACCAGATCGCCCGGCTGATCGCGGAGCGCGAGGGCCTCGACGTGGACCGGGACCCCCGGCCCCGGGTGGCCGTCGCCGCGTTCTCCGGAGTGATGCGGGTGACGGGCCAGCTGTGGGGCCAGGGCCAGGACTCGAGCGTGGAGGCGCTGCGCGACCTCACGGAGGAGTACCTGGACCAGCTCGTCCCGGCCCTGGCGAGCGACTGGCGGCAACCGGCCCAAGAGGCGGCCGGAGAGTCAGCTCAAGGGGTGAGCTGACTCAAGGGTGAGCCGAGGGCGAGCTGACCCTCCGTGAAGATTTCCGGTTGAATCCTCGCAGCCGGGTGATGTCCCTCACGTGGATCACGGGTGTCCGCGCACGTCTCCTAGGGTGTGACGCAGTGACTTCCTTCGACACCTCCCCCACGGTGACCGCATGGCGCGCGCTGCTCGCCCTCGCGGTCGTGTTCGTGATGCTGGCGACCACGGGCTGGTCCGCCGCCCACCACCGTCCCGCCGACGGGCCCCGCGAGATCGCCCTCGCCGCCTGGGCCCGGGACCGAGCAGCGGGCCACCCGCTCCCCGATGCCGGGGCGCCGGCCCAGCGGCTGGCCCGCTTCTTCGCCGCGCTCACCGCGGGGCAGCGGATCGCGCTCGCGGACAAGTACCCCTCGATCGTGGGGAATCTGAACGGTGCCCCGGTCACCCTGCGCTACCGCGCCAACCGGCTGGCCCTGAAACAGGCGGCGGCCGTGGAGAAGCGGCGGACGTACGACGAGGCGCTCTCGGCGAACGGCCGGAGCGAGGCGACCCGCCGGATGCACCGCTTCCGGTCCCTGCTCGGGGAGGGCCGGCAGATCCTGGCCTTCGACCCCTCCGGGAGAGGCCGCGCCGCCGAGGTGTTCGGAGACCTCGACCGGGCCGACCGGGTCTCCGTGGTCGTCCCCGGCGTCGACACCGACCTCCTGACCCTGGAGCGGAGCAACCGCGTCAACTCCGCGCCCGTCGGCATGGCGAAGTCCCTGTACGGGGCGGAGCGCGCGGCCGCACCCGCCACCCGTACCGCCGTCATCGCCTGGGCCGACTACACCGCCCCGGCCGGTCTCGGCATGGACGCGGCGCTCGGCGTGCTCGCGGCGCAGGGTGCCGTACGGCTGAACGCGCTGGTCGGGGCGTTGCCCGGCGCATCGGACGTCTCGCTGGTCTGCCACAGTTACGGCTCCGTGGTG